>NZ_JACHGQ010000001.1 GCF_014202395.1 Histophilus somni
GTAGCTGGCTGTGTAGTCGTTGTGCCAGTGTTCGCAGGCGTTGCCAAACGCACAATCTGAATAGTCGAACCAAGATAGTGCGGTGTGTTTTGAGTACCATTTGTTACCGCACTTGGCATATCGCCTTTGAATATCAAGCCCTTGTTAATAGCAGCAATGCTTTCATTAATCGCTTCTCTGAATGTCATTGGTACTTTTGCTTGTTGCTGTGGTTGTCCTTGTGGTTGTGGGTCTCTCTTATATTGAACAGCAGTAAATGTTGATTTTTTAAATCCGTCTTTAACTGTTTGTTTATCTGCCTCTTTCTCTGTTTCTTTTTCCGCTCCGAGAACATCAAATGCTAACTTACCAAACACATCAATGACGCTTTTTAATTGACCGCCATTGATGGCATCAGTTGAACTATTATCTACTGTCCCTGCGGCGACGTTGGTTATTATTCTTTCGCTATTTGCATCTCCAATGCTGAATACTGATTTTTTATCCATGTCGCCACTAGAAACCCCAGCAGTCCAACTGATTTTTAATGAATTAGTTCCGACATTACCATCTAATCCACTCGGAGCAAGTTTTTTAGTTTTCGCCTTAGAATTTTTACCTAATGCAACAGAATCGCCAGCATCACCTTCAACCGTTGCACCTTCCCCAATAACCACCGCACTTTGGGCTTTTGATTCTGCTCCTTTACCTATAACCACACTGTTTTCTGCGGCACTAGCTTTTGCACCATTACCTAGTACGACTACACTTCCATTATTACTTCCAGTTATTGAAATATTAGAACCCAATGCTAGTATGTCGTTTCCGCCAGATACTTTGGTGTTATTACCAATAGCGACCGCCCATTCAGCACTTTCTATTTTGGTATTGCCTGCTACGCCAATTGCTATTGATTCTTTCCCATTTGTTACTTGTGTCCCATTACCTATTGCAACTACAGACTTACTCTTACCATCAGAACCGCTTACATTAATATTCGACCCCAAGGCGACAATGTCATTTCCGCCGGTGATGCTGTTTTTATTACCGATAGACACCGCCCATTCGGCGTTTGATATATTCCCCTGCTCACCATTTGTTAGACTGGCTATAGAGATAGAGCCTTTTGCACCACTACCTATTATGGCTTTATTCCCTATGGCAAGTGTATGTTGTGAATCTGATTTTGAACCCTCACCGATTACTATTTTATGCTCACTATTTACACTTACAGAAACAGAGCCAAGTTTGATTTCTTTTTTGTTATCATCAAATGTGATTTTGGTACCATTACTATCACCTATAGATTTAATACCCGTTAAATTTTCTTTAAGTTTTATACTGACGTTCTTTTGATTTGCATCCAATGAAGTCGTGATATTACTATCGCCAGTAATTTTTAAGGTATCACTTTTTAAATTGATTGAACCTTTATTTTTACTGCCATCAGTTGGTTGATCGGTTTCTAAATTCAACGTTGAACTTAATGCACCAAATTTTGTCGTGACATAACTTTTCACCGCACTTGCTGTTACTAATTTATCATTTGGATCTGTAGTTGTTCCTGCTCCACCTGGACTAGATGGGGTTGAACTGTCATCTATGTTATTTGCCACTTCTACGCTGTATTTAATAGCACTACCATCTACACTCGCCTTGATATACTTGTCATCGCCTTTGAATGTTAACGTGTCGCCAAGTTGTTTGGTGATAGGATTATTGCTACCATTTCCCTCAACGCCGAACTTCATTCCGGAATTTACAGCTTTAATGGTTTCATCAATTACATCTTTAAATGTTTTCGGTTCGGTTGGTTGTTGTGTTTGATCCTGTCCTCGATGATATTTTACTTTTTCAAACGTTGAAGCCTTAAATCCGTACTTACTCTTATCTGTTTCAACTTCCGCACCAAGAATATCCGTGCCGAGTTTGCCGAATGTTTCAATCACACTATACAACTGTCCGCCGTTAATCGCATCAGTGGAACCGTTCATAACAGAACCAGCGGCAACGTTGGTGATAATCCGCTCGCTACCAATATTTCCCACGCTGACGACGGCTTTTTTCTTGTCCTCTTGATCACTTTCTGAGGTGCCTGCACTGCCCCAGTTAAACATCAAGCCTTTTGTTCCTACATTAATTTCTTGTGTTTTAAAGGCTTGTTTCTTCGCTTCCGCCTTAGAACCTTTACCCAACGCAATAGAATCACCAGCGTTGGCTTCAACCACCGCACTTTGTCCAATGGCGACACCGCCATCAGCATTTTGGTACACCCTCGATTGATAGCCGATTGCTACCGCACTAGGGCTCCAAATCTCCGCTTCCACACCTATTGCCAAGGAGTTTTTACCCATGGATCGGGCGGCTTTGCCGAGGGCGAAGGCGTTTTCATCTTTTGCAAAGGCGAAGTTCCCGATGGCAACCGTGCTGTCTTCTTTGGCGTAGGCGTGTCTGCCGAGGGTGAGGGCGTTATCCCCCAATGCGACAGAATACGACCCGATGGCTATCCCGCCTTGGTTATAAGTGCCGTTTTTGTCTTTGGATTGTTCGGCTTTTTCTTCGCCTGTACCTTGTTGTTTGTTTGTTTTGGCTTTGTAATATTTTTTAGTTATCTCTTGTATACTTTGTGTATCATAAGCTTTAAGAGTATATAACGTTTCCACGGACATTTTTTCGTCCTCAAAACTAGGCGTATATACTTCTCGTCCATTCACTCCTTTTAGTTTTTTATGTTCTTCATCAAATTGTTTAATATCAAATCCCTTTTTGCCATCTATTGTTTCCCCAAACTCATCGCCCATAGTCACATTCGCAAAGGTATATTCCCCTAACGCTAAGGAACCGCTACCGCCAGCGTAGGAATTGGCCCCGAAGACCATCGAGCCTGTTTGTATTGCTTGGACGTTATTTCCCACCCCCAATGGAATGTTCGCGATAAACGTACGCATTGTTCCCCACGGCGATACCGCCATCTTCAAAGGCGATGGTTCCCGTCCCAAAGGCGGAAGAGTAGTTACCCTTGGCAATAGCAAGTGTCCCTATGGCGTTAGAATGGTCGCCGTAAGCGATAGACCTTGCCCCGATGGCAATCGCCCCACGCCCTTTCGCCCAAGTGTGGGAGTAGACGTTTTTGGGGTTATTGCCAGTACTACCGTTTTGACCATTGACGTATTTTTCATATGCGTCTTTATTAAATTTTGCATATTCTTCTTCCCATTTAGCAGGGTCTTTATTTCTGTCGATTTTTCCACTACCATTCCCATTGCTATAAAACTCTGAACTCTTTTTGGCTTTGCCGTTGGTACCGCCGTTACCGTTGTTTTGCAAAACCGCATAGCTATTTTTCGTTTTTGAATTAAAATGATCTCCCTCATCAACAAACAACTGCCAGATGGCTTTAGGCAGGGGGACGGCGTATTTGGAGTATTTATCGCCACTATCTTTTTGTTTCTCATCAGCCGTTTCGCCGATATCATCGCTCCCGATGGCGATGGAGGAATAGCCTTGGGCGAATACATCACCACCAATCCCCACCGCTTGGTTACCGATGGCATAGGCTTTATTACCGAGCACTACTCGTTGAGCGACTGAATTACCGTTGCTACTACTAGTGTCATTTTTTTTCGCTTCAGCTTCATTCCCTATCATGATATCGTTGTGACCTTTACCAGTACTGGGACTAGAAACAGAATTACCATTTATCATGGTATTACCATCTATTTTGATGTCTTTATCATTGTTGCTAGTTTGAGCCGCTGCTGCCCAAGCGGGATACGCAAACAACACCAAACCGCTGATCAGCATGTTGAACAGTAAGTTTTCTGATAAGCTCGTTCTTTTCAAATTAGCACCGCACTTTGGCTTTTTCTCCGAGCTACTTGCTATTTGGCGATTGCTCGCCAACTCGGACACGGCTTTACATTGACCTGTTGTTACATCGTATTTGGTTTTGAAGATTTTGTTCATAGCTTTATTCTCTTTAAAAATGGTTTTTTCAATTAATTATTTATTGCGTTGATTGATTATTTAGTAAACTTTTTAGGGAGCGGTTATAAACCTAAACCGGAAATGCCTTGCTTTTTAAGGCAAAGCAAAAAAAGACGAATGATATTTTCGCCGAGAGGTTGAAAAGGGAAAATTGGGATATTTTTAGAGGTTAATAATGTAAAAAATAGGTTGCAAGATTTGCAACAAGGCGTTAGCCTAGGCTGTAGGCTGTAGGCTGTAGGCTGTAGGCTGTAGGCTGTAGGCTGTAGGCTGTAGGCTGTAGGCTGTAGGCTGTAAATTCATGTTATTTTTGTTTGTCAAGCAGATAGTAATAAATTTCGGAGATTTTATTACAAAATTTATTAATAAGGCAATCATTTTTTATTTCGCTTTTCTCTTTTCGCTTTTTTCTTTTTCTTTTTTCTTTTCGCTTGCCTTGAATGTTTTGTTAATTAAGGGTTGCTGTAAAACAGAATTTAACGATCCGGTTTTGGTAGGGTGTGTTATGTAAAGCAAAAAGGGCGGTGGAAATTCCGCTTTTTTTATCTGATTGGTCTTATATCCATATGCTAAAGAATATGATTTTACAGCACGAAAAATCAGCAACAAATTTCTTGTATGACGAATTGCTGGGTATGTCGTGCTGCTTGTTGGGCTTTACGTTTTTTTAAGCGTTTAATTCTTAATGCTCGGTTATGTGCGGTACGATATAGCGTGACTTTACTTTTTTTTAAAAAGGTTTTTCTTCTCATCGTTGTTCCTGTTGTGTTTGTATTGAAATGACATCATTATTTTCATTTTCATACCGATCTTGTCGATCTTGTTGGTTTTGTTGAAGCCGATAATAATTCATTATGCTGTTCATATATCTTCTAATATTTTCCACATATTGAAACGCTTCGTAGCCTCGAGCGTAGCCATATTTAAGATGGGTAAAATAACGTTTTTGTGCTAATAAGGGTAAATTTTTTTTCACCTCTAACCAATTATCCGGATTTCCTCCCAGCTGTTTGGTTAAGCGTCTAACGTCTAATAAATGCCCCAATCCCATGTTATAAGCGGCAAGTGCAAACCAAATACGATCTTCTTTTAAAATAGTATCCGGCATTTGTTTGAGCAGAAGATGTAAATATTCGGAACCGGCTTTAATGCTTTGTTCAGGATCGAGACGATTAGTAATATTCATTCTATCTGCAGTTGCTTTTGTCAACATCATCATACCGCGTACTCCGGTTGGTGAGGTTGCTTCCGGATTCCAGTGGGATTCTTGATAAGATATGGCTGCCAATAAATGCCAATCTAAATCACCTTTATATTTTTCAAACAAAGGAGCATATTTAGGCAAAACTGTTTCAATTGCATTCAAATAGGAGCGAGTATCAACATAGTCAAATTGGTTGAGGTGATTGAAATATTTTTCTTCAATACGAGCAATTAAGCCGTTTTCAATGGCAGAGTTCATGAAGTCTAATAGTGCGGCTTGTAATTCTGAAGCCCCCTTATCAGATAAGTACCAATGTACTGTAAACTCATCAGTCACATTAAAGGCAATTGCAATTTGAGGTTTAATTTGCTGATTAACTGATACTTCAGTAGAGGTAGCGATTGTGTAATCTATTTTTCCTTCAGCAACTTGAAATAAGAGTTCCTCTTGGCTTAGTTCACTGGTTTCCCATGTTAAAGAAGGGTATTTTTCTTTTTTTGCCAGCAGAATATTATTCAGTGCCGAATTAGCCGGAATAACCAATTTGCCGGATAAATTTTCTAATGTGATAGGACGACGTTCACCTTTGCGATAAGTCAATTGCCAAGATGCAGCGTGATATGCCGGACCTAGTTTGAATTTTTCACTTCTATCTTGTTGATAAAATAAACTTGCAGCGGCAATGTCTATTTTACCTTGTGCTAAAGCCTGAAATAATGCGTCCGCACTATTTAGAGGAAACATTTCCAAATCAACATTTAAGTAATTTGCAAAAGCCTTGCTTAATTCATATTCTAGCCCTGTTTCTCCGTTTGTACCGATAAAATAAGACACCGGATTATTGATTGTTCCTACAATCAATTTTTGTCGCTCTTGAATTGTAGTATGGTAATTCTGTTTTGATCTCACTATTTGTTGCCAAGGGAAAACCATATCTATTGCCCAAAGCGATAAACAGATGGCTAAAACAATCCTAATAAATAGCCCTTTCAATGAAATTCTTCCTTATCGGTTATTCTGTTGACGGCCAAGATGAAACAACGGCTTTGACTAGTGTTGCCAATGGAATTGCAAAGAAAATTCCCCAGAAACCCCATAATCCCCCAAAAATAAGAACGGCGATAATAATAGTGAGAGGGTGTAAATTCACTGCTTCAGAAAATAAAAATGGCACGAGTAAATTTCCGTCAAGGATTTGGCTTATCACATAAGCAACCATTAAATACCAAAAAGTTGGGGTTGCACCGAATTGGAACATGGCAACTAAAGCAACAGGAATAGTGACCAGAACTGCACCAATGTATGGCACTAAAACAGATAATCCCACGGCAACTGCCAGTAACAATGAATAATTCAAACCAAAAAATAGAAAAATGGCATAACTGACTAAAGCTATGATTAAAATCTCAAGTAATTTACCGCGAATATAATTGGCAATTTGTTGTTGCATTTCTCGCCAAACTTTTGAGGCAAGAGTGCGGTTCTTTGGCAGAAAGTTTGTAATATAGTTAATTAATTCCGTTTTATCTTTGAGGAGGAAAAATACCATTAATGGCACAAGAAACGCGTAAATTCCTAAGGTAACAAGATTTAACAAGGAGGCAATGGACAGTTTAAGTGCAGATTCACCTAAGCCTAATATTTTATTTTTAAATGAAATAAAAAACGCATCTATCATTTGATAATCTACTAATTCAGGATAATTCTCCGGTAAAGAAAGTAACCATTCGTTAAGTTGATTGAACATGTGTGGTAAGTCGCTGACCAGTTTGATGGTTTGTGCCCAAAGTACCGGGATCAAAATAAAGGTCATGACAAATGTGATTGCTATAAAGCCACCGAGTATAAGAGATGTCGCCAAAATTCTGGGCAGTTTCAGTTTTTCATGTAATAAGCGAACGGGATATTCAAGTAAATAAGCTAAAACAATCGCAATCAGGAGGGGAGCCAATAAACTATTGAAAAAATAAATTGCTACAAAGCCAAAGAATAAAATAGCGAAAAGTGCCATCGCCTGCGGATCGGTAAAGCGACGATGATACCAATTTTTTAACATTTCAATCATAATTTATCCTTAACGAATGAGCATTTTGGGTGATTATAAGGTAAAATTTTGCATATTTGAACTGTATCAGAGCAAAGGAGCATTTATGACGGTTAAAATTTATCATAATCCACGTTGTTCAAAAAGTCGTGAAACATTGGCTTTATTGGAACAACAATCCATTCTTTTTGACGTTGAATTATATCTACAGCAAACTTACAACGTTGAAGAGTTGCAAACGTTAGCTCAAAAATTGGGAATTACGTCTGTAAGGGAGATGATGCGTACGAAAGACGATCTTTATTTACAATTAGGATTGAATAGTCAGGAGCTAACGGAACAACAACTTTTGATTGCACTCTCGCAAAATTCCGTATTGCTCGAACGTCCAATCGTAGTAAATGGAGATAAAGCTAAAATAGGACGACCGCCGGAAAGTGTTTTAACTATTCTATAAAATAATTATTCCTTCTTTTTATTTTTTGGATTTATGGTTAAAATCTTCGAGATAAAGGCAATTGAAATTGAAATATTGTTATCAAACAAATTGACCGCACTTTTAATTATGTAGGATGGGTAACCAATGACATTATCAACAAAACAAAAACAATTTTTAAAAGGTTTAGCACATCATTTAAATCCGGTGGTTATGCTGGGCACAAATGGTTTAACAGAAGGGGTTTTAGCTGAAATTGACAACGCATTAAATCACCACGAATTGATCAAAGTGAAAATTTCTGGTGCTGAACGTGAAACAAAACAGCTGATTATTGAGGCAATTATACGTGAAACGCAAGCCAGTGCGGTACAAACTATAGGGCATGTTCTTGTACTTTATCGTCCAAGTAATGAACCCAAAATTCAGTTACCTCGCCAATAACTGAAACAAATAAAATGGGCATTTAAGCCCATTTTTTTCCTATCAAAGTGTTATGTTATTTATATTCTACTTCAACGATTTCAAATTCAACTTTACCGCCAGGTGTTGTAATGACAACAGTATCATCAACGTCCTTGCCGATTAAACCGCGAGCAATAGGCGAATTAACAGAAATTAAACCCGATTTAATATCCGCCTCATCATCTCCAACGATTCGGTAAGTGACTTCTTCGTCGGTATCAATATTTAACAAAACGACCGTTGCACCAAAAATCACTTTACCATTATTAGGTAATTTTGTTACATCAATAATTTGGCAATTTGCTAATTTACCTTCAATTTCTTGAATACGCCCTTCGCAAAAGCCTTGCTGTTCACGTGCCGCATGATATTCTGCATTTTCTTTTAAATCGCCATGTTCACGTGCTTCTGAAATTGCCTTGATAATTTCCGGACGACGCACATTTTTCAAAAAATCTAATTCTTCTCTTAATTGTTCCGCACCACGTACAGTCATTGGAATTTGTTTCATTGTTGTACACTTCCTTTTTAAGTAAAACAAAACTACGATACGGAAAAATAACCATATCGTAGTTTATCAAAAAATATCCTCGCAAAAATCATTTGTTCTTGCTTATCGGCACACTATTATTGTTCGTCTTCAAAAAAATAGCAACTATAATCACCATTATGTATAAAGTTATTTCCAAACAAGTTGCTTTGGGCAATTAGTTTCAAGGTTAAAATTTCTCCATAATCCCCTTTGTTGAGAAAAAATTGGCAGAGTATAAAAATCAGCCAACCTACAATTTACCGGTATACCAAGAAGTACCAACCCAAACCGCTCCCAATAAGTCTAACGCCACAATTGAGATAAATGATTTTTTCATTGTGTTTCCTTAAAAAGAGATCATTGTAAAAATTGAAGTAAGCCACCCTTCAAATAAATTTAAATTAGCATCTTTTAATAAACAGATCAAAGTGTGGTCAAAAAATCAAAAGTTTTTGTATCTTTACTAATCTTATGTAAGACCTTAAAATATTCGATATTTTTACGAGTCCGACACATGAAAACATCTCAAAAACCTTTTTTTATACTTATTTTAACGATATTGCTGAGTGCTTGTACTTTAGATATTGCCGGCGAACGCCCGCAAGGTATTCAGTATATAGAAAAAAATGATAAAAAATGGCAACAACACCTACAAAAAATTAAGCAAATAAAACAATATCAAGCTCAAGGACAATTGGGTTATATTAACAATAAACAACGTTTTTCCACTCGCTTTACTTGGCAATATAACAATCCGCAATCCTATTCTTTACTACTTTCATCAGCTTTCAGCAGTTCAATACTTAAATTTGAAGTTTCACCTTTCGGTATTACTGTTTCAGACCATAAAGGAAATCAGCGTTCAACAAAAGATATCAACAACTTGCTCCGTGAAATGATTGGTATCTCTATTCCATTACAACAAATAGGGAACTGGCTAAAAGGTCAACCAGATGAAAATTCAGATTATCAGGTCGGCATAAATCATTTATTAGCAAGCTTTACTTATTCAGTTGAGGGTGAAGTTTGGAGTGCTGACTATCTCAACTATCGAACAGATCAAAGCATTCCATTACCCAAAGATATTCTTCTGAAAAGTAGTGAGCAGACCTTAAAAGTTAGGATAGATAACTGGAAATATTAATGAAAAACTATCAATTTTCGACCGCACTTTTATCATCGCAAATACAAGGAAAAAAATTACGTTTTCCTTGCCCTGCAAAGATAAATTTGTTTTTATATATAACTTCTCAACGCCCCGACGGTTACCATGAACTGCAAACCTTATTTCAATTTTTAAATTTTGGCGATTGGTTAAGTATTGAGATACGCACTGACGGAAAAATAATCTTAACACCCGAAATACCTCATCTAAAAAACGAGGATAATTTAATCTATCGAGCCGCTAAATTATTACAACAAAAAACAGGGTGTACATTAGGGGCAAATTTACATTTGGATAAAATTTTGCCAATAGGCGGAGGGGTTGGCGGAGGATCATCAAATGCAGCCACAGCACTCGTTGCACTCAACTATTTATGGAATACACAACTTTCACTCTCAACACTTGCTGAAATAGGATTACAGCTCGGTGCTGATGTGCCTGTTTTTGTATATGGAAAAGCCGCTTTTGCCGAAGGTGTTGGTGAAAAACTTACTTTTTGTCAACCGCCACAAAAATGGTTTTTAGTATTAAAACCCGAAACATCTATTTCTACAGCTATTATATTTAAAGATCCTAACTTACCTCGCAATACCCCAAAACGACCTTTAGCGGAATTATTAATAACAAAATATGAAAACGATTGCGAAAAAGTTGTTTTAAATCATTATTCAGAGGTTGAAGAAGCCCTTGGCTGGTTGTTACAATATGCACCGGCAAGATTAACAGGAACTGGAGCTTGTGTTTTCGCTGAATTTGCTAACGAACAGGCGGCACAATCTGCATTTCTTGATAAACCTGAAAAATACGTTGGTTTTGTTGCTCAGGGAACAAATATTTCACCATTACATCAAATGATTGAATATTTATCGCAACAAAAACAAACACTTTGTCTTCCTAATAATACAAATTCCAGAGGTTAAATTTACGATGCCTGACATTAAACTTTTCGCCGGTAATGCAACACCTGAACTGGCAAAACAAATTTCCGAACGCCTATATATTTCCTTAGGTGATGCGACTGTTGGTCGTTTCAGTGACGGAGAAATTCAAGTTCAAATTAATGAAAATGTACGTGGTTGTGATGTATTTATTATTCAATCTACCTGTGCACCTACAAATGATAATCTCATGGAATTAGTCGTTATGGTTGACGCACTAAGACGTGCATCGGCGGGGCGTATTACCGCAGTTATTCCTTATTTTGGATATGCTCGTCAAGATCGTCGTGTACGCTCAGCTCGTGTACCGATTACTGCAAAAGTGGTAGCGGATTTCCTATCGAGCGTAGGAGTAGATCGTGTGTTAACTTGTGATCTGCACGCTGAACAAATCCAAGGATTTTTTGATGTACCGGTAGATAATGTATTCGGTTCACCGGTGCTTATTCATGACATGTTAAAGAAAACAGATTTGGAAAATCCGATCGTTGTTTCTCCGGATATTGGCGGTGTCGTTCGTGCCCGTGCTATCGCAAAATTGCTGAATGATACAGATATGGCGATTATTGACAAACGTCGTCCAAAAGCCAATGTAGCCCAAGTCATGCACATTATTGGAGATGTCGCCGGACGTGATTGTATTTTAGTTGATGATATGATTGATACGGGCGGAACATTATGCAAAGCGGCGGAAGCATTAAAAGAGCGGGGAGCAAAACGTGTATTTGCTTATGCAACTCATGCCGTATTCTCCGGAGCAGCGGCAAAAAATCTAGCGAATGAAGCATTAGATGAAATTGTTGTAACTGATACTATTCCATTTACACCGGAAATTAAGGCATTGGGTAAAGTCCGAGTATTAACATTATCAGGTATGCTGGCAGAGTCAATTCGCCGTATTAGTAATGAAGAATCTATTTCTGCCATGTTCAACTAATCACAACGCATTTGAAGGCTAAAAGAGCGGAATTCTCCGCTCTTCTTATTTGGAATAGTAATATTCTAGGATTTGTATTAAATAGCAAAATCGGAAGTTCAGCAACTATACGAAGAGGCTATTGAATCGCAAATTTTCCTCAATTTTGAGCTTGGATTATTTTTTCCACACAACGTGATATTCTCGGTCTTCCTCTTTGTGGGAAATTAAAAACTTAGCAAAAATATCATCCATTTCGTCTTGTTCATTGACCAAGCCAACCCAAACTTCAGCGTATTCATCAGG
The DNA here is from genome assembly GCF_014202395.1 of Histophilus somni. Taxonomy (GTDB): domain Bacteria; phylum Pseudomonadota; class Gammaproteobacteria; order Enterobacterales; family Pasteurellaceae; genus Histophilus; species Histophilus somni. The sequence continues at coordinate 11,973 of NZ_JACHGQ010000001.1, forward strand.
ATCGATGAGAACGCCAATCTCTTGTTCCCAGTTATCGGCAGTTTCAACAAATTCAACTCCGCCATGATCTTCAAATTGTAAGTTAAATAAAAGAATATCGGCAGGCTCAAGATTTTCTCCCGCCATTTCGAGAAAAATATCATAAGCAATATCAATTGCTGTATCAGGATCTAATTTATTAATTTGGTCTGTCATCGTATTTTCTCATAAGTAAAAGTGAAATAATCATAGCACAAAAGTGAGAAGTAGAAAAAAGTGCGGTGATTTTAACCGCACTTTTGTATGATGAGTTCATCACTAACCAGTATTACGCATACCTGCAGCGATACCTGTAATCGTAATCATTAATGCTTGTTCCACATCAGGATTTGGATTTTCAGGGTTTTCACGTAAACGTCGCAACAGTTCTACTTGTAGTAAGTTGAGCGGATCGGTATAGATATTACGTAAGGCAATGGATTCTGCAATCCAAGGTAAATCAGACATTAATTCATCTTCATGAGATAAAGAAAGAATAGTTTTAATATCGGCTTGCAGTTGTTCACGCAAAGATTGACCTAAATACCATAATTCTTTTTTAACCAAGTTCAGATCATAATGCTCAGATAACCACGTATCAGTTTTGCTGAACACCATTTCCAACATACCGATACGGGTAGAGAAAAACGGCCAATTTTTACACATTTCTTCAATAGTTTCTTTATTGCCTTTTTCAATTGATTGGCGAATAGACGCACTTGCACCTAACCAAGCCGGTAACATTAAGCGATTTTGCATCCAAGCGAAGATCCAAGGAATTGCACGTAAACTTTCTACCCCACCGTTCGGATTACGTTTGGATGGGCGAGAGCCTAGAGGTAACTTAGATAATTCTTGTTCAGGTGTGGCGGAACGGAAATAAGGTACAAAATCTTTATCTCCACGTACAACGCTACGATATATATTACATGATGAATCGGATAATTCATTCATAATTGCACGCCAGCTTTCTTTAGGCTCCGGAGGTGGAAGCAGGTTGGCTTCTAAAATTGCACTGGCATAAAGATCAAAGCTATTTACTGCAACTGCAGGTAGACCCAGTTTAAAACGGATCATTTCTCCCTGTTCTGTTACACGTAGACCATTTTTCAATGAGCGGGGTGGCTGAGATAGAAGTGCGGCATGAGCAGGTGCACCTCCACGTCCAATAGTACCACCACGACCATGGAACAAGGTTAATTCTACTCCCATTTTTTCGCAAAGATTTACCAGTTGTTCTTGTGCTCGATACTGTGCCCAAGAAGCAGCCATCATACCTGCATCTTTCGCACTATCGGAATAACCAATCATGACCATTTGTTTATTGTTGATCACACCACGATACCAGCCTACATTAAATAATTGAGTCATAACTTCTTTAGAAGCATTGAGGTCATCTAGGGTTTCAAAAAGAGGAACTACTGGTAAATAATAGGTTACGCCAGCTTCTTTTAATAATAAGTGAACTGCAAGCACATCTGAGGCAGTGCGAGCCATAGAAATAATATAGCAAGATATAACGCCTTCAGGTTGTTGTGCAATAACTCGACAAGTTTCTAAAATTTCTTGCGTTTCCGGAGAAGGCGTCCAGTTGCGAGGTAGCAAAGGACGACGAGAGCTTAATTCACGGATTAAAAAAGCTTGTTTATCATCTTCCATCCATTGTGAATAGTCGCCTAAACCAATATAACGAGTAATTTCAGAGAGAGCCTTAGTATGACGAAGGCTTTCTTGACGAATATCCAAATGAGACAAAGAGAGACCAAAGCAACGAATACGACGTAAACAATCCAGCAATATACCGTTAGCAATAATTCGCATACCGCATTGATGTAAAGATTGATAACAATCGTAAAGCGGTTCCCAAAGTTGTTGATCATCGGTCAAAATGTCATTTGTATTGATGGTTGAAGGTTTATTTTCTAAAATTTCACCGTAATAAGCGACAGTTTTTACCAGTTTTGCTCGCAAATTTTTAACGACTACACGATAGGGTTCTAAATGATCACCGTATTTGGCACGGAATTCCTCAGTGCAATGAACTACAGAAAGTTCCTCTGATAAAACTTGAATATCCGCTAAAAACAATTCTGCCGCTTTCCAGCGGTTCATGATTAAAACTTGGCGAGTTGTCTCTGCGGTAACAAATGGATTACCATCACGATCTCCCCCTATCCAAGAAGAAAATTTAACAGGTGCTAAGTTTACTGAATGTTGTACACCAAAATTTTTCTCTAAATAGAGATTCAATTGACGACAAAAATCAGGCACGGCTTTCCATAAGCTGTTTTCGATTACCGCTATCCCCCATTTTGCTTCATCAACAGGAGTAGGGCGTTGCGTACGGATTTCATTTGTATGCCAAGCAAGTGCAATTAATTGCATTAAACGGCGTTTTAATTTTGTGCTTTCTGATTGAGTAAGATCATCGTGTTCCAAACGGCTTAAACAGCGGTTAATTTCTACATATTTATGTAAAAGAGAACGGCGGGTAACTTCTGTCGGATGGGCGGTTAAAACTAATTCAATTAATAATTTTTCTACTGTTGAGATGACTTTTTCTGCCGGTACATTTTGTGCTTTTAAGCGTTCAAAGAGTGCCTCTAAAGAACGATCGGAGGCAACTTGGTCTATGTGTTTTCGTGAGATTGTTTGGTATTGTTCCGCTATATTGGTTAAATTCAAAAATTGACTAAAAGCACGAGCTACTGGAATAATATTTTCATTGGAAATAGTCGAAAGCGTATCTAATAATTTTTCCCGTGCTTTTTCATCACCGGAACGAGAGTCGCGAGATAATACACGAATATTTTCAATCAAATCAAGAATATCACTACCCTGTGCATCGCTGATTGTTTCGCCTAAAAAGTGACCTAACATATTTATGTTATTTTTTAGCGTTGAGTATTTTTGGGGCATAAGATCCTCACTTAAAAAGATGACAAATTTATTTGATGGGGTAGATATACCCAAAAATAATTGAAAGGTCAAATAGAATTATTTTAAAATATAAAAAAATAAAATTTACCCTAAAAATTGAAATTATATTTAATATATTGTTTATTTTTTAAATTTTATTTAAGTAAATGAGATGTTTTTTAATTATTAAAATGTTGTTAAATAATTGCTGTAATGTCTTTTTTATTGATAACGAAAAAGTCGCAAGCATGTAGAAAATTGCTATAATTAGCACCGTTTTATGAGAATTAATTATCCGTTAGGAATATTTCAATGTCGTTACAGTTTAACTCAATTGCTTTATTGTTAGTCAGCCTTATTTTGCTTGGTGTACTAGGCAATAATAGCTCCATAACCATTTCCGCAACTATTTTACTTTTAATGCAACAAACATTTTTAGCCAAATATATTCCTTTTACGGAAAAGTATGGAGTTAATATTGGTATTATTATTCTTACCATTGGCGTACTTAGTCCCATCGTTTCAGGCAAGGTTCAGTTGCCGAATTGGACCGCACTTATTCATTGGAAAATGTTTTTAGCCATGGCGGTAGGTGTGCTTGTTGCATGGTTTGGAGGACGTGGTGTGAATTTAATGGGGACGCAACCTTCGCTACTCACAGGTTTATTAGTAGGGACTATTTTGGGTGTCGCATTTTTAGGGGGTGTTCCTGTTGGACCGTTAATTGCAGCGGGGATTTTGTCTTTGTTTATTGGAAAAACTGGATAAATAATTTTTAGCGTTACATGATTGACTAAATTTGAAAATAAGAATAATGAAGAATAATAAAAAAAATGTTTTTAGCACACAACAGCAGGCATTATTGGTACAGCTTAACGACATGATGTCGATTGACCGGCGTCGTTTGTTTGCTCGTATCAAGGGCATGAATCAACTTAAACATCCTACGAATATCAACAAGGTGATAGTGGAAATTGAACAGCAAATTCAACAGGCACAAGTTCGTTTTTTACAACGACAAAGTGCGGTACAAAAAATGGAATTTCCACAAAACTTGCCGGTCAATCAAAAAAAAGCTGAAATCCAGAAACTTATTCGGGAACACCAAGTAGTCGTTATTGCTGGAGAAACCGGTTCAGGAAAAACCACTCAATTACCAAAGATGTGTTTAGAATTGGGTTTTGGGCAGAAGGGATTGATAGGACATACTCAACCTCGTCGCATTGCTGCACGTTCCGTAGCTGCAAGAATTGCGGAAGAATTAAATATGGAACTCGGTGGAGTCGTGGGTTATAAAGTTCGTTTTCATGATCAAATCAGCGATGAAACACAAATTAAATTAATGACAGACGGAATTTTATTGGCAGAAATTCAATCTGATCGTTTTTTAAATCAATATGATATGCTCATTATTGATGAAGCACATGAACGCAGTTTAAACAATGATTTTATTTTAGGTTATTTAAAACAGCTGTTGCCTCAGCGTCCTGATTTAAAAGTAATTATTACTTCAGCGACGATTGATGTAGAACGCTTCTCTCAACATTTTAATCATGCCCCGATTATAGAAGTTTCCGGTAGAACTTACCCTGTAGAAGTACGTTATCGTCCAATTGTGGAGGCAGAGGATCAAGATCAGTTACAAGGTATTTTAAATGCGGTAGATGAGCTACAGGCTGAAAGTTCCGGTGATATTTTAATTTTCTTAAATGGGGAGCGGGAAATCAGAGATACTGCAGAAGCATTACAAAAATTAGATTTAAAACATACAGAAATCTTACCGCTCTTTGCTCGTCTTTCAGCACAAGAACAAAATAAAATTTTTCACCCGAGTAATTTAAAGCGTATCGTGTTGGCAACTAATGTAGCGGAAACTTCATTAACTGTACCGGGTATAAAATATGTTATTGATCCCGGCACGGCGAGAATCTCACGTTACAGCTACCGCACTAAAGTACAACGTTTGCCGATTGAGCCAATTTCACAAGCTTCCGCTAATCAGCGTAAAGGTCGTTGCGGGCGTGTGTCTGAAGGGATTTGTATTCGTTTGTATTCGGAAGATGATTTTAATAATCGTCCGGAATTTACCGATCCTGAAATTCTTCGTACCAATTTGGCATCGGTTATTTTGCAAATGACCGCCTTAGGTTTAGATGATATAGAAGCTTTTCCTTTTGTTGATGCCCCGGATAAACGTCATATCCAAGATGGTATGAAGCTCTTGGAGGAGTTGCAGGCATTTGAATGGAAAAAAAACAAGCAAGGAGAGAAACGCCAGCTTACCGCTATTGGTAAGCAGTTAGCACAATTACCCGTTGATCCTCGTTTGGCTAAAATGTTATTAAGTGCGGTACAATTTTCTTGTTTACATGAACTCATGATTATTGTTGCTGCCTTATCTATTCAAGATCCTCGAGAAAGACCGCAAGAAAAACAACAATCTGCGGATGATAAACATCGTCGTTTTGCTGATAAAAAATCAGATTTTTTAGCTTATTTAAATTTGTGGAATTACATTCAAGAGCAACAGAAAATTTTAAGCAAAAATCAATTTCGTCGCTTGTGTCGAAAAGAGTATTTAAATTATTTACGTATTCGTGAATGGCAAGATATTTATCATCAAATTCGTTTAACCGTGCGTGAAATGGGGTTGCCCATAAATTCTCATGAGGCTGAATATGCACAAATTCACACCGCACTTTTAAGTGGATTGCTATCCCATATTGGATTGAAAGAAAATGAAAAACAGCAATATTTAGGGGCAAGAAATGCACATTTTTCTATTTTCCCCAATTCCGTTTTATTTAAAAAACAACCTAAATGGGTTGTAGCAGCCGAATTAGTGGAAACCTCTAAACTTTGGGGAAGAATAATGGCAGATATTGAGCCGGAATGGATTGAACCGTTAGCGAAACATTTGGTTAAATCCAGTTATTCAGAACCTCGATGGTCAAAGTCTCGAGGACAAGTGATTGCAAATGAAAAAGTCAGTCTTTATGGTATCCCCATTGTAACTAATAGGCTTGCTAATTATGGTGCTATTGATGCTGTTACCAGCCGAGAAATTTTTATTCAATCCGCTTTAGTAGAGGGAAATTGGAATACCCGACACAAATTCTTTTTTGCCAATCAAAAATTAATTAAGGAAATTGAAGAATTGGAACATAAAACACGTCGTCGGGATATTTTAGTTGATGAGCGTGCTTTATTTGATTTCTATGATCAACGGATTGGTACCGATGTTGTTTCACAAAAACATTTTGATAGTTGGTGGAAGAAAAAAGCACAACAAGAACCTGAATTGTTGAATTTTGAAAAGTCTTTTCTGATGAACGAAGACAATGCCAATATCAACACATTAGATTTCCCCAATTTTTGGTATCAAGACAATTTAAAATTAAAATTAACTTATCAATTTGAACCTGGTATAGAGGCAGATGGTGTGACGGTGCATATTCCATTGCCACTATTAAATCAGGTTGAAATGAAAGGATTTGATTGGCAAATTCCGGGATTACGCCAAGAATTAGTTATTGCCTTAATTAAATCTTTACCTAAATCTTTACGCCGTAATTTTGTACCCGCACCTAACTATGCCAGTGCTTTCTTAGGTCGAATAACGCAAACCGACAAACCTTTGCTAGAAACGCTTAGTCATGAATTGCGTCGTATGAGCGGAGTTCAGATTGAAGTTGAAGAATGGAATTTAGCACAGATTCCACCGCACTTAAGAATGACCTTTAGGGTCATTGATGAAAAGGGAGGCAAAATTGCCGAAAGCCTTGATTTAGATCAATTGAAATTTAGCCTAAAAGATAAAGTGCAAAAAAGTATTTCCTGCGTTGCAGATAGTGGTATTGAACAAAGCGGTATTCATGTTTGGAATTTCGCTCGACTACCGCAATTTTATGAACAGAAAAAACAAGGTTTTAGCATTAAGGCTTATCCTGCTATTGTTGATGAAAAAGATTCAGTCGGCATTAAACTATTTGAAACAGAGCTTGAACAGCAAGTTACTATGCAGCAAGGATTACGTCGTTTGTTGCTATTAAATGTGCCTTCGCCGATTAAATATTTACATGAAAAATTGCCGAACAAATCGAAGTTAGGCTTGTATTTTACGCCTTTCGGACGAGTTTTAGATTTAATTGATGATTGCATTGCTTGTGCCGTGGATAAACTTATTGCTGATTTTGGCGGTTTGGTTTGGAATGAAACTGATTTTGAGAGATTGCGTGATTTTATTCGAGAAAATCTGAATGAGGTTACAGTGGAAATTGCACAGCAAGTTGAAAAAATCCTGACCTTGACTTTTGAAATCAATCAACGCCTGAAAGGAAAAATGGATTTTACAATGGCATTTGCTTTTGCTGATATAAAAACACAAATGAATGGACTTATTTATCCGGAATTTGTAACGAAAACAGGTTATGGGCGTTTGTCTGATATTCAACGTTATTTACAGGCAATTGATAAGCGTATTGATAAATTAGCACAAGATATTAATCGTGATCGTGCTGCAATGCTCAGAGTAGAACAGGTTAGTCATGCGTACCAACAACTTTTAGCAAAACTGCCGAAATCTAAACCGCACTCGAGTGAAGTTAAAGAAATTCCTTATATGATCGAGGAATTAAGAGTTAGTTTATTTGCTCAACAACTAGGCACTAAATATCCTATATCAGATAAAAGAATTTTGAATGTTATTGCGGACGTAAAATGCTAAATTTGTAAATGCCCTCTTGTTTGTATACGATTATAAAGCTGATATAACGAGAAGATAATTGTTATCGCTATTTTTCTGCTAGTAATCGTTGAATAAGTTTAAAATTGGCAGGAGGAAATTGACTGTCATCAAGCTCATTTTGATCGACCCACATACCTTCTTGGCCTTCTCGTCCAAACGGTTCTCCAATCCATTGTTCGACAAGATAAAAATGAAATTGAATAATCTTAGTTGGATATTCAAAAGAAAAACGTTCAAAAAGCACCGCACTTAGAACATGAATACCGATTTCTTCTTCTAATTCACGAGCCAGTGCTTGTTCAGGTGTTTCATGTTGATCCACTTTTCCACCGGGGAACTCTAATGATTGAGCAAAATCCTGTCCCTCTAGTCGTTGAGTTAGATAAATTTGTCCAAACTCGTTACGAATAATGCCAGCGGCAACTTGGATTGTTGGTTTTATCATGGTTTTATCCTAAAAAGTGCGGTGGAAATTTCCACCGCCATATTAATTAATATTTTGCTTTGCTACCATGGCAATGCTTATATTTTTTTCCGGAACCACAAGGGCAAGATTCGTTGCGTCCTATCTTATGTTCTGATTTTTCGTGAAGTGATGATGTTCCTTCATTATTTTGGTATTGCATTGCGGCATTTTCACGCTCAGCTATTTTTTGACGAGCCTGTTCCGCTTTTTCTACTTCATCTTGAGTACGAATTTGTACTCGGCTTAATGTAGTAATGACGCTTAGTTTTAATGTATCTAACATGTCAGTAAACATTTGGAAAGATTCTTTTTTGTACTCTTGTTTCGGATCTTTTTGTGCATAACCACGTAAATGAATACCTCGACGTAGATGATCCATAGCCGATAAATGCTCTTTCCATAGTTCATCAAGAGTTTGTAACATAACGCCTTTCTCAAAATTACGCATAGTTTCCTGACCTACCAATTCTTCTTTGCGTTTATATTCAGAAATAGCAACTGTTAAAACACGTTCACGTAATACATCTTCATTGAAAGTATTGTCTTCCTCCAGCCATTTACTTAACGGCAAATCAAGAGCAAAGTCTTGCTTCAAACGGGTTTCTAATGCAGGAATATCCCATTGTTCTTCCAAAGAGTGCGGCGGGACATATTCATCAATGACATGATTGAAGACATCTTGGCGAATGACCTGAATAGTTTCGGCAATATCTTCATTATCCAGTAAAGCATTACGTTGTTCGTAAATTGCATGGCGTTGATCATTTGCAACATCATCAAATTCAAGCAGATTTTTACGTCCGTCAAAGTTATGTGCTTCAACTTTTGCTTGTGCTTGAGCAATCACTTTCGCTAGCATTTTTGACTCCATGCCTTCACCTTTTTCTGTGAACATTTTACGCATGAAGTTTAATTTACCTTCTGTTAAATAAATACGCATTAAAGCATCATCTAAGGATAAGTAGAAACGAGAAGAACCGGGATCACCTTGACGACCCGAACGACCACGCAATTGATTGTCGATACGGCGGGATTCATGACGTTCTGTTCCAATAATATGTAATCCACCGGCTTGTTTTACTGTATCATGACGAATTTGCCATGCGGCTTTAATTTCCTCAATTTGCTCTTCTGTTGGATCGTTTAATTTAGCCACTTCCGCTTTCCAGTTACCGCCCAGTACAATATCAGTTCCTCGCCCTGCCATATTGGTAGCAATAGTGACCGCACTTGGATATCCCGCATTGGCGATAATTTCAGCTTCTTGAGCATGGAATTTGGCATTCAGGACATTATGTTTGATGCCTGCTTTGTTTAGTGCATTGGAAAGTAACTCTGATTTTTCGATAGAGATCGTACCTACTAATACCGGCTGATTGCGTGCAACACAGTCTTTAATATCCTCGATGATCGCATCAAATTTATATTTTTCGTTCTCAAACATAATATCAGTGCGATCATCTCTAATCATTGGTTTATTGGTTGGGATAACGATGGTTTCCAAACCATAAATTTGTTGAAATTCAAATGCTTCAGTATCCGCTGTCCCTGTCATACCTGCCAATTTTTCATACAGACGGAAATAGTTTTGATAAGTGATGGAAGCAACGGTTTGGTTTTCTCCTTGAATTTGAACGCCTTCTTTTGCTTCAATTGCCTGATGTAAGCCATCAGACCAGCGACGACCAGCCATTGTACGACCGGTGTGTTCATCAACAATAACAATTTCACCGTTTTTTACAATGTAATCTACGTCACGCTCAAATAGTTTGTGTGCTCGTAGGGCAGCGTAAATATGATGCAATAAAGAAATACGAGCAGGGGAGTAGAGGCTTTCATTTTCATTAATAAAACCTTTTTCCATTAACCATTGCTCAATTTTTTCTTGTCCACGTTCGGTTAAATGAGCCTGTTTATTTTTCAGATCCAGTGTAAAGTCCCCATCACCTTGATATTCTTCAGTATCTTCTTTATCTTGTTGGATAAGGATTGGAATCAGTTTATCCATTGCCATATACAACTCGGAACTGTCTTCAGCCGGACCGGAAATAATTAACGGCGTACGGGCTTCATCAATTAAAATAGAATCCACTTCATCTACTAAAGCATAATGTAAGTGTTTTTGAAAGCGATCTTGAGCTGAATGTGCAAGATTATCCCGCAAATAATCAAAGCCTAATTCACTATTTGTTGCGTAAGTAATATCTGCTGCATAGGCGGCACGTTTTTCCTCCGGTGATAACCCCGGAACATTAATGCCTACAGTCATACCTAAAAATTCGAATAAGGGGCGATTGGTTTCCGCATCACGGCGAGCCAAGTAATCATTTACGGTAACAACATGAACACCTTTTCCCGTTAAGGCATTTAAGTAACAAGGTAAGGTTGCAGTTAAGGTTTTTCCTTCACCTGTACGCATTTCTGCAATACATCGATTGTTTAACACCATACCGCCAATTAATTGCACATCGAAAGGACGCATGCCTAAAATACGTTTACTAGCTTCACGCACGGTTGCAAATGCCTCTGGAATTAAATTTTCCAGTTTTTCTCCATTTTTCAATCTTGCACGAAATTCAGTTGTTTTGGATTTTAATTCTTCATCGGTTAAGCCTTCAAATTCAGGCTCTAATTTATTGATAATTTTAACTTGTTTAGCTAAACGACGTAAAATGCGGTCATTACGACTGCCAAAGATTTTTGTAACAATAGTTCTTAACATAGTATTTTTCTTTTATAATTGAATAAACAAATTCGCCTAATAATATTTGGCACTGAAATAAATTTAATTTCTTTACGGACCGGCACGAATAGGGGGGAGATGACTGAATTGTCCAACTAAAAAGAGCGGTACAAATTGAAAAGGAATTGATGATTCAGTAACAACATGACGAATTTGTCGTAATTGTTGCTGTTGCACTTGTTGAATATTTGATGCGGTATAGTAAAGTTGCTGTATTACATTTTGTGTTTTTGGGTAATCATTAGTAATCTTTTGTGGAGCTATATCCTGTGCAACGGGTAAAGTAAAGAACGCTATGACACTTAATAGCAGTTGCGACCAAAAATACTGTTTCCCTTTAATTAAAATCATTGTTTTACATTACCACAAAATTTTCTGCGTATTGTAACGGAAATTCGTTACAATGTCATAATTCTACATAAAATATTAGGTTAAAACTTGGAAAATCAAGATGAGATACAGCAAACCGATCAATTTCAATGAGTTATTGGAACTTTCTCCATTGATGAAAATGATTCATAAAGCCTCGTTGTTAGATGAATTAAATGAACAAATACAACATTTATTTCCTATTGAGTTCAAGGGGTTTTATCGTGTTATCAATTTTGAATCTGACACTATGTGGATTGAAGTCGTTAATGCAACTGTACGACAAGCTTTCCTCTTTCAGCAATCGCCTTTATTGCAATTGATCCAACGTCAGTATCCAAGTGTAAATAAATTAGCGTTCAAGATTAATCCTGACTTAAAACCGGTTTAAAATAATTAGGGGTATTTTTCAATGAATACTTGCACGCTAGTCAGGTTGAACTATAATAAGCGAGATTTTGTCTCTGGGTTATTGAAAGGGGTAAGGAAATGAGCCAACCAATTTATAAACGCATTCTACTTAAACTAAGTGGAGAAGCGTTGCAAGGCGACGAGGGTTTTGGTATTGATCCGTCTATCTTGGATAGAATGGCACTGGAAATCAAAGGGTTATTGGGGTTGGGTGTCGAGGTTGGAGTTGTTCTTGGCGGAGGCAACTTATTTCGTGGTGCCAAGTTAGCTAAAGCAGGTATGAATCGGGTTGTTGGTGATCACATGGGAATGCTTGCAACAGTGATGAACGGTTTGGCAATGCGTGATGCGTTGCACCGTGCCAATGTAAATGCCAAATTAATGTCAGCTTTCCAACTGAATGGGATTTGTGATACATACAACTGGTCGGAAGCCATAAAAATGTTATGTGAAAAACGGGTAGTCATTTTCTCTGCCGGAACCGGCAGTCCATTTTTTACTACAGATTCAGCAGCTTGTTTGCGAGGAATTGAAATTGAGGCTGATGTTGTGTTGAAAGCGACCAAAGTTGACGGTGTTTATGATTGCGATCCCGTGAAAAATCCCAACGCAGTGCTTTACCACAAATTATCTTATGCTGAAGTGATAGAAAAAGAATTACAAGTTATGGATTTAGCCGCATTTACACTTGCTCGTGACCATAATATGCCAATTCGTGTATTCAACATGAGCAAAACGGGTGCATTACACAATGTCATTTTAGGTAAAACAGAAGGGACGTTAATTTGCGATTAGTAGTAAATTAACAAAGATTTTAAACTTATCTTATTATTTTTAAAGGAATTATTGTGATTAACGAAATTAAAAAAGATACGCAACAGCGTATGGAAAAAAGCCTTGAAACATTAAGAGCACATATTGCTAAAATTCGTACAGGTCGTGCACAGCCTAGTTTGTTAGATGGTATTCAAGTGGAATATTACGGTTCACCGACACCTTTACGTCAGCTTGCAAACGTAGTGGCTGAAGATGCACGTACTTTGGCAGTAACAGTATTTGACCGTTCTTTGATTAGTGCGGTAGAAAAAGCGATTTTAACATCTGATTTAGGTTTAAACCCGTCTTCTGCTGGAACAACTATCCGAGTTCCTCTTCCGCCATTAACGGAGGAGCGTCGTCGTGATTTAATTAAAATCGTGAAAGGCGAAGGTGAGCAAGGTAAAATTGCGATCCGTAATGTGCGTCGTGATGCAAATGATCAAATTAAAGCCTTACTAAAAGATAAAGAAATCAGTGAAGATGAAGAGCGTAAAGCACAAGATGAAATCCAGAAGATCACGGATACTTTCGTGAAAAAAGTAGATGAAATTTTGGCTGACAAAGAAAAAGAATTGCTTGATTTCTAATATGATTAATTTAGCGAAAACGCAGTTTTTACTGCGTTTTTTGTTATCTATTTGATAAATTTGTAATAGTATGAATAATAAACAAAAACTTGTCATTCTCGGTTCTACCGGCTCAATCGGTACCAGTACGCTTTCCGTTATTGCAAAGAATCCGGAGCAATATCAAGCTCTTGCATTAGTTGGCGGTAAAAATGTCGAACTTATGCTACAGCAAATTATAAAATTCCAACCGCACTTTGTGGCAATGAATGATGAAAGTGCGGCGAAAAAATTGCGAGAAAAGTTGGCATTCTTGGAGAGTAAAACTGAAGTGTTGAGCGGACAAAAAGCGATTTGCGAACTTGCTGCTCATCCTGAGGCAGATCAAGTAATGGCGGCTATTGTCGGTGCGGCGGGGTTATTGCCGACGTTATCCGCTGTACAAGCAGGTAAACGTATCCTATTGGCAAATAAAGAAACATTGGTAACCTGTGGCAAGATTTTTATTGATGAAGTACGAAAGAATAAGGCTCAACTTTTGCCGGTAGATAGCGAGCATAACGCTATTTTCCAATCTTTACCTCCTCAAGCTCAACAAAAAATTGGTTTTTGTCCATTAAAGCAGTTGGGCATCAGTAAAATTGTACTGACAGGATCAGGAGGACCTTTTCGTTATACAGATTTGAAAGAATTTGAACATATTACGCCCGAGCAAGCAGTGGCACACCCAAATTGGTCTATGGGCAAAAAAATTTCGGTGGATAGTGCAACGATGATGAATAAAGGGTTGGAATATATTGAGGCACGCTGGTTATTTAATGCCAGTGCTGATGAAATGGAAGTAATTATTCATCCGCAATCTATTATTCATTCTATGGTGCGTTATATTGACGGTTCGGTTATCGCACAAATGGGTAACCCTGATATGCGTACACCGATTGCAGAAACTATGGCATATCCTCACCGCACTTTTGCGGGGGTTGAACCATTGGATTTTTATCAATTAAGTGGGTTGACTTTCTTAAAACCGGATTACCAACGTTATCCTTGTTTAAAATTAGCTATAGAGGCTTTCTCAGCAGGACAATATGCAACAACAGCTTTGAATGCGGCAAATGAAATGGCTGTTGAAGCATTTTTAAATAAGAGAATAAAATTTACGGATATAGCAAAAATTAACACAGCGGTATTAGAAAAAATTGAAAGCCAAGTAATTACCAGTATAGAAGATGTATTGCTGGTAGATAAGCAGGCAAGAGAATTGGCTAATAGCTTTGTTTTACGTACATCAGGAACATAATATGGCAGATCCTCAAATTAAATCCCCTATGGATCATTGGGATTATCTAACAGTTATTTTATATCGTTGCGGTTTCACTTTAGCCGCAATCATGACCGCACTTTTACCTTATAAGCCGGAAATTGCACATTACGGTATACTTATTGCAGCAACGTTATGTGCCTCTTCTTTGCATATTTATTTAAAAAATATCCGCTTGTTATTACAAATGGCAACTTGGGCTGCATTAATTTGCCAACTATTTAATTTACCGGAGTTTGCACTGGGCGGAGCATTGTTGACTTTAGGGGGATTAGCATTCAAAGAATATTTTTGTTTCCGTGTGTTTGCATTAAATTTACAACCATTTTTTGTTGCGATACTTTGGTTAAGCCTACAATTTAATTTGACTTATATGGTGTATATTTTATCGGTCGTAAGTGCGGTACTTTTTCTTATAGTTTCTTTTCAAAAATGGAGAATGCCTTTACATTTTGATATTGGTGATAAAAGAAAATATCAGCTTTAAAGCATTAATGATGAAAACATTGAGATTTTATTTGTTAAGCCTGAAAACTAAACGACTAAACTTATGTTTTTTACCGATTAAAAGAGGATTTTTTTCTGTTTATTTGCCTTTTCATAGCAAGCCGTATCAACTTATGGTATAGTCGCAACCGAATTTCACTTCGATAAAAATCGATTAAATAATGACGAAAACAGCATTAAATTTAAACAATATTCCTCAGCATGTTGCGATTATCATGGATGGCAATGGACGCTGGGCGAAACAACAGGGAAAAATGCGTATTTGGGGGCATAAAAATGGGATTAAGGCTGTCCGAGAGTCGGTTTCTTATGCTAGAAAAATCGGAATTAAAGTTTTAACGTTGTATGCCTTTAGCAGTGAAAATTGGAGCCGTCCTGAAAGTGAAGTAAGTGCTTTGATGTCCTTATTTATGCAAACACTGGATATTGAAGTTAAAAAATTACATAAAAATAACATTAAATTACAAATTATTGGTGATGTTTCTCAATTTAATGAGCGTTTGCAAGAAAAAATCAAAAGAGCAGAAAAATTAACGGAAAATAATACCGCACTTACTTTAAATATTGCTGCGAATTATGGTGGTTGTTGGGATATTGTTCAGGCGACATGTCAATTGGTACAATTGGTAAAAGAAAATAAATTGCATATTGATGAGATTGATGAACAAATTTTTCAACATCATCTAACAACAGGTTCACAACCTCCAGTAGATTTATTAATTAGAACAAGTGGTGAGCAACGAATTAGTAATTTTTTATTATGGCAAATTGCTTATGCGGAACTGTATTTTACCGATACATTGTGGCCTGATTTTAATGAACAGGAATTTAATCAAGCGATATTGGCTTATCAGCAACGTGAACGTCGTTTTGGCAGTTCGGAATGATGGAGAAGAGTAGTGCTTAAAGAACGAATATTATCAGCTATCGTATTAATTGCGGTTGTTTTGATTGCGTTATTATGGTTTTCCCCTTTCTATTTTGCTTTATCTCTTGGTGTCGTTGTTGCTTTAGGTATTTGGGAGTGGACACAGTTTGGTGGCGTTAAACAATTTTTTTGGCGTTTAATGATTACTGGGCTGTTTGGGGCTTTTATTTTTTTATGGATTTTTGGTGAGGCACATTTTTTAACAGTTGGCAGAGTGTTTGAAAACTATGCTGAACCTGTATTATTGATGGCGGTAATTTGGTGGTTCATCGCCTTATTTTTTGTTATTCGTTATCCTGCTTCGGCAAAAATTTGGGCTAAATCCTCTTTCTTACAATTTATTTTTGCTTTCTGCACTTTGATCCCTTTTTTCATCGCTGTATTACGTTTACGTTTGGACAATTACGTTTCTAGTCCTTACGATGGTTTAATGCTATTGCTTTATGTATTTATTTTAGTTTGGGCAGCCGATTCAGGTGCATATTTTGCAGGTCGAGCATTGGGTAAACATAAATTAGCACCGAAAGTTTCACCGGGGAAAACGTGGCAGGGGGCATTTGGAGGCTTGATTACTGCGGGTATTTTCGCCGCACTTTTCATTAATCTTGTGCCGGCAGATCTTTTTGTGTTAGAACGTCTGTCTTTTATTTCCTTATCTGTTGCTACAGTAGCGATTTCCATAGTGGGAGATTTGACGGAAAGTATGTTCAAACGTGAGTGCGGTATTAAAGACAGCAGTCAACTTATTCCGGGACATGGTGGAATATTGGATCGTATCGACAGTTTAACGGCGGCAGTTCCGTTTTTTGCTTATTTCTATTTTTATTTCTTGTAGAGATTATTATGTCATTTCTTTGGTCTTTAGGTTCTTTTATCATTGTTATCGGTGTATTGGTTTCAGTACATGAATATGGCCATTTTTGGGCAGCACGAAAGTGCGGTATTAAAGTTCATCGTTTTTCTATTGGCTTTGGTAAAGTCTTGTGGTCTAAAGTGGATAAACAAGGCACGGAATTTGCCGTGTCCGCAATCCCTTTAGGCGGATATGTAAAAATGTTGGATGAACGTAATGAACAAGTTCCTGACAACTTAAAATCACAAGCCTTTAACAATAAATCCATTTTGCAACGTGCTTTTGTTATTGCGGCAGGTCCTATAGCAAATTTTCTGTTTGCGATTTTAGCCTATTTGACGGTTTATTCTATCGGTATCCCCAGTATTAAACCTGTTATTGAAAATGTGGTTCCTCAATCTTTGGCAGAGAAGGCAGGGCTTGAACCTTACTCACAAATTATGGCAATTGACGGGACATCGACACCGGATTGGGAAAGTATCAATATGGTTCTTGCTACAAAAATGGGGGAGGAAAGCGTTACGCTAACACTTTTGAAGTCCTCAACAACAAATATCGAGCAAAGAAAAGTATTGGATTTATCTGAATGGAACTTTGATCCTGAAAAAGAAACGGCCTTTGGTGCATTAGGGATTGTTCCGGTAAGAACTAAAATTGAGATGATACTGTCTAAGGTCGTTGAAAATTCTCCAGCACAACGGGCAGGGTTATTAATTGGTGATCAAATCTATTATCAAAATGAACCAATGAAATGGCGTGATTTTATCAGTTTTGTTGATAAAGGGGATAGTTTCAATGTTCAAGTATTACGTCATGGAGAATGGCTGGATAAGGTGATTACACCGCACTTAAATGAAAAAGGGAAATGGTTCGTTGGTGTTGCACCGACTATTTATCCTATAAGTGATGAATATCGTACAGAATTAAAATATGGTTTTTTTGAGGCGTTTATAAAAGGTATTGAGAAAACTTATCAATTGAGCAAATTAACTATTCAAATTATCGGTAAGCTGTTTACAGGAGTGTTTTCAGCTAAAAATTTAAGTGGTCCGATTTCCATTGCTAAAGGTGCTGGGGCATCTTCGGAAATAGGTTTTGTGTACTATCTCAGCTTTATGGCGTTGATTAGTGTGAATTTAGGTATTATGAACTTATTCCCATTGCCGGTATTGGATGGAGGGCATTTACTTTTTTTAGCCATAGAAGCACTCAAAGGTAAGCCCTTATCTGAGCAAATGCAAAATATTGCGTATAAAATTGGTGCGGGATTATTATTGATATTAACAATATTTGTATTGTTTAATGATTTTTTACGTTTATAATCGTCAGGATTTTGTTTAATCGATAAACAGACTCTTAGATATTTCTTTATTAGAGGATAGAACTAACAATGAAAAAACTGTTAATTGCAAGCCTATTATTTGGCTCGACTGGTCTGGTTGCCGCACCGTTTGTCGTGCAAGATATTCGTATAAACGGTATTCAAGCAGGTAAGGAAAGTGCGGTGTTATCCGGATTGCCGGTTCGAATTGGACAAAAAGCAACGGAGAGTGATATTTCAAATGTCGTAAGACTATTATTTTTGCGTGGCTATGATAATGTGCAAGCTGTTCGTGAAGGAAATACCTTAGTCATTTCTGTATTACCACGCTTAGTGATTGCGGAAGTGAAAGTGGAGGGAAATGAATCTATTCCTAGTGAAGCAATACGAGAAAACTTGAAAGCGAACGGATTTGCTAGCGGTGATATTTTAAATCGGGAAAAATTGGAAGCGTTTCGTGGAAGTTTAGTTGATCATTATCAGTCTGTCGGTCGTTATAATACGACTGTAGAGGCAATTGTTAATCCATTATCAAATGATCGGGCAGAAGTAAAACTTAAAATAAAAGAAAGTGATGTGGCAAAACTGAAAGAAGTGCGTTTTGAGGGCAATGAAGCATTTAGCAGTAGCCAATTACAAGAGCGGATGGAATTACAGCCGGATGCTTGGTGGAAGTTATTTGGGAATAAATTTGATACCAATCAATTTAACCAAGATTTGGATCTTATTCGTGATTTTTATTTAGAACATGGTTATGCAAAATTTCAAATCGTTGGTACTGATGTTCAGCTAAATGACGAAAAAACTGAGGTTAGAGTTAGAATTCAAGTTAACGAAGGTGATAAGTATTCTGTAAATAGTGTCCGAATCGTTGGTGATGTAGGCGGTATGTCAGAAGAGTTAGCACCGTTACTTAAAAAAATTTATGTCGGAGAAACTTTCCGTCGTAGTGAAGTTAGCAGTGTTGAACAATTGATAAAAGCAAAATTAAGCGAGCAAGGCTATGCAACGGCAAAAGTAGATGTTAGTTCAGTCTTTAATGAAGAGAACAAAACGATTGATTTAACGTTTGTTGTTGATGCGGGACATCGTTATTCTGTTCGTCAAATCCGCTTTGAGGGGAATACGATTACTGCCGATAGCACATTACGTCAAGAAATGCGTCAACAAGAGGGTGCTTGGTTATCATCTCAATTAGTTGAGTTAGGGAAAATTCGTCTAGAGCGTACCGGATTTTTTGAGTCAGTGGAAACGGAAACTCAAACCAATCAACAAATTAACGACCAAGTTGATGTCATTTATCGAGTCAAAGAACGCAATACAGGGAGTCTGAACTTCGGTATTGGTTATGGTACTGAAAGTGGTATAAGTTATCAGGCAAGTATTAAACAGGATAATTTCTTGGGCATGGGTTCCTCGATTAGTTTAGCCGGTTCACGCAACAATTATGGCACAAGTCTTAATTTAGGTTATAACGAACCGTACTTTACTAAAGATGGCGTAAGTTTAGGTGGAAACGCATTTTTTGAAAAACACGATAACTCAAAAAGTGATACAGCAGCCGCCTATGGACGTACAACTTACGGTCTAAGTGGAAATTTAAGTTTTCCGGTCAATGAAAATAACTCCTATTATTTAAGTTTAGGGCATATTTATAGCCAATTAAAAAATGTGACGAAAGAATATAATCGTGATTTATATCGCAAATCAATGGGGTATCCTGATAGTGCTAGATGGAATTTTAAATCGCATGACTTTGAATTTTCATTCGGCTGGAACTATAACAGCTTAAACCGTGGCTATTTGCCTACCTCCGGAGTAAGAGCGAATGTTGGCGGTAAAGTAACAATCCCAGGTTCAGATAACAGATACTATAAAGTGAGTGCTGAAGTGCAGGGTTTTTATCCATTGGATCGTGATCATTATTGGGTACTGACAGGTAGATTGTCAGGATCATATGCAAACGGTTTTGGCGGTAAACGTTTACCGTTTTATCAAACTTATTCTGCTGGAGGCATAGGAACTGTACGTGGTTTTGAATATGGTGCAATAGGACCAAAAGCGATTTATCAAGGGAATAGAGGTTGTAATGGAAATTCAATGCAAAGTACAAGCCAAAACCGAAACCAAAACACATATACATGCCATAGCAAAGATATTGTTGGCGGAAATGCCATGACATTGGCAAGTATTGAACTTATTGTTCCGACGCCGTTTGTAGCAGAGAAAAACCAACGATCAGTGAGAACCTCTATCTTTGCCGATGCCGGTTCTGTATGGAATACTAAATGGAAATCAGATGGTAAACCATTTGCTGGAAATAAAAATATACCTGACTACGGGAACCCAGCTCGTATAAGAGCTTCAGCAGGGATTGCGTTCCAATGGTATTCTCCGATTGGACCTTTAGTATTCTCTTATGCTAAACCGCTGAAAAAATATCAAGGTGACCAAATTGAACAATTCCAATTTAGTATTGGTGGTTCTTTTTAGGGAACTTTCGGCTATAATTAATAGTCTGATATGAAACCCGTATAATTAAATTGTACGGAACTCAATTAAAATTAATTTATTAAGGATATTCAAACAATGAAAAATGCAGTAAAACTGACCGCTCTTTCTATCGCATTAGGCTCATCAATTGCAATGGCAAGTGATAATATCGCTGTTGTTAATACAGAGTACTTGTTTTTAAATCACCCTGCTCGCTTGCTTGAGTTTCAAAAATTAAATGAGGAATTTAAAGCACCAGCAGAAAAACTGGAAGCAGCAGATAAAGCATTAGTTGAAAAACGTGCCAATTTTGAAAAAGAAATTGAAACAAAAAGTAAAGCATTGGAAAAAGATGCACCGAAATTACGTCAAGCTGATATCAAAAAACGTCAAGATGAAATTGCTAAATTGGTAACAAAACGTAATGACGAGTTTAACAAGCTGGTAGCGGAACACCAAAAAAATGTTGCAGCGTTTCAAGCTGAAGCACAAAAACGTGATGCCGAAATTACTCAACGTTTATTAAAAGAGGTTCAAACAGCTACAACGAATGTAGCTAAAGCCAAAAACTTTACAATTGTATTGGATGAAAAAACGGCAATTTATGTTGCTGACGGTAAAAATATTACCGAGGAAGTTCTAAAAGCTATTCCGGCTCCAGCTCCTGCAAAGGCTAAGTAATGCAAGGATATTCTTTACTGGAATTGGCTCAACAAATCGGCGCTACCATTCGTGGTAACGCCGATGTTATTGTAACGGACATAGCACCTTTAGATAAAGCGGATAACAACCAACTGACCTTTATTTCCAATCCTAAATTTCGAGAACATTTGCTTCAATCACAAGCCGGTGCATTAATCGTAACCGAAAGTGATATCGAATTCTGTTCTGCACAAAGTAATTTGCTCGTAGTAAAAGATCCTTATGTTGCATACGCTATTTTGGCACAATACATGGACAGCACACCCAAAGCGGCTCAAGGCATTCACCAAAGTGCGGTCGTTTCCGACACGGCAACGTTAGGTCAACATGTTTCCATTGGGGCTAATGCGGTGATTGAAGACGGAGTTATACTTGGTGACAATGTGGTGATTGGTGCAGGTTGCTTTATCGGTAAACATGTGCAGATTGGTGAAAATACCCAGCTTTGGGCAAATGTCAATATTTATCATAACGTTAAAATCGGCTCAGATTGTCTCATTCAATCAGGTGCGGTAATTGGTAGTGATGGATTTGGTTATGCAAATGATCGTGGTCGCTGGATTAAAATTCCACAAACGGGAACTGTCATTATAGGCAATCATGTTGAAATCGGTGCCTGCACTTGTATTGACCGAGGTGCACTTGATGCGACTGTGATTGAGGATAATGTAATCATAGATAATCTTTGCCAAATTGCACATAATGTTCATATTGGAACAGGTACTGCTGTTGCCGGCGGTGTTATTATGGCGGGTAGTTTGAAAGTTGGTCGCTATTGCTTAATTGGCGGAGCAAGTGTTATTAATGGGCATATGGAAATTTGTGATAAAGTAACAATTACTGGAATGGGTATGGTGATGCGACCAATCACAGAACCGGGAATATATTCTTCCGGAATTCCGTTACAGCCAAATAAGGTATGGCGTAAAACTGCCGCATTAACTTTAGATATTGATAAAATAAACAAGCGATTGAAGGCTGTTGAGAAGAAATTAGCCGAATAAAAAATAAAGTGCGTCATGATTATATGACGCATTTTTGTATCAAGGTTCAATTTATGAATAAAAATCTGATTATTACTGTTGACGGACCAAGTGGAGCGGGCAAAGGTACGCTATGTTATGCCTTAGCCGAGAAACTTGGATTTCGATTATTAGATAGCGGAGCAATTTATCGTGTGACAGCATTGGCAGCGTTAAAAAAAGGT
Source organism: Histophilus somni (assembly GCF_014202395.1). Lineage (GTDB taxonomy): Bacteria > Pseudomonadota > Gammaproteobacteria > Enterobacterales > Pasteurellaceae > Histophilus > Histophilus somni. The sequence continues at coordinate 34,363 of NZ_JACHGQ010000001.1, forward strand.
GTGGCACTTGATGATGAAACGGCACTGACTGAATTAGCCCGTAGTCTCGACATTCAATTTATTCCACAACATGGCGAAGTGAATATCATTTTGCAAAATGAGAATGTCAGTACAAAAATTCGTACACAAGAAGTGGCTGAAGCCGCGTCTCAAATTGCGGTGTTTCCACAAGTTAGAACAGCGTTATTGCAATTACAACGAGATTTTGCAAACGGGGAAGGGCTTATTGCAGATGGGCGTGATATGGGGACAGTGGTATTTCCGCATGCTCAAGTAAAAATTTTTTTAGATGCTAGTGCGGAAGAAAGAGCAAAAAGACGTCATAAACAGTTGCAAAATAAAGGAATTAATGGTAACTTTGCACAGATTTTGACCGAGATAAAAGAGCGTGATTTTCGTGATAGAAATCGTCCAGTCGCTCCCTTGAAACCCGCAGAAGATGCTTTATTACTTGATAGCACGGAATTAACAATTGATGATGTGATCAAACAAGCATTAGAGCATATCAGTCGTGTGATGAACTCTCCGTTGGAATCTGAACTCGTTTATTCAAGGATTGAATAAACATTTATTATCAGCCCCACTTTTTATGGAAATTAAAGTGGTCGTTATTAACTTAAATTTAGAAGATTAATTATGTCAGAATCTTTTGCTCAACTATTTGAAGAATCATTAAAAGACCTTGAAACTCGTGTAGGTTCAATCGTTAACGCTACTGTTGTTGCTATCGAAAAAGGCTTCGTGTACGTAGATGCAGGTTTGAAATCAGAAGCTCGTATTCCGGCGGAAGAATTCCAAAATGCTCAAGGTGAATTGGACGTTAAAGTGGGTGACGTTGTAAACGTTGCTTTGGACGCTGTTGAAGACGGTTTCGGTGAAACTAAACTTTCACGTGAAAAAGCGGTACGTCAAGAATCTTGGATTGATTTAGAAAAAGCATACGAAGAACAAGCAACTGTTATCGGTTTAATCAACGGTAAAGTGAAAGGCGGTTTCACAGTTGAGTTAAACGGTGTTCGTGCGTTCTTACCGGGTTCATTGGTAGATACTCGCCCAACTCGTGAAGCGGATCACCTATTAGGTAAAGAACAAGAATTTAAAGTCATTAAATTAGATCAAAAACGCAACAATGTTGTGGTATCTCGTCGTGCAGTCATCGAATCGGAAAATAGTCAAGAACGTGAAGAAATTTTAGCTAACTTAGCTGAAGGTTCAGAAGTTAAAGGTACTGTTAAAAACTTAACCGATTACGGTGCATTTGTTGATTTAGGTGGTGTTGACGGTTTATTGCATATCACCGATATGGCGTGGAAACGTGTTAAACATCCGGGTGAGATTGTGAGTGTCGGCGATGAAATTACAGTTAAAGTCCTCAAATTTGACAAAGATAAAACGCGTGTATCTTTAGGCTTAAAACAATTGGGTCAAGATCCTTGGGTAGCCATCGCAGAAAACCATCCGGTGAACAGCAAATTAACAGGTAAAGTAACTAACTTAACTGACTATGGTTGCTTTGTTGAAATTTTAGAAGGTGTTGAAGGTTTGGTTCATGTGTCAGAAATGGATTGGACAAATAAAAATATTCACCCATCTAAAGTTGTTCATTTAGGTGATGTTGTTGAAGTAATGGTATTGGAAATCGATGAAGAACGTCGTCGTATTTCTTTAGGTTTAAAACAATGCAAACCTAACCCATGGTTACAGTTTGCTGAAACTCACAACAAAGGTGATAAAGTTTCCGGTAAGATTAAGTCTATTACAGATTTCGGTATTTTCATCGGTCTTGAAGGCGGAATTGATGGTTTAGTACATTTATCTGATATTTCTTGGAATATTCCGGGTGAAGAAGCTGTTCGTAACTATAAAAAAGGTGACGAAGTAGAAGCAGTTGTATTACAAGTTGATTCTGCAAAAGAGCGTATTTCTTTAGGTATCAAACAGCTGGAAGAAGATCCGTTTAATAATTTCATTGCGGTAAACAAAAAAGGTGCTGTGGTCAGTGCTAAAGTGGTTGAAGTTGACGCAAAAGGTGCTAAAGTTGAATTAGTAAGTGGCGTTGAAGGTTATATTCGTACAGCTGATTTGAGCAATGAAGTTGTTGTTGGTGATGTTGTTGAAGCGAAATATACCGGTGTTGACCGTAAATCTCGTATCGTTCATCTATCTGTTAAAGCAAAAGACCAAGCAGAAGAAGCGGCGGCAGTTGCAAATGTGAATAAAGAAGAAATTGTTATTCCAAATGCAATGGCTGAAGCATTTAAAGCGGCAAAAGGTGAATAATTTATTCACTTTTTGGTTGGCATGAATTATAGGATTTATGCCAACCGGCACTAGGAGTATATTATGACAAAGTCAGAACTTATCGAAAATTTAGCATCAACCAATCCTAACGTTCCTTTGAAAGATATAGAAAATGCAGTAAAAGACATTCTAGAACAATTATCACAAGCATTAGAAAACGGTGAAAGAATTGAAATTCGAGGATTTGGTAGTTTTTCATTGCATTTTCGTCAATCTAGAATAGGACGTAATCCAAAAACCGGAGAAAAGGTAGATTTAAGTGCTAAATATGTACCTCATTTTAAAGCCGGTAAAGAACTGAAAGAGCGTGTTAATATTTACTCGTAATATAAAATATAAAAAAACGACGCGTAAAGTGTCGTTTTTTTTATTTTTTTGGCATAATGACCGAGCTTTTAGCGATTCCAATCAGTTTAACCATAAATAGAAAGTTATAGGAGATAGAGATGATCAAATATATTATAGGTCTTGTTTTATTGATTGCGGTTGTTTTAGTTGCTGTAACTATTGGTGCTAACAATGATCAAATTATTACCTTTAATTATGTAGTTGCACAAAATGAAATACGTTTATCAACTTTAGTGGCTATCTTGTTTGGGCTAGGTCTGCTTTTAGGTTGGTTAATTACCGCTTTCTTTTATATCAAATTAAAATTTAGAAATCTTTTTTTATCTCGCCAAGTAAAGCATCAATTAGCGTTAATTGATGAATTAAACAAAAATCGAGAGTAAGGTTGTATAATGCTCGAATTACTTTTCCTGCTTTTACCGATTGCAGCAGCTTACGGCTGGTATATGGGGCATCGTAGTGCAAGAAAAGATCAAGATACGATTAGCAATAAATTTTCTCGTGATTATGTAACAGGTATTAATTTATTATTATCTAATCAACACGAAAAAGCGGCTGATCTCTTCCTTGATATTCTACAAAAGCAGGAACAAGAAAATAACATTGAAACAGGTTCACAATTTGAGGCTGAATTGACCTTAGGAAATTTATATCGTTCTCGAGGTGAAGTTGATAGAGCTTTGCGTATTCATCAAGCATTGGATAGCAGTCCAAATTATACATTCGAACAAAAACTTCTTGCTAAACAACAATTAGCAAAAGATTTTTTGACGATAGGCTTTTATGATCGAGCTGAAAATCTTTATATTTTATTGATTGACGAACCGAACTACGCTGAAAACGCTTTACAACAACTAGCCGTCATTTATCAAAAAACAAAAGAATGGAAAAAAGCGATCAATGTTGCCGAGAAACTTGCCAAAATTTCGCCTACGGAAGATAACATTGCATTAGCACATTACTACTGCGAATATTCCCTGACTTTAGGAAGTGATGAGCAACAACAAGCTCAAGCAATCCATATTTTGCAACAAGCATTGAATGTTTCAAAAACGAGTGTTAGAGCCTCTATCCTCATTGCTGAACGTTATATTGTGAATTTAGAATATCAACGTGCGGTGCAACATCTAGAAAATGTGCTAACACAAAATGCGGATTACATGAGCGAAATTTTACCGGCATTAAAATATTGCTACCAAGAATTAAATCGGTTAGACAACTTTGAACTTTTTCTTATTCGGGCAAGCCAAACCGGCAATAATAGTGCGGTTGATTTAGCTTTATCGGATCTTATCGCAGAAAAAGACGGCATTGTTGCGGCACAAACTAAATTACACCAACAACTGGAACAAAACCCAAGTACATTTATTTTACATCGTTTTATTCAATACCAAATTGATGCTGCTGAAAACGGCAAAGCAAAAGAAAGTTTGATTTTATTGCACAAAATCGTGGGAGATAGAATTGCACGAGGCTTTGATTATCGTTGCAGTCATTGCGGTTACCAAACACACAAACTATCATGGAATTGCCCATCTTGTCGGAAATGGGAAAAAATCAAACCGATTGTCGGAACTGAACACCACTAAAAAAGCAACTGTTCAAGAAAATTTCAAGTTAGCGGATAAAATAATTTTCTGTGTGTTTTTTTCAAATTTTTAAACTCAATAAACCCAAGTCGCTTATAAAATGAGACAGCATGATCATTTTTTGCTTCAACGACTAAAATTGCAGCCCCTACCGTAGCATTTTTTATCTTATAAATAGCGTCTGCAATAAGAAATTTGCCATACCCCTGATTTTGGAAATTCGTATCAATAGCCAATCGTCCTACTAAAACCGCAGGAATGTTAGAATATGGAATACCTTTACTTATTCGTTCTTGAGGTATATCGGTAATAGGGATTGATAGTGCCGATAAAGTGTAATAGCCGATAATTCCGAATTGTTGTTTATTTATAAGCACGAAACACTTTGTAATTCCTTTTTTTACATCTTGAGAAGCATACTTATAAAAATAGGTTTCTAAAGGCTCAACCGAGCAGGAAAATGAATTCCTATCAATTGTCAAATCTTCTAAAGGCAATACGCTTAAATAAGGTAAATTTTCATTTATCATTATTTTTCCCCGCAACGGAAAGATATTCTTCATACACATCAAGTGCATTTTTCATTGACTGAGTAGGCTCAAACGGTTTACTGAGATTGTCAATGAGTAAAGCCTGATCGCTTAATGTCAAACGTAAAATTTGATGTTCTGAAATAGTTTTTTTGGCTTCTTCATAAGCTACACTTACCACAAAGTCGGTTAAGGTTCGCCCTGTAATTGCGGCGGCTTGTTTTAATAATTCGTATATATCAAGGTTTACTTTAGCTTCCAATCTTGCTTTTGTTACTTGTGTTCTCATTTCTATACGCCCTCTTTAATTGTTAAAATAGTCCTAAATTATACGGTTAACAGCCGTATAGTTCAAGAAAAAGAATAAAGCAAAAACATAGTATTTGTTTGAAAAAAGTCAATATTTAAGCGATGAGCGAGGTAAATTTCAACAGATACAAAAAAACCTCTAACAAGTATAGAGGTTATAAAGTAAAAGAATAACGCTTATAAGGCAGGGGATAAATCATTAAGCTCTTCAATTCTAAGCATTCTAATATCTGAAACTGACGGCTTAAACCAAGAGTAAGTCTTAGATAGTGTTTGTGTAGCTAAAACACATTTAACCGCAGTCATATCCTCGTTACCAAAATATACGCTACCTTGTTGATGATCAAAACCTAAAGATTCAAGCGTCTTTTTAATATCACCATAGGCATTTTGCCAACTCTCGGTGGAGTATAGCTCTTTTAACATAGAAGTATCGAGATCAAAAGCAATGGCGTACATATTTCCCCCTTTAATTAAACGTTGAGTTCCGATTATACAAAATAGAAAAATGAAAAACAATCAAGCGTATTCAAAAGTATTGAGATGATTAACGCCAGAATGAAATTTTTACCCTTTAGTGGTCAAGATAACCCCTGATCATACGGTTGATAGCTGTATAGAGAAAGAAGAACGCAAAAGTAGCGTATTTGCTGGAAAATAAACGATATTAAGCGAATCATTAAAATAAATAAAAGTACCGCAAAAAAGTTCAAAAATTATTCAAAAAGTGTGATTTAGATCACTAAATTTAGCATTTTTTTATTAAATTTAGTTGACTGTAAACGGTTTCTTTGCCAATATAGGCTCGCTTTTTTTTAAAAGTTGGCTTGGACTTTTCATATATGGAAAGGTTCAATTCAGTAGTAAAATAATTTAAATTTGAAAGGAATTTTATTATGAAAAAGACATTAGTAGCATTAGCGGTAGCGGCAGTTGCGGCATCAGCAAACGCAACAACTGTTTATAATCAAAACGGTACCAAAGTAGATGTTGGCGGTCGTATTGATGTAATGTTAGGTAAATTCGGTGATGCTCAACGTACCGATTTACGTAATAACAGCTCTCGTGTGGAGTTTAAAGCGGAGCATGAAGTACAAAACGGCTTAAAAGCAATCGGTGCGGTTCGTTTCGGGTTAGGTGATGCTGAAAAAGAAGATACATCTTTTAACGACATCAAACTTTCTAAATTATGGTTAGGCTTAAAACATAACGATATCGGTAAAGTAACTTTCGGTAAACAAAATACCACTGCGGATGATGTGCAATTAAATGATCATACCTATATCTTTGGCGGTAACAACAACTTGGTTACTTCCGGTGATAAAGTGGTGTCTTTCCGTACAGCAGATATCCAATTAGCGGAAGGGCAAACTTTAGGTTTTGGTGCTGATTATGGCTTCGGTGAAGCACATAAAAAAGATATTCAAGGAAAGGATTCAGACAAAAAACATGTTAAATTAAAAAATACTTACGGATTGTCTGCGTTCTATACAGGTAATTTTGGTGATGTTAAGGTAAATGCCAATGCGGGTTATACAGTTCGTAACGAAAATACCAAAGTTGGTGTTATTGCTTCTAAAACTGATAATCAACAACAAGCTTGGCGTTTAGCAACGCAAGTGGAATTCGGACCGGCATCTTTCGGTATTGAATACGGTCAAACAGTGTATCAATCTAAAGTTCAACACGAATTTCAAGGTTCTGCTCGCTTTGTTGAAGTCGGTGCAAAATATGCAGTATTACCGGATGTCTTAAATGTTTATACACAATGGCAACGTAATAGTTTAAGAAGTGCTAGCGGTACTGAGGCTAAAAAATTTGAACAGCCTTTTGCACTTTCTTATGTAAAAGTAGCTGACTTAAATTTAAAAGAACATGAAAAAGCAGTACAAAACGTATTTATCGTCGGTGCTGACTATGCCTTTAACAAAAATTTATTAGCCTATGCAGAATTTGCTAATAGCCGTGTTAAAGCAGCTACAAAAGATAAAAACGTGAGAGAAAGTTTCTACGCAGCAGGCTTACGTGTTTACTTCTAATATATAATATATAATAAAACCTCAAAAATTTAACCGCTCTTCGGAGCGGTTTTTTTTGACATTTTTGCAACAAAGAGCGGTAGGCTAGCCAAAAATTTCGCTATGGCTATCAAGGTAATGTAACTCCACAACATCATCAACGATTTTGTATATCAACACTAAATCCGGTTTGACATGGCAGTCTCGAAAGCCTGATTTATCGCCTTTAAGCGGGTGATCTTGATACTTTTCAGGAATTGGCAAGTCATTCAAAAGACAGTTTGAAATCTCTGCCCATGCTTCGCCGACTAAAGCCAAGTAATGTTTTCTCAAATCACGTTTAAAAGATTTTGCCATATCAAATTTGCGTTTAGCCATGCGAGCTCTCCTTTATCGCTTGATTGAGTTCATCTAGGCTATAAAAGCGTTCAAATTCGCCATTGGCGAATTCCTGCTCAGTTTGGCGTAACCGTGCGGCTGCTTTTGGGGTTAAAGTTTGATTTTCCGCCCAATCAAACGACAAGGGTATTTTACCGGTTTGTGCAATCTGATTAAAAAACATTCTTACCGCTTGACTTGGCGTCAATCCATACTGCTCCAAAATAGGATAAGCCCGTCCACGCAAGTCGTTATCAAGTCGCATATTAAAATTTGTATAATCCATAATAAACCTCCAAAGTTAATGACATTTAAACGCTATTTAAAGTGGGTTCTAATTATATTTAAATTATAATGAAATGTAAATGTAATGTAATTTGCTTTTTATCTATAATGTGAGCCTAAATTATGACAACTTCAAACTTAAATATCCGCATTGATGGCAATTTAAAGAAACAAGGGGAGGGGCAGATTATATCCGCCTTTTTATGTATTTTATTCTCCGTTCGGGTGGATGTCATGGGGCGAATGTGATTCGCCCCTACTGTAGCAAAGGTGATTTTGGACAGCTATGGCATTTCTCCATCCCAAGCTGATTATGAACTGAATGATATTACGCTACGAGCCATTCACGAGCTGGAAAGCGGAATTTACACCGTGAGTACGCTGGACGAACTTTTGGAGCTGAAAGATGCGTAAAAAAACGTCAAAAGAAATAAGACGAAAACAACATGTCTGATAAGGTTATCTTGTTGCTTGCTTTATTTTTTGTTCAATTTGTTTTAAGCCGTTAAGTCTTGTATCGGTTAAACGTTGGGCAATGCCGAGTTCATCGAAATATTGGATTAAATCAAATTCTGCCAATTGAGTCGCTTGTTTGCCGTTCATTTCTTGCAATAACATCCATAATAAGCCATTCATAATTCTTGCTTCGCTATAAGCGTGGCATTCAAAAGTGCGGTCTGTTTTAAGTAAGCATTTAAACCATACTTTGACTTCGCAACCTTGAATGATTTCCATTTCAGCCAATTGTTGTTCTGTCGGTTGGCGGAGATTTTTTCCTGCCAAAATGATTAAGCGATAACGTTCTTCCCAATTTTTCGCTTGTTTGATTTGTTCAATCATGCCAATAACTCCAAACTTTTATCCAATGCACTAAAAAACAGTTCAATATCTTCTTGGTTATTGTAAGGGGCGAAAGAGAGGCGTAGGGTGCTTTTTTGTCCTAGACGCTGTAAATAGGGGGTTGCACAATGTTCGCCACTACGCAAGGCAATATGTTGTTCTGCAAGTAGGGTCGCAATATCCGATGTGGCGATTGTGGTGAATGTAAAGCAAACAAATGTGCTTGGGTGTGGCGAATTAAATAGGCGACAATGAGGATAATTTTTTAACCGCTCTTTTGTTTTTTCCGCCAGTTGCACGGCAAATTGTTCCCCTTGTATGATATTCCATTGTTCCAGCCAATTTAATACCGCACCGAAACCGATTACGCCAGCAATATTGGGTGTGCCGCTTTCGAGGCGATAAGGTAAAGAGGCAAAAACAGTTTCTTGTTTTGAAACCTGTTCAACCATTTTTCCGCCGAAAAAACTGGGTTGTAATCGTTCTAAAGCAGAACGTTTTCCACTTAATACACCCAACCCTGTCGGTCCGTAAATTTTATGTGCGGAAAAAACGATAAAATCTGCATCAAGCCTTTGAAGATCAATGGTTTGATGGTTAATGGCTTGTGCACAATCTAATAAAATCAAGGCACTGCTTTTTTCTCGTATGATGGGGATAAGCTGTGTCAGCGGTTGTTGTGTTCCTGTTACATTGGAGATCACATTTAAGGCGACTAATTTCGTTTTTTTGTTTAAGGATTTTTGTAGAATTTGTTGATCAATGAGTAAATTATCTTGCAACGGTAAAATAATTAATGTTGCACCGCACTTTTTAGCAATTTGTTGCCAAGTAACAAAATTTGCATGATGTTCCGCTTCGCTAATGATAATTTCATCGTTTGGGGAAAGTTGTGCCATTAAGCCGTAGGCGACAATGTTGATGCTTTGTGTGGTGCCGGATGTCCAAATAACGGTTTCTTCACTTTCAGCGTTGATCAGTTTTTTGACCTGCTTTCTCGCTTGTTCAAAAAGTGCGGTCTGTTTTGCATCATATTGGCTTCGATGTACGGAGCCGGCAGAAGCATAAAAATGCTGCGTTGCGTCCAGGAGAACTTGCGGTTTTAAGGTGGTCGCCGCACTGTCTAGATAAGTGATACCATTTTTTTGGTGAAAAAAAGGAAATTGCTGGCGAAATAATGTTGGATCAAAAATCATATTTTTTTATCTTTTGCTTTTTTTGTTTACGCCATTGATGTGGATATACAGGATGAGGATCTTGCCATAAGCCAAGACGTTTACGTTGTGCGTATTTTTGTGCTTGTAGATACTGCGGATCTTTTAAATATTGTTGATATGCCCAAGCAAAACCTGCATTTACCATCGCTAAATTAATATTTTTTCCTTGTGAGTTATAAACCGTTGCGAGCATGCGTTGATAACGGTCATAGCTTGACACATGCAATTTTACGTTTTTTTTATAAATTAACTTTGTAAGATAGTGTTGGGCTTTTTTACCAAACGGCTGTCCTTTTTCCGGTGCGTCAATTTCTTGTAAACGCACTTTTACCTTTTTGTTATTGCGAAGTGAGCAGGTAAATGTATCGCCATCACTAATTTTCACTACATAACAAGGAAGAATGCGGGGATTTTTGGCTGAAACACTAGAAATGGCACAAAAAAATAAAATAAAAAAGATTTTTTTCCACATATTGATCATTTTATTCAAGGTAATTTCGCTTATTCTACCGAAAAAACGTAACAAAACGAATAAAATAAGAGTAAAATCAATTTATAAATTTTATTATTTTTGTTGAATTTTAAGTTGTTATCATTATGTTAAGACGTGTTTTTGAGTTTGCTCGTTCTTTCGCCGTTTTGTATATCGCTTTATATTTGGGTAATGTGATTGGGTTTATTGTTCCGCTGAGTGTGCCGGCAAGTATTTGGGGATTGCTAGTATTATTTTTAGGATTGTTGACAAAGGTTATCAAAACAGAGTGGGTAAATTTTGGTGCAAGTCTGTTAATTCGTTATATGTCCGTGTTGTTTGTTCCGGTTAGTATGGGAATTGTGGAATATGCAGATATATTAGTTACTCAAGCAACGTCATTTTTATTACCGAATATTATTAGTACTATATTAACTTTGGTATTAATAGGTATTTTGGCAGAATATTTATTTTCACGCCGCTCTTTTGTTTATTTACGTCAAAGAATGTATCAAAAACGTCAAGGAAAAAAAATAATATGATGTATTTTTATAGTTTATTAACAGTGGCAATTTTTGCACTTGCTTTGTTAATTAATAAACGTTGGAAATCCGTTGTATTTAATTCATTTGTGCTTACATTGCTCATTTTGATTGTGATTTTCTTGATTTTTGATATTCCTTTTGAACGTTATTATCAAGGAAATAAACCGCTTAATCATTTGTTAGGACTTAGTATTATTGCGTTGGCATTGCCGCTTTATGAGCAATTGCCACAAATTCGTCGGCATTGGCAAATAATTTTATTGGTTACGTCTTTTGCTTCATTATTTGCTATGTTGTCAGGTGCATTGTTAGCAATTTTATTCGGTGCCACACCTGAAATCGTTGCGTCAATTATACCTAAGTCGGTAACTACCGCTATTGCAACGGTTATGGCGGAAAATTTAGGTGGGATTCCTTCTGTTACGGCGGTGGGTGTACTTATCGCCGGTTTGCAAGGTGCTGTTTTAGGTCGTATTATTTTGCAAAAAATAGGTATTAAGCATTTAGAAAGCCACGGATTAGCGATTGGTGCCGTTTCGCATGTTTTAGGGACAGTGAGCTGTATGAATACGGATCCCAAAGCAGGTAGTTATAGTTCTATTGCTTTGGTATTATGTGGCATTATAAGTTCGTTATTAGCACCGTTAGTATTTTGGCTGTGTATGTTTTTCATTCAAGGATAAATATGAAGTTGCAAATTAATTCATCTTGGCAAGAACGCTTTCTTGCCGATCCGCCGAGAGAGAAAGATCATCGTCCGCCTTTTCGTCGTGATCGTGGGAGAATATTGCATAGTGCGGCTTTCCGTTGTTTACAAGCAAAAACACAAATTCACGCTATAGGCGAAAATGATTTTTACCGCACTCGTTTAACCCATTCGCTTGAGGTTGCTCAAATTGGTAGCAGTATCGTTGCACAAATGAAACTTATTGATAGTTTTATTTATTTAGCTCAACAGCTCAAGGAAGATCGAGCAGATTTGCAAAAACAACTTAAATTAATACTGCCGTCTAATGACCTCATTGAAAGCCTTTGTTTTGCTCATGATATCGGTCATCCGCCCTTTGGACATGGCGGAGAAGTCGCCTTGAATTATATGATGCGTCATCATGGGGGATTTGAGGGAAATGCACAAACGTTTCGTTTATTAACTAAGCTTGAGCCTTATACGCCTAATGCAGGAATGAATTTAACTCGTCGAACGTTATTGGGCGTTGTTAAATATCCTACGATTTTAGATCGTTCTTCCCCACAATATCATCAAGGGGTAATTGTCGATAATGTTGATTCTAAATATGTGAAGATTTCAGCGTGGAAACCGGGAAAAGGGATTTTTCGTGATGATTTGAAAATGTTTGAATGGTTACTTGAACCCTTATCGGAAAATGACCGCACTTTATTCGGGCAATATAAAAAAGAGCGTACTCGTCCTGATGAGGTTTTGAAAACCCGTTATAAATCTTTGGATTGCAGTATTATGGAACTTGCAGATGATATTGCTTATGCGGTACATGATTTAGAAGATGCGATTGTTGTTGGCGTGGTAACGTTTCAGCAATGGCAAAGTGCGGTGGAAAAATTAACAAAATGTCGTTCTGAATGGATTGTTCAGACTATATCCTCGCTCAGTCAAAAACTTTTTTCGGAATTACACTATGAGCGTAAAAATGCCATCGGTGCATTGGTGAATTATTTTATTACCCATGTACGTTGGAAAATAAATAATGGTTTTTCCGAGCCTTTATTACGTTATAACGCCGAATTACCTGATGAAGTTATTGAAGTTTTAACTATTTTTAAACACTTCGTATGGGAGTATGTGATTAAACATGTTGATACACAACGTGTCGAATATAAAGGGCAAAGAATGCTTACTGAAATGTTTCAAATTTTTGACAGTGATCCGTTGCGTTTACTGCCTCGTAATACAGCAATGCGTTGGCAAAAAGCAACAGAAACAGATCGTAAGCGAATTATTTGCGATTATATTGCGGGAATGTCCGATGCGTATGCGTTGAGAGTGTATCAACAGCTTTAAATGTGTTGAGTAAATTTGTTTTTGTATAAAGTTTTGTTAAATTTGTTGAATATTATTGTGAACTTTGTTGTGTTTTTTTTATCAATAGAAAAAATTGTTTGATTTGCCTTGACCCTAAATAAAAGTTCGTGATAAAAACTTGTTATATGCGTTTTTAGTTATGCAAAGGAAGTAATAATGAAAATAATGACTGAAAAAATTCGGGAATGTATTCGCCAATTTTTACAAATGGAGGCCGCCGGAGGAATCCTGTTATTGGTTTTTTCTGTAGGGGCGGTGATATTTGCCAATTCTCCGTTAAGAGATCATTACTTTAGTTTTCTGAATGCTCCGGTGATTATTCAATTCGGATCTATCGTTGAACTTAATAAACCGTTATTAATGTGGGTAAATGACGGATTTATGGCGATTTTCTTTGTTCTTGTCGGCTTGGAAGTGAAACGTGAGATGTTGATTGGTGCGATTTCCAGCTATCAGAAGGCTATTTTTCCGGCAATTGCGGCTTGTGGCGGAATGATTGTACCGGCTTTAGTATATTGGCTTGTAAATCAAGGTGTTCCTGATTATCACGGCGGTTGGGCCATTCCAATGGCGACCGATATTGCTTTTGCTATTGGTGTATTAGTGTTGCTAGGTACTCGAGTACCTCTTGCTTTAAAAGTATTTTTATTAGCATTGGCTATTATTGATGATTTAGGTGCAATTATTGTGATTGCTTTATTTTTCTCACATGATTTAAGTACAAAAGCGTTGATTTTAGCAAGTATTGCTATTGTTGGCTTAATTTTGTTAAATCGTTTCAAAGTATCAAATTTAATCGCTTATGTTGTCGTTGGGATTATCCTTTGGGTATCTGTATTGAAATCAGGTGTACATGCGACATTAGCTGGTGTCATTATAGGTTTTTGTGTACCGCTGAAAGGTAAAAATAACAGCGAACCTTTGGTTGAAATGGAACATGCTATTGCACCTTGGAGCTCATTTTTAATTTTACCGCTCTTTGCTTTTTGTAATGCCGGTATTCCTTTGTCCGGTTTGGGTATGGAAGCATTAACTTCACCATTAACACTGGGTGTTACGTTGGGGTTATTGTTAGGTAAGCCGATTGGTGTGTTTTTATTTAGCTACTTATCAGTGAAACTGCATATAGCAAAACTACCTGAAGGTATTAATTTTAAACAGATATTTGCAGTTTCGGTACTTTGTGGTATAGGGTTTACCATGTCGATGTTTTTAGCCAGTCTTGCTTTTGGTGGGGGAGATGGACACTTAACCGCTTATGCACGATTAGGTATCTTGTTTGGTTCTAGTGTATCGGCTGTAGTAGGATATTGGCTATTGTTTGTAACAACGAAGGAAAACGCTAACCAGTAAATATTTTTTAAGAGATAAGTGAATTGGAAGTCGCATTTTTGCATGTGTATAGATTAGAGTTCGATTTCTATATCATCTTCCAATTGGCAACAACAAAGTAATATTTCATTTGGATTAAGAAAGGCAAGGGGCTGTTCTTTATAAGACACTTTGCCTTTTTGTAGTTTTACCCGACATGAACCACAATAACCTGAGCGACATTGATATTCATGTATAATGCCGTTTTTTTCTAATTTTTCCAATAAAGGCATTTCGTTGGCATGGGTAAGCGTTTGCCGGTAATTGCTGATATAAACTTGATAAATCTTCATTATTTTTAGTAAAAATCAACCGCACTTTTAACCTAGGTCAAAGTGCGGTTGATTTTATAGGTGTTTTATAGATCGAAATCGCCGAAGTCATTTGTATCTACTTTGGCATCAATTTGTCCGACAAGATAAGAACTGACTTCAACTTCTTGTGGAGCAACTTGAACATTATCCGATACTAACCAAGCGTTTATCCAAGGAATTGGGTTTGAACGTGCTTGGAAGGGCAATGGCAAGCCCACAGCTTGCATACGAATGTTTGTGATATATTCCACATATTGCACAAGAATATCTTTATTTAATCCGATCATTGAGCCATCTTTAAAGAGATAATCAGCCCATTCCTTTTCTTGTTCCGCCGCTGCAACGAATAACTCATAAGCCTCTTGTTTACATTCTTCAGCGATTTCAGCCATTTCAGGATCATCTTGTCCCGCCGCCATGATGTTGAGGATATGCTGAGTGCCTGTCAAATGCAGTGCTTCATCACGGGCAATAAATTTAATAATTTTTGCATTACCTTCCATTAATTTGCGTTCAGCAAAAGCGAAAGAGCAAGCAAAGGAAACATAAAAGCGGATTGCTTCTAACGCATTTACACTCATTAAACAGAGATAAAGTTGGCGTTTTAAGTTGCGTAAAGTGACTTTACAGGCTTTACCATCCACTGTATAAGTACCCTCGCCATATAATCCGTAAAGTTGACTGTCACGGATTAGATCATCATAGTAAGAAGAAATATCTCTTGCACGTTTGATAATTTCTTCGTTTGTGACAATATCGTCAAAAACGATTGACGGATCATTTACGATATTACGAATAATATGTGTATAAGAACGGGAATGAATCGTTTCTGAGAATGTCCAAGTTTCGATCCATGTTTCCAATTCCGGAATGGAAACTAATGGCAGTAAGGCAACATTGGGGCTACGACCTTGGATAGAATCTAATAATGTCTGATATTTTAGATTACTAATAAAGATGTGTTTCTCATGTTCAGGTAGTGCTTGATAATCAATGCGGTCTTGTGATACATCGACTTCTTCCGGTCGCCAGAAGAAAGAGAGTTGCTTTTCAATTAATTTCTCAAAGGTTTCATATTTTTGTTGGTCATAACGGGCAACATTGACGTTTTGACCAAAAAACATAGGTTCCAATAATTGATTATTTTTAGTTTGTGAAAAGGTAGTGTATGCCATAGAAAAATTCCCGATTATGATTAATTAGTCTAATTTTACCACGATTTATTGTAAATTTTGATAAAAATAGAATAAGGTACAAAAAATCAAGCTCGCCATTCAAAAAGAGACGAGCTTCACTTTAACTCTGACAGAAATTATTTTTCAATGGCATCAAAGTTACGTTCTGTATGTCCTTTGTATAATTGACGAGGGCGTACAATCTTCATATTGCCAGGTTTAAACATTTCTTTCCAATGAGCAATCCAACCTACTGTTCTAGCTAAAGCGAAAATAACAGTAAACATTGATGTCGGAATACCTATTGCTTTCAAGATAATTCCTGAATAAAAATCGACATTTGGATACAGTTTATGATCGATAAAGTAAGGATCATTTAACGCAATACGTTCTAATTCCATAGCAACGTCAAAGAGCGGTGTCTGAATGTTTAATTCTTTTAATACTTCATGGCAAGTTTGACGCATCACTTTAGCTCGAGGATCGTAATTTTTATAAACTCGATGTCCGAATCCCATTAATCTGAAAGGATCGTTTTTATCTTTTGCTCGTGCAATGTATTCAGGAATACGATCAACAGAACCGATTTCTTCTAGCATGTTAATACAAGCTTCATTTGCTCCCCCATGAGCCGGTCCCCAAAGAGAGGCAATTCCTGCAGCGATACAAGCAAAAGGGTTTGCTCCGGACGAAGCAGCGGTACGCACTGTAGATGTTGAGGCATTTTGTTCATGATCTGCATGCAAAATGAAAATTCTATCCATCGCTTTTTCTAATACAGGGTTAACTTCATAAGGTTCACAAGGCGTTGCGAACATCATATATAAAAAATTTCCTGCATAAGAAAGTTTGTTTAATGGGAACATAAAAGGTTGTCCAATAGAATATTTATAACACATCGCCGCAAGCGTTGGCATTTTCGCTAATAAACGAATTGCTGTTAATTCTCGGTGTTCAATATCATTAATATCCAAGGAATCATGATAGAAAGCTGCTAAGGCACCGCTTACCCCGCACATAATCGCCATAGGGTGAGAGTCTCTACGGAATCCATGGAAGAAGCGAGAAATTTGCTCATGTACTAAAGTATGATTTTTGACCAACTTTATAAAGTTGGCATATTCTTCTTTATTCGGGCGTTCTCCAAATAACAGTAGATGAGCAACTTCTAAATAATCCGCATTTTTAGCAAGATCCGCAATAGGATAACCACGATGTAACAGTACGCCGTTATCACCATCTATATAGGTGATTTCGGAAACGCAAGAGGCAGTTGACATAAATCCGGGGTCAAAAGTAAATAATTTATTTTTAACTAACGGTTGAACGTCAACAGCATCGTATCCAAGCGTTCCTTGTTGAACATTTAAATCAAATTCACGTCCGTCACTAAGTGTAAGTTTTGCTGTTAATTTAGACATAAGACATTCCCCCTTGAGAGTTTAAAAGTTTATAAAGAAAGTAAGATGTTGAATATTTGTGTATGTTTTCAATATAACGTTTAATTTTGTTACTGTCTGCATAAATTTTACATTATTTTTACAAATAAGGTGTTGGATGTTTAAAAATGAGATGTAGATCAAAAAAATAAAAAATTATTAACAACTTTTTAACTTTTTTATTGCTTAGATAGGTAATTTGATTTTTAATTTCCAGCTGAAATTGATATAGCTTATCAAATAAATAGATTGTTTATGGCTAAATCTATGTATAATGGAAAAAATTACACTGTAAATTGCTATCAATAATCAAGTTAGGTGGTCATAATGAAAAAAAATAGCCCTATCAGTGAATGGTTGGCATCCAGTGCTTTAGGTGGTGCGAACCAGTCTTATGTCGAGGATCTTTATGAAGATTATCTTGATAACCCTCAAGCTGTTGACGAAAGTTGGCAACAAGTTTTCAATTCTCTTCCAAAACAGAACGCACTTGAGCAGCCTCATTCAAAAGTTCGTGATTATTTTAAACGTTTAGCACGTGATACTTCTCAAAATGGAGTGGGGGTGATAGATCCTAATGTTAGTGCGAGATTGGTTAATGTGCTTAAATGGATAAATGGGCATCGTAACCGAGGGCATCTACATGCGGATTTGGATCCGTTAAAAATGTGGCAACGTATGGAGGCACCAACGCTTGATTATAAGTTTTATGGTTTTTCTGATAATGATTTAGATGAAGTTTTTGATATTGGCGGTTATGTTTATAACAAGGAACAAATTTCGTTACGTGATTTAGCCGATTCGTTGAAAAAGACTTATTGCAGTACGATTGGTTTAGAATTTATGCATGTTAACGATCTTGACGCTCGTACGTGGTTGCAACGCAAAGTTGAGAGGTTATTAGATAAACCGCTGTTCACCCGAGAAGAGCAACTGAAATTTTTAGAAGAATTAATTGCAGCAGATGGATTAGAACGTTATTTAGGGGCGAAATTTCCCGGAGCGAAACGCTTTTCTTTAGAAGGTAGCGATGCTTTTATACTGTTAATGAAAGAAATGATTCGTCATAGTAGCAGAAATGGTGTGAAAGAAATTGTGATGGGCATGGCACATAGAGGTCGCTTGAATCTATTGGTTAATGTGTTGGGTAAAAAGCCTTCAGAATTATTCGATGAGTTTGCCGGTAAGCATAGTGGCAGTGGGACGGGGGATGTTAAATATCATCAGGGATTTTCATCTGATTTTATGACGGACAATGGTATTGTACATTTAGCATTGGCATTTAATCCTTCTCATTTAGAGATTGTTAATCCTGTTGTTTTAGGTTCTGTGCGAGCAAGACAAAATCGTATTCAGGACGTTGAACATTCTCAAGTGTTACCAATTACGGTGCATGGAGATAGTGCGGTTGCAGGGCAGGGCATTGTTCAAGAGACACTGAATATGTCAGAAGTGAGAGGCTATACAGTTGGTGGGACAATTCGTGTGGTGATTAATAATCAAATTGGTTTTACCACTTCAAATCTACAGGATACACGTTCAACAGAATATTGTACTGATATAGCGAAGATGATTGAGGCACCGGTTATCCATGTAAATGGTGATGATCCGGAAGCTGTTGCTTATGCTGCACGAATGGCGGTTGAATTTAGAGCAAAATTTAAGCGTGATATTTTTATTGATTTGGTGTCATATCGTCGACATGGGCATAATGAAGCAGATGAACCTGCTGTTACTCAACCGCTTATGTATGAACGTATCCGTAAGCATCCAACACCTCCGAAAGTTTATACGAACCGTCTAGTTACTGAAGGTATTATTGATGAAGCATATGCAATTGAATTAGCAAATAAATATCGAGATGCTTTGGATAATGGAGGTTGTGTTGTACCGGAATGGCGTGAAGCGGATATTGAAACGAAAGATTGGACTAAGTACTTAACGCAAGAATGGACTGAGTATGATGGTTCCTTTGATTCTGAGCGTTTTGTCGGATTAGCTAAGAAAGTATGTGATTATCCAAGTTCGCATTCATTACATCCTCGAGTGAAAAAACTTTACGATGATCGTTTATCAATGGCACAAGGCGATAAATTATTTGATTGGGGTATGGCTGAAACAATGGCTTATGCGACCTTGCTTGATGAGGGATATAATGTTCGTTTATCTGGTGAGGATGTGGGACGTGGTACTTTCTTTCATCGCCATTCAGTATTACACAATCAAAAAGATGCGACGTTGTATATTCCATTAACTCAATTACATGCTCAACAAGGGCGTTTTGAAGTTTGGGATTCTGTATTATCAGAAGAAGCTGTTTTAGCTTATGAATATGGTTACGCAACAGCGGCACCACGGACATTAACTATTTGGGAGGCACAATTTGGTGATTTTGCGAATGTTGCACAAGTTGTGATCGATCAATTTATTAGTTCCGGCGAGCAAAAATGGGGACGTATGTGTGGTTTAGTGATGTTGTTGCCACATGGATATGAAGGGCAAGGTCCAGAACATTCTTCTGCTCGCTTGGAGCGTTATTTGCAACTCTGTGCACAGCAAAACATGCAAGTATGTGTACCTTCTACTCCGGCACAAATTTATCATTTATTACGTCGTCAAATGTTGCGTAAAGTACGTCGTCCATTAATTGTTATTACACCAAAATCATTGTTACGTCGTCCGCTTGTGGTATCTACTATGGAGGAGTTAGTGAATGGAAAATATCAAAATGTGATTGCGGAAATTGATGCTATTGATCCTCAAAAAGTTCGTCGTGTCGTGATGTGTTCCGGAAAAGTTTATTATGATTTATTGGAACAACGTCGAGCAAATAATCAGACAGATGTGGCAATTATTCGTATTGAGCAACTTTATCCGTATCCTCATGAAGAAATGAAAGAGGTTTTAGCTCCTTACTCTCACGTAACTGATTATGTTTGGTGTCAGGAAGAACCGTTAAACCAAGGTGCTTGGTATTGCTGTCAGCATAATTTTTGGACATCATTACCCCCACATGGTAAGTTGCGTTATGTTGGTCGTCCAGCTTCAGCTTCACCGGCAGTGGGCTATTTATCTCTACATAATGAGCAACAACGAGCTTTGGTAACTGAGGCATTAGCGTAATTTTGCTAGGTTAAAGTATTGGAAAAATTTTCAATAATTAACGGATATATATCTAATTTTAAGCGAAATATGAATAGGAGGAAAAAATATGAGCAATTTCGATATTATTACTCCGGATCTCCCTGAATCTGTGGCGGATGCAACCGTTGTAACGTGGCATAAGAACGTGGGTGATGCGGTAAAATGTGATGAAGTTTTAGTGGAAATTGAAACTGATAAAATTGTGTTGGAAATTCCCGCACTTAGTGATGGGGTGCTTGAAACTATTTTACAACCGGAAGGTTCAACTGTCGTGAGTAAACAATTGTTGGGTAAAGTATCCGCTTCGGCAGGTATTGGAGAAGTTACAAAATCAACTGTACAGAATGTGGAAAAAACACCGGCAGATCGTCATTCGGCTAATTTGAATACTGATGCAAGTAGCGATGTACTGAGTCCGGCTGTTCGTCGTTTGTTAGCGGAGCATGAATTAAATGCTGATGAAATTAAAGGTACAGGTGTAGGTGGTCGAATTACTCGTGAAGATATAGCGTTAGTGGTTAAGCAAAAAGCACAACAAACAGAAACGGCACAAGCATCTCAGTCTATTGCAACTGGGTTGAAAATTGATCATCGCAATGAAAAACGTGTACCAATGACACGTTTACGTAAGCGTATCGCAGAGCGTTTACTGGAAGCAAAAAATACTACTGCAATGCTGACAACATTTAATGAAGTGGATATGCAGCCGATTATGAATTTACGCAAGCGTTATGCAGAAAAATTTGAGAAACAACATGGTGCACGCTTAGGATTTATGTCTTTTTATATCAAAGCGGTGGTTGAAGCACTAAAACGCTATCCGGAGATTAACGCATCTATTGATGGTGATGATATTGTTTACCACAATTATTTTGATATTAGTATTGCTGTTTCCACACCTCGTGGTTTGGTAACGCCGGTTGTACGTAATTGCGATAAATTAAGTATGGCAGATATTGAAAAAGAAATTAAATTGTTGGCGGAAAAAGGTCGTGATGGAAAATTGACCGTTGAAGATTTAACGGGGGGGAATTTTACTATTACTAACGGTGGCGTTTTTGGTTCTTTAATGTCAACACCTATTATAAATCCGCCACAAAGTGCGATTTTGGGTATGCATGCGATTAAAGATCGTCCCGTTGCGGTTAATGGTGAAGTGGTTATTCGCCCAATGATGTATTTGGCACTAAGCTATGATCACCGTTTAATCGATGGACGTGAAAGCGTCGGTTTCTTGGTGACAGTGAAGGACTTGCTGGAAGATCCGACTCGCTTGCTACTGGAAATTTAGAAGTACCGATAATCTAAAAGTGCGGTATTGAAACGTATCAATAAGGGGACGATATGAATTTACATGAGTATCAGAGTAAAAAACTTTTTGCAGATTATGGTTTACCTGTAACTAAAGGTTATGTTTGTGAAAATGTTGAACAGGCGTTAAGTGCGATTGAGAAATTATCAGGTTCTCAATGGATTGCAAAATGTCAAATCCATGCCGGTGGACGTGGTAAAGCTGGTGGAGTAAAAGTGGTTAAATCAGCACAAGAAGTGCGGTCGTTTTTTACTAAGTTTTTAGGACAGCGTTTAGTTACCGTTCAAACAAATGAACAGGGACAACCGATTCATCAAATTTATCTTGAACCCTGTGCGGAAATTCAAAAAGAATTGTACTTGAGTGCAATTATTGACCGTAGCTCTCAACGTATTGTCTTTATGGCATCAAGTGAAGGCGGTATGGATATAGAAGAAGTAGCAGAAAAAACACCGCACTTATTGCATAGGGTAACTATCGATCCTTTGGTTGGAGCGATGCCATATCAAGGGCGAGAATTGGCATTTAAATTAGGATTATCAGGGAAACAAATTCAGCAATTCAGCCAAATTTTTTGCCAACTTGCCAAATTATTTGTTGAAAAAGATTTATCCCTACTGGAAATCAACCCATTGGTTATTTTAAAAAACGATGAATTATTTTGCTTAGACGCAAAAGTTGTGGTTGATGATAATGCGTTGTATCGTCATCCTGACTTGTTTTCTATGCGTGATTTAACGCAAGAAGATCCTCGTGAGGCTGAGGCTGAAAAGTGGAATTTAAATTACGTTGCGTTAAATGGGAATATTGGTTGTATGGTCAATGGTGCCGGTTTAGCCATGGGAACGATGGATATTATTAAATTACATGGCGGACGACCAGCAAATTTCCTTGATGTCGGTGGTGGAGCAACAAAAGAACGTGTTATGGAAGCATTCAAAATTATTTTAACGGACAGTGCGGTTAAAGCCGTATTAGTGAATATTTTTGGCGGTATTGTGCGTTGTGATTTAATTGCTAAAGGAATTGTTTCCGCAATCAATGAAATTGGTGTGAGTGTTCCAGTTGTTGTGCGTTTGGAAGGAACAAATGCGGACTTAGGACGTGAAATTTTAGCACAAAGTAACTTGAATTTAATTGCTGTAAACAGCTTAACTGAAGCAGCGGAACAAGCAGTTAATGCAGCAAAGGAGAGTGAATAATGGCAATTTTAATTAACAAAAATACCAAAGTGATTTGTCAAGGTTTTACTGGTAAACAAGGCACGTTTCATTGTGAACAAGCCTTAGCTTATGGCACTCAATTAGTTGGAGGGGTTTCCCCAGGAAAAAGTGGTTCGTTGCATTTAGGATTGCCTGTTTTTAATACTGTTCGTGAGGCAGTGGAGAAAACTGGTGCTACCGCAACCATGATTTATGTTCCGGCACCTTTTTGTAAAGATGCTATTTTAGAAGCAATTGATGGGGGCATTAAGTTTATTGTTTGCATCACAGAAGGTATTCCAACGTTGGATATGTTGGAGGTGAAAAAAAAATTACAGCAAAGTGATGTCGTGATGATTGGTCCAAATTGTCCCGGTGTTATTACACCAGAGGAATGCAAAATGGGGATTATGCCAGGAAATATTCATAAAAAAGGGCGTATCGGAATTGTTTCTCGTTCCGGCACGTTAACTTATGAGGCAGTAAAACAAACAACGGATGAGGGGTTTGGACAATCCACTTGTGTAGGGATTGGAGGAGATCCTATCCCCGGTTCCAGTTTTATTGATATTTTGAAATTATTCCAAGCAGATCCTGAAACTGATGCGATAGTGATGATTGGTGAAATTGGTGGAAGTGCGGAGGAAGAAGCAGCCGATTTTATCCATAAACATGTAACTAAACCTGTTGTGGCTTATATTGCCGGAGTAACCGCTCCGAAAGGAAAACGAATGGGACATGCAGGAGCAATTATTAGTGGCGGAAAAGGAACGGCAGAGGAAAAAATTGTCGCTTTGGAAAAAGCCGGCGTGAAAACGGTAAGAAGTTTGGCTGATATTGGTAAAGTTTTAAGAACTTTGTTGACACCATGAGTAAATTAATAACCTACAGAAAAGGCAACGGATGTTGCCTTTTTTATACGAACCAATAATGGAAATATCTGAACTACATTTTTTCCACTGTTTTTATACCGAGTAAATCCAAACCTTGTTTTAAGGTTTTTTCGGTGAGTAAGGCGAGTTTTAAACGGCTTAATTTTACGTTTTCATCATCATTATTCAAGATAGGACAATGCTCGTAGAAACTAGAGAATAAACCGGCTAACTCATACAAGTAGGCACATAGAATATGCGGCGTTCCTTCTTTGCCTACAATTTGTACTGTTTCTTCAAATTGTAGCAATTTAATTGCAAGTAAACGTTCTTTCTCATCTGCTAATTGGATCTTGGCAGGGTAAAGCTGTTCTTCGCTAATATCGGTTTTGTTGAAAATAGAACGAATACGAGTATAAGCATATTGCATATAAGGTGCAGTATTTCCTTCAAAACTCAACATGTTGTCCCAATCGAATACATAGTCGGTTGTCCGATTTTTAGAAAGATCCGCATACTTGACTGAACCGATACCCACTGCCTCTACCACTGCTACTTTTTCTTCATTTGAAAGTGCGGTGTTTTTTGCTGAAATTAATTGATCTGCACGTTCAATCGCTTCATCTAATAAATCTGTCAGTTTAACCGTTCCACCGGAGCGAGTTTTAAACGGTTTTCCGTCTTTACCTAACATCATACCGAAATTTTTATGTTCCAGCTGGAAACTGTCCGGCACATAACCGGCTTTTCTAGTAATCAACCATGCTTGTTGCATATGTTGGCTTTGACGTGTGTCGGAAAACACCAAAGCACGATCTGCTTTTAATGTATGATAACGATATTTAGCCGCCGCAATATCTGTTGTTGTGTAGAGGAAACCGCCATCTTTTTTCTGCACGATAACCCCCATCGGATCACCGTCTTTATTTTTAAATTCTTCGAGGTAAACAACTTGTGCACCTTCATCTTCAACGGCTAAACCTTGTGCTTTTAGATCCGCAACTATTTCAGGTAGCATTGGATTATACAGACTTTCCCCCATTACATCATTTTGGGTTAAGGTCACATTCAAGCGATCATAATTACGTTGATTTTGTTGCATAGTAATATCAACAAGTTTCTTCCACATTGTGCGACAATAAGCATCACCATTTTGTAGCTTTACCACGTAATTACGTGCTTTTTCTGCAAAGGTTTCATCATTATCATAATGTTCTTTAGCAGCACGATAGAAGGCTTCCAAATCTGCCAGTTCCATTGCTGAAGCATGTTCATTTTCCATTTTTTCCAAATAGGCAATAAGCATACCGAATTGTGTACCCCAGTCTCCGACATGGTTCGCTCGAATAACGTTATGCCCTAAAAATTCCAGTGTACGAACGACCGCATCGCCAATAATGGTTGAACGTAAATGTCCAACGTGCATTTCTTTTGCTACATTCGGTGAGGAATAATCTACAACGACGGTTTGAATTTCTTCGGTTTTAATACCTAATTTTTTATCTTGCAAGGTAACTTGAATATTTTCTGCCAACCAATTTTTATCTAAGAAGATATTAATAAATCCGGGACCTGCAATTTCCATTTTTTCGGCAATATTTTTTAAATCAATGAGATCGAGTACTTTTTGAGCAAAATCACGGGGATTTAAACCCAGTTTTTTAGCTGTTGCCATAATTCCATTAGCTTGATAATCGCCAAACTGAGGTTTACCGGATGGTTTCACTAAAGCATCACATTGTTCATCTGCACCGGCTTGACGCATCGCTTGTTTGATTTTGTTAGATAAAATAGACTGAATATTCACTGATATACCTAATAATTGATTTGTGAAAATAATGCGTTATGATACCGCTCTTTCCTTATTCAGAAAAGATAAAGCAATAAAAAATGCAGATTTTTAACCAAAATCATTCTTTGTTTCGGCAATCTAATATCTCATTAGATGAGTTTGAACAATTTGAAAGAAAAATTATTGAATTAGCCCATTCCATGCAATTACGGTTAGATCGTGTTGAAATTGACCATATTGCCTTGAGAGTAAATAAACGTAAATCTGCGGAGGATTGGCTGACTTTGCTGTTAAAGTGCGGTACAATTCTGAGCGGTAATATTGTAAACGGGAGAGTTATTTATTTAATTCAACTTGATAATCCGATACGTTTTTCGGATCAGTTTATTGATATTATTGAATTACCGTTCCCTAAAGATAAAGTGTATCCAGTGGAAAACTGGGAGCATATTGAAGTTATAATTCCATTTGAAGTGAATGAAACTGTTGATGAATGGGTTACACGTATAAGACAACAATTTTTATGGGACGAATTGGCTAATTTGAAAGTTAAAGTAAGTGAACCTAAGGCGGATGGCGAGCAATTACCTAACCCGTCTATTGCAGTGAGTTTTGTTAATCAACTAGAAAATCATACTTGCATAAAAGTTCACCCGTATCATATCAAAAAGATAATTGAGGGTTAGATTCGATGAAAAAAGTAACATTAGCATTCACTTTATTATTAGGTTTTTTAGGATTAGCAGCTTGCTCATCTACAAAAAATGATAATGTGTATAGGGGCGAAATTTTGTTCGCTGCTCAAAAAGGAAATAATTTAAAATTAACTATTCGTAAAAATGATTGCAAACAGCAAGAGGGAGGAATTAAGGAGATCGTATTAGGTCATTCTTACGATTCTCATTTAGTTGTAGGCTCTTGTGTAGAAGTCTCTCACAATGACGATGGTATAACAGTAACAAATATTTCTCGTAAAAGATCAAGTTCTTGGCTTTCTAGAACATCTAAAAATTAATCAAAAAAGAGAGGTTAACTATTATGAAAAAAATGACTTTATCATTAGCTATTTTACTTAGTTTGGGATTAGCTGGTTGTGTCAATGAAGATATATACAGTGGTAATGTCTATAGTGGCACACAAGCTAAATCAGCTCGTTCAATCAGTTATGGTATCATCGAATCAATCCGTCCGGTTAAAATTCAAGGCGATAACCAAGGTGTGATTGGGACTGTTGGTGGTGGTGCTTTAGGTGGAATAGTGGGATCTAGTATAGGCGGTGGTACCGGACAGGCAGTCGCTGCAGCAGTTGGTGCTATTGCCGGAGCGGTAATTGGTAGTAAAGTAGAAGAAAAAGCAAGTCAGATTAATGCGTTGGAACTTGTTATCAGAAAAGACAATGGACAAGAAATTGTTGTTGTGCAAAAGTATGATGCAACTTTAGTGCCGGGAGCTCGAGTTCGTATTGTTGGTGGCTCCACTTTAAATGTTTCTGTAATGTAGCTCTGCTATTATGGTTATTATATAGAGGCTGTTTTAGGTAATTCTAAGGCAGCCTCGAATTGAATTTTCTGTTTTCGGAGTTGGGTAATAATCCAAGATTTAGAGCCAAAATAGTTGAATATCATGAAGTGTAATATGAAAATCAAAGCAATTGTTATTGTCAGTAGTTTAAGAATGTTGTTGATTTTTCTGATGTTAAATAAATATCATTTAGATGAAGTGTTATTTGTTTTTAATGAAGATTTTGAATTACATAAAAAGTATAAAATCAAGCACTATGTTGCCATTAAAAAGAAAATAACAAAATTTTGGCGTCTCTATTATAAACTTTATTTTTATCGATTTAAGATTGACCGTATTCCTGTTTATGGTTCTGATCATTTAGGTTGGACAGATTATTTTCTTAAATATTTTGATTTTTATTTAATCGAGGATGGCATAGCGAATTTTAGTCCTAAAAGATATGAAATTAATTTAACAAGGGATATTCCTGTTTTTGGTTTTCATAAGACGGTAAAGAAAATTTATTTGACCTCTTTAGAAAATGTACCAAGTGACATTAGGCATAAAGTTGAACTGATTTCATTAGAGCATTTATGGAAAACAAGAACAGCTCAAGAACAACATAACATATTGGATTTCTTTGCTTTTAATTTAGATTCACTTATATCGTTAAAAATGAAGAAATATATATTATTTACGCAGTGTTTATCGGAAGATCGTGTAATATCAGAGCAAGAGAAAATAGCCATTTATCAACATATCATAAAAAATTATGACGAGCGTTTGCTAGTGATAAAACCACACCCTAGAGAAACAACAGATTATCAAAAGTATTTTGAGAATGTATTTGTATATCAAGATGTTGTGCCGAGTGAACTATTTGAATTGCTTGATGTGAATTTTGAAAGAGTGATTACCTTATTTTCCACCGCTGTTTTCAAATATGATAGAAATATTGTTGATTTTTATGGTACTCGAATACACGATAAAATATACCAATGGTTCGGTGATATTAAGTTTTGAAATTTAAATTTACATTATTATTTTGTAAGGTCAGAGAATGAAAGCCAGTATTATTAGTAAATTAGAGAGCTTAAAAGAGAGACATGAAGAACTTGAAGCGTTGCTTGGGGAGTCTTCTGTCATTAACGATCAAGATAAATTCCGTGCTTATTCAAAAGAATATGCTCAATTAGAAGATGTTGTAAAATGTTTCGCACGTTGGAATTGGTTGAATAACAATATTGAAGAAACACAACTATTGCTTGATGATCCTGATATGAAAGAAATGGCTGAATTGGAAATAGAAGAGTCAAAAGCTGAAATTGAAAATGCGGAGCAACAATTACAAATCCTGTTATTACCTAAAGATCCAAATGATGAATACAATGCTTATTTAGAAATTCGTGCTGGAACCGGCGGTGATGAAGCTGGTATTTTTGCCGGTGATTTATTTCGCATGTACAGTCGTTATGCAGAAAGTAAACGTTGGCGTGTGGAAGTATTGAATGCAAATGAAAGTGAGCAAGGCGGATATAAAGAAATTATTGTCAAAGTGAATGGCGAAGGCGTGTATGGTCAACTGAAGTTTGAGTCCGGCGGGCATCGTGTGCAACGTGTACCAAAAACAGAATCTCAGGGCAGAATTCATACGTCTGCGTGTACCGTAGCTGTTATGCCTGAATTACCGGAAAATGAAATGCCGGAGATTAATCCGTCGGATTTGCGTATTGATACCTACCGCTCTTCGGGAGCAGGTGGTCAGCATGTTAATACAACGGATTCTGCGGTACGTATTACGCATATTCCGACGGGTATTGTAGTGGAATGTCAAGATGAGCGTTCACAACATAAAAATAAGGCGAAGGCACTTTCCGTTTTAGCTTCTCGTATTGCACAAGCTGAACAGGAACGTCAAGCTCAAGCCCAAGCGGATACTCGTCGTAATTTATTAGGTTCAGGCGATCGATCAGATAAAATTCGTACTTACAATTACCCGCAAGGTCGTGTAACGGATCATCGTATCAATTTAACGGTATATCGCCTTGATGAAGTGATGAATGGCAAGATTGACGAGCTAATTCAACCAATTATTACGGAATATCAAGCAGATCAGTTGGCAATGTTGTCCGAACAACATTAATCTATTCTGACGAAGAGAAAATTCCTCTTAAGATTATGAGAAGGAGATACGATGATTGTTGAAAAATTAAATGAAAAAAACAATTCTAATGATGAAAATCGTAAATTTATTGTTGAAGAAGATCATAAATTACAAGCAAATTCCAATAACGTATCAGATATTGTTTATGCCAGTCGATTTAAGCGTTGGTTGGCTTCCCTCATAAATGCATTATTGTTCTATGTGGCTATTTTGTTTGGATCTATTGTCTTGAACCAGATTGCAGGTCTCATTTTTATTTTCCTCTATATCGGATATCAATTATTCCTCATGTATAACGCTAAGCAAACATTAGCAAAGAAATGGCTAAATTTACAAGTGATAGACTATAGAACAAATCACCCCTTAACATTTGGTCGTTATGTATTGCGTGAATTTATTGAACAGCTTTTTGCATTAACAGGTATCTTAACTTCAGTTAGTGCAATTGTTGCTTTTGCAAATGAGGAAAGACGTTCGTTAGTGGATATAGTTATGTCGACTATCGTTGTGAAGAAAACTTAAGTTTCACTAAAGAAATGAATTATCAACAATGGCTGGAACTTGCCGAAAAACGTTTATTTGAGAATGTTGCTAAAGATCCTTTCTTAGATGCTAAAGTTGATGCAAATTTGTTATTGCAGACCGTCACTAAACGTTCAAAATCAGCGATTTTAGCTTTTTCAGAAACCTTATTGACAGAGGATGAATTGAAACAACTCACAGAATTATTGGTTCGCCGTGCTAAAGGTGAACCAATGGCGTATGTGCTGGGTGAAACGGAATTTTGGACATTAAATTTACAGGTGGCTCCCTATACTTTAATTCCACGTCCAGATACTGAGATTTTGGTTGAACAAGCACTGGTTTGCATTCAATTGCTTAAGAAATCAAAAGACTTTACTCAATCCCCCATTCGTATTTTAGATTTAGGAACAGGGACAGGTGCTATAGCTTTGGCGTTGGCTGATGAACTGAAAAAGAGCGGTCAACATTTTGAGATATTTGGTCTGGATGTTATTGCCGACGCTGTTAAATTAGCAAAAACTAATGCAGTGCGTAATCATTTGACCGAAGTACAGTTTTTGCAAAGTAATTGGTTTGAGCAAGTAACTGGACAATTTGATTTAATTGTCAGTAATCCCCCTTATATTGATGCGGAAGATCAGCATTTAAATCAGGGTGATGTACGTTTTGAGCCTTTGACGGCGTTGGTGGCAGAAAAAAAAGGATATGCCGATTTACAATATATTATTGAGCAAGCTCCTAATTATTTAAAAAAACAAGGTTTTTTATTAGTAGAGCATGGCTGGCAGCAAGGGCAAAAAGTGCGGTCTTTTTTTGCCGAGAAACTGTGGAAACAAGTTGAAACAATTAACGATTATGGCGGTAATGAGCGAATAACATTAGCTCAATTAAGAGGAAAAAATGAAGTATTATCATAAAGCATTATATGATGAAATGACCTCTTTTTATCTTATTACGCATGACAATAGTAGTAAAGAAATACGGCGTATTCGAGGCATGATTGGCGGTTTGGTTCGTGAAGCTCGTAAAAAAATTGATTCTAATTGGGAAACTAAAAGAAAAATTCATCATTTATTGCAGTTGATGTATGGAGAATGGGGATTTTTTTGTGATCCCGAACGGTATTTTGCGTTGGAGAACTTATATTTGGATCAAGTGTTAACGCAACGAAGAGGAATGCCGGTAACACTGGGAGCAATAGTTTTATACTTGGCTGAAAGTTTGAATTTGCCCATTTATCCGGTCAATTTTCCTACGCAATTAATTTTGCGTGCTGATGTTGATGAAGAGGTCGCCTTTATTGATCCTTGGAATGGTCAATATATGACATATTCTCAGCTAAAAAAGTTATATGAAGGAGCATTTGGTTTTGGTACTGAATTAAGCTTGGAGATATTAGAAGTTGCAGATGTGCAAGAATTAACGAATCGGTTTTGTCAATTAGCAAAGCATGCGTTAATTCGTGAATTTAGAAATAATGAGGCATATCAATATATTGATATGCTCTTGTCCAGAAATCCTGATGATCCTTATGAAATTCGTGATCGTGGGGTGGTATTAACTCAAATGGGGTGTATGCAAGCGGCATTGAATGACTTTGAATATTTTTTAGAAAAATGTCCGGAAGATCCGACCGCACTTTTATTATTACCTCAATTGGAATATTTACAATTAGAAATTGAATCTATTCATTAGTAAGGAAATGATTATGCAAAATCAAGTTATTCAGTTAGGCAATATTGAAATCGGCAATAATAAGCCTTTTGTTTTATTCGGTGGTATGAATGTGTTGGAAAGTCGTGATATGGCGATGCAAGTTTGTGAAAAATATGTAGAAGTTACGCAAAAATTAGGCGTACCCTATATATTTAAAGCCTCATTTGACAAAGCTAATCGATCTTCTATTCATTCTTATCGTGGTCCTGGAATGGAAGAAGGATTAAAAATTTTCCAAGAATTAAAAGAGACTTTTGGTGTAAAAGTGATTACTGATGTACATGAAATTTATCAATGCCGACCTGTAGCGGAAGTCGTTGATATTATTCAACTACCGGCTTTTTTAGCTCGTCAAACTGATTTAGTTGAAGCGATGGCTCGTACAGGTGCGGTGATTAATGTGAAAAAACCACAATTTTTAAGCCCAGGTCAAATAGGCAATATTGTGGAAAAAATCGCAGAATGTGGAAATAATAAGGTGATTTTGTGTGATCGAGGTACTAATTTTGGTTATGACAACTTAGTAGTGGACATGCTCGGTTTCAATATTATGAAAAAAGTGTCACAAGGTTGCCCTGTTATTTTTGACGTAACTCATTCTTTACAATGTCGTGATCCTTTTGGGGCAGCTTCCGGTGGTCGTCGTGATCAGGTAACCGAATTGGCTCGTTCCGGTATGGCGATTGGATTAGCCGGATTATTCTTAGAATCTCATCCTAATCCAAACCAAGCAAAGTGTGATGGACCATCGGCATTACCTTTATCAAAACTTGAACCTTTTGTTGCACAAATGAAAGCTATTGATGATCTAGTTAAATCTTTTGAGGAAATAGATACGTCAAATTAAATGAGCATAATGAAAAATCCGTATTTTTAGTGAATACGGATTTTTTCTATATTTATGTTTATTACTTTGGTATATTGACACGGCCTATTCCAATTAACTAAGGAGAAAATGATGCAAATTGTATTTTTAGACAGTACGGCAATTCCAAAACATATTACTATTCCTCGCCCAAGTTTTGAGCATCAATGGATTGAATATGAATATACCGATGCTGATCAGTTGATAGATCGTGCAAAAGAGGCTGATATTGTTATTACCAGTAAGGTTATTTTCAGTCGTGAGGTGATGTTGCAATTACCTAAGTTAAAATTAATCGCTATTACGGCAACGGGAACGAATAATGTTGATTTAATAGCAGCTAAAGAATTGGGTATTACAGTAAAAAATGTAACCGGCTATTCTTCGGTAACCGTACCTGAGCATGTCTTAGGTTTAATTTTTGCCTTAAAACATAGTTTAATGAATTGGTACAGAGATCAGCTAAGTGCAAAATGGGCAGACTGTAAACAATTTTGCTATTTTGATTATCCGATTACCGATGTTAAAGGATCAACTTTAGGCGTGATAGGTAAAGGCTGTTTAGGTTCGGAAATTGGTCGATTAGCGACCGCACTTGGTATGAATGTGATTTACGCTGAACATCGTGGTGCAACAGAAATTCGTTCGGGATATTTACCTTTTGAACAGGTTTTAAAGCAAGCGGATATTGTGACTTTGCATTGTCCTTTAACGGAGCAAACACAAAATTTGATTAATGCAGAAACGTTAAAGTTAATGAAACCGACGGCTTACTTAATTAATACCGGACGAGGCCCTTTAGTTGATGAACAGGCACTGGTTGAAGCATTGGAAAATAAAGTGATTGCCGCAGCGGCTATTGATGTACTGGTTAAAGAACCGCCTGAGAAAGAGAATCCGCTTATTCAGGCAGCTACTCGTTTACCAAACTTGATTGTTACTCCACATATTGCATGGGCATCAGATAGTGCGGTGACCACTTTGGTGAACAAAGTTGCACAAAATATTGGAGAGTTTGTCAAAACAGGTAAATAATTAGTTAAGCTGATTTTATTTACTCAGTAAAAAATGACTAAATTGGGTTTGTTAGATTAATTTTCAGTAACAAAGAAAACACTGGTTTAATAAATCCAATTTTATTGTTTTTATTTTCTTGATGTAGTCGCAACGTGAATTCATAGATTTGTAATTTTATAGATTATAAGATGACCTTTCCAATTTCTCTTTTTATTGCATTACGCTATTGGCGGGCTAAAAGTGCGGATCACTTCGGGCAATTAGTTACGACGCTTGCTACCGTTGGTATTATTTTAGGTGTTATGGCGTTAATTATTGTTTTGTCTGTGATGAACGGCTTGGAAAAATATCAAAAACAACAGGTTCTTTCCAATATTCCGCACAGTATTTTAATGCCTAAAAATAATTCTATATATTTGACCACCTCGCAACCGGACATGCCCGATTTTGTGCAAAAAGTTGTGCCGATTAATACAACTTCTGTCGTGTTTCAAACTGCACAAGGTGTCAGTGCTGGGCAAATTCTTGGGGTGCAAAAATTTTCTGATGATCCTTTATTGAGTGAGTTTTCAGAAAATCATTTTTCGCAACTTCTTCCAATCGGTGAGTTTAAATTAATTATCGGTTGGAAATTGGCACAAAAATTAAACGTACAGATTGGTGATAAAGTTCGAGTGATGGTGACGGAAAATAGCCAATATACTCCCTTTGGTCGAGTTCCGGTACAACGTTTATTTACCATCAGTGATATTTACTCTTCCTTTTCTGAACAGGCAAGCTATGCAGTTTTTGCCAATTTAGCGGATATTGGACGCTTAATGCGGATTAAACCTGAACAAGTTCAAGGTTATCGCTTATTTTTGCAAGATCCTTTTT
This sequence comes from Histophilus somni, assembly GCF_014202395.1. Classification (GTDB taxonomy): domain Bacteria; phylum Pseudomonadota; class Gammaproteobacteria; order Enterobacterales; family Pasteurellaceae; genus Histophilus; species Histophilus somni. Next base: position 68,541 of record NZ_JACHGQ010000001.1, read on the forward strand.
TCATTAGTGAATTGCCTAAGTTTTTCCCTACTGAGCAATGGAAAATTGTAGATTGGCGTAGTCAAAAAGGGGAGTTTTTCCAAGCAGTTCGCATGGAAAAGAATATGATGAGCTTGCTAATTAGTTTAATTATTGTGGTGGCTGTTTCTAATATTGTTACTTCATTAAGTTTGATGGTGGTGGATAAACAAGGTGAAATTGCTATTTTACAAACACAGGGATTGAGAAAAGGACAAGTGCGTAATATTTTTATTTTGCAAGGTTTTTTTGTAGGGGCAAGCGGTGCTGTGTTAGGTGGCGGTTTAGGGGTTGTTGTAGCAATGAATTTAGCGAAGATTATTCAGTGGATTAATCCTCAGGGTATTTTTTTACCGACAGAAATTAACGTTTATCAAATTGCGTTAATTTTATTTTTCTCGTTAACATTATCTTTAATATCAACAATTTATCCAGCTTACCGAGCGAGTAAAATTGAGCCGGCACAAGCATTACGTTATGAATAATAAGAGAACTGGAGCAAACGATGAATAGATTATTAATCTGTCAAAATATTACAAAGCATTATCAGGAAGGAAGTCTTCAAACTCAAGTCTTAAAAGAGGTGTCTTTTTCCATGCAGGAAGGAGAATTAATTGCTATTGTAGGAAGTTCCGGATCCGGCAAAAGTACTCTTTTACATATGTTAGGCGGATTAGATCAGCCAACAAGCGGTGAAGTTTTTATTCATGGGCAATCACTACAAAGGGCAACACAGGACGAATTAGCTAAACTGCGTAATCAGTATTTAGGATTTGTGTATCAATTTCATCATTTAATGGCGGATTTTACCGCACTTGAAAATGTGATGATGCCGATGTTAATTAGTCACAAAAATAAAACAGAGGCGAAAGATCGAGCTGAGAATATACTAAGTGCGGTGGGATTGGCTAAGAGAATTTTGCATAAACCGTCCGCACTTTCTGGCGGAGAGCGTCAACGTGTTGCAATTGCTAGATCGTTGGTGAATAATCCAAAACTCGTGTTGGCTGATGAACCTACGGGAAATTTGGATCATAAGACAACAGAAAGTATTTTTGAACTTATCCAAAAACTTAATCAGGAACAAAAAATTGCATTTTTATTAGTAACTCATGATTTGCAATTAGCGGAAAAGTTGGGTCGCCGTTTAGTGATGCAAGACGGTATCTTGAGGGAAAGTAACTCATGAATACTCCATTTTTTATTAGCTGGCGTTATCAATACAGTCGTTCTAAAAATAAGTTGGTATCATTAATTGCTTTATTTTCAACTATTGGAATTGCATTAGGTGTGGCAGTGTTGATTGTAGGATTAAGTGCGATGAACGGTTTTGAGCGAGAACTTAATCAGCGTATTTTATCTGTTGTTCCACATAGTGAAATTATATCGTATCAAGAGCAAGGAAATGTCAAGATTGAAAGTCGACAAAAAATTACCGCACTTTTACAGCAGGATCCAAATGTTTTAGCACAATCCCCTTTTGTTGAATTTACGGCATTAATTGAAAACGGCACAAAACTGAAAGTAGCTCAAGTGAGGGGAATAGAACAAGTTACACAAGATCAAGTGAGTAATTTGAGTAAATTTGTGTTAAATGATGGCTGGCAACAATTTCAGAAAAATGGCGGTTTGGTTTTAGGCTATGGCATTGCGAAAGAATTAGGTGTATCCGAAAATGATTGGGTAACGTTATTAATTTCTTTTGCTAATAGCGATAATCAATTATCTCAGCCTCTCCGTTATCGCATTCAAGTAACAGGTATTTTGCGTTTAGATGGGCAATTGGATCATAGCTATGCGTTGATGAGCTTATCGCAAGCACAAGTATTATTGGATTATACGCCCGATGAAATTACTGGGGTTGAGCTAAAAGTTCAAGATCCTTTTGCGGTTAGAAAGATGACGTATGAATATTTATATGATTATCCGCAACGCCTACAAGTTCAAGATTGGATTGGCAAGTTTGGTTATATGTATAACGATATTCAGTTAATTAGAACAGTAATGTATATTGCGATGGTGTTGGTGATAGGTGTTGCCTGTTTTAATATTGTGTCAACTTTGATTATGGCAGTAAAAGATAAACAGGCTGATATTGCTATTATGCGTACATTGGGGGCTAATAATCGTTTTATTAAACAAATTTTTGTTTGGTACGGGTTGCAATCAGGTATGAAAGGCTGTTTAGTTGGAATAGCATTGGGGGTAATACTGAGTTTAAATTTAACCGATCTGATTCAATTTATTGAATTTTTACTGGATAAAAAGTTATTATCAGATGGAATTTATTTTATTGATTTTTTACCGAGCGAATTACATTGGCAAGATGTACTTATGGTACTAGTGGTCGCTTTGATGTTGAGTTTATTGGCAAGTTTATATCCAGCAAGCCGAGCGGCTAAATTACAACCTGCACAAGTCTTAAGTGCGTACTAGGAAAAATTAGTTTACTAGTACAAAAATAAATGTTACGTTTAATACCATTAAATATAAATTGTTAATTCTATGATTGTAAATTTTATGTAGTAAGAGAGAGTAGTATATGGCTAAGAATAAAAATAATATTCGTATTGCAAATGATGACACCAGAATTGCAAAAGTTGAGCAAGTTTTGCCCCCTATTGCATTATTAGAAAAATTTCCTGCAAGTGATGTAGCCATTAAAACAGTAAAAAAAGCCCGCTTGGCAGCACATAACATTATTCATCAAAAAGATGATCGTTTACTCGTTATTATTGGACCTTGTTCTATTCATGATCCTGCTTCTGCGTTGGAATATGCTAAACGCATTAAAGAAATGCGTATAAAATATCATGATACGTTGGAAATTATAATGCGTGTGTATTTTGAAAAACCACGTACAACTGTGGGTTGGAAAGGATTAGTGAATGATCCTCATTTAGATGGTAGCTATGCTTTAAATGATGGTTTGCGTATTGCACGTAAATTATTATCTGATATTAACGATATGGAAATGCCTACTGCCGGTGAATTTTTAGATATGATTTCACCGCAATACCTTGCGGACTTTATGAGTTGGGGGGCTATTGGAGCAAGAACAACGGAATCGCAAGTTCATCGTGAATTGGCATCCGGTTTGTCATGTGCGGTGGGCTTTAAGAATGGAACTAACGGTGGAGTTCGCATTGCTCTTGATGCAATAGGTACGGCAGAAGCACCACATTATTTTCTATCTGTCACAAAATTCGGTCATTCAGCAATTGTGTCTACAAAAGGAAATGAGGATTGTCATATTATTTTGCGTGGAGGTGAGAAAGGTCCTAATTATAGTGCGGAAGATGTTCGGACAGTTTGTGCGGATATAGAAAAAACCGGTCGCATTCCGCATGTTATGGTGGATTTTAGTCATGCGAATAGTAGTAAACAATTTAAAAAACAGTTAGATGTTTGCACTGATGTCTGTACTCAAATTGCTAATGGTTCAAAACAAATTTTTGGTGTCATGGTTGAAAGCCATTTAGTTGAAGGTCGTCAAGATTTAGTTGAAGCAAAAGCACTTACCTATGGACAAAGTATTACCGATGCTTGTATTGGTTGGTCAGATACAGAAATCGTATTACAACAATTGTCTGAGGCATTAATTGAACGACGTAAGAAGTAAAATTTCTCAAAAATAACCGCACTTTAAGGTGCGGTTGCTTTTCATCACTTATATTGTTTTGATTAATTTTTCCCTCTCTCTTAATTCTCGCTTAGATTTGGTATATCATATAGCACAGTTTTCAATTTCTAATTAGGTAATTTTTCTTTTAATGACTAAAGCAACTACCGGTTCAAATCAATCTGCACGGATCAAAGATAAAAAATTTGAGCAAACCCTCATTCCTCCTCATTCCATTGAAGCGGAGCAAGCTGTTTTAGGTGGGATTCTATTAGATAATCGTTATTGGGATAGCGTAGCGGATCAGATCATTGCCGAAGATTTTTATACTTTTGAGCATCGGATTATTTTTCAAGAAATAGCATTATTATTTGCACAAAATACCCCTGTTGATTTATTAGTTCTTGATGAGGTGTTAAAGGCAAAAGGAAAAAGTGAAGAGGTCGGTGGTTTTGCTTATTTAGCAGAGTTGTCCAACAATACGCCGAGTGCGGCCAATATTTTGACTTATGCTGAAATTGTGCGTGAAAAAGCAATTTTACGTGAGTTAATTTCAGTGGGAAATAATATTGTAAAAAATGCGTATAAACCAAATGGGCAAGCAATAAAAGACATTTTGGATAATGCGGAGCGTGATATATTTTCTATTGCGGAAAAACGAACATCAGCTAATGAAGGACCGCAAAATGTAATAAATCTTCTTTTTAACACTATTGATAAAATTGAAAATCTGGCGGCTACACCAACAAATAACGGTGTGACCGGTGTTTCAACCGGTTTTACTGCATTGGATCAAAAAACATCTGGATTACAGAAATCCGATTTAATTATTGTTGCAGCTCGTCCTTCGATGGGTAAGACAACATTTGCTATGAATTTATGTGAGAATGCTGCGATGTTATCGGAAAAACCGGTTTTGGTTTTTAGCTTGGAGATGCCGGCTGAACAGATTTTGATGCGTATGTTAGCTTCACTTTCTCGAGTGGATCAGGTTAAAATCCGTACAGGTAATTTAACACAGCAAGATTTTGCTAAAATTTCCGGAACCTTTGGGATGTTTAAGCAAAAACCTAACTTGTATATTGATGATTCTTCGGGATTAACGCCAACGGAATTACGCTCCAGAGCAAGACGAGTGTATCGAGAAAATGGCGGGTTAAGTTTAATCATGGTTGACTATTTGCAATTAATGCGAGCTCCAGGATTTGAAAATAACCGCACTTTAGAAATTGCAGAAATTTCTCGTTCCTTAAAAGCATTAGCGAAAGAATTAAAAGTTCCTGTAGTTGCACTTTCTCAGTTAAATCGTACATTGGAGAACAGAGGGGATAGGCGACCTATAAACTCGGATTTGCGTGAATCGGGATCCATTGAACAAGATGCGGATTTGATTATGTTTATTTATCGAGATGAAGTTTATAACGAAACAACGGAAGATAATAAGGGCATTGCGGAAATTATTATCGGTAAGCAACGTAATGGACCTATTGGAACAGTGAAATTAGCCTTTCAGGGGCAATATTCACGTTTTGATAATTTAGCAAATATACCGCAGTATTATACAAAATAAGATTAGAGTCGAATCAATGAATGTCATACCTCCAACAGCCAGGATTAGTTCTGTTGCATTAAAACATAATATTCAAGTTATTAAGCAAAAAGCCAAAAACAGTAAAGTCATTGCAATTGTTAAGGCAAATGCTTATGGACATGGTTTGGAGTTCGTTTCCTCTACTCTACATCATCTGGTTGACTGTTTTGGTGTGGCTAGATTATCGGAAGCATTACGTCTATGTGCTGAAGGTATTACTAAACCTATTTTATTGTTAGAGGGTTTTTTTTCCGAGGATGATTTGCCAATTATTGCTGTTAATAACATTCAAACAGTTATCCATAATCAAGAACAGCTTTATGAGCTTAAGAAAGCCAAGTTGCCGAATAAAATTAAAGTATGGTTGAAAATTGACACAGGAATGCATCGTTTAGGTGTAGATCTTGAACAGGTAGAAGACTTTTATCAGCAACTTGTTCAATGTTCAAATGTAAAAGAAATCGGGTTTTTGAGTCATTTTAGCCGGGCAGATGAATTGATGTGTGGTTATACGGAAATTCAGTTAGAGCGTTTTTTACAAGTTACCGAGGGTAAACAAGGTGAGCGATCTATTGTTGCCTCATCAGGTATTTTGTTTTGGCAGCAAGCCTATTTAGATTGGATTCGTCCAGGTATTATTATGTATGGTATCTCGCCGAATAATACGCCTGCTGAGGTTTATGGATTCATTCCGGCTATGACGTTAACTTCTTCATTAATTACTATTAGAAATCATAAAAAAGGTGAACCTGTGGGGTATGGTGGAAGTTGGATTAGTGAGAGAGATACCAAAATAGGCGTTGTAGCTATTGGGTATGGAGATGGTTATCCTCGGGATATGCCTCAAGGTACACCGGTCTATATTAATGGCAGAAAAGTACCAATTGTTGGGCGTGTATCGATGGATATGTTAACGGTAGATCTTGGTATTGAAAGTCAAGATAAGGTGGGTGATGAAGTTATTTTATGGGGAAAGGAATTACCTATTGAGGAAATTTCTGCAATTAGCGGGATGATAAGCTATGAACTTATCACTAAATTAACACCTAGAGTATTGATCGAATATATTGATTAAATTTTTAAACCATAGAGAGGAAAAATGATGCAAAATATTAATCCAACTCAAACTAATGCGTGGAAAGCTTTAGAGCAACATCAAAAAGACTTAGATCAAGTTACTATTCAACAACTTTTTGAGCAAGAACCGACTCGATTTAATGACTATTCGTTAAAATTTGCCGAACAAATTTTAGTGGATTATTCAAAAAATAATATTAATCAACAAACATTATCTTTATTACGTCAGTTAGCTAAAGAATGTGCTTTGAATGAAGCAACTGAATCAATGTTTAATGGTGAAAAAATTAATCGTACAGAAAATCGTGCTGTATTACATACCGCACTTCGTAATTGTGCAAATACACCGGTTTATGTAGATGGTAAAGATGTTATGCCGGAAGTAAATGCAGTGTTGGCGAAAATGAAATCTTTTTGTCAACGTGTTATTTCCGGTGATTGGAAAGGTTACACCGGTAAAGCGATTACCGATGTGGTGAATATCGGTATCGGTGGCTCGGATTTAGGCCCTTATATGGTAACGGAAGCATTACGTCCCTATAAAAATCATTTAACCATGCACTTTGTTTCCAATGTTGATGGAACGCATATAGCGGAGACGTTGAAAAAAGTAAATCCGGAAACAACCTTATTTTTAGTTGCTTCAAAAACTTTCACAACACAGGAAACTATGACTAATGCGATTTCTGCACGTAAATGGTTTTTAGCAGCTGCACAAGATGAAAGCCAAGTAGCTAAGCATTTCGCTGCACTTTCAACCAATGTAAAAGAAGTGGAGAAGTTTGGTATAGATACTCACAATATGTTTGAATTTTGGGATTGGGTAGGCGGTCGTTATTCTTTATGGTCTGCAATCGGACTTTCTATTGCACTTTCTATTGGGTTTGACAATTTTGAGCAACTATTAGCTGGTGCACATGAAATGGATAAACATTTCCGCACCGCACCAATGGAACAAAATATTCCGATTACGTTAGCGTTAATTGGTATTTGGAACTGTAATTTCTTAGGTGCTGAAACTGAAGCGATGTTACCTTATGACCAATATTTACATCGTTTTGCAGCTTATTTCCAACAGGGTAATATGGAATCTAACGGTAAATATGTAGATCGCAGTGGTCAAGTGATTAATAATTATCAAACTGGTCCTATTATTTGGGGAGAACCTGGCACTAACGGTCAGCACGCATTCTATCAATTAATTCATCAAGGGACGAAGATTATTCCTTGTGATTTTATTGCCCCAGCACAAACCCATAATGTGTTGTCAGATCATCATAATAAATTGCTTTCAAATTTCTTTGCACAAACAGAAGCACTCGCTTTTGGTAAAACAAAACAAGAAGTTGAAGCTGAATTTATTCAAGCAGGGAAGTCCTTAGATGAAGTGAAAAATATTGTACCGTTTAAAATTTTTACCGGTAATAAACCGACAAACAGCATTTTAGTGCAAAAAATTACGCCATTCACGTTAGGTGCATTAATTGCTATGTACGAACATAAAATTTTTGTACAAGGGGTAATTTTTAATATTTACAGTTTTGATCAATGGGGAGTTGAATTAGGTAAACAACTTGCTAACCGCATTTTGCCGGAACTGGTTGGAGATGAGCAAATCAATAGTCACGACAGTTCAACCAATGGTTTAATTAATCAGTTTAAAGGTTGGCGTTAAGATAGGATTGGTTCTTAAAATAGCCCCATCAAGATGGGGTTATTTTTTTACTCACAATTATTAAAAAAACCTACCGCACTTTTAAATTTATTGCCATAAAAAATCAAGGGAATACGGGTGCGTTGCCATACAGGAACATTATGATCTTGCCAGCATTTTTTCATTTCTTGATGAAATCCTTGCGGGAGTTTAACTTTACCGGAATAACGAAAGCGAATTTCTATTTTTTCCTGTGTCAGGGGTAATAAAATCTGTTTATCTTGCCATGTAACCTGCAAATGCTCATTTTTGGTTAGTAAACAAATTTCACCTAAATTATCCGGTAAATTAATGCATTCGTTAGCTTGAATATCTAGGCGAATATGACTTAAATCTTGTAATATCGGCGTAGCATAAAGACGTTTTTGATAACGGCGTAAGACCTGATTTCCAAGTCTACATGTCGGATTACGATCCTCTTGTGCTTGAATCATATTTCTCATAATATTATCCAACTGTATTGTTGAAGGCATCAAAATATGGAGATGTTGTAACCAAGTTCGTAGTAAGGCTTTTTGCTTTAAAATTGAGTAAGTAGCGAAATTGGCAATGGATAAAGTGCGGTCGAATTTATCGTAAATTTTATTAAATTCATCATTAAGCAATTCATTAATCAGTTGCTGCTGTTCAAAGCAATGTTGAGCACTACGTTGTACCGCATTATCAATAGATTGCCAACGCTGACGAAGTTTAGGCAAAATATCATTACGTAAAAAGTTACGTTCATAACGATTATCAGCATTACTTTCATCTTCAATCCAGCTAAGTTTTTCTGTTTTAGCATATTGCTCAAGTTGTTGTCTTGTGCAATGTAAAAGCGGGCGAAAAATAGGCAGATTAAAAACAACACTCTGTATTTGCATTGCCCCCAATCCCTGTAAGCCACTGCCACGTTTTAAAGCTAACAAAAAGGTTTCTGTTTGATCTTGTTGATGATGAGCGGTAACAAGAATTTCGTTGTCTTGTAGATGATTAGCAATCGCTTGATAACGGGCTTCACGAGCATCAGCCTCAATCCCTTTACGAGGATTAATCGTCACCTTTTCACACAGAAAAGAAATATCCAGTTGCTGACAAATTTGTCGGCAATGAATAGCCCAGTTATCTGCATTTTGACTTAATCCGTGATGAATATGGATTGCCCGTAAGGATAAGTGCGGTTGTTTTTTTCTGAGTTTTGCCAATAAAGATAACAAAACCGTTGAGTCCAGTCCGCCACTAAATCCTAGTAGAAGTTTAGTATGAGAGGGAAACTGATTTAACTGATTTTGTAACTGTTGTAATAAATCCATAGGGATTCCGATCGAAATCTATTGAGCTTGGAAATATTAAAAGTAGGAGTAATAACCCCTACAATTTAATAAGATTAACCTATTTTTACTGCTTTATATTGGCTTTTCGGATTAACAATCCATTCACGAGCAGCAATAGTTTGAAGTTCATAGACGCCTGCATTATGTGTTGTTTCCATTACGTCATTTACTGTATTTGCAGTATGTTCAAATGCTTCAACATCCGATTTTCCATTCAGTAGGTTTGCAAGGAATAATCCAGCGGTTAAATCACCTACGCCAACAGGTTCTTTATTGAAATTATGTAATGGGCGACTGATATGCCAAATACCATCATTATTTGCCAATAACATTTCAAATTGTGCAGCATTCTTACCAACACGACTTAAATGTTTAACCAATACTTTTTTCGGACCTTTACTTAGAATCACTTTTACTGCTTCAATAGCCTGTTCAAAATTTTCAACCGCTAATCCGCTTAATTCTCTTAGTTCAACTAAATTTGGGGTAATAATATCTGCCTGAGCCATCGCAATTTTAATCAGTCCTTCTTTAACACCATCTGCAACAACACAGCCTTTATCAGGATGTCCCATCACCGGATCGCACAAATAAATTGCTTTTGGATTACGTTCTTTTACTTTATGAAAGGCTTTTATAATTTCTTCTACTTGTTCTGCTGAGCCGATATAACCGGACAGGACAGCATCACATTGATGAAGTTCTCCAATATTATCAATACCTTGTACAATTTCACCAATTTGTTCTTTGGGAATGACCATGCCGGTCCATTTTCCATATTGTGTATGGTTAGAAAATTGCACTGTATTTAACGCCCAAACATCAATGCCTAGCAACTGCATCGGAAATGTTGCTGATTTATTGCCTGCATAGCCATAAACAACGTGAGATTGAATTGAGAGAATATTTTTCATTTTTTCTTCCTATATAACATATCTATAAATAGAAAAGAGCGGTATAAGACCGCCCTATTTTTATAAAATTAGCAATAACCATAGCTCATTAATCGTTTGTAACGGCGATCTAATAAAGTCTCTTGATCTAATTTATCCAAGTCGGCAAGATCGGCTAACAAACGTTTTTTCAGATTATTTGACATAGTGTCATAGTTGCGATGTGCACCTCCTAAGGGTTCTTCAATTATGCTATCAATTAGTTTTAATTCGTGCAAACGAGAAGCTGTTAAGCCCATTACTTCTGCTGCTGTAGAGGCTTTTTCTGCACTTTTCCATAAAATCGAGGCACAGCCTTCCGGAGAAATAACGGAGTAAGTACTGTATTGCAGCATATTGATTTTATCACCAACACCGATAGCAAGCGCACCTCCCGAGCCGCCCTCACCAATTACTGTACAAATGATCGGTACTTTTAACATAGACATTTCACGTAAATTACGTGCAATAGCTTCAGATTGACCTCTTTCTTCTGCACCGACCCCTGGATAAGCTCCAGGCGTGTCGATGAAAGTAATGATTGGCAACTTGAATCGTTCCGCCATTTGCATTAAACGTAATGCTTTGCGATAACCTTCAGGTGCGGGCATACCAAAGTTACGTTTTACTTTTTCTTTAATGCTACGTCCTTTTTGATGACCGATAATCATAACGGGACGTTCCTCTAGACGAGCCAATCCACCGATAATTGCTTGATCATCAGCAAAAGCACGATCGCCTGCCAGTGTTTGAAAATCTGTAAAAATATGTTCAATATAGTCTAAAGTATAAGGACGATTAGGGTGGCGAGCCATTTGAGATACCTGCCAAGCATCTAAATTAGCAAAAGTTTTTTGCGTTAGCTCCGCACTTTTCTTTTGTAAACGAGTAATTTCATCATCTAAATTAATCTGTTGATCTTGTTGTGAAACTGAACGTAAAGCCTCAATTTTCGCTTCTAATTCAGCGATAGGCAGTTCAAAATCCAAAAATTCTTGGCTCATCTGATTTTCCTAAAAATGGTTTAGCACAAAATAACACCGCATTTTAATAACATTTCTATTAAGGTGCAAATGCGTCCTGTATTCTATGCCTTTTTTGCAAAAAAATCAGTGATTTTGTCAAAAATTTTAGCTGGTAGGACCGTATAGGAAAGAAGGAGAATAAAATGTACAGCTTTCAAAAAAGCATAGCTAAAAAGACATTACTTGGAGAAAAATAGGTATAAATGATGTTAAATAAGAAAAACAACAAAAAACTGTTTATTTATACAGTAAAAATGTTAGAATACGGTCAAATTTGAACATTTTAATCGCACTTTTAACAATGATGTTTCGTAAAATTATTCATATTGATATGGATTGCTTTTATGCATCTATTGAAATAAGAGATAAACCGGAATTGTATGATAGACCTGTTGCTGTGGGCGGATTGGCTAATCAGCGTGGGGTATTAAGTACTTGTAATTATGTTGCTCGTCAGTTTGGCTTACATAGTGCAATGCCAACATCGCAAGCACTGAAACTTTGTCCCGATTTGGTATTATTAGCTGTAAATATGCCTTTATATAAGCAGGTTTCGCAACAAATCCAACACATTTTTTTGCGTTATACGGATTTAATTGAACCTTTATCTTTAGATGAGGCTTATTTGGATGTAACGGATTGTCAAAAATGTTCAGGCTCAGCAACGTGGATTGCAGAAGAAATTAGACAAATCATTACTCAGGAAACGGGATTAACGGCATCTGCCGGTATTGCTCCGTTAAAATTTTTGGCTAAAATTGCTTCAGATCAGAATAAGCCCAATGGACAGTTTGTTATTAAGCCTGAAGAAGTTGCAACGTTTATTAGGCAACTTCCACTGAAAAAAATTCCGGGAGTGGGAAAAGTGACAACGCAACGATTACAGCAAATGGGATTGGAAACTTGTTCGGATATTCAACAATTTGACTATCATGTTTTAATCGATCGATTTGGTAAAATAGGACATCGTATTTGGCAATTTAGTCAAGGCATAGATGAACGCCCTGTGCAGTCTCATCGTGAACCTAAATCTATCGGGCTGGAACGAACTTTAATGAAAAATATTTTGCAGGTTGAACAAGGTATTGAGGTTATTAATAGCCTTTATCCTCTTTTATTGAAACGAATTAAAAAGACTTGTCCTGCTATTCCCTTAGAATGTTTTTGTAAAATAGGTGTGAAATTAAAATTTTATGACTTCCAAATAACAACATTAGAAAAAAGTGCGGTGAAATGTTCGCAAGAAAATTTTGTAAAACTATTAACTCAAATTTGGCAACGACATCAAAATCGTTCTGTGCGTTTAGTTGGATTATATGTCAGTATTCCTACAATAATTGAGCAAAAACAAATGAGTTTATGGTAACAAATTTTTTTATTTTACCCTTGAGTTTCAATATTTTGTCCTTATCATAGGCAGGGAATTTTTAATGTAAAGGAACTTTATTATGATGAGAATTTTGCTATTTTTAGCAACTAACTTTGCCGTTTTATTTGTTTTTAACATTATTTTGACGTTGACCGGTATTCAACGCCAAGATGCGGTGGGATTGTTGATTTTTGCTACTTTATTTGGTTTTACGGGATCTATTATTTCTTTACTGATGTCAAAATCAATGGCATTACGTTCGGTAAATGGTCAAGTTATTGAACAACCTCGTAATGAAACGGAACATTGGTTGCTTCAAACGGTGCATTCACAGGCAGAAAGAGCAGGATTACCTATGCCGACAGTTGCCATTTATCATTCAGCGGATGTAAATGCCTTTGCAACAGGTGCGACAAAAAAGAATTCACTTGTTGCCGTGAGTACAGGATTACTAAATGCTATGACAAGAGATGAGGCGGAAGCGGTTTTAGCTCACGAAGTAAGCCATATTAAAAGCGGTGATATGGTAACGATGACTTTGTTGCAAGGCGTATTAAATACGTTCGTCATTTTTATTTCTCGAATGCTGGCAAAAGTTGTTGCTACAGATCGTGATGGAAATACCAGTCAAGGTATATATTTTATGATTTCAATGGTTCTTGAGCTTGTGTTTGGTGTATTAGCAAGTATGATTGCAATGTGGTTTTCTCGCTATCGTGAATTTAAAGCTGATGCCGGTTCAGCGGAATTAGTGGGTAAACATAAAATGATTGCAGCGTTACAACGTTTGAAAACGTTGCATGAGCCACAAGAAATGGAGGGGCAGCTAGCTGCGTTTGCCATCAATGGAAAACGTGGGGGACTTGCTTCTTTATTCTTAAGTCATCCTCCATTGGAAAAACGTATTGAAGCATTACGTAATTTAGATAGTTTGAATGGCAAATAACATGAGAACGGAGCGGAAGATCTGCTCCGTTTTATTTTTACATCGGTTTGAAGGTTTGCAAAAAGAGTTTAGGTTAGGTAAATTAGTCAATATTCTATGTTCTATCGAAGATGCTTAATTTCATGACCAGCTTACAAGATCAATATTCTTCCTTACACATATCCGTCTTTCAACCTTTTAATCCTATTTCTACTCCGTTAAGTGCGGTCAGTTTAATTGAGGCATCTGCCGGTACAGGAAAAACTCATTCCATCGTTTCTCTTTATATTCGCTTGTTATTACAAGCGGGAGAAAATAATTTTTCTCAGGCATTGGAAGTTGATCAAATTTTGGTAGTAACTTATACAGAAATGGCAACACAAGAGTTAAAGCAACGTATTCGGGAACGTATTTATCAAACAAAACAAGCGTTAATTCAATATCAGCAACATCAAAATAAAACATTACTTGAAGATCAATTTCTGCAAGAATTACTGCCTTATATTAAAGACATCGATCTTGCAGTCTATCGTTTAACTTTAGCAGAACGAAATTTGGATATTTCCGCCGTTTCGACTATTCATAGTTTTTGTCGCCGAGTATTAATGCAATATGCCTTTAATTCGGGGGTACATTTTAATATGGAACTGGTGAGTGATGAATCTGAACTAATTCAACGTTTGGCAAATGAGCTATGGCGTGAAAATTTTTATCATCAGCCTTTGTCAGTCGCAAACTTCATTTTCAAAAAATTAGGATCGCCGAGGCAACTGGTATCTTACGTTTATAAATATCTTTCTCAGCCGCCAAAAGTAAATACCCAAAAACCGCACTTATTGGAGATTTCTCTGCAGCAATTTTTACATACTCAAGTTGAGCCTCAACTTAGTAAAATTCATCAATTTAAACAACGTTGGTTAGAAAATGAAAAAGCGTTAAGAGAGCTTGTCGCTTTAAAAAAATGGCGTAAAGATTGGTTTGAAAGTCGTTTTAATAAAATGCGAGTATGGGCAGAAAACGAGGATATTCAGCAACCTGAGGCGGCAAAATATTTTTATCAATTGGAATTAGATAAAAAAGAACCTTTAGTATCGCATGATTTATTTTCCGAATTGGAAAACTTAGTGACCAATGAAGTTACTCAAATTTCAAATAATTTTTCTGTACTTTTATACCATTGTGTTCATGAATTAAATCGTAAAATAATGGATTATAAACTTACGCATCAACAAAAGGGGTTTGATGATCTTTTACGTCTGGTACGCAATGCTTTATATCAACCACAAGGAGATAAATTAGCACAACTTATTCGCCATCAATATCCTTTTGCTATGATTGATGAGTTTCAGGATACAGATCAACAGCAATATGATATTTTTTATCAAATTTATATTAAAAGTGCGGTGAAAAATACGGGCTTTATTATGATTGGGGATCCTAAACAATCTATTTATAAATTTCGTGGTGCGGATATTTTTACCTATCTGAAAGCAACGGAACAAGCACAATATCGATTTAGTTTGGGCGAAAATTGGCGTTCTACACAACCTCTTATTCAGACGATAAATTATCTTTTTGATTTTCAAGAAAATCCTCCTTTTTTACATGAAAAAATTCCATTTCAACAGGTTGCTAAAGGATTATATTATGACACTCAAGGAAATCTTCTTCCCAACCGATTTTGCTTAAATGGGAGAATTGAACCTGCATTAAGAGGTTATTTGACTGACAACAATGACACACAACTTGCTGAAAATTGTGCTTTATCTATTGAGCAATGGCTACAAAGTGCGGTACAAAATCAAGCTATTTTAGATAACAAACCACTAAAAGCAAAAAATATTGCAGTTTTAGTCAGTAGTTTTACTCAAGCGGAGAAAATACAAAAAGCCTTAAGGGATAAAGGTATTGCATCAGTTTATCTTTCAGATCGTAGTAACGTTTTTGATAGTATCACTGCAAAAGAACTGTTGCATATTTTACGAGCTTGTTTAAATCCGTTAAATGAAAATAATATTTTAAATGCGTTGAGTACCGCTCTTTTTGCTAAAACCGGTGCAGAAATATTCCAAATTAAGCAAGATGAGAACTTATGGGAAAACTGTGTTGAGCGATTTATTGCCTACCAACAACAATGGCACAGGCAGGGTATTTTACCTATGTTGCATCATTTATTTGCAGTTGAAAAAATTAATGAAAATTTACAAATGATGGAACAAGGTGAGAGAAAAATGACTGATTTGTGGCATTTAAGTGAGTTATTGCAACAGGCTACCCGTTTAAATGATACCGAGTCCTCCTTAGTTCGTTGGTTTGAGAAACAGATTCAAGGCGAAGAACGTTTGGAAGAACAAATTCGGTTAGAAAGTGATCGAGAATTAGTCAAGATTGTTACATTACATAAATCCAAAGGGCTTGCTTATGATTTAGTTTGGATTCCTTTTATTTGTAAGCCGTCCCTATTCCGAGATAATGCCATTAATACTTATTATGATGAAAATCAAGAACAAGTGTTATGGGATATGGATAAGCAACATTCCGATGAAATTGAAAAAGAGCGTATGGCGGAAGATATCCGTTTACTCTATGTTGCACTTACTCGAGCGAAATATCAGATTGTTATTAATCTTCCTCGCGTTTTTGAGAAAAAATGGAATGCGTTACTTTATGTATTAACTAAGGGACAAATTGGTGTAAATAAAAGAATTGATGATGAATATGATGCAAAAAAATTGTTAAGTCCAATAATTGAGGAATTAGGTGAACAATGTGTTGAAATAGAGGAAGATAAAAAATTATTAGTAAGGAGAAATGAGTATATTACAGTGCAACAGGCATTGTCGCCGGTTGAAGCGGAAGAATTTCATGGCAAGATTGAGCGTAATTGGACTGTAACAAGTTTTACTGAAATGACCTACCGTCATCAACGTAACAGATCTTTAAGTTCTCGACAAAAAGCACTGCAGATTGAAATATCCGGAGTTTTTGATCAAGCAAGAGATTATGATGTGAAAGAAAATGGTCATGATATGTCAGCGTCTTTTGATATGAAGTTGAGTGCAGACTCTGATTATCCTGTAGGTTTTTCACCGTTTGATTTTCCTCATGGTGTCCATGTTGGTAGCGAATTCCATCGTTATTTTGAGAAATATAATATGATGCAGGCATTGAATGATGAGCAATTATCTAAACTTTGTCAGGCGTTACAATTAAGTGATGAATGGCAAAATCCATTGAAAAAATGGATAAATGCGATTTTTAATACGCCTTTAAAACAGGATATTGCAGGCTTTACTTTAGGCAATATCAAGTCGCAAGATTGTTTAAAAGAAATGCAATTTTATTTGAAATTAAATCAATCATTTAATGAAAATGTCTTTAATCGGCTGTTAAGTAAGTATCATCATTTACCGTCATCACCGATACTGATGGATAGAATTAAAGGTATGGTGAGAGGTTTTATTGATTTGGTCGTTCGTTTTGAAGGCAAGTATTACTTATTAGATTATAAGTCTAATTTATTAGGCTATTCCCCCCAAGACTATCAGCAAGAAAATTTAATCCAAGCAATGTGTAATAGTCATTATGATTGGCAATATTTAATTTATACCATTGCATTACATCGTTATTTAAAAGAGCGGGATAGAAAGTATGATTATCAGCGTGATTTCGGCGGTGTGATTTATACTTTTTTACGTGGAATGAATGGAAAAGATAATTCCGGAGTGTTTTTTGATAAACCGGATTGGCGTTTGATTTCTGAATTGGAGAGTTTATTTTAATGCTAAATATTTTGTATCAACTTAAGGAAAGGAAATTTATTCAAGCCGGTGATTATTATTTTGCAAAGTTGATTGCAGATAAACAACGGGAATTAGATTATTCATTACAAGTTAAAAATTTAGCTATTTTACTTGCCGTACTTTGTAATTTTCATAACCAACAAGGACATACGTGCTTAAAATTAGAAAATTTTTCTTTTAGAAATCTGTTTAATTTACCTTATGCGGAAAAAAGTTACCTTATTGATATTAAAGAGAAAATAGGGAATATTACACAATCTGAATGGCAAAATTTACTCATTAATCATATCGCATTTACTCAAGATCCTATTAATGAGGTAAAGCCCTTGGTGCTACAAAATAATCGCCTATATTTTTATCGCACATGGCAAGATGAGCATCGAATTGCCGAATTTTTAATTCGAACAATAAAACAGAAAGAAAATCAACCATATCCGATAGAAAAAATTCAAGGCATCTTACAAAAATACTTCCCGGTAGAGCATGAAGATAATAGTTTAAAACAAAAGCATAATTGGCAGAAAATTGCTGTAGCAACGGCAATTCATCAACCTTTTTGCATGATTACAGGTGGACCCGGAACAGGTAAAACGACAACAGTTACTCGATTATTATTGGCATTACAGGAGTTGGCAGAGGGAAAATTAGTTATTCGCCTGGTTGCCCCAACCGGAAAAGCTTCAGAACGCTTAAAAATTAGTATGAAAAATTCCTTTAATTTATTGACAAAAAAGGAGTTAATTAAAGTTAGTGAACATATAAAAAATGCTATTCCTTTTAATGCTGAAACTATTCATAGTTTAATTGGTGTGCGATTTTTTGAAGAAAAGACGAAATATAATAAACGTAATCCACTACCGATAGATCTCTTGGTGGTAGATGAAGCATCTATGGTGGATTTGTTTCTAATGGCGAAATTATTACAAGCCTTGAAACCGAGTTGTAAGCTGATTTTGCTTGGCGATAAGGATCAGTTATCTTCTGTTGAAGCAGGAGCGATTTTGGCTGAATTAGGTACTTTTAGACAATATTCAATTAGTTCAAAGTTAGCAGATTATTTACAGCAAACAACAGGGGAAAACTTAGAACATCATGCAGATGAAAATCTTATTCGTGATTGTTTATGCAACTTAGAAGGCAGTCGTCGTTTCGGTAAACATCCTTATATTGGTAAATTAGCTCAATTAATTAACCAACAAAAAATTGCTGAAAGTTGGCAATTATTTCATCAATATCAACAAGAAAATAACACAAACGACACGGGAGAAATCAATTTAGTGGATTATTCTACACAATATGAACAAACTAATATTGATGAACAGCCATTAGCACACCATTATTCTCAATATTGCAGTCAATTGGTCGTGCAAAGTGCGGTGCAAAATTATGAAGAATATTTGCAACTTATTCACAAAATTACTGAAAATAACTTACCGATTAAACTGCATATTGCGGCTATTTTTGCCGCATTCAATAAAGTGAGATTTTTGACCGCACTTAGGGTAGGAGAATTGGGGAGCGAAAATCTCAATCAACTTATTGCAGAACAATTAAAGAAAAAAGGACTTGTGCAATTTAATCATAGTCGTGATTTCTATATTGGAAAACCAATCATTATTACTGAAAATAATAGCCGTCTCGGATTGGCTAATGGTGATATTGCGTTGTATTTAGCAGAAAAACAACCTGATGGTAGCTTAAAAGGGCATTTTTGGTTTGAAAATGGTAAGGCTGAATTAGCAAGTCGTATTCCTGAGCATAGTCCGGCATTTGCCATGACTATTCATAAATCCCAAGGTTCAGAATTTTCTCATACCTTTGTGGTTTTGCCTTGTGAAGCCAATCCTGTTTTATGTAAAGAATTGGTTTATACAGGAGTAACAAGAGCAATCAATCAAGTTACTGTTTTTTCTGACCGCAAAGTATGGAATATGGCGGTGAGTAAAGCGACTGAGCGTCAAAGTGGGTTGGGTGAAGTATTGAGGAAATTAGCGATTAATTAACTTGTGATGACAGCAAAAATCTCAATAGATTTTATAAAAAGTCAAAAAATTGACCGCTCATTAAC
The DNA here is from genome assembly GCF_014202395.1 of Histophilus somni. Lineage (GTDB taxonomy): Bacteria > Pseudomonadota > Gammaproteobacteria > Enterobacterales > Pasteurellaceae > Histophilus > Histophilus somni. The sequence continues at coordinate 87,998 of NZ_JACHGQ010000001.1, forward strand.
CAATTCAAGGCTGATAAGCGGCCTGATTTAGGTATAATTTTGCCAATCGTTTAATCAATAGGCGGGATATAGGTGCCGTTTACAATAGAATCTTTGATGCGTTCTGATTCTGCCAACACTTGTGCTAATAAGGCTTTCACATTTTCAAGAGTAGCAATCGGGCTTAAGGTTGTCATTTTTAGTGATTGCTTGTTACCGACTTTCGTGACACCAATATTCGCTTCACCACGAGCAAACAGCTCATCAGCCACGTTTTGGTTCAATGTATCCACAAATTCTGCCGGATAGCCTTTCGGCACAACACGGAACAGCACTGAGGCAAATTGTGCAGGTACTAACATTTCCAAGCCTTCGGTAGCAGTAATGTAAGCCTCAACCTCTTTTGATAAATACACACCGTGATCAATCATTGAAGCATACAGATTTTCACCCAAGGCTTCTACCGTAAACCATAATTTTAACGCATCAAAACGACGAGTTGTTTGCAGTGATTTTGCTACTAAGTTTGGTACACCATGTTCTTCGTCATATTCTGAGTTGAGGTAATCTGCCTTGTAATCAATGAAACGATAATTCGCCTCGTCTTTTAACAAGAATGCCCCACAAGAAATGGATTGGAAGAAATGTTTGTGGAAGTCGAGTGTAATCGAGTCGGTTAATTCAATTCCATCTAAGAAATGACGGAAATCTTTCGATAATAATAAAGCACCTCCCCAAGCAGCATCAACGTGTAACCACGCTTGGTATTCGTCCGCCAATTTGCGGATTGCTTTTAAATCATCAATCGCACCGGCATCGGTTGTGCCTGCAGTTGCTACAATACAAGCTACGATTTTACCATCAGCTTTTAAGTCTGCTAAGGTTTTGGCTAACGCTTCTAAGTCCATTTGAGCATTGGCATTTGACGGCACAGTGACTACCGATTGGAAGCCCATTCCCATCATCGCCATATTTTTTTGTACCGAAAAGTGGGCATTTTCCGAGCAAACCACTTTCACGTTTTTCATTGCCTCAGCAGGAATACCATTCGCTTGCACCGACCATTCAGAGCCGTCTTCATTTTTCCAACGGTTCGCAATCGCCCAGTCACGAGCTAACAATACGCCCATTAAATTCGACTGTGTACCACCTGAAGTAAACACCCCAGCTGTACCTTCACCATAGCCGACTTTTTGGCGTAACCAGTCGATTAAATGCTCTTCCATAATAGATCCCGCAGGGCTTTGATCCCAAGAGTCCATAGATTGGTTAGTCGCATTAATTAACACTTCTGCAATTTGGCTGGTCACCATTGTCGGGCAATGTAAGTGAGCTAAAGAGTGTGGATGGTGAACTTTAAGGCTTGGGTTGAGGAAAATCTCTACCAAATGCTCAAGAGATTTTTGCACTCCCACTCCCTCTTTGGTCGGCTTGAAGCCGTCAATCAAGGCTCGCATTTGCTTGATCGAACCGCCGGTGTACATTTTTTCATTTTTTAGCCAATTTGATACCGCTTGTACCGCATTGTTCATTGCGGTTTCATAATCCGCAATAGATTGTGGATCGCTACAAAATAGCGATTGTCTGTGTTTGGAAATATCTGTCATTTTTGTTATCTCATTCAATGCTATATACAATTCAAGCGGTCAAAATTCGCAAATTTTTTGCAAAATATGACCGCTTGTTTTATCAAAAATTAACCACGTACCGCTTTCACAGCTTCGGCTACAGATTGTTTGAAGCGTTTAATAAACTCTTCACACTCTGCTTGAGTAATGTTTACCGCACATAAAATACGTACCACATTACCGCCACGACCACCACGCTCTAGTAACAATTTGTTTTTAAAACAATATTTTTGAATAGCTACCGCTAAATCGCAATCACGTGGGTAAGCACCTGTTGCATCTTTGGCTTGGTGTTCGTCCACAATGTCAATACCCATCATTAAACCTTTACCTCGCACATTCCCGATACAAGGAAACTCTTTGCTTAATTCAGTTAAGGCTTTAGTTAAGTATTCACCCCGCTCTTTTGCGTTCTGAGCCAAGTTTTCTTCACGCATAATTTTGAGAGAAACATAGCCTGTTGCCATCGCTAATTGGTTGCCACGGAATGTGCCTGTATGTCCTGCCGGTTGCCATGCATCAAATTCTTTTTTGATAGCTAAAACTGCTAAAGGAAGGCTACCACCAATTGCTTTTGACATTACTACAATGTCGGGTTCAATATTTGCATGTTCAAAGGCAAACATTTTTCCTGAACGACAGAAACCGGCTTGTACTTCATCCACAATCATTAAAATGCCGTGTTTTTGGGTTACTTCACGTACTTTTTGTAAGAAGCTGATTGGAGCCGGAACAACACCGCCCTCACCTTGAATAGCTTCCAAAATTACTGCTGCCGGTTTTACCACACCACTTTCCACGTCTTCAATAAAGTTTTCAAAATAATGTTCAACCGCTTTCACACCAGCCTCACCGCCAATACCAAATGGGCAACGGTATTCGTGTGGATAAGGCATGAATTGCACACCAGGCATTAAACCTTGCACAGCATTTTTTGCACCTAAGTTACCGGTTAAAGATAATGCACCGTGTGTCATACCATGGAAACCTCCAGAGAATGCAATTACATTGCTACGACCGGTATAAGTTTTCGCTAATTTTATTGCCGCTTCGTTGGCATCTGCCCCAGATGGACCGGTAAATTGTAAGATGTATTTATCCTTAGGGAAGAAAGAGAGTAATTCTTCGGTAAAAGCATCTTTTAATGGAGTGGTAATATCTAAAGAATGTAACGGCAAACCGCTGTCTAAAACATCTTTAATTGCTTGAATTAATTTAGGGTGATTATGACCTAATGCAAGCGTTCCTGCACCAGCTAAGAAATCGAGGTATTCATTACCTTCAACATCAGTTACCCAAACGCCCTGTGCTTTTTGATAAGCAAACGGCAGTTTACGCGGGTAACTACGCACGTTTGATTCCATTATATCTTGGCGATCTAAAAAGTATTGATTTGAAGCAAGAGTTGCTTGAACAGGGGTTTTAATTGTCATTGAAATAAACCTTCTAAAAGAGGTGAAAAAAATAAGTCGGGTGCCTTGCGGAGGAAGCCTAAGCTCTCAAATCCCGAGAGACTAGACGCCATGGGGCATTTGACTCGCTACTTATTAAAAAAAGCGTTCCAGCTTTTTTGTTTTTACCCTATTTGTCCCAAGATAGGATAGGTTGGAAACAAACTTAAATGTAGGGTTACATTTAAGAGGCGTAATGATACCGTTTTTTGCTAAAAAGGGAAGTGTTTATTCAAATTAAATAACATTTTACTTTTCTAATCTGCTTTATAATCCTTACCATTAGATTAAATAAAATCTATATGATTAAAAAAGATCATTTTTGAAAGAATTATTGCCTGATGCTCAAGTAATTCCGTGTGATACGGTCGATAATTTGCAGGCATCTATTGAAAATAGTGAATATAAACAGATCGTTATTGATGCTAAAACGCACGAAGATCTTGCAATTATTGCAAAAGTTATAAACCATATAGGAAATAAAATTATTCCTGTTGGCTCAGCTGGATTAGCACAGAAATTGAAAAATATTCAAAATAAACCGAGACCAAAGCGAGAGATTACATTAGGTAGAACATTAATTGTAGTAACATCAATTCACGAAACAAGCCAGCTTCAAGTTGATGAATATGTTTCAACTTTAGGTGGAAAATCGATTGTATTTCATCCTTCACCTTCGCAGTTGATGAACTATTCGCAGTCAGAACATTCACTAAAACTACAATTAAACGCTCTAATACGTTTTAGTAAGGATAATGTGATTATTCGAGCAAACCCAGCAAAAGTCGTAAATGCAAAATCGGCAAATATTACTGAAACCGCTAAAGAAATTTCTCAACACTTAGCTGATTTAAGTAAATTCTGCCTTGATAATGAAAAATTTGATAGTCTTATACTATTCGGTGGAGATGGGGCTGCAGCATTATTGGATCAAATGAATGTAACTGAAATGAACGTATTATATGCAGTAGTACCGGGAGTGCCTTTATGCTTAATTGAAGAAGGTAACTATTCAGACATCGTTGTAATGACCAAATCCGGTGGATTTGGAAGCGAAGTACTTTTAAGCCACATAATGGAGAAATAATACTAAAGAACCTAAAGCAATAATGTTTTAGGTTCTTTAATTTTCACTATCTTATTTTCAAAAAATTATTTATAGTAAAATAATTACAAATAAGAGAGTTTATATGTCTAAAAATCGTCTAGAGCAGATTTTACTATTTCTAAAAAGTCATAATATTGCTACCGTAGAACAGCTGGTAAAGGTTACTGAGGCTTCTCCTGCAACTATCCGCCGTGATTTAATAAAATTAGATGAAGAAGGTGTTGTAATTCGTACACACGGAGGAGTAAGTTTAAACCACTTTATTCCATTCCAACCAACCACAAATGAAAAGCAACTTAAGCAAATTACTGAAAAAGAGCGGATAGCCGAATATGCCGTTTCTCTCATTTCTCCGGGAGACTCTATTGTATTAGATGCAGGTACTACAACTTTGTGCATTGCAAAAAAAATCGCTCATATGCCACTTCGAGTGATTACGACTGATCTGCATATCGCTTTATTACTTTCCGAATATAAACAAATAGAATTGACCATAACCGGGGGAAGAGTGGATAATAGTAGCCAATCCTGTATCGGTAACCATAGCCTGACTTTATTGAATAACATTAATCCTGATATTGCTTTTGTAAGTTGTAATTCTTGGAGTTTGGAAAAAGGTGTTACCGCACCTACAGAAGAGAAAGCTCATTTAAAAAGAATGCTCCAACAAAATGCCAAACAAAAAGTATTAGTTGCCGATAGCAGTAAATATGGAAAATATTCCTTATTTTGTGCAACTCAACTTAATAACTTTACACAAATTATCACAGATAAAGGACTGTCTACTGAATATTGTCAATTACTATCAAGTGATATCTTTAAACTGTCATTAGTATGATTCTACAAATGATTATTTTTTTACTCATTTTGGTAAAAGGCATAGTAAATTCAAAAAGAGAGCTTTATTTTATTATAATCCCACAAAAAACGTGCTTAAGTGAGAGATTAATAGCAACATCACATTGATGGAAAATGTACTTAGATAGAAAAAACTTAAGCTCAAACTAATCTGACAGATATGATAATTTTAAACAGGGACTGCCAGATTAGATTTGATCTTCTATAGATTATACTTTACTTGTCAAATCACCAAGGTCTTTATCTATTAGATATAAACATTTACCATCTTCACCAAGAAGATTAATTTTATCTAAAATACCACTAAATAACTTCTCTTCTTCATGTTGCTCTGCTACATACCATTGTAAGAAATTGAAAGCTGAATAATCTTTCTCTTCAAAGGTTTTTCCGACTAATTCATTGATTTTGCAGGTAATGAGTTTTTCATGTTCGTATGTTAGTTCAATTACTTGTTTTAATGAATCAAATTCATGTGGCGGTTCATCAATAGCCGTAATGATTGCCGAAGCACCTGTTTCATTCAAATAAGTGAATAACTTACGCATATGTTGCATTTCTTCTACTGCATGTGCGGCTAAAAATTTAGCTGTTCCGTCAAAACCGTTTTGCTCACACCAAGCACTCATTTGTAAATACAGGTTAGAAGAATAAAATTCTAAATTCATTTGATCATTTAATAATTTGATAACATTTGCTGATAACATATTTTTGTCCTATCTATTATAAAGTAAGTAAATCACGATCGATAAAGTAAAGAGAACGACCGTCTTCGCCCATCAAATTGAATTTATCAATAATGCCGGTAAATAATTTTTCTTCTTCATGTTGTTCCGCAACATACCATTGTAAGAAGTTAAATGTTGAATAGTCTTTGGTTGCAAAAGTAATTTCAACTAATTCATTGATTTTACTAGTTACAAATTTTTCGTGTTCTAAGATTATTTCAAAAATTTCTTTTAAAGATTTGTAATCATTTTTGGGTGCTTCAATTTTACCTAACAGAGGCATACCACTTGTTTCACTTACATAAGTAAATAATTTATGCATATGTTGCATTTCTTCATCTGCATGTCGAAGTAAAAATGCAGCTGCACCTTCATAGCCGTTATGAGCACACCATGAACTCATCTGTAAATATACATTAGATGAATAAAACTCTAAGTTAATTTGTTCATTTAACTTAGTAATAATAGCTTGATTTAGCATAGCGAGTTCCTTTTTTATTGATGAATAAAACAGGTTTTATTTTAATCAGTTTTTCATGGAATGCAACTTTTATTTTTTATAAGTTATTAATTTAAAAGGGTATTTTTAATAATAACTATTGTTATTTAGAATACGAATAGGTAATTATGATGTAAGGTTTAGCTTATGTAAGTGCGGTGATCGATAGTGTGGTTATTAAATTAATGAATGAATGGGTAGAATGTGAAAAGTATTTTTTACGTTGCTTGCGGGGATTTTAGTTGTGTTTAGAGATATTTTACAGACAAGTAACAGCCCGCTTATTTTGTATGTGGACTGTTATTTTCATTATCTATTTTATTGCACCATCTTGTTAACTGCTTTGAGAATACCTTGTGCTGTGGAATAGACACTTGCTTTTCCTTGAGCTTTTAAAATCATATCAGACACTTCTCGAAAGGCACCTTTCCCTCCGGGTAAACTCAAAATATGATCAGCACAATCTTTCACATAGTCCATCGCATCATTTACGGCAAAAGACAATCCGCAAACGGAAAATGCGGGTAAATCAACGCTATCATCACCAATGTACGCAGTTTCTTCGGGTGTTACACCTGCTTTTTTGATTAATTCAAAACAAGCACTCTCTTTTTCTAATTTACCTAAGAAAAATAAATTGATGCCTAAGTCTGCAATGCGTTTACGTAAGATAGGGGAGTCTCGACCAGATAAGACTGCAACTTGAATGCCATTTTTGATTAACATACAGATACCCAGTCCATCACGCACATGGAAACTTTTCATTACTTCCCCGTTGGCATCATAATGCAATAAGCCGTCTGTTAGTACACCATCAATATCGGTAATAACCAGCTTAATTTTTTGTAATTTTTCATTTAATAACATCATGGGATTAACTCGAAAATTCAACTAAACCTATCACTTTATTCTGATCATCTACAACGACTAATGAATGAATTTTTTTCTCTTTCATAAAGTTTTCCGCTTCAGACAGATAAGTATTATAGTTAATAGTTTTAGGATTGGAAGTCATAAGATCTTTGGCTGTTTTGTTAAGTGTATTAGTTCCGTTTGCACTTAATGCACGGCGAATATCACCATCGGTAATAATACCTTTTAAATTTTCATTTTCCATGACAAGAGCAACCCCCATACGACCTTCATTCATAACGGTTAAACAATCAGTAAAGTTTGTGTTTTCTGTTACTTTTGGTAAACGAACTTGCATTTGATCTTTCACTCTACATAACAAACGACGACCAAGACTACCGCCTGGATGAAATTTGGCAAAATCAGCCGGTTGAAAGTTTCTGGCTGTAATTAAAGAAACCGCAAGAGCGTCGCCTAAAGCTAACGTTACTAAAGCCGAAGTTGTTGGAGCCAGATTATTGGGACAAGCTTCACGCTCAACACTAATATCAAGGATATAGTCGGCATGTTTTGCTAAAGTAGAATTTAGGTTACCTGTTAATGCAATGATTTTATTGCCAAAATTTTTTAAGCTGGGAATCAATTTATTAACATCGTCACTTTCACCGCTGTAAGAGATTAACATCACAATGTCAATAGGCTTTAACATACCTAAATCACCATGAAAAGCCTCTGTTGGATGTAGAAAAAAACTTGGTGTTCCTGTTGAGGCAAATGTAGCAACCATTTTTTTACCAATAAGTCCGGATTTCCCGATTCCGCCAACAACTAATCGCCCTTCACAATTTAAAATAAGCTCAACAACCTGATTAAACTGTTGATTTAAATTTTGACTAAGTTTGGCTAAAGCATTTTGCTCGGCAGCTAACGAATTTCGAGCGATTTGTAAGTAATTCATCGTCATTTCCTCATTGAAAAGTGCGGTTATTTTACCGCAAGTTTTGGGTGAACTCTATATTTTATCTGAATTTTACGCTATACTCCGCATCGAGTTAGTCAGGCAATCGCTGGTTTGTTGAAATCTTTAACCGTTTTTAAACGACTTAGAGGCATAAGTAAACGAGAGGAAAGTCCGGGCTACATAGGGCAGAGTGCCGGATAACGTCCGGGAGGCGTGAGCCTACGACCAGTGCAACAGAGAGCAGACCGCCAATGGCTCGTAAGAGATCAGGTAAGGGTGAAAGGGTGTGGTAAGAGCACACCGCATGAATGGTAACATTTTATGGCATGGTAAACTCCACTCGTAGCAAGACCAAATAGGAACTCAATGAGTTGCCCGCTCAGAGTTCGGGTAGGTTGCTTGAGCGTATGTGTAAATATACGCCTAGATGAATGATTGTCCAAGACAGAACCCGGCTTATCGACTAACTCAACATCTCTCATCTAGTGTTTTAGTGAATAGACAGATGGATTTTAAACTGAAAGGATACATTTCCTGATATTTCCATCTATATTTTTAGACGACAATTCTGATTTCTTCTTTTTTATTTCGATTAAATTTGCATAAAGCGTGAATTTAGACTACGCAAACGTTTTCCTTTTTTGCTAGAATAAGTGCGGTCTTAAATTGATGGGATTTTAGAGGTTACCTAATGAACAATTATCTTGATTTAATGATTATCGGAATAATTTTATTCTCTATAATTGTCAGTTTATTGCGAGGGTTTGTGCGTGAAGTTATGTCGCTTGCCAGCTGGATTGTTGCTTTTTTGGTGGCAAATAATTTTTATCCCTATTTAGCAACTTATTTAACTCAAATAGAAGCACCTTATGTTCGTAATGCGGTTGCTATTGCAATCTTATTTGTAGCAACTTTGATTGTTGGTGCAATGCTTAACTACATTATCAGTCAGTTAGTTGATAAAACAGGTTTAACCGGAACAGATAGGGTATTAGGTGCTTGCTTTGGGTTGCTACGAGGTATATTAATCGTGGCGGCATTGCTATTTTTTATTGATTCTTTCACAAACTTTGCACAGAGTGATTGGTGGAAAACATCAAAATTAATACCGCACTTTGGCTTTATTGTGGAATGGTTTTTTGAACAAATACAAGCAAATTCAAATTTAATAAATTCAACATTGAATAAATAAGGAACGTGAAATATGTGCGGAATTGTGGGTATTGTTAGCCATAGCCCTGTAAATCAGTCTATTTATAATGCCTTGACGGTATTGCAACATCGGGGGCAAGATGCGGCAGGGATTATCACAGTAGATGAAGAAAATCGTTTTCGCTTACGAAAAGCAAATGGATTGGTAAGTGATGTCTTTCAGCAAGTTCACATGCTACGTTTACAAGGGAATGCGGGAGTTGGTCATGTGCGTTATCCTACTGCAGGAAGTTCCAGTGTCTCTGAAGCTCAACCATTTTATGTAAATTCACCTTACGGTTTAACTTTGGTGCATAACGGAAATTTAACAAATTCAGAAGAGTTAAAACAAAAACTCTTTACCTTTGCTCGCCGTCATGTCAATACCAATTCGGATTCGGAAATTTTGTTAAATATTTTGGCTCATCATTTGGATCAAACAACACACCCTTTATCTACGCAGGATATTTTTGAGGCAGTTAGAGCTACTCACAAAGATATTCGTGGTGCTTATGCTTGTGTTGCAATGATGATTGGTTATGGCATAGTTGCATTTCGTGATCCAAATGGTATTCGTCCGTTAGTATTAGGAAAACGTGAAGATGAGGTAAGCGGTAAAACAGAGTATATGTTTGCTTCTGAAAGTATCGCGTTAGATATTGCTGACTTTGAATTTGTTCGTGATGTAGCACCGGGAGAAGCCGTTTATGTTACTTTTGATGGTCAGTTATATGCACAACAATGTGCTGAAAGTCCTAAGTTAACACCTTGTATCTTTGAATATGTTTATTTTGCTCGTCCGGATTCTTATATTGATGGTGTCTCCGTTTATGCGGCTCGTGTTCACATGGGAGAAAACTTAGGACAAAAAATTGCAAAAGAGTGGAAAGATTTAGATATTGATGTTGTGATTCCCATTCCTGAAACGTCCAATGATATTGCGTTACAAATTGCACATATTTTAAATAAACCTTATCGACAAGGTTTTGTGAAAAATCGCTATGTGGGAAGAACCTTTATTATGCCGGGGCAAACTCAGCGTGTAAGTGCGGTACGTCGTAAGCTCAATACTATCTCTTCTGAATTTAAAGGTAAGAATGTGTTGTTGGTTGACGACTCTATTGTGCGAGGGACGACTTCGAAACAGATTGTCGATATGGCAAGAGCAGCAGGAGCAAATAAGATCTATTTTGCCTCAGCAGCACCAGAAATTCGTTATCCAAATGTGTATGGTATTGATATGCCTACTAAAAATGAATTAATTGCTTATGGACGAGATGTTCATGAAATTGCTAAACTTATTGGTGTGGATAAACTTATATTCCAAGATCTTGATGCTTTAACTAGAGCTGTTCAGCAAGAAAATCCAGCAATTAAAGATTTTGATTGTTCTGTCTTTACCGGTGTTTATGTTACTGGAGATATTACCTCAGCGTATTTGGATCAAGTTGCCGATTTACGTAATGACAAAGCAAAGAAAAAGCGTGAAAAAGATGCCACGAATCTCGAAATGCACAATGAAGCTTAAAAAAGACTGTTTAATTATTGGCATCACCGGTGCATCTGGTGCCATTTATGCTATTCGGCTGTTGCAAATTTTAAAATCCCTTCCGGAAATTGAAACGCACCTTATTATTAGCCAAGCGGCGAAACAGACTATTGCACTTGAAACACAATTTACGGTACAACAAGTCCGAGAATTGTCCGATAAAGTTTATGATATTCGTGACATTAGTGCGGCAATTTCTTCCGGATCTTACCGCACTTTAGGCATGGTAATTTTGCCTTGTTCAATAAAAACCCTGTCAGGTATTGCACATAGCTATACCGATGATTTAATGACAAGAGCTGCTGATGTATGCTTAAAAGAACGTAAACCGTTGGTATTATGTGTACGTGAAACACCTTTACACTTAGGACATTTACGTTTGATGACTCAGGCGGCAGAAATAGGTGCACAGATTACCCCTCTAATGCCCGCTTTTTACCATAAACCCAGTAACTTAGATGATATTATTAACCAAAGCGTCAATCGTGTATGTGATCAATTTGGTATTGAATTAGAACAAGATTTATTTCTTCGCTGGGGAAGTGAGGGAAAATAAGGTAACTTACCTTATTTTTAGCGTGTCGTTTAGTACAAATATAAGCTGATAACAAAATGAATCAATGCTTTTAGTTTAGCGTAAACATGATGGGGTAAATGCTTTGTTACGTTGTAGCTTTAAAAGTTCTGTATATTTTAATAACTTTACAGATGATTGAAACTGCATTTAGTTTATTCATTTATACCCATTTTTATAAAAAACTGTTGACCTTGCAAAAGATAGTAAGCAATATAGCGGGCAATTTTACAAAAATACAGCGAATTAGGTAAATAAAAATATGAGTAAATCCTTAGTAATTGTTGAGTCGCCGGCAAAAGCGAAAACTATTAATAAGTATTTGGGTAATCAATATGTAGTTAAGTCCAGTGTAGGGCATATTCGTGATCTGCCTACGGTAGGTGAAAGTAGCGGTGAAAAAGCGAAACCTATTTCAACGAAGGGATTAAGTGCGGAAGAAAAACAACGCATAAAAACGGAAAAAGAGCAAAATGCGTTGGTAAAAAGAATGGGGATTGATCCTTATCATAATTGGGAAGCTAAGTATCAAATTTTACCCGGTAAAGAGAAAGTGGTTTCTGAACTCAAATCTTTAGCAAAAAAAGTTGATCATATTTATCTCGCTACCGATTTGGATAGAGAAGGAGAGGCGATAGCTTGGCATTTACGCGAAGTTATTGGCGGCGAAGACAGTCGTTTTAGTCGAGTAGTATTTAATGAGATTACTAAAAATGCGATTAAACAAGCTTTTGAGAAACCTGAACAGTTAAATTTGGATCGTGTTAATGCACAACAGACTCGTCGCTTTTTAGATCGTGTAGTAGGTTTTATGGTATCACCATTACTTTGGAAAAAAGTGGCACGAGGTCTATCTGCCGGTCGAGTTCAATCTGTGGCAGTAAAATTAGTCGTTGAGCGTGAGCGTGAAATTAAGGCTTTTCAACCTCAAGAATATTGGGAAATTTCTGTTGATAGTAAAAACAGTCAAAAACGACCTATTCGTTTAGATGTAGTACAATTTCAAGGGAAAAAATTTGAACCTAAAAATATCGAACAGGCGAGAAGTGCGGTAGATTTTTTACAAATTTCCGATTATTTCGTCAAAGATCTTGAAATAAAACCAACGACGTCAAAACCAAAAGCACCTTTTATTACTTCAACTTTACAGCAAAGTGCCAGCACAAAATTAGGTTTTGGCGTAAAGAAAACGATGATGTTAGCACAACGTTTATATGAAGCGGGTTACATTACTTATATGCGTACAGATAGCACAAATTTAAGTAAAGATGCCTTAGAAATGGTGCGTAATTATATTGTGCAAGAATTTGGACAAGCCTATTTACCGGACAAACCGAATTTCTATTCCAGTAACGAAAATGCACAAGAGGCACATGAAGCAATTCGTCCTTCTGATGTAAGACAATTGGCAGATAGTTTAGAGGGAATGGAAAGAGATGCAGTGCGTTTATATGATCTGATTTGGCGACAATTCGTTGCTTGTCAAATGCCAGCCGCTAAATATGACAGTACAACCGTAACCGTACAATCAGGAGATTATGAGTTAAAGTCCAAAGGACGTGTTTTACGCTTTGATGGTTGGACAAAAGTATTACCTCAATCGAATAGAAACCCTGAAGATCAAGAGTTGCCGATAGTGAAAGTTGGAGAGAAATTAAGTTTAACTAAGGTTGAACCTCAACAATATTTCACCAAACCACCAGCACGTTTTAGTGAAGCTGCCTTAGTTAAAGAATTGGAAAAACGAGGGATTGGTCGTCCTTCTACTTATGCAGCAATTATTTCCACAATTCAAGAAAGGGGCTATGTTCGAGTTGAAAATCGCCGTTTTTATGCAGAAAAAATGGGGGAAATTGTCACAGATCGATTGAATCAATCGTTTGCTGATTTAATGAGTTATGATTTTACTGCTAATATGGAAAATATACTTGACCAAATTGCAGACGGTAAGAAAAATTGGAAAGAAGAATTAAATCAATTTTTTAAAGATTTTAGCCAACAATTAACACAAGCTGAATTGGATGAATTGGACGGAGGAATGAAACCAAATAGTTTGGTTGCAACAGATATAGGTTGCCCAACTTGTAACCGCCAAATGGCTATTCGTACTGCCAGTACCGGTGTTTTTTTGGGCTGTTCCGGTTATGCCTTACCGCCCAAAGAGCGGTGCAAAACCACAATAAATTTAATTCCGGAAGCGGAATTATTAAATGTTTTAGATGAAAGCTCTGAAACAAAAGCCTTAATGGAACGTAAGCGTTGTTCGAAATGTGATACTGCAATGGACAGTTATTTGATTGATACGACAAGAAAATTGCATATTTGTGGGAATAATCCAAATTGCGATGGCTATTTGGTCGAGCAAGGTGAATATAAAATTAAAGGCTATGAAGGTCCTGTAGTTGAATGTGATAAGTGCGGTGCCGAAATGCACTTAAAATTAGGGCGTTTCGGTAAATATATGGGTTGCACAAATTGTGATAATACTCGGAAGATTTTGAAAAGTGGGGAAGTGGCACCGCCAAAAGAGGATCCTGTACATTTTCCTGAATTAAAATGTGAAAAATCGGATGCTTATTTTGTATTGCGTGATGGGGCGAGTGGTGTGTTTATGTCAGCACATAATTTTCCAAAATCACGAGAAAGTCGTCCTGCAAAAGTGGCTGAATTGGTTCAATATCAAGATCGCCTGCCAGAAAAATTACGCTATTTAGCTGATGCGCCAGTTAAAGATCCTGAAGGTAATGAGGCAATTATTCGCTTTAGTCGTAAAGAAAAACGTCAATATGTTACCTCAGAGAAAAATGGTAAAACAACAAAATGGAGTGCCTATTTTGTTGATGGTAAATGGGTGGAGAATAGCAAATAGCCATAGCCTTTTAAGGGCTACCCCAATCCATATTCTTCACTATCTTTGTTGTTCGTACTTCGAATCTTTTTCGAATCGAACGGGTTGATAAAATGTAGGGGGAATCTGAAGTTGCAGTGATTAAAACGATGTTTGTGCCATCTCAACAAAGCAATTAATCCCGGCTGGGTTGATTGAAGGAAAAATTGAAGGAAAAAAATGAACACTCAAAACATTGTAATTCTAATTTCAGGGCGTGGCAGTAATATGCAGGCTGTAGTTGAAGCTCGAATTGAGGGTGCAAATGTGGTGGCAGTATTGGCTAATAAAGCTGATGCTGCTGGTTTGGCATGGGCGGAAGAACAAGGTATTGCTACCGGTGTGGTCAGTCACAAAGATTATCCTGAACGTAGCGATTTTGATGCGGCTTTGATGAGAAAAATCGATGAATATCAGCCTGATTGGGTTGTTTTAGCAGGCTTTATGAGGATACTTACGCCAGAATTTTGCACGCATTATGCTGGGAGGCTGATTAATATTCACCCATCGTTATTGCCCGCATTCACTGGGTTGGATACGCATCGTCGGGCATTGGAAGCAGGATGTCGTGTAGTTGGGTGTACGGTGCATTTTGTAACGGCAGAGATGGATTGCGGACCGATTATCGCACAGGCGGCTGTGCCTGTGGCCGATGATGATTCACCGGAAACATTGGCGGCACGAGTTTTAGCTGCAGAACACCGTTTGTTACCAAAAGCCATAGCTGATTGTGTGACGGGACGTGTGCGGGTTGAAGGTATGCGGGTACATCGTGGAGATGATGGCGTGCTACCTGAATCTTTGCTACTTTGAAAACAGTTGATTGATAAACCTGTGTTTTAGGCAATCCAGCATTATCTTAGAGATTGTAAGGATATTGAGTTTTTATTCAGACGGAATGTTAATTTCACGTATCTTCATATTTAAACCATCAATCATCAATAAACGTCCTGATAAAATTTTGCCTATATTTAACCGCACTTTTATTGCTTCCAAGGCTTGAATTGCCCCTACAATGCCGACTATTGGAGATAAAACACCTGCTTCCACACAACTTAGCGTATTTTCACCGAATAGACGGCTTAAATGTTGGTAAGTTGGTGTATTTTCTTCATAAGTAAACACCGAAACTTGCCCTTCCATACGAATTGCCGCACCTGATACTAAAGGCGTTTTTGTAGCCAAACAACAGCGATCCAGCTGATTACGAATTTCTACATTATCAGTACAGTCTAAGACTGCATCAAAGTGCGGTACAATTTCAGCAAGTTTTTCTTCGTTCAATTTTTCTGCAATACATTGAATTTCAATATGAGGATTCAGTTGTTGCAGGGCGATTTTAGCAGATTGTACTTTCAGCATATTTAAACGCTCATCATTATGCAGTACTTGGCGTTGTAAATTAGAGAGAGAAACAGTATCAAAATCAAGGAGAGTTAAATGCCCTACACCTGTGCAAGCAAGATACTGAGCAGCAGCACAACCCAATCCTCCCAAGCCGACAATAAGCATTTTTGTGCCTTTTAACTTTTCTTGACCATCAAAATCAATTTGTTTCATGATAATTTGACGGTTATAGCGTAATTCTTCTATTGTTGAGAGTTCGATTTGCATAAAGATCCTAGTTTAAAATATCACTAAAAGGTTCTATAGTAACGATGCTACCGGCTTCGACATTTCCACGTTCTTGTTCCAAACGAATAAAACAGTTACTGTTCACAAAGGCACTAAAAAGATGAGAACCTTGTTGTCCGACAGGATAAACTTCAATTTGCCCTTGTGTATTGAGTTGGTAAAAACCACGCTGAAAATCAATCCGACCAACAGATTTTTTCAATTTTGTAGCACTGATTGCTTTTAATTGTTGTGGCATTTTCCATTGTGTATAGCCACTTAATTTTGCTATTACGGGCTGCACAAGTTGATAGAACGTCACTAAAGCTGAAACCGGATTGCCGGGCAGTCCGCAAAACCAAGCGTTATTTAATTTACCGAAAGCAAAAGGCTTGCCCGGTTTCATTGCAATTTTCCAGAAATTAATTTCACCGCACTTTTCTAAGACAGCTTTGGTAAAGTCAGCCTCTCCAACAGAAACTCCACCGCTACTTATCACTAAATCAGCCTGTTTTTGAGCCTTAAAAAAAGTTTGCTCGAAAAGTTGTTCATCATCGGGAAGAATACCAAAATCTAAGATGTCACAAGGAAATTTTTCCAGCATTAATCGAATTGTAAAGCGATTGCTATCGTAAATTTTTCCTTGTACTAAAGGCTGTCCAACGGATACAAGCTCATCGCCCGTTGAAAATAGAGCAACTTTGGGTTTCTTATAAACTTTTACGTGAGAGATGCCTAAAGAGGCTAAAAGCGGGAGTGAAAGTGCGGTCAATTTTGAGCCCATTTTTAATGCAATATCACCCACTTTTATATCTTCTCCTAAACGACGAATGTTTTGGTGCAATTTAGGTATTTCATTGATAGTAACTGTGCCGTCTTCGTTTATTGTAACATTTTCTTGCATTACAACGGCATCAGTACCTTCAGGAAGCATTGCTCCGGTCATAATTCGAATAACACTTTTTTCTTGCCATTGCTCGTTGAATGGATTACCGGCGAAAGATTTCCCGCATATAGATAGCGTTGTTGAATGTTTCAAATCTGCCAAACGTACTGCATAACCGTCCATTGCAGAATTATCAAAAGACGGTACATTAATCGGTGAAATAATATCCTCTGCACAAATGCGAGCCACTGCTTGTTCCAATGTTAGCGTTTCAGTTTTATTTATAGTTGCTAATTGCGAAAGCATTTGCTGTAAAGCTTGTTCAAGAGATAGCATAGAAATCCTTGTAATAATGTGAAAAAACAGCTCACATTTTACTTTAAATTCAGTAATTGTTATACCTAATAAATAGAGATTTCAGCTTTTATTTGCTAGAATGTCAGGCATTTTAAAGGATATAACGATTTTACGGGAAGTAGTCATGAGCAATTTATCTCCGGAAGCGATTAAGGTTCGTAATGCTTTGGTTGAAAAAGGAATTGAAACACCAATGATTGATCTTATGCAAGATAAAGATCAACGTCGTCAAGGTATTGAACAACATATGCGTGAGGTTATAAAACTGATTGGTTTAGATTTATCTGATGACAGTTTGGAGGAAACACCGGCACGTTTATCAAAAATGTTTATTGATGAGATTTTTAGTGGTTTAGATTACGCTAATTTCCCTAAAATTACTAATATTGAAAACCGCATGAAAGTAAGTGAAATGGTGCTAGTTGATGATGTGACTTTAACCAGTACTTGTGAACATCATTTTGTAACTATTGATGGTAAAGTATCAGTAGCTTATTACCCGCAAAAATGGGTGATCGGTTTATCTAAAATTAATCGTGTTGTTGCTTTTTTTGCACAACGTCCTCAAGTTCAGGAACGTCTAACGCAACAAATTTTGTTGGCATTCCAAACCATTTTAGAAACGGAAGATGTAGCCGTTTATGTTAAAGCTACGCATTTTTGCGTAAAATGCCGTGGAATTAAAGATACCAATAGTTACACTGTGACATCGGCTTTAGGCGGAGTATTTTTGGACGACAGAGAAACCAGAAAAGAGTTTTTAACCTTGTTAAAAAAATGAGTTATATTTATTTTTTAATTATAAGGGGAGATTTTAGCCCAGTGAAAATTTGGGCTACATAAAATCTATAAATAACGCACAAACTTATCTAAATTCAATTCTCGATTTCCTCGATCACTTTTTTGTTCTGCTGTACCAAGCATCAATAATGCAATGATTTTATCATTTTTTTCACAATCAAAGGCTTGACGCAAAGCAGAGCCTTTAACCCAAGGACCGCTGATCCAAACATTATCAAACCCTTGTGCATTTGCGGCTAATTGCATAGCGTAAGCAGCACAACCTGCGGTAATCATTTGTTCCCATGCCGGTATTTTTTCAATATCAGGATTTATTTTGGCAATTACACCGATGATCATAGGTGCTCTTTGGGATAAATTCTCGGCTTTTTTTAACCGCTCTTGTCCAAGATCTAATTCCAAAACAGCTTCTTTTAGTAACTCTGTAAATTTATTCAACCCTTCCTTTTCTATAACAACAAAACGATAGGGGTGTAATTTTCCATGATCCGGTGTATGCAGTGCAGCGTGAAAAATTTGTTCAAGTTGTTGCCGAGTTGGAGCAGGTGAAATTAATTTTTTTTCTGAATGACGAGTGGTAAGAAGTTGTAGAGCGTCCATTTTAGTTCCATCTTGTTTTTCATCTTAAAAGTGCGGTGGATTCTAGCATATTTTTACCTTGATCGATATGAAGTAAAAGGAAATTGTGGTAAGGTACGACATTTGTTTTAACTTAGTAAAGGATAATATGAAAGTGATGTTGACCTTTCTCAAATTGTGCTGGCAAATGCTCAATTTTGCTCGTCGTGTTGTAATGAATATAGTATTTCTTTTTTTCGTTTTATTGATTGTAGCAGTGTTTTCGGTTAATTCGAGTATGTCGAATAAAGTAGATTTAACTCATTTTAAAGGGGCGTTGCTATTAAATTTGGACGGCTATTTGGCAGATAATCGTAGCGATGATACGGCATGGCAAGAGCTTCTTTTGGAATTAGGTAATCAACATGTACCGAGAAAAATCTCAACGTTTGATGTTGTTAATGCCATTCAAGCGGCTAAAAAAGATCCAAAAATTACCGCACTTGTTCTTGATCTCAATTATTTTGATGGGAAAGATATTCCTGCGTTAACTTACATTGGGAAAGCTATTCAAGCCTTTAAAGCCAGCAAGAAACCAGTGATTGCTTATGCGGATAACTATACGCAAAGTCAATATTTATTGGCAAGTTATGCGGATGTTATTTTGTTAAATCCACAAGGTGAAGTGGCGATAGAAGGTATGGTTGCAGAGAATTTGTATTTTAAATCGCTATTTAATAAATTGGAAATTACACCGCATATTTTTCGTGTAGGTACTTATAAATCTGCGGTAGAACCGTTTATGCTCGATAAAATGTCAGAAAAAAGTCGTGAAAATACAAGCCGTTGGCTTAACCAATTATGGAAAAGTTATCAGCAAATTGTGGCTGAAAATCGTGATATTCCATTAGCACAGGTGTTACCGGATAGTAAAACATACCTTAGCGAATTAAAAGCACTGAACGGAAATCAAACTGAATATGCGAAAAAGCGTGGTTTAATAACAGAATTAGCGGTAACGCAAGAACGAGAAAAAATCATTAAACGTTGGATAGTTAATTCTGATGATAAGTTGGATTTTGTTGAATTTGAGGATTATTTGGCAATATTGAAAAATCGATTTGCACAACCTACACAACCTGCTATTGCCGTGGTAAATGTTGAAGGGGCTATTGTCGATGGTGAAAGTGATGAACAAAATGTGGGCGGAGATAGCATAGCACAATTATTACGTGAGGCGAATGATGATCCAAATATAAAAGCGGTTGTATTGCGAGTAAATAGTCCGGGTGGAAGTGCGTTCGCTTCAGAAATTATTCGCCAAGAAGTAGATAATTTACAAAAATCAGGAAAGCCAGTCGTTGTTTCAATGGGGGCAATGGCGGCTTCCGGCGGTTATTGGATTTCCTCAACGGCAGATTATATTGTTGCTGACCCTAATACAATTACAGGGTCTATCGGTATTTTTGCCATGTTTCCAACGTTTGAAAAATCTATGCAAAAAATTGGTGTGAATGCCGATGGTGTTGCGACAACTGATGTGGTGATGAAATCACATTTCAGCCCGTTATCTAAAATCAGCAGTGAGATTATTCAATTAGAAATAGAGCATGGTTATGATCAATTTTTGGATGTTGTTAGCCGTGGGCGTAATTTATCAAAAACACAAGTTGATAAAATTGCTCAAGGTCAAGTTTGGTCAGGTTTTGATGCTTATACGTATAAACTGGTAGATCAACTGGGCAGTTTTGATGATGCAGTCGAAAAAGCTAGAGAATTAGTGATACAGAAATCTTCAGAAGAAATAAAAGATTTTTCTGTTGTTTGGCTAACGGAAAAAGAACCGTCATTATTGGGGGAGTTGATGAAAAATGCTAAACAACATTCAGAACATAATCTTCGTCAGTATATTGCCCATTTATTCGGCTTTTCTACATCAATGCAGAAAATGACTGAGCAATTAGGTATTTTAAATAAATTTAATGATCCCAAAGGGCAATACTTATATTGTTTGAATTGTGGTGAATTGAAGTAATAAGAAAAGTGCGGTTATTTAATAAAAATAACCGCACTTTTTTAAACTAGATAACTCTATAAATGTAAAATTCGCAGAAACTACAAATTTTTTAACACAATAGCAATTATTTAATCAAAACGTTGAGGTGTCTTGAAATAATCCTACTTTTAAATCAGTTGCCGTGTAAATGACTTTACCGTCAACTTCAACTTCACCGTCCGCCATTCCCATGACTAATTTACGATTGATTACACGTTTCATATTAATACGATAAATAACTTTTTTAGCCGTAGGTAAAATTTGACCGGTAAATTTTACTTCTCCTACACCCAAGGCACGTCCCTTTCCTTGACCGCCTATCCAACCAAGATAAAATCCAACTAATTGCCACATAGCGTCCAAACCTAAGCAGCCAGGCATGACCGGATCACCGATAAAATGACAACCAAAGAAAGACAAATTCGGGTTAATATCCAATTCAGCTTCAACATAGCCTTTATTGAACAACCCTCCTTCTTCATTCATTTCTACAACACGATCCATCATTAACATACTGGGGGCTGGTAGCTGAGGTCCTTTTTCACCAAATAATTCACCTCTTCCAGAAGCTAACAAATCTTCGTAACTATAACTATTTTTTTTATTCATCATATTAACTAATCCCCACATAAGATATCAAAGTTACTGTTAACTCGTTTATTCTATCAAGATGAATATAAATATAAATAGCCAACAATTATTTTCCTAACTTATCGGAGCAGTCGAGTAATTATATGAAAAATGATTTTATCTTATAAAACGAGAGTGAGACTTTTATCGTCTTACTCTCGTTTTAGCTAAATTGGGATGGAGGAAAAAAAGACCAATAAAATAGGGGGAAGAATATTAGTGATAAAACCAAAACTAATCGCTAACGGTACAACTTCAATTCCTCCGGAACGTTGGATAATAGGAAGAGTACAATCCAGCGATGTTGCTCCGGAAATACCTACTGCGGTAGAGCGGTAGTTTAGCATCAATAAAGGAATAATAAATAAGCTGGTTATTTCTCTTGATAGATCATTTAAAAAAGCGATGCTACTAAAAACAGGTCCCCAAGCATTATTAATGATTACGCTAGATAAAGAATACCAACCAAATCCCGAAGAAATGGCAAGTCCTTGTGTAATAGGCAAGTCGAGAATATAAGCAGAAAGAATTCCGCCTAACAACGAAGTAAAAACGAAGATAATACCTGTATAAAGTCCACGTTTATTAAAGAAGACTTCTTTTAAGGAGATACCATTATTACGCAATTGTAATCCGACGAAAAAAATTAAAGTTATTAGAATATAAGTGCTTGCACCAAATTTTAACATAAACCAACTTTTTACCGATAAACCGATCACAAAGCCTAATAACACCATTGCACAAAGTTTCGCACTGTCAAGAAGTAATTTCCAACGAGAAGGCATTTCTTTGGCGAGATGGGGTAATGGACTGGGATTTAATTTATCGTAAATTAACAGCCCCATAATATTGCAACTTTGAATAGTTAACGCAAAAGTAAAGGCGGAGATACCAATTATCGGTAGTTGTTTCGCTAAATCATCCAATTGACCTAGAGAAAATCCCATCACGAATAAGATCATATATAACAATATCATCATAATATGATTTATGCGTGTTAAAAGTGCGGCATTTTTTGTTTTGATTAAATATCCAATGAACATTGGAACCAATACAATAAGCAGTCCTTCATACATATTCATCTTCCTTCCAAAATACTTGAAAGCGTTGTTTTACCACATTAAGGTTATCAGTCAAGTCCAATTACAGATTACTTGTAAAAATCACCGCTCTTTTATAGCTGTTGAGTGTTAAAAAAGAAAAAACCGCTATTCAAAGATTGAATAGCGGGGAGGTCTTAATATAAGAAACTTTAACATTAAAAAGACAACTGCAATTGCAGTGCACTAGCGATCTATAAGACTACCAACATAAAAAATAGTTCATAAAAATATTAAATTTTTTGCAAAAATTGTTTTATTTGTTCAAAAATTCCTTCAGCATTTAATTTTAACTCAGCTAGCATTTCTTTTTGTGTACCTTGAGGGATAAAGTTATCCGGTAGCCCCAATTGCAATAATGAAACTTTTTGTTGCTGCTGATATAAAGTTTCAGCTACCGCACTTCCGGCTCCACCCTGAATTGCATTCTCCTCTAAGGTAACAATCAAAGAATGAGTTTGTGCAATTTCTTGAATACGTTGAGTATCCAAAGGTTTAACAAAACGCATATCAACAACGGTTGCATCAAGATCTTCAGCGACTTTTGTTGCTTCTGACAATAAAGTACCAAAGTTTAAAATAGCAATATTTTTACCTTGTCTAATCAGCTTTGATTTACCCAATGGTAGTTCTGCAAGCGGTTCTAACTTAACACCGATTGCATTGCCTCGTGGATAACGTACAGCAGCAGGTTTTCCACATTTATAACCGGTATAGAGCATTTGACGACATTCATTTTCATTGCTTGGTGTCATAATCACCAAGTTAGGAATACAACGCATAAAACTTAAATCGAATGCACCTTGATGAGTCTGTCCATCTGCACCTACTATGCCGGCACGATCAATAGCAAATAGCACGGGTAGGTTTTGAATGGCAACATCGTGAATAAGTTGATCATAGGCTCGTTGTAAGAACGTTGAATAAATGGCTACAACAGGTTTGTAGCCTGCAATTGCCAAACCGGCGGCAAAAGTTACCGCATGTTGTTCTGCGATTGCCACATCAAAATATTGCTGTGGAAATTGTTGCGAAAACTCAACCATGCCGGAGCCTTCACGCATAGCTGGCGTAATACCGATCAGTTTTTCATCTTGTGCTGCAATTTCACATAACCAACTGCCAAAAATCTGTGAGTAAGTTGGTGTCGTTGAGGATTTAGGTAATTCCCCTAATTTATGATCAAATTTAGGTACTCCATGAAAGCCAATAGGATCTTTTTCTGCCGGAGCATAGCCTTTCCCTTTTTTCGTTTTGATATGTAAGAATTGCGGACCGCTCAATGATTGCATGTTTTTTAAAGTCGATATGAGTTCATGGATATTATGCCCATCAATAGGTCCAATATAATTAAAACCGAGTTGTTCAAACAGGGTTCCCACTGGGGAAACGAAACCTTTGACATGTTCTTCGGTTTTTTTGACAAACTCTTTAATCGGCGGAAGTCCTGAAAGAATTTTTTTACCGCTTTCACGCAAAGTAGAATAAATTGAACCGCTTAATAAGCGAGCCAGATGATTATTTAATGCCCCCACATTTTCTGAAATTGACATTTCATTATCATTTAAAATAACTAACATATCCGTATGTACGGAGCCTGCATGATTTAATGCTTCAAATGCCATACCTGCAGTAATTGCACCATCACCGATTACACAAATTGTTTTACGTCCGAGATTTTCTTTCTGTGCGCCAATCGCAATGCCGAGACCTGCACTGATAGATGTGGATGAATGTCCAACACTTAACACATCAAATTCACTTTCTTCACGCCAAGGAAATGGATGTAATCCGCCTTTTTGACGAATGGTTGACATTTTATCTCGACGGCCGGTAAGGATTTTATGTGGATAGGCTTGATGCCCTACATCCCAAAGTAACTGATCGAAAGGTGTTTTGAATACATAATGTAAAGCTACAGTTAATTCAACCGTGCCAAGACCTGAGGCTAAATGCCCACTGCTTTGGCTTACACTTTCCAATAAATAACTACGTAACTCTTGACAAAGTTGCGGTAATTTGTCTTTACTTAATAATCGCAGATCATCAGGTGAATTAATTAGAGAGAGAAGTGGATATTTATTCATTATTCGTTATTCCATTTTTATTTTAACCGAACTTAGCTTTGTCGATTTACGACAAACTCAGCGAGTGCATGTAATGCTGAAGTGTCAAAAGGCAAAGCATCCAATTCTTGTAGTGCTTGATGATAAAGTTCTTGTGCCTTCTGTTTTGCACCATCTAAACCTATAAGTTTTGGATAAGTACTTTTATCGGCAAGGAGATCAGATCCGGCAGTTTTTCCAATCACTATACTTTCACCTTCAATATCTAAAATATCATCTTGTACCTGAAAAGCTAAACCCACAGCAGAGGAGTAGTGCATTAATTGTTCTTCTAATTTTATATTTGCAAAGTGCGGAGAACAAATAAACCCCATCTTCACTGCAGCTGACAACAAGGCACCTGTTTTATTGCGATGTATCTTTTCAAGTGCGGATAAATTAATTTGTTGATTCTCTGAGATTAAATCTAAACTTTGCCCTAAACACATACCTTTAACACCGGAAGCATTGGCTAAAGTTTGAACTAAAGCTAATTTTTGTTCGGCAGACAAATCGGGTGTTTGAGTTAACAGCTCAAAAGCAAAAGGTTGTAAAGCATCGCCGGCAAGAATAGCGGTAGCATGATCAAAGGCAATATGGCAAGTTGGGTGTCCACGACGGAGTGAATCATTATCCATAGCCGGAAGATCATCATGAATGAGTGAGTAAGCATGAATAGCTTCAATAGCCGCTGCTGCATAATCTAATTGAATTAAATTCGCTCCGAGCATTTTTCCTGTTGCATAAACTAAAAAGGGGCGAATACGTTTTCCACCTAACAATAATCCATATTTCATCGCCTCAGCTAAAGGAGATGGAGAACTATCAATGCACTCGAATTGTTTTTCTAAAAAAAAATTAATTCGTTGTTTGGATTCTTGGAGATCTTGAGCAAATTGATACATTAGAAACTAACTATTTTATTCACTTGGTTGATAATCGCTTAATTCTGCATTTTCACTTTTTTGCAATAAAATTTGAATGCGTTGTTCAGCTTGTTGTAAACGCTGTTGACCGGCTTGAGCCAACTGAATACCCCGCTCAAACTCTTTCAATGCGTCTTCAAGAGCAAGATCGCCATTTTCCAGTACATGAACAACAGACTCAAGTTGAGCGAGGGTTGTTTCAAAGTTGAGTTCATCAGTTGCATTTTTGTCAAGTGTCTGTGCCATATTAATCATCCTTGCTTCATCTTAAATCAGGGTGTCCATTGTACTGTATTTTATGAATAAAATTATATAGCAAATGAAAAATTAATTTATATCATTTGGCATGAATGCTAATATGTCACGAAACTTAAGGCAATTCAGTATGCGAAACGTGTGCTGAAAATCATCAAATTAAAGCTATGTAAACTCATTATGAAATTTATTATTAAACTTTTTCCTGAAATTATGATTAAAAGCGAAAGCGTACGTAAACGTTTCGTGAAAATTCTAACCGGTAATATTCGCAATGTATTAAATAAATATGATGATACTGTTGCAGTAGTTAAACATTGGGATTACATCGAAGTGCGGTCGAAGAATATAGAAAACCGGACACTATTGGTTGAATTACTCGGACGTATTCCCGGAATACATCATTTCTTAGAAGTGGAAGAAAAACCTTTTGTCACATTGCACGATATTTTTGAGCAAACTTTGAGTGATGTAGCAACTCAGATTGAGAATAAAACATTTTGTGTACGAGTAAAACGCAAAGGAAAACATGATTTTAGTTCATTGGATGCTGAACGTTATATTGGCGGAGGTTTAAATCAAGCCGTTGCAAGTGCAAAAGTGCAGTTGAGCAAACCGGATGTTACCGTCAGAATTGATATTGAAAATGACAAAATGATGTTGATTAAAGCTCGTCATCAGGGGATTGGTGGTTATCCTATCGGTACACAAGAAGATGTTTTATCGCTTATTTCCGGTGGATTTGATTCCGGTGTATCCAGCTACATGTTAATTCGTCGTGGCTCGAGAGTACATTATTGCTTTTTCAATTTAGGCGGAGCAACTCATGAAATTGGCGTGAAACAAATGGCGTATCATATTTGGAAGCGTTTTAGCGGTTCGCATAAAGTGCGATTTGTTGCTATTAATTTTGAACAGGTTGTTGCGGAAATTTTAGAAAAAGTAGATAACGGACAAATGGGTGTTGTGTTAAAACGTATGATGGTGCGTGCGGCAAGTAAAGTTGCACAACGTTTCGGCATTCAAGCGATTGTAACGGGGGAAGCACTGGGACAAGTGTCGAGTCAAACATTAACTAATTTACGCTTAATTGATGAGGTGGCTGAAAGTTTAGTTTTACGCCCGTTAATTACGCATGACAAAGAACAAATTATTGCTAAGGCAAAAGAAATTGGTACAGAGGACATTGCTAAATCTATGCCTGAATTTTGCGGTGTCATTTCTAAAAGTCCGACAATAAAAGCTGTAAAAGAAAAAATCGAACAGGAAGAAAGTTATTTTGATTTTTCCGTGCTGGAAAGTGCGGTGAAAAATGCACAATATTTAGATATTCGTCAAATTGCCGAACAAACAAAAAAAGAAGTATTTGAAGTTGATGAAATAACGGTTTTATCGGCTAATGACGTGATTTTAGATATTCGCAGTCCGGAGGAAGTCGATGATAAACCGCTGGAAATCTCAGGACAGAATATTATTTTAATGCCTTTTTATAAATTATCTTCACATTTCGCTGAATTAGATCAAAGTAAAAATTATGTTCTTTATTGTGAACGAGGGGTGATGAGTAAGTTACAGGCTCTATATCTTCGAGAGAAAGGGTTTGATAATGTGAAAGTATTGAATAAAATCAGTTAAAAGCGTTAATTGAGCTAAACCAGATCGGTAGGGCGAATATTATTCGTCCTTTTTAATAAGAGTGATCTTGTAGATTAATTCCGCCACTGTTTGTGCTTGCATTTTTTCCATAATATGTGAACGATGTACTTCAACTGTTCTGACGGATATATTTAGAGTTTCTGCAATTTGTCGATTAATATAACCTTTTAATAATAAAGATAAAACTTCTAATTCTTTAGTGCTAAGTTGCTTATAACATTGTTTGATTTGATATTGTTCATAATTATCCATTGTTTTTTTTCTCGCCAGTTTAATGGCTGATTGTAATTGGCTAAATTGCATAGGTTTTTGTAAAAAATCTACTGCACCTAATTTGAGTTCTTGTACTGCCATTTGGATATCGCCATGACCTGTCATAATAATTACAGCAAAAGGGCTATTTTGTTGCTGTAAAAATTGATGAACAGCTTTTCCATCTAAATGAGGCATTTTCATATCCAATAACAAAATTCCAGGCTCAAAAATATTAGCTTGTTGTACAAATTGCTGACTATTAGACCAAGTTTTAACTTGATAACCTGCTTGCTCCAATAAAAAACTAGCGGCATCAAGTATTGTTAAGTCATCATCAAGTAGATGAATATTCATACTATTTTCCTTTTATTTGTAAGATTAAGGTCACTTCTGCCCCAGATTGATCCTGTCTATTTGATAGTTTTATATTACCGTTCATCGCTTGGATTAGACGTTGACACAATACTAATCCCAAGCCCAATCCTTGTTTTTTACTTGTGCGGAAAGGAACAAAAGGAAAATCCAACTCTATTTGTTGAAAACCTGTTCCGTTATCCAAAATTCTTATTTTTAGTTCTTTTTGCTCTTTCTCTACTATAATATCTATCATTGATGCTTTTGCTTGTAAGGCATTTAATAAACAGTTACAGAGAATTTGTTCTAAAATTGTGGTTTTTATTTCCAAATAAATATCTGTTGCACAAACTAGATTAATTTGAAATTTATTATAATGTTGTAGAGAAATGAATTGAGTCACTTTTTTTAGTAAATGTTTGAGATTGATTAACTCAATATCTTCGCTACTTTTTCCTTTTACCCAATTCATTAAGTTATGAATAATCTCCGCACTTCTATCTACTTGTTGTAATATTTTATCCAATACGATTTGAGTT
This sequence comes from Histophilus somni, assembly GCF_014202395.1. Taxonomy (GTDB): domain Bacteria; phylum Pseudomonadota; class Gammaproteobacteria; order Enterobacterales; family Pasteurellaceae; genus Histophilus; species Histophilus somni. The sequence goes on from NZ_JACHGQ010000001.1 coordinate 116,355, forward strand.
CTTTGTTCTTCTGCTTGATATTTCATACCTTCCACATACATTCTAATAGCAGTAAGAGGTTGATTAATTTCATGAGCAATACCTGCACTCATTTCTCCAAGAATAGAAAGTCTATCAGCCTGTATCAACTGTTGTTCATATTTTTGATGTTGTTGATACGCTTGTTGTAAGGCTTTACTTTTTCTATGTATCTGCCAATTTATCCAAATATAATTAACGAATAAAAGCAGAATAATACCAGTAATCCAAAATTGATATTGTGAGAACCAATATTTTATTGCTTGCCACAAATTTTGTTTCGGGTGTTTATATAGCTGATGCAGTATATTATCCGCTTGATTTGTTGAATATGGAGGTGTCCATTGCGGAAGATTATCAGACGCTTGATTAAGCAATAGGGTTATTAATTTTGATGCCAAGTCACCGGGTACTTGTGGCATTGCAGCTAATGACCAATTGGGTAGTAAGACTGTACTCGCCAGACAACCAATGTGGTTAGGTTTTTCTGCCAATAGACGGAAATTTTCAGCCTTTATTTTTCCCTCTTTTACCAATTGCTCAAAAATACAAACGGGAACAATTGCCGCATCTACCTGTTTCTCTTTTAAAAAAAATAGTGTATTGTCTACCGGAAATCCCGTAAAAACCGGCTTGAAATCTTTATTTTCCATCAAGCCTTGGTTATATAATTCGTTATAACCTAATAAAAATCCGCCAAATGCTTTATTTCCTACCGCACTTATACGTTTATTCTTCAAATCTTTCAATTGATAAAAATTACTTTCACTACGAACAAAAATAGCACTACCAACTCTTCCTGTGCTGTCATGTTGTTTTTGTCTTAGCGATTTTAATGTTACCAACCAACGAACTTCCTTATTATTTAAATAAAAAAATTGGGATTGGTTACTTAAAATAAAGTCAACTCCTTGTGCTTGTTCTGTCTCTAGATCATTAAGATCGAGAGTAACTAATGAAAATTGGTTATGTTCATCAAATTGTTGATTTAGCCAATCAATCCAAGGTTGCCAACGCTCATGTGCTTCAGCAATTCCTCGCTGTGCCAAAATACCGATTTTCCAAGATTGTGCAAAAGCTAACTGGGGCAATAAAGCCATTATTAACATAAAATTTTTTAAAAACTGACCGCACTTTCTCACTTTATTTCCTTTTATTGATGAAGATCAATATCCTCATATTTTTATGTGGAAAACCACAATGGTTTTTTCATGGAGATTTTTTAACAATACGCTAAAAGAGGTAACAACTCAATTTTATTAAATATTTTATTTGTGAGTGGGAAGATTAAGCATTGATATTCAGACAACCTGAATTGATCAACTTGAATGCTCAATCTTTATTAAAGGTAGGGGTGATTATGTACATAAGCAAAAGACGTTTTTTGAAAAACTTATCAGTACTAACTATTGGGCAGGCTTTTATCCCTTTTTCTCAAGCGAATACAAGTTTTCAGCCGGAAAGAAAAGAGGGTAATGAAGCTCATCGCTATGCCATGTTAGTTGATTTACGCCGTTGTATCGGTTGCCAATCTTGTACGGTGAGTTGTTCGGTGGAAAATCAAACACCGCTTGGCGAGTTTCGCACTACCGTACGTCAATATGAAGTCACCAATGAACAGAATATTACCAATAATGTTCTACTTCCTCGATTATGCAACCATTGTGATAACCCTCCTTGTGTGCCGGTTTGCCCTGTACAAGCAACTTATCAGCGTAAAGACGGTATTGTTGTGATTGATAACAAACGCTGTATTGGTTGTGCTTATTGTGTACAAGCTTGTCCTTATGATGCTCGTTTTATCAATTCAGAAACTAAAACTGCAGATAAATGCACTTTTTGTACTCATCGTTTAGAAGCAGGATTATTACCTGCCTGTGTAGAGAGTTGTGTGGGAGGAGCTCGTATTATTGGGGATTTACGGGATCCAACCAGTACAATTAGTAAAATGGTAGATGAATTTAAAGATGATTTGAAGGTTTTAAAACCGGATGACGGTACCATTCCACATGTATTTTATCTAGGTTTAGATGATGCTTTTGTGAATGAAGTTAACGGTCAACCAATGTTATGGCAAGATAAGGAGAAAGCAGAATGATTATTCGTGAGATCTTAGTAGAACCACAAGCTATTGCTTGGCTACCTTGGGCGGTAAGCTATTTTTTCTTTATTGGATTAGCCTGTTCATCTGTTTTGACTGCGTTCTTCTTTCATTTTATTAAAAATTCACGCCTTGAATTGCTTGCTCTTAGCTTAGCGTTCAGTTGTGCAATTGTTGCACCTATTGCCTTAACTGCGGATTTACATCAACCGGGTCGTATTATGAATTTTTATTTGAACCCAACGATATGGTCTTGGATGTATTGGGGAGCATGGTTTTTACCTTTCTTTGTTTTATCCGTGGCAGGATATTTTTTATGTTCATTACGTACCTCAGTTCCAATGCAATCTATTCCTAAGTATTTTCACTGGCTTTATTGGGGGAAATTCAATACTGATTTAATTAAAGTCTTTTTTGTTTGGCTTTCTTTAATTATGACAATATTGATTTTAATGTATACCACGATGGAGGTCTTCACTGTACAGGCTCGTCCTTTATGGAATCACACTTGGCTTTTACCTTTGCTTGTATTTAGTGTTTTACCCGTCAGCTTATTATTTTGTCATTATTTTATACCTCAAGTTTATGCTCTCAGATACTTTACTATCGCCAGTTTATTAGGATTAATAGTTTCTATTTTGGGGATTTATTTATTTTCTGAGCAAACAGCTATTCATTTAATGAAATTATGGCAAATTAGCTATTCACCGATGTTATTACTCATTGGGATCTTCGTTTTGTTCATATTGCTGTTATTGCCTCATTCAACTTTCCTAAGGTTATTACGAATATTAACCGCACTTTGTATCACTTGGCTTACCCGTTGGATTTTATTAATTGAAGTACAGCAAATCGCAAAATATAACGCTTTGGTAAATCCATATCAATTGAGTTGGAACGTAGATGGGCTAATTGGAATGATAGCTGTCTTTAGCTTGTGGTCATTAGTAGGTATTATTTTATGGCAACTGCTATCTCATACACTATTGCAATCAAATTTGGGGAGAAAAGATCATGAATAAACAAAGACGTAATTTGATAAAAGGAGCTTTGGCTACAACTGCCGCTACTGCTTTTGTTGCAGGTTATTCTCCCAAAGTAAAAGAAATTGCAAAGGGCGTAATTGAAGGTTCTTCAGGACAAAAAACACAAGACAATATAAATGGAAATTCTTTATTACCTGAATATCAAGTCAAAGAGGGCAATTTATTAACTAATAGCCAACAAGTAGTGTGTAATACCCAATGTATGGGTTGCTGGACTCTATGTGGTTTACGGGCTCGAATAGATTTAGAAAAAAATAAAGTATTGCGTATTAACGGTAATCCTTATCACCCGCTCTCATCAGATCATTACCTTGATTACAATCAATCAATTAAACAAGCAGAGTTAAGCGTTTCTGGTGAAAATGGCTTACAGCAACGTTCTACTGCTTGTGCCCGTGGAGCTGCATTTTTAGATGGGATAAATAGCCCTTATCGTATTACACAACCTCTTAAGCGAGTAGGTAAAAGGGGAGAAGGTAAATGGAAAACGATCAGTTTTGAGCAATTAATTGATGAAGTTGTGAATGGCGGAGATCTATTTGGAGAGGGGCATGTAGATGGATTAAAAGCGATTCGTGATTTGCAAACGCCAGTGAATGCACAACACCCTGATTTTGGTGCAAAAGTAAATCAACTGATGGTAACCTTCGCAGGTCCTGAAGGAAGACAACCTCTTCTGAAACGTTTTGCAAGCAACAGTTTTGGTACCATTAACTTCGCCTCTCATGGCTCTTTTTGTGGTTTATCCTATCGTGCCGGATCCGGTGCATTTATGAATGACTTTGCTAATAATTCTCATGCTAAACCTGATTGGGATCATGTTGAATTTATTTTGTTTATGGGAACTTCTCCTGCACAATCCGGAAATCCATTTAAACGTCAATCTCGTCAGCTTGCTAAGAAGCGTACAGAGGATAATTTTGAATATGTCGTGATAGCACCTCGTTTAGAGCTTACCTCAACTGCATCACAAGATAAAAATCGCTGGGTACCAATTATTCCGGGTAAAGATCTTTCTTTAGCACTAGCCATGTTACGTTGGATTATTGAAAATGAACGTTATAACGAAGATTATTTGTCTATACCAAGTGAAATTGCGATGCAACAAGCTAATGGCGTAAGTTTTTGTAATGCAACACATTTATTTATCGCCGATCCAAATCATAAGCAGTATGGGCAAGCCATTAGAAATTTTCATATAGAGGATTTACCCGAACCTGAAAAATTGAGCGATAGTGATATTTTGGTGAAAGATCGACAAACAGGCAAATTTATAGCTGCCAAAGATTGCCAAAGTGCGGTGCTTTTTGTGGAAGACAGGATAAGCCTTAAAGACGGCTCACAGGTTTTAGCTAAATCAGCTTTACAATTATTCAAAGAATCTTGTTTTTCATACTCCATCGAGGAATATTCTGAGCAGTGTGGTGTACCTGTTGATACTATTATTCAACTTGCTAAAAAGTTTACTTCTCATGGACCTCGTGCGGCAGTTATTACCCACGGTGGAACTATGCATAGCAATGGTTTCTATACAGCATGGGCGATATTGTTACTTAATGCCATGATAGGAAATATGAATAAAAAAGGGGGGATGAGTATGAGTGGCGGTAAATTTAAAGATTTTGCTGCCGGACCTCGTTACAATCTTGCAAATTTCCCCAATATGATGAAACCAAAAGGAACAAATTTAGCTCGTAGTAAAAAAGACTATGAAAAATCCAGTGAATTTAAACAAAAAGTAGCACAAGGTATTTCTCCATATCCGGCGAAAGCCGCTTGGTATCCTTTTGTTGGCGGACAAATGTCAGAAATGATTACTTCTGCCTTACAAGGCTATCCATACTCACTTAAAGCTTGGATTAATCATATGGGGAATCCAATTTATGGTATGACAGGTATTCACCATATTACGCAACAGAAATTAAAAGATCCGAAAATCTTACCGCTCTTTATTTCTATTGATGCTTTTATGAATGAAACTACCGCCCTTGCCGATTATATTGTGCCGGATACCCATAATTTTGAGAGTTGGGGATTTAGTACCCCTTGGGCTGGTGTTCCAACAAAAACCAGTACTGCTCGCTGGCCTGTGATAGCATCGCCTAATGAGAAAACATCTCAAGGCGATACTATTTGTATGGAAAGTTTTGTTATCGAAATTGCTAAGATGATGCAATTACCTGGATTTGGTGATAATGCTATCTTAGATAAACAAAATCATTCCTATCCTTTAAATCGTAGTGAAGACTTCTTTTTACGAGCAGCTGCCAATATAGCTTATGATGGAAAACAGCCGGTACAAGATGCAACTCAAGAAGATTTATTGCTAACGGGTGTACAACGTTTGATGCCAAGTTTACAACAAGTGTTAAAACCTGAAGAAATTAAGAAAGTGGCTACAATTTACTGTAAAGGCGGACGTTTTGCTCCTCATAGCAGTGCATGGCAGGAAGATAATATGCAGGCTCGCTGGAAAAACTGTTTGCAAATTTGGAATGAAAATGTAGCAAAAGCCAAACATGCTCAAACCGGTAAAAATTATCACGGCTGTCCAACGTATTTTGAAGATCAGTTTGCCGATAATAGCACAGTTGAAAGCCATTACCCTAAAATACAATGGCCATTTAAATTAATTTCCTTTAAATCAAATTTAATGAGTAGTATTACAGCACCTTTACTAAGATTACATAGTATTAAACCTAATGGTATTGTGGCAATTAATCAACAGGATGCCACGGAATATGGATTACAGCATGGTGACCTTGTGGAGCTAAATACCCCGGGAGGAAAAGCTGTTGTGCAGCTGGTTGTGATGAACGGTGTCATTAAAGGGACGATTGCGATTGAACATGGTTATGGACATAAACAACTGGGGGCTACAGGTTATACAATTAATGGGAAATTAATTGAAGGAAATGCTCAGATTGGTTCCGGAGTTAATATTAATGATCTTGGTTTGTTAGATAGTACCAAAGAGATTGCCTCGCCTTGGGTTGATTGGGTATGTGGCTCCGCTGTTAGACAAGGAATTCCAGCTAAATTAGTCAAACTTGCTTAGGTGAAAAATGATGAGCTAATTCTATCAATAATTCGTCAATCGCATTACAAAGTAAAGTGCGGTCGTGGCGGTAGCCTATATCATCGGCTTTAAGTTGGCGAGCCATGATTTTTATTGAGGAGGCGTGATGATTCTGTTGCGGCTTGCTTTGAACGATCGCACCATCAATAATATCACAACCAATAGTTTGATTAATCCATTGAATGCGATCGATTAAAGATAATTTGGCGGCTGGACCGTGTTCTACACCTAAATTATCAATAAAGATTTTCTTAGCTTGACTATTTTTCAGCACCTCAATAATTTCTGGTAGTAATAATGGCGGCATAATGCTGGTTAAGAAGCTACCCGGACCGAATAAAATGACTTCCGCTTGTCTTAAGGCTTGAATTGCTTCAGTGGTTGCCTGTACTAATGGAACTAAAAAAATAGAAGTAGGGATTTCGGTTAATTGATCAATACTTACTTCTCCAACGATACTTTTACCGGGAGACAAGGAGGCGGCAAGGTGTACAGGGCTTTCAGACATTGGCACAATAAAAGACCGCACTTTGAGAAGATCTCGAATTAAATTAACCGCATCTGTTGGACGGATATTCATATTTTCCAGTGCTTTCAGCATTAAATTACCTAAATTATGCCCCGCTAATTCACCTTGACCGGAAAAACGATATTCAAATAAAGCAGATGCTGTACTAGGTTCTGTAATGATCTGATTAAGGCAATTACGTAAATCACCCCAAGCAATGCCGCCCTGAGTTTGTCGAATCCGCCCTGTTGAGCCGCCATTATCTGTTGTAGTAACAATACCGGTAAGACGCTCATTCATAAAGCTCAATGCAGACATGACACGTCCTAACCCATGACCCCCACCGATTGCCACAATGTGTTTGACTTGATCTAAATAGGTATGTCGGCTGTGTAGGGTCAAATCAGACATAAACGTTCCTTTTCATGAAAAATAAGTGCGGTATAAAAATACCTGTATTAGAAGTTATGCTATTTTACCTGAAAGTTTACAAAAGGTAATGTACAGATATGCCAAGTGAGATAAAATCCGCTATGCTTTGTATTCTGTGCAAAACACTGTAAAATACGCAGATTTTTAATTATCAAATTGCATTGAGGACAAAAAATGAGCGAAATAACAGTTGAAATGGAAAATACGGAACATAAACCAACAAATTTTATTCGCCAAATTATTGATGAAGATTTAGCTAGCGGAAAACATCATAATGTTTATACTCGTTTTCCCCCTGAGCCGAACGGCTATTTACATATCGGTCATGCGAAATCGATCTGCTTAAATTTCGGTATTGCACAAGATTATCAGGGGAAATGTAATTTACGTTTTGACGATACCAATCCGGTAAAAGAAGATGTGGAATACGTTGACAGTATTAAGCAAGATGTAAAATGGTTAGGTTTTGAATGGGAGGGGGAGCCTCGCTATGCTTCCGACTATTTCGATCAACTGTATAGTTATGCAATTGAATTAATTAAAAAAGGGTTGGCTTATGTTGATGAACTTTCACCCGAGCAAATTCGTGAGTATAGAGGAACACTTACATCAGCAGGTAAAAACAGTCCTTATCGTGATCGTAGCATAGAAGAAAACTTGGCGTTATTTGAAAAAATGAAAAAAGGTGAGTTTGCAGAAGGTGCGGCAAGTTTAAGAGCGAAAATTGATATGGCATCTCCTTTTATGGTTATGCGTGATCCTGTGTTATATCGCATCAAATTTGCAAGTCATCATCAAACAGGCGATAGATGGTGCATTTATCCAATGTACGATTTTACTCATTGTATTTCCGATGCCATTGAAAGAATTACTCATTCATTATGTACGCTAGAATTTCAAGATAACCGCCGTTTATATGATTGGGTATTGGATAATATTTCGATTGATCGTCCATTACCGCATCAATATGAATTTTCACGTTTGAATTTAGAATATACGTTGACATCTAAACGTAAGCTACTGAAATTGGTTAACGATGGGATTGTTGACGGTTGGAATGATCCACGTATGCCTACTATTTCCGGTTTACGTCGTCGAGGTTATACCCCTGCATCATTGCGTGAGTTTTGTCGTCGTATAGGGGTAACTAAACAGGATAACGTGGTGGAATACAGTGCATTAGAAAGCTGTATTCGTGATGATTTAAACACAAACGCACCTCGTGCAATGGCAGTATTAAACCCGCTAAAAATTGTGATTGAAAATTTTGATGGGAAAGAAATACTTACCGCACCTAATCACCCAAATCGTGAAGAATTGGGAACGAGGGAACTTCCTTTTACCAAAGAAATTTATATCGATCAGGCTGATTTCCGTGAAGAAGCGAATAAACAATATAAGCGTCTGGTGTTGGGTAAAGAAGTGCGGTTGCGTAATGCTTATGTGATTAAAGCGGAACGTGTTGAAAAAGATGCGGAAGGTTGTGTAACCACAGTATATTGTACTTATGATCCCGAAACATTAGGTAAAAATCCTGAGGGACGCAAAGTAAAAGGTGTTATTCAATGGGTGTCAGCAACGGATAATTTATCGGCAGAATTTCGTTTGTATGACAAATTGTTTACCGTAGCGAATCCGGGAGCAGTGGAAGACATTAATGAAGTGTTAAATCCAAATTCCTTAATCATTAAGCGTGGAGTAGTTGAACAAAGCCTTGCTAGTGCCAAAGCTGAACAAGCGTATCAATTTGAACGGGAAGGGTATTATTGTGCCGATAGCAAAGACAGTAATGCGGGTAACTTAGTTTTTAATCTAACTGTCAGTCTGAAAGAAGGGTTTTAATATCAGTTCCTTTTCGCCAAAAGTGCGGTTGTATTACTGAGTATATTTAATGATTTTAATGCCTCTCACATAATCCGATCATACCTATGGTCGGATTATTTTTTTCTGCAAGCGATGAACATTTTTACATTAAAAAATTTAGATGATAAAATTTATAAGAATTGTTATCATTTATATCTAATTAAGGAAAATTTATGTCAGTTTATGATTTAAAAACCCAAAAAACCTTATTAGCTGTCAGCGTCTGTTTAGCGTTTTCCGCTCAAGCAGAAACAAGTAAAAATAAAGTTGAACGAGCTAATCAATTACCGGAGGTTGTTGTTTATGCAGAGCAAAACGCAGGATTATCTTCCAGCCAAAAAGTAACCGCCAAAGATATTAAATCTTCCCCTAATTCCAACGGCAATATTTCTGATTTTTTGAAAACCAATTCTCATGTGCGTTTTGAACGTAGTGATGAAAACAGTTTTCAACGAGGTGAAATTAAACCTGCTGACATTTCGATTAATGGTGCGGAAGCCAATCAAACCAGTTATTTTGTAGATAATGTCAATATCAATAATGATTTAGGCTTTGACTCTGAAATTTTTGAGGGAGCGATGCAAACTTTGCCTATGGCAAGTCATGCACAAGCCTATTTCTTTGATGCGAATTTATTGTCTTCCGTAACCGTTTACGACAGCGATATTTCCGCCAGTTTAGGCGGTTTTGCCGGCGGTGCCGTAGTCGCCAAAACCAAGCAATACGATGGTACCGATGGTGTGCAATTGCGTTATCGTACCAGTCATTCTAATTGGGCGAAATTTCATCTTGAGGAAAAAGATCGAGAAAGATTTAAACAAGCCTCGCCTAACGGTAGTAGTGCGGATTTTCAACCTAAATATAGCAAAGATTTCTTCAGCCTTTCTGCACAACATTCTTTAGGGGAAAATATCGGTATGGTAGCAGGATTTAGTCGCCGTACTTCAGATATTCAGCAACGTCGTTTAGTGCTGGGAAAAGATGACAAGTTGAGTTCGGATAATCGCAGACATAAACGCCGTTCCGATAATGCGTTGTTGAATTTTAACTGGCTTGCTAATGAGGATAATCGCTTTGAATTGAGTTTGCGTTATTCTAATTATGTGGAAACTAAATTCTTTGCAGAGAATGTTGATAGCAATGTGCAAGATTATCATCAAGCCTATGGTGCTACTTTAGCTTGGATTCGTTCGTTAAAGAGCGGTGTGTTAACTAATACATTGGCGTATGATCAATTTGCAGATAAGCGTAAATCCGCCTCTAATTATTTGAAGCAAATATTGGCATTTGATGAAAACTATGATCCGATTAATTATGAACGTGGAGGAATGGGAGATAGTGCTTTAACGCAACGCAATGTGCATTTTTCCAGTGAATTTGCCATGGATCCGTTGACTTGGGGACGTACTGAACATTCCATTTCCTTAGGGGGTATCTGGCAATTTACGCATTATCGTTTCCAACGAGATCAAAATGCTACAGGTGCAATCAAAATAATTATGGGTAATATGGAGTTGCCTGGGAGTAGCAATTCCGTTTCCAAAGGAACAGTAAAAACCGATTATCACAATATCGCCCTTTATGTCGAAGATTTAATCAAGCTGGGGGGGGTAAATGGGAAGTTCGTCCGGGATTACGTTTAGAGCGTGATACTTTCCTGAAAAATACCAATATTGCCCCTCGTTTTGTCGCCCGCTATCAACCCTTTGAACAAACCAAATTAAGCCTCGGAGCAAACCGTTATTATGGCCGCTCTTTTGCTTCCATGAAATTAAGTGAGGGAATTTTCAAATTAGATGATATTGATGGCACTAAAGGAACCACACGTTATCAGTCCGTTGCTTCCATGAAAACGCCGTTTAGTGATGAATTGAGTTTCAGTATTAATCAAGAACTCGGGAATGTTATCCTTGATGCCCGATATATTCATCGTCAAAATAAAAACCGCATCATACTAAAAGAAGATGGTCAAAATGGTAAAAAAGTGCGTCATTTTGCACGAGGCAAAGATTACAGCAATAATGTATATACGTTGCAAATTCAAAATAAAGACAGTTGGAAATTTTGGCAGACAGAATGGCGAGCTTCGCTAGGGTTTGATTGGTTAAATACCAAAGGTATTGATATAGATGTAGGATATGACCCGAATTCCATTGTGATTTTAGACGGAAAACAAATGACCGAATTAGAAATGCGGTCTAAAGTTAATAACAATCGTGAAGAATGGATGGCTCGGATTGGCGTGGATATGTCTATGCCAAATTATAATTTGGAATGGACCAACCGAATTTATGTAAAAGCACCTATAAAAGGGTTTAAACAATTGGATACAGGTAGTAGAAGTAGTCAGTTACCGATTTATCGCAGTTACAATTACGGCACTCATACACAATGGGATACCAGCCTTCGTTGGCAACCTAAAATCTTTGGTAAACATTCTGCGATTGTGAAATTTGATATATTGAATGTCCTTAATCAAACGAGAAAGGGGTTAAGTTCTAACGAGGATAATGGTTTCTACGCAGCAGGTCGTGAATTTTGGCTTGAATTAGGGTATGAATTCTAATGTTAAAAAAAATATTGCTAATTTTAACCGCTCTTTTGGGGATTGGTGCTTGCCAATCCTTATTTCATGAAAAAGATACGTTACCTTTTCATTCGCAAGCCCACCAAGGACAACTGGAAAATGGCTTGCGTTATGTCATTTTACCTAATCATTTTCCGCAAAATCGTGTGTATATGCGTTTGGTAGTTAATGCAGGGTCGATGCACGAAGATGATGATCAAAAAGGGGTTGCCCATATTGTTGAACATATGGCATTTAATGGCTCGCAACAATATCCGCAAAATCAAATTATTAATGCACTTGAGAAATTAGGAATGAAGTTTGCACGTGATATTAATGCGTTTACCGATTTTGAAAATACGGTTTATACATTAAATATCGCTAAAAATGATCCGCAATCTCTTAGCTTGGCATTCAATGTTATTGATCAATGGCTAAACCATCTTACCATTTTACCAGCGGATTTAGAGGCGGAACGTGGAATTGTGTTGGAAGAATGGCGTTCACGCTTAAGCCCTATGTTGCGTTTAGGGGATAAAAAAAGCCAAATAGAAATGGCGGGGTCACGTTATGTAGAACGAGATCCGATTGGTGATGTCAACGTCATTAAACATGTTTCGGCACAGCGTGTAAAAGATTTTTATCGAAAATGGTATCGTCCGGATAATGTCAGTCTTATTGTGGTAGGCGATGTGAATCCAGTAAAAATTAAGTCTTTAATTCAACAGAAATTAGGGAGTAGCCATCCGCTACAACACCAACCTTTACCCGAGATTGATTTTGATATTCCTTTACCGCCTAAATGGCGTTTAGCGACCGTGTCTGAGAAAGAAATGCGTGAACCGGGATTGGACTTGAGTTTTTTTAAACCAGCAGAAAATATCAATACGGTAGCACAATACCGAGAGAATTTATGGCAACAAATTGTGGTACGTTTGCTTAATTTACGTTTGCAACAATGGGAAACATATTTACAGCAGTCTTCAAGTGCGGTCGTAAAATCTGCTAATTTTTATCATGATTATTTAGGTAAGCAAACGTTACAATCCACATTTTCTTTACAACTTGAGAATGAGGATTATCGAAAAGCGACAGAGCAACTCTTTAACTTTATTGCGGAAATTGCTCAAAACGGGTTTACGCAGACGGAATTGGATGATGAACTTCAGCGTTTGCGTAAAATAAATACTAAACAACGACATTTGGAAGTGAGTAGTATCAAAATTGCTGATGAATTAGTTGTTACCATGGCAAATGATCAAGTGCTACTCTCTCCGCAAGATCAATATGAATTAAATCATCAATTGTTCAATCAACTGACTTTGGCAGATATTAACCGCACTTTTCAACAAATGTTGCAGTTAAAGTCCAAGTTGGTGCTGATTACTCAGCCAAAACCGCACAAATTATCGTTTGATAGTCAATGGTTGGCACAAAAATGGCAACAGGCTTTACAGCAATCGCAATCTTCTTGGCAACAACAAGATAATAGGGTAGTTCAGCTTCCGCATTTAGATTTAGTTGCGGGCAATGCCACTAAGCAAAAAGTATGGCGTGGACAAAAAATTACTGAATATTTGTTAAGTAACGGCAGTAAATTGATTTATATGTATAGTGATAAAAGTCCGCAACAAGTTTATTTTAAAGCCTTGACAGCAGGAGGATTACGTTCTGTGCCAAGATCACATTATCATGCGTTAAGAGCGGCGATTTCTGTGGTCGATGATACCGGAATTGGCATTGTACCTCAGGCTGATATTGATCAGTATTTCAGTCACGCTCCGATAGCTTTTACGACGGTTATTGATGAGGCTGATCAGGGTTTTACGGCGGCAGGTAAAACAGAAAGTTTAGCGGATATTCTACAATTATTTAGGTTAAAACTACAAACCAGCCCTGTTTCAGAGAAAGTTTTAGCCGAATATCGCCAAACTTTACAGGATGAAGTGAATGAAAAAAGTCCGGAAAAGACGTTTATGCAGAAAGTAGAGCAATTGCGTTTTCCACAACAAGAAACGCTATATGGTGCAAATCGTTTCAGTAATCTGCATTTAACGGCAGATAAACTCTCCGCAATTTATCAGCAATATATTACGGATAAAACAGATTTCACTTATTTTATTGTTGGTGATATTAGCGAAAGTGCGGTACAAAATTTGGCTGAAAAATATTTAGCCAATGTACCGGTTAAAACACAAAATAGAGTATTACAGCCGATAAAGGCACATGTACCCGAGCAGCGTTTAGTTGTTAAAGGCTTGCATGAGCCAAGAGCAGAAGTTGAAATGTATTTCGCAGCTGATCATCAATGGCAAGTGGAAAACAAATATTTACTGGATATTTTAGCGGATATCATACAAGAGAAATTACGGTTGAGTTTAAGAGAACAGGCATCGGGTATCTATGCAGTGCATGCGTGGTTTGAACAAGAACATTTTTCACCTCAAATTGAGGGGAAAATAGAGTTTAGTTGTGATCCTATGCGTGTACAGGAATTAACGCAGATGACTCATCATGTATTAGATCAAATACTTAAACAAGGCATTGAGCCTGAATTGTTGGCTAAAAAAGTGAGTGAAAAACAATCTCAGTTAAAACAGGCGAAGGAATCATTGTTAGCCATTTTATCTCAATTGGAACAAAGTTATTCTTTGAGTGATGGTCCTTTGCTTATGTTTGCTGAGCAACAGTTATTACAGCAAGTAACTCAACAAAATATAGAGGCTTTAGCCCATAAAATTTTGCCATCTCAATTTAGATTTGAAGCAATATTGACACAGTAATAAAAGTGCGGTTAAATTCCGCACTCCCTGAATTGGGTAATATTCTACGAGTCCGGTTGAATAATATTTAACCGGATTATTTTTTTAAGATGATAGTATCGGTTTTTTTTTGAAATGACTTTATCCCCTGAATTCTGGAAATATAAATCTTTGCTTGAAATGAACGATGAAGAATGGGAAGCACTTTGTGATGGTTGTGGCAAGTGCTGTTACCGTAAGTTTATTGAAGGGCGAGGAAAACGACAAAAGCTGTATTTTACTCGTATTGCTTGCAATCTATTGAATTTAGAAACGGGAAAGTGCGGTCATTATGAGAAACGTTTTCGCTTAGAGAAAGATTGTACAAAATTAACTAAAGCAAATTTGCCACATTTCAGTTGGTTGCCCAGTACTTGTGCTTATCGTTTACTTTATGAAAATAAACCGCTCTTTGATTGGCATCCTCTCATCGTTGGTCATTCTCAAGCGATGAAACGTGCTGGTGTGATGATTGAGCAGGGTATTCATGAAAAAGATGTGATTGATTGGTTTGAATTTGTGATTGATGAAAAAACTTAAAATTTCTATTTGAACTGGATCACAATTTAAAGTAATGCGTTTGCTTTTGTCAGTTAAGATTAGATAGAATGAAATTGATTTAATTCTTTTTAAGCTTTTTGAGAGTAAGATGGGCATTTCTAATCAATTACAACAAGATGCAGAAAAAATAGGGATTGCCATATCTCATTATGATATTGATGGTAATTTGATTTACGCAAAACCGGAAAGTCTGCATTATTTCATTCAATTACTGAGTCAAACGGAAGTTAGCTCAGAAGATAAAAAATTTGATGATGTAATAGTCGTCAGTGAAAATGAACCTATAATTTATGACTTAACCGCATTTAATTTATCTTCCGGCATTTCTATTCAATATTCTTTGTATGATGATAATGGGAACTTCCTGTCTCGGAGCCAACTTCTTAAAGAGCGGAAAAAACTAACATTATCTCCTTTAGCTTATGGTTATTATTCGTTGCTTCTTGAAATAAATGGAAATAACTATGTCGTTCGCATTTTAGTTTCGCCTCAACAATCTTATCAACCGACAGTATTTCAACGTAAAAAAGCATGGGGAATTAATGTTCAGCTTTATAGTTTGGTTTCCGCACGCAATTGGGGGATTGGCGATTTTGCCGATCTTGCATATTTAATTGAGAAAAGTGCGGTGCTGGGAGCTGACTTTATTGGAATTAATCCGTTACATCAACTTTATCCGGCTATTCCTGAATGGGCAAGTCCTTACAGTTCTTCTTCAAGACGTTGGTTGAATTTTTTATATTTGGCAGTAGATAAATTACCTGAATTTAATTTATGTCAAAAAGTCCAAAATTGGTTTAAACAAGAGAATACTCAAGCTAAACTGACTGAGTTGTGCCAATCTGATATCGTAGATTATCAGGCAGTAATGTCATTAAAACGTTCTGCATTAGAAGAGTTATTCGCTTATTTTAAGCGTAGCAGAGCAAGTAAAATTATTGAGCGTCGTCGCCAATTTGCTGAGTTTGTGAAGGCACAAGGTGATGCTTTATTATCTCAGGCTTTATTTGACGTATTAGATAGTATTGAACATCAAAATATGCCAGAAGATGAAAATAAAATTGGTTGGTTAGGTTGGCGTAAAGAATGGCAAATTTTAACTGATAAAGAACGCAAAAATTTGTTACGTAAATATAAAACACAAGTGGATTTTTACACTTGGGTGCAGTGGTTGGCTACTATCCAATTAACTGAAGTAAAAAACTTGTGCTTGGAAAAAGGTCTATCGTTGGGAATTTATGGAGACTTGGCTGTAAGCAGTTCGAGAGGAAGTGCGGATGTTTGGTCCGATCAA
Source organism: Histophilus somni (assembly GCF_014202395.1). Classification (GTDB taxonomy): domain Bacteria; phylum Pseudomonadota; class Gammaproteobacteria; order Enterobacterales; family Pasteurellaceae; genus Histophilus; species Histophilus somni. Next base: position 132,624 of record NZ_JACHGQ010000001.1, read on the forward strand.
ACACTTTATTGTGTGAACGCTTCAGTTGGTGCTCCGCCGGATCCTTTAGGTCCGGTAGGACAAAATTGGAATATTCCGCCTTATAATCCAACAATTTTAAAAGCTCGTGGCTTTCAGCCTTTTATTGATATGTTGCGAGCCAATATGCAGCATTTTGGTGTGTTACGTATTGATCATATTATGGGATTGTTTCGTTTGTGGTTAATACCGGAAGGAAAAAGTGCCTGTGATGGACTTTATGTACATTATCCTTTTGCAGAGTTGATGGCAATTCTAGCAATTGAAAGTCAGCGTAATCAATGTTTAATTGTCGGTGAGGATTTAGGTACTGTACCTAATGAAGTGCGGTTTAAATTGGATGAATTTAAAGTGTTCTCTTATTTTGTTCTGTATTTTGAGCAACAACACAACGAATATCCGAAAGCAGATCGTTTTCCTTTGCAAGCATTTGCTACAGTTGGAACTCATGATCTTCCTTCATTGCAGAGTTTTTGGCACTGTCGTGATTTAGAACTGTTTGCTCAATTAGGTATGTTGAAAGAAGGTGTTTTAAAATCAAAATATGATCAGCGAGTAGTAGATAAACAAGCGTTGCTTAATACTTTGCACCGAGATCAATACTTACCGCCTGATTATTGGGGAGATGCGTTAAATATGGCAATGCACGATAATTTAAATCATGTCATTCATCAATATTTAGCTGAAAGTCAAACGCAATTAATAGGTATACAACTGGAAAATTTACTTAATCAAGAGGTTTCTTTTAACTTACCCGGTACTTCAACGGAATATCCTAACTGGCGTAAGAAATTATTACAACCGCTAGAAAAAATTTTTACTGATAAAACAGTACTTTCATTAATTAGAACAATTAATCAGGCAAGAAATAAATAGGCAGGGTTTTTATGAATAAATTTGTATCACAATCTACCATTGATACTTTTTTTGATGGAAAACATGCAGATCCTTTTTCCGTGTTAGGTATGCATGAAACGTCAAATGGGATTGAAGTAAGGGTATTATTACCGGATGCTGAAAAAGTATTTGTTCTCAGTAAAGAAACAAAAAATGTACTTTGTGAATTATCGAGGGTAGATGAACGTGGTTTTTTTGCCGGTGTTGTGCCTAATACGCATAGTTTTTTTGCGTATCAATTAGAAGTTTATTGGGGAAATGAAGCTCAAGTTATAGAAGATCCTTACGCATTTCATCCGATGATTAATGAACTTGATAATTGGCTACTGGCAGAAGGCTCCCATAAACGCCCTTATGAAATTTTAGGTGCACATTTTACCGAATGTGACAACGTAGCAGGTGTAAATTTTCGTCTGTGGGCACCAAACGCTAAACGTGTTTCGGTCGTAGGCGATTTTAACTATTGGGACGGTCGCCGGCACCCAATGCGTTTTCATCAATCTAGCGGTATTTGGGAATTATTTTTACCCAAAGTATCGTTGGGGCAACTGTATAAATTTGAGCTGTTAGACTGTCATAATCAATTACGCTTAAAAGCCGATCCTTATGCCTTCAGTTCACAATTACGTCCTGATACAGCATCACAAATTGGGGCATTGCCTGAAATTGTATCAATGACTGAAAAACGCCGAAAAGCTAATCAAGCTGATCAGCCGATTTCAATTTATGAAGTACATTTGGGTTCTTGGCGTCGTAACTTGGAAAATAATTTTTGGCTGGATTATGATCAAATTGCTGATGAGCTTATTCCCTATGTAAAAGACATGGGATTTACGCATATTGAGCTTTTACCAATCTCTGAATTTCCATTTGACGGTTCGTGGGGTTATCAGCCTATTGGTTTATATTCTCCGACTAGCCGTTTTGGTACAGCCGAAGGTTTTAAACGTTTAGTGAATAAAGCTCATAAGGCTGGAATCAATGTGATTTTAGACTGGGTTCCGGGTCATTTCCCAAGCGATACGCACGGTTTAGTTGCTTTTGACGGTACGGCTTTATATGAACATGCGGATCCCAAAGAAGGTTATCATCAAGATTGGAATACTTTGATTTATAACTACGGTCGTCATGAAGTAAAAAATTACTTGGCTTCGAATGCGTTGTATTGGATGGAGCGGTTTGGCTTAGACGGTATTCGAGTAGATGCGGTTGCGTCTATGATTTATCGTGACTATAGCCGTGAAGACGGGCAATGGATACCAAATCAGTATGGTGGTCGTGAAAATTTGGAGGCCATTGAATTTTTGAAACAAACTAATCATTTATTGGGAACGGAAATTCCTGGTGTTGTATCAATTGCGGAAGAATCAACCTCTTTTGCCGGTGTTACTCATCCTCCGTATGAAGGTGGTTTAGGTTTTCATTTTAAATGGAATATGGGTTGGATGAACGATACATTGTCGTATATGAAAAAAGATCCGATTTATCGTCAACATCACCATAACCAAATGACCTTTGGTATGGTGTATCAATATAGTGAGAACTTTATTTTACCGCTTTCACATGATGAAGTTGTACATGGTAAATGTTCATTACTCGGTAAAATGCCCGGAGATGCGTGGCAAAAATTTGCTAATTTACGTGCATATTATGGTTATATGTGGGGTTATCCGGGTAAAAAATTACTCTTTATGGGCAATGAATTTGCTCAAGGCAGAGAATGGAATTATCAGGAAAGTTTGGATTGGTATCTTCTTGATGAAATTCATGGTGGTGGCTGGCATAAAGCTATACAGGATTATGTTAGAGATCTTAATCATATTTATCAAAAAAATGCACCGCTCTTTGAGTTAGATACGGATCCACAAGGTTTTGAATGGCTTGTTGTTGATGATTATCAAAATTCCGTGTTTGTTTTTGAGCGTCGTAGTAAAAAAGATGAACGTATTATTGTTATCAGTAATTTCACCCCTGTTTTACGTCAAAATTACCGTTTTGGTGTAAATATTGCCGGTGAATATATGGAAATTTTAAACTCCGATGCACAACAGTATATGGGATCAAATTCGACAAATACGAGCAAAATTGTAACTGAAGATATTGAAAGTCATAATAAAGCACAATCTATCAGTATTGATATCCCTCCTCTAGCAACAGTGTATCTTAAACTGCATAAAGTAAAAAAAGTCAGAAAAATGAGAAAAACCTCGAAAGTTGAAGATACAGCGGTGAAAACAGAGAAAAAAATAGCAAAGGGTAAAACCACGAGAACCAAAAAAACTGTCGCTGATACTGTCTCTGAGGCAACAGAGGTTAAGCCTAAAAAGACGGTAACAAAAAGAGCGGTAGTTAAAAAAGTAAAAAATGCAGAGGTGATTGCAGAATCGACATCAGTAGAAAACAACGTTAGCTAAAGGTATAAAAACAATTTGAATTTTTATGAGTAAGATAAGTTTAGGTAAACCATATCCTTTAGGTTGTACAGAATGTTGTATGGAAGGTATTGCAGGATTTAATTTTGCAATCTATTCCTCACAGGCAAGTGCGGTTGAACTTTGTATTTTTAATAAAAATTCTGTTCAAGAAACCCGTTATTCAATGTATTGTACAGAAAATATATGGCATATTTGGATAGCTGAATTGGAATATGGAACCGAATATGGTTTTCGTATTCATGGCGTGGATGGTTCTTTATCTAATCCAAATAAATTAATGTTAGATCCTTACGCAAAAGCTGTTGTTGGTAAACCTGATTTAAGTTGTGCAGAAAATAGAGCTTGGTTTTTACTTGAAGATGAGAGAGATAATGCACATTTAGCACCTAAAGCGTTAATTGAATCGTCATCTTTTGATTGGGAAGGAGATATTTTACCCCAAACACCTTGGTCAGAAAGTATCATTTATGAATTGCATGTAAAAGGTTTTACTCAGTTGCGAGAGGACATTCCGGAAGCAATTCGAGGGACTTATGCAGGTTTAGCTCATCAAAATGTTATTGCCTATTTGAAAGAATTAGGTGTAAGTGCGGTGGAATTATTGCCAATAAATTATCATTTAGATGAACCGCACTTGCAGGAGAAAAGACTACAGAATTATTGGGGTTATAGTCCCTTAGCGATGTTTGCTGTTGAGTCCAAATATTGGTCAAATCAAGCCGATACAACACCCTTAACAGAGTTTAAATCAATGGTAAAAGCATTACATAAAGCGGGAATTGAGGTGATTTTAGATGTAGTGTTCAACCATTCTGTTGAATCGGAAAAGCATTTTCCAACGTTTAGTCAACGAGGAATTGATGATCGGACTTATTATTGGCAGGACGAAGCGGGAAACTACATTAATCTAACAGGTTGTGGAAATACACTTAATTTATCCACTGAAATAGGACGAAAATGGATAATTGATTGTTTATGCTATTGGGTAGAAGAATGTCATGTTGATGGTTTTCGTTTTGATTTAGCCTCAGTTTTAGGACGAGAAACGCCGGATTTTAATGCTAACGCCTTATTATTTAAAGAAATTGAGCAGGTCTCAATTTTGCAAAAAGTTAAATTTATCGCCGAACCTTGGGATATAGGTATGGGCGGATACCAAGTAGGTAATTTCCCAGCGTATTTTGCTGAATGGAATGACCGATTTCGTGATGATATGTGTCGTTTTTGGTTATGGAAAAGTGGTGAACTCGGTGTTTTTGCAGAGCGTTTCGCAGGTTCGAGTGATATATATCGTTGTCAGGGGAAATTACCACATAATTCTATCAATTTTATTACCGCACATGATGGTTTTACATTACATGATTTAGTAAGTTATAACCAAAAGCATAATTGGGCAAATGGTGAAGATAATCGAGATGGGCGGAGTGAGAATTATAGTTATAACCATGGTATGGAAGGATATAAAGAGGGAAATTCTCTTGTTGAAGAAGCTCGTTATTTAAGTCGTAGTGCGTTGTTACTGAGCTTGTTATTATCAAACGGAACGCCAATGCTATTGGCTGGTGATGAGTTTGGTAATACGCAGTACGGTAATAACAATGCCTATTGCCAAGATAATGAAACAACATGGTTAAAATGGCAATATTTTGAACAAGATCTCTTTAATTTGGTTAAGCAAGTTATTGCATTGCGTAAACAAATTCCGAGTTTACAACGGGATAATTGGTGGCAGGAGAGCAATGTATCTTGGTTAAATATTGATGCTGAGAAGATGTCATTAGATGAGTGGCATAATAAAGGGAGCAAAGCTCTGCAGATTTTGCTGGACAGTAAATACCTGTTCGTTATCAACGCAAAAACAAGTTCACAAAAATTCTTATTACCTCAAGGCAATTGGGAGATTTTGTGTTATTCAAAAGTAGTACATTTAGAAAACAAGCAGTTGGAGATGACGGATTTGGCTTTTGGTGTGTTGCAGAAAAAGTGAATAACTCAAGTAAATGTGAGTTAGTCGTGAGTATAAAAATAAAAGATAAGGAGTTGCTATGAGTAACAGTATTACTAAAAATTTAAGTAAACATAAACTTGTTAAAGATACCTTAGTATTAATTCTCGCCGGAGGTCGAGGCTCACGACTTCACGAATTAACAGATAAACGTGCTAAACCAGCTTTATATTTTGGTGGCAACCGTCGTATTATTGATTTTGCTTTATCAAATTGTATTAATTCCGGCTTAAATCGCATTGGGGTTGTTACACAATATGCTGCTCATTCTTTATTACGCCATTTACAAAAAGGGTGGTCATTTCTACCGCAAGAACGTGGTGAATTTATTGATATGTTACCGGCACGTCAGCAAATTGATGATTCTACTTGGTATCGTGGCACAGCTGATGCGGTTTATCAAAATATGGCAATTATTCGTGATCATTACCGTCCAAAATATATTTTAATTTTAGCCGGTGATCATATTTATAAACAAGATTATAGCCAAATGCTCTTAGATCATGTTTCAAGCAATGCAAAATGTACTGTAGGCTGTATTGAAGTTCCACGTGAACAAGCATCAGAGTTTGGTGTGATGGCAGTGGATGAAAATTTGAAAGTAAAAGCATTTGTTGAGAAGCCAAAAGATCCACCGGCGATTCCAAATAAACCGGATACTTCTTTAGCTTCAATGGGAATTTATGTGTTTGATGCAGATTATCTATATGATGTATTGATGCGTGAAGTAAATACACCGTATACCTCTCATGACTTTGGTAAAGATATTCTGCCAAAATCTTTAGAGGAAGAAGTTTTATATGCACATCCGTTTAGCCGATCTTGTATGGGACGTAATACGGATGGGGAGATTTATTGGCGTGATGTGGGAACGTTAGATAGTTTTTGGCAATCAAATATTGATTTAGTATCTGAACATCCGCAATTGGATATTTATGACCAACGCTGGCCAATTCGCGGTAATCCGACCCAAACTTATCCATCAAAATTCTTCTATAACAAGCAAGATATTAAACCGGTAGATAATTCGCTTATTTCCGGTGGTTGTGTGATTACTGATGCAGAAATTAGTTATTCTGTGTTATTTGATCAAGTGAAAGTGAAAGCTGATTCTAAAGTAGAATATTCAGTGGTGTTGCCTCAAGTAACTATCGGTAAAAATTGTATTTTACGTAATTGTATTATTGATCGCCAAGTAGTTATCCCAGATAACACAGTTATTGGTGTAAATATTGAAGAGGATCGCAAACGCTTCCGTGTAAGTAGCACTGGAAAAGTTATTTTGGTAACTGAATCAATGATGAAAAAATTAAATGGCGAAAAAGTTGTCTCTGAAATTCATTTAGACTAGGTGTAAATATAAATAAGTGCGGTAGAATTTTTTATTTTTACCGCCTTGATGGGAGGATTAAAATTAACAATGAAAGTATTACATGTTTGTTCCGAATTATATCCATTATTAAAAACAGGCGGATTGGCTGATGTAATGGGGGCTTTACCTTTTGCGCAAAATGAAATTGGTATTGATGCTAGACTTGTTTTACCGGCTTATCCTGCTATTTCTCGTGGTATCCCCAATACTGTGGTTGTTGCTGAGTTTAATAATTTTGCTGGACATGTTGTACTACGTTATGGTGAATACAATGGTATTGGTGTTTATTTAATCGATGCACCGCATTTATATGCCCGTGAAGGTAATCCATATCATGATATGTGGTATAACGATTATACGGACAACTATAAGCGTTTTGCTTTATTGGCTTGGGTTGGGGCAGAGTTGACTACAGGATTAGACTTTTGGTGGCGTGCTGAAATTGTGCATGCTCATGATTGGCATGCAGGCTTAACAGCTGCTTATTTGCATCATAAAGGACGTCCTGCTAAATCGGTGTTTACTATCCATAATTTAGCCTATCAAGGACGTTTTTTACCTTATCATCTAACTGAAATTGGGTTGCCTTGGTGGATGTTTAATGTAGATGGATTGGAATTATATGGTGAAATGTCTTATTTAAAAGCCGGACTGTATTATTCCGATATTTCTACTGCAGTTAGTCCAACCTATGCCAAAGAAATTACAACACCTGAATTTGCTTATGGTTTACAAGGGTTGTTGCAAACTTTGAAAGCACAGGGACGATTGGTTGGTATTTTGAATGGCGTAGATGAAAAAATTTGGCATCCGTATAGTGATCCGTATATTGAAGATCATTACAAATTGGAATCAATGCAGGGTAAACGTAAGAATAAAATAAAATTACAAGCTTATTTTAATTTACCACAAAATCCTAATGCACTGTTATTTGTAATGGTTACACGTCTAACAGAGCAAAAAGGTGTAGATTTACTAATTGGTAGTGCTGAGAGAATTGTACAACAAGGTGGGCAATTAGCAATTTTAGGTTCCGGTTCAGCACATTTAGAAGCCGGTATTAATTGGCTTGCACAAGAGTATCCGGAAAATATCGCAGTAAAAATTGGATATGATGAAGCATTATCACATTTAATGATTGCCGGAGGAGATGTCATTCTTGTTCCAAGTCGTTTTGAGCCTTGTGGTTTAACGCAGTTATACGGATTAAAATATGGAACTTTACCGTTAGTTCGTTCAACAGGTGGTTTGGCTGATACTGTCATTGATAGTAGCAGTGAAAACATCAAAGCACGTCATGCAACAGGATTTGTATTTAATGATGCTGATGTTGGGGGATTATGTTATGGTATTGATAGTGCATTTACTTTGTGGCGTAAACCAAGTCAATGGGAAAGTGTGATAGTCAATGCTATGGAACAGGATTTCAGTTGGCAGACATCTGCAAAAGGATATCAATCCCTATATGATATTCTTTTACATAAATAAATTTTTTAGCGAAATAATTTGAGTAGAAATATTCAAATTATTTTTTATAAAATTTTATTGTTTTTTTTATACAGATGAATAAAATTCGGTAGTTTTTTATTAAATCAGGAGTTTGAGCCTAATGGTAAATACACTTCCCCTTCCTTTTTCTTATAATCGTCCGGAAAATACGAAGGATTCGTTGAAGAAATCGATTGTATATAAATTAATTTTTTTAATTGGTCGTTCCCCGGAGGAGGCAAGTCAACGTGATTGGCTAAATGCAACTTTATACGCCATACGTGATTTAGTAACAGAGGGCTGGATTTCCACTGCCCGTCAAGCAAGAAAAGAAGAAACTCGGCGAGTTTATTATCTTTCAATGGAATTTCTCATAGGGCGTACTTTATCTAATGCCTTAATTTCTGAAGGCGTATATCACTTAGCTAAAGATGCTTTAGCTGAACTTAATGTCGATTTAGAAGATGTATTGGAGAAAGAAGTTGATCCCGGTCTTGGTAATGGTGGATTAGGTCGTCTAGCAGCTTGTTTTATGGACTCTATCGCAACGCTTGCAATACCCGGTATGGGATATGGTATTCGTTATGAATATGGTATGTTTCAGCAATATATTGAAGATGGCAAACAAGTTGAAAAACCTGATGCGTGGTTAGAAAAAGGTTATCCTTGGGAATTTATTCGTCCGTCTAAACGCTTTAATATCCGTTTTGGAGGGCATATTTATTTTGAAGGGAAAAAATGTATTTGGAAAAATGCAGAAGAAATCACCGCACTTGCTTACGATCAAATGATTCCGGGATATAGCAATGACAGTGCAGCTACACTACGTTTATGGAGTGCAAACGCAGGTGAAACTTTTAATTTAGTGTCATTCAATCGTGGTGATTATTTCCATGCTATCGAAGAAAAATCTTCTAGTGAGAATGTTTCTCGAGTACTTTATCCGGATGATTCAACAGCTGCAGGCAGAGAATTACGTTTACGCCAAGAGTATTTTTTAGTTTCAGCTTCTCTACAAGATATTATTAAACGCCATAAGCGAATTTATAATACATTGGATAATTTAGCGGATAAAATTGCAATTCATTTAAACGACACTCATCCTGCTTTAGCTATTCCAGAGTTGATGTATATTTTAATTGATCAAGAAGGATATACTTGGCAAAAAGCTTGGGATATGTGCTGTCAGATATTCTCTTATACTTGTCATACATTAATGTCTGAAGCACTAGAAACTTGGCCGGTAGAAATGATGGCGAAGATATTACCTCGTCATTTACAGATTATCTTTGAAATCAACGATTATTTCTTAGAATATGTCCGCACTTCTGTTACTACTGATAACGACTTTATTCGTCGTATATCATTGATTGAGGAAGGTAATATACGTAAAGTGAGAATGGGGTGGCTATCTGTTGTTGGATCGCATAAAGTAAATGGTGTGGCAGCAATTCATTCGGATTTAATGGTAAGTTCTACATTTGCAGATTTTTATCGCATTTATCCTGAACGTTTCACCAATGTCACTAACGGAATCACCCCTCGTCGTTGGATTGCGGTAGCGAATCCTGATTTATCCGCATTATTTGATAAATATATAGGCACTGAATGGCGTAAAGATTTAACTCAATTAGAAACGCTTAAAGCACATATTCAAGATCCTGAATTGAAAAAAGCAATTCCAGAGATTAAACGTAAAAATAAACAACGTTTAGCGAATTATGTAAAACAAGAGTTAGGTATTGAATTAAATTCAAACGCTCTATTTGATGTTCAAGTAAAACGTATCCATGAGTACAAACGTCAAATTCTTAATGTGTTACATATTGTTGCTCGTTACAATGAAATGATTGCTAATCCAGAAAAAGATTGGACACCTCGGGTCTTTATTTTAGCCGGTAAAGCAGCTTCAGCTTATACGGCAGCAAAACAAACTATCAACCTAATTAATGATGTGGCAAATATCATTAATAATGATGATCGCTTACAAGGTCGTTTAAAAGTTGTGTTTATTCCAAATTATAGTGTCAGTCTTGCCCAAATTATTATTCCGGCAGCTGATATTTCAGAACAAATTTCGCTTGCCGGAACAGAAGCCTCCGGTACAAGCAATATGAAATTTGCTTTAAATGGTGCGTTAACGCTAGGGACATTAGATGGTGCAAATGTGGAGATATTGGAAAATGTTGGAAAAGATAATATCTTCATTTTTGGTAATACCGTAGAGCAAGTAGAAGAGTTACGGCGTAATGGTTATCATCCATTTGATATTTATCAGTCGGATGAACAATTACGTGAAGTTATTGATCAGATTAATGCAGGTCGTTTCTCACCCAAAGAACCTACTCGCTATCATGATTTGTTAAATTCATTGCGTTCTTACGATTATTATCAATCTTTTGCAGATTTTCGTAGCTATGTTGAGATGCAAAAAGCAGTGGATGAAAAATATAAAAATCAAGAAGCTTGGGTTGAAAGTGCATTGCAAAATATTGTGAATATGAGTTTCTTCTCATCTGACCGCACTATTTTAGAATATGCAGAAAAAATATGGAAAATTGAGCCATTAAAATTAGCGTAACAAAACTTCAAAAGGGAGCGAAACGCTCCCTTAATTGTTATAACTTGAAATACCTAGCGAAAAATCATATCCTAGCACAGTTTTTCTCAATAAATTTAGGTTGTCATTATGCAAAAAAAAGCCAAATATAGAAAGAATTATCAATCCCCCGATTTTACTGTTACTGATATTTATCTTGATTTTCAACTTGATCCGCAACAAACCATCGTAACAGCAATAAGTCAATTTCAACGTCTTAATCCTGAAAGCAAACAGTTACGTCTTGATGGTCATAGTTTTCAATTTGTTTCAGTCAAACTCAATGATGAAGAGTTTAAATCTTATCAACAAGATGCTGAAAGCCTCGTGTTGGATTTAACCAACGTAAATGCCAATACCTTTGAATTAGAAATTGTTACTCATCTAAACCCTAGTGCAAATACATCTTTGCAAGGGCTTTATCAATCCGGTGAGGGTATTTGTACGCAATGTGAAGCGGAAGGGTTCCGTCAAATCACTTATATGTTGGATCGTCCCGATGTGCTTGCTCGCTATACCACAAAAATTACAGCGGATAAAACTAAATATCCTTATCTTTTATCGAACGGTAACCGTATTGCTTGTGGTGAAATGAAAGATGGTCGTCACTGGGTTGAATGGCAAGATCCTTTCCCTAAACCAAGTTACTTATTCGCTTTAGTTGCAGGTGATTTTGACTTATTACAGGATAATTTTGTAACAAAGAGCGGTCGTAATGTCGCACTGGAATTATATGTTGATCGGGGTAACCTTGACCGTGCTCATTGGGCAATGAGTGCATTGAAAAAGTCCATGAAGTGGGATGAAGCACGTTTCAATTTAGAATACGATTTAGATATTTATATGATTGTAGCGGTTGATTTCTTCAATATGGGAGCCATGGAGAATAAAGGACTAAATATCTTTAATTCTAAATTTGTTTTGGCTAATCCGCAAACTGCCACGGATGAAGATTATTTAGCGATTGAAAGTGTAATTGCACATGAATATTTCCACAACTGGACAGGAAATAGAGTAACTTGTCGAGATTGGTTCCAATTAAGTTTGAAAGAGGGGCTGACTGTATTTCGTGATCAAGAGTTCTCATCAGATACCGGTTCACGAGCAATCAATCGCATTAATAATGTAAAATTTTTACGTACAGTACAATTTGCAGAAGATGCAAGCCCGATGTCACATCCAATTCGTCCGGAAAAAGTGATTGAAATGAATAATTTCTATACAGTTACAGTATATGAAAAAGGTGCAGAAGTGATCCGTATGCTTCATACTTTATTAGGAGAAAAAGGTTTTCAGGCAGGTATGCAACGTTATATTGCAGACCATGATGGCAAGGCGGCGACCTGTGAAGATTTTATCCTTGCAATGGAACAAGCCAATAAACTTGATCTAACCCAATTCCGTCGTTGGTATAGTCAATCAGGTACGCCGGAATTGGTTGTAACAGATTTTTATGACGAAAAAAATCACGTTTATCAACTCAAAATCTCACAATTTACCCCGCCAACTGCCGATCAGATGGAAAAAGTCAATTTACATATTCCAATAAAAATCGCTTTATACGATGAAAGCGGTGTGGAGCAATTTTTACAGGCTGATGGCAAAGATCTTTCTGACGTATTAAATCTTACACAAAAAGAACAACTTTTTGAATTTCAACACATTTATACACGTCCTGTACCAGCGTTATTGTGTGATTTTTCCGCACCGGTAAAATTAGATTATGCTTATAATACACAACAATTAATCATACTGTTGAAATTTGCTGGAAATGATTTTATCCGTTGGGATGCGGCTCAAATGTTATTTAATGCAGAGTTACGACGTAACTTAATTCATTATCAACAAGGACTGGCACTGGAGTTTTCTGCTGAAATTCTTACCGCACTTTATCAAGTATTAGAAAATTACCAGCAAGATATTGGTTTAGTAACAACGATTTTAACACTGCCAAAAGAAACTGAATTTGCCGAATTATTCAAAACGATCGATCCGGACGGTATTTATGCAGTGCGAGAATTTATGCAATGCCATATTGCAAATAATTTGAAAGAGTTATTCTTGAAAATTTATAATGAAATTCAGTTAGAGACATATCAAGTAACTGAGCAAGATATTGCGTTGAGAGCATTGCGTAATCTCTGTTTGAATTATTTGGCTTATACAGATTTAGGTAACAATTTGGTGAATAAACATTATGTCAAAGCAAATAACATGACTGACAGTTTAAATGCTTTAAAATCGGCAACACAGGCTCAACTACCTTGTCGAGACCAATTATTAGCGGATTTTGAGCAAAAATGGCAACAAGACGGTTTGGTTATGGATAAATGGTTTGCCTTACAAGCTACAAGACCTGAAGACAATACTTTGGACTATGTGCAACAATTAATGGAACATCCAAGTTTTAATTTTAATAATCCTAACCGTTTAAGAGCTTTAGTCGGTAGCTTTTGTGTACATAATTTAAAAGGATTTCATGCAATCGATGGTTCAGGTTATCGTTTTTTAACTGAGATCCTGTTAAGGTTAAATGAAAGTAATCCTCAAGTTGCTTCACGCTTAATTGAACCGCTAATTCGTTTCTCTCGTTTTGATCCTCAACGGCAAACTTTGATGAAACGTGCTTTAGTTCGCTTAAGCGAAGTGGAAAATTTGTCGAAAGATTTGTTTGAGAAAATAGAAAAAGCCCTTCAATAGCGAAAACAGACACATAACTAAGTGAAAGTGCGGTGAAATTTATCGCACTTTTTATTTTTGATAAGTAATTTAGGAAAGTATGAACAAAATTTATGATTTGCATTGCCATAGTTCTATATCTGACGGTACCTTATCACCACAAGAGATAGTGATAAGGGCACATCAACAAGGTGTAAATGTTTTAGCCTTGACAGATCATGATACTATTGCAGGATTATCGCAAGCTCGTACTCAAGCAGAACAATTAGGCATTTCATTGATCAATGGTGTTGAAATTTCTACTTCTTGGGAAAATTATAGTATCCATATTGTAGGATTAGGTTTTGATGAAAATTCAAAAAAAATGACCGCACTTTTGAATGAGCAGGCAAAAATTCGTTTACAAAGAGCGGTTGAAATCGGGAAAAAATTGGAGCATTTAGGTGTAGCCAACGCCTTTGCAGAAACGCAAAAACTGACGGATGGAGAAGTAACAAGAGCACATTATGCCCGTTATTTAGTGCAAATAGGCAAGGTTATTAACATTAGTCAAGCTTTTAAAAAATACTTAGCACAAGGAAAATCTGCATATGTCAAAACACAATGGGTTGATATTCCTAATGCAATAGAGATTATTCATCAAGCCAACGGAATTGCAGTGCTTGCTCATCCATTACGCTATACCATGACAACAAAAAAGATAAAACGTCTTATCGCTGATTTTAAACAGTGGGGTGGGGATGCAATAGAAGTAGCAGGTTGTGGACAAACCAAGGATCAACGTTTATTACTTGCTCGTTGGGCGGAAGATTACGATTTATACAGTTCCGTTGGTTCCGATTTTCATTTTCCAAGCAATTGGATTGAATTGGGAAAATCTCTAGTGTTACCGGAAAATTGTCGTCCTGTTTGGGATTTATTGCGTTAATTTTCTGAGCAATATTCCTAGTAAATAATTACAGGAGCATTTTCTTTTCCCTTAATTATTTTGTAAAATGCACTGCATTCTATCCGAGTTTATAAGAGAGAAAAATGTTAAGTATTGCTATTGCAGCAGAATTTGAGTTATCTGAGAAAATTGTCGAAACTTTAGAACACACTCAGCTTGAAATTGAAAGCTTGACAATTATTGAAATAAAGCCTTTCAAAGAAGAGCAAAGCATTCGTTTTAACAATAAAGCAGTTGTTCAAATTATGCCTGAAGAGGCAGATTGGACAGAGTTTAATTATGTTTTATTTGCAGGGACAATTGAGCATGTTGATCTTTTGGCAAAAATAGCTGATTCAGGTTGTATTGTGATCGATGTACTGGGCATTTGTGCAAGCCTTGCAAATATTCCAGTTGTTGTACCAGGTATTAATGACGATCAATTGATTGAATTACGTCAAAGAAATATTGTTTCCCTTCCAAATCCACAAGTAACGCAATGTGCTTTAGCTATCAGTAATATTGTTAATAGCATTCATCAATTGGTTGTGACTTCATTATTACCCGCTTCCTATGTAGAAGCAGAACAAGTTGCCAAATTGGCCGGACAGACAGCTCAATTATTAAATGGGATTCCGCTGGATACGGAACAGCAACGTTTAGCCTTTGATGTCTTTCCTGTACAAACTCAAAATTTAGTTATACAGTTACAAAAAATTTACCCACAATTAGAGAATATTGTCTTTCATCAAATTCAAGTGCCTGTATTTTATGGAATGGGGCAGTTTGTGACCGTACTTTCAGATTATTTGGTTGATATAGAAAGCCAATTACATTTTTGGCAAGAAAATGAGCTAATTCAATATCATGCAGAGAAATTAATTACGCCGGTTACTCACGGAGAAAATGAAAACAATGAGGAAAAAGTGAAATTGCATATTAGTACATTAAGTGCGGCGGAAAATAAAATAGAATTTTGGTCTGTAGCCGATGAGCAACACTTTAATCTAGCGTTAATGGCAGTTAAATTGCTTGAATTAATAGGCTAGTCGGAGTTGTGTTAAATTCTGGAAAATTCCCCCGACTTATGGTCTAATGAGGCGAGTTTTAAGTTAATAAATAAAAGGTTAAACATGAGCTGGATTGATAGAATTTTTAGTAAAAATACAACTTCAAATAGCAAAAAATCAAATGTACCTGAAGGGGTATGGACCAAATGCACTTCCTGTGAGCAAGTGTTGTATCGTGATGAATTAAAACGTCATTTAGAAGTTTGTCCAAAGTGCGGTCATCATATGCGTATTGATGCAAGAGAACGCCTTGTTGCTTTATTGGATAAAGATAGCATTGTTGAAATTGCTGCAGATTTAGAACCTAAAGATATTTTAAAATTTAGAGATTTAAAAAAATATAAAGACAGACTGTCAGCCGCACAAAAAGAAACAGGCGAAAAAGATGCGTTGATTACTGTTTCAGCCACTCTTTATGGCATGCCAATTGTTGTGGCTGCCTTGAATTTTAGTTTTATGGGAGGGTCTATGGGATCTGTTGTAGGCTCAAAATTTGTTCAAGCTGCTGAAAAAGCAATAGAATTACATTGTCCATTAGTTTGTTTTTCGGCAAGTGGCGGAGCTCGTATGCAAGAGGCTTTGTTCTCATTAATGCAAATGGCTAAAACCAGTGCAGTATTGGCAAAGATGAAAGAAAAAGGTGTTCCTTTTATTTCAGTATTAACAGATCCGACTTTAGGCGGTGTGTCTGCAAGTTTTGCAATGTTGGGTGATATTAATATTGCAGAGCCCAAAGCATTAATTGGATTTGCCGGACCTCGTGTTATTGAACAGACTGTGCGTGAAAAATTACCAGAGGGTTTTCAACGCAGTGAATTTTTACTGGAGCATGGAGCTATTGATATGATTGTTAAACGTTCTGAGATGCGTGAAACTTTAGCTAATCTTTTAAGCAAGCTCATGAATATGCCTTCCCCTTTTGTTGAACCTGAATTAATTCAAGAAAAATCTGATGATGTCTAGTTTAAATTTATTTGCAACATCGCCACTTGAACAGTGGCTTTGTTTTTTAGAAAAAGCACATGCTAAAGCAATTGACTTAGGATTAGATAGGGTCAAGACAGTTGCACAACAATTAGATTTATTACAGCTTGCTCCTTTTGTTATTACTGTGGGAGGAACAAATGGAAAAGGGACGACATGTCGTCTACTGGAAATATTATTACTAAACTCAGGATTTCGTGTTGGTGTTTATTCCTCTCCTCATTTAATTCGTTATAACGAGAGAGTAAGAATTCAAAATCAAGAATTAGCTGATGAAGAACATACTCAAGCATTTGCTTTTATTGAGCAACATAAATCACAATCTTTAACTTATTTTGAATTTAGTACACTTTCTGCTTTGTATCTCTTTAAGCAAGCTAATTTGGATGTTGTTATTTTAGAAGTAGGGTTAGGCGGTCGTTTGGACGCTACTAATATTGTTGATGCAGATCTTGCCGTAATTACCAGTATTGACATCGATCATACGGATTTCTTGGGCAATACTCGAGAAGAGATCGCTTTTGAAAAATCGGGTATTTTTCGTCCAAATAAGCCTGCCGTTATTGGTGAAAACAATATTCCCTGTTCTTTATTAGAACAAGGGAAAAAATTAGATTCAATATTATTTTGTCGTAATAAAGATTGGAAATTCAGCAAACAGGAAAATGGCTGGACATGGGAAACAATAAAAGGTGATAAAGCTATTTATATGGATAATTTACCTATTTGTAGTATTCCCTTGGCAAATGCTGCAACAGCTTTAGCAACGTTGGCTTATTTACCTTTTGATATTTCTATATCAGTTGTTCATAAGTCACTTAGAGAAGTTGAACTGGCAGGGCGTTTTCAGAAAATTAACCCGGAAAAATTATTAAATTTAGCTAAATTAAGTAAAAAAACAGTTAAACAATTACCTCAAATTATTGTTGATGTTGGTCATAATCCTCATGCAGCTTCCTATTTATTAGAAAGATTAACCGCACTTAAAGCTAAATCAATCGGAAAAATTATTTCGGTATGTGGCATTCTAAAAGATAAAGATAGTCAAGGAATATTATCACCTTTAATCAAAGTTGTTGATCAGTGGAATTTAGTAACCTTAGATGGCGTAAGAGGGCAGAGTAGTCATGAATTATTTATGACATTACAACAAATATCAACAACTAATGAGCTATCTGCTCAAACTTATTCTTCTGTATATGAGGGAGTAAAAAGTGCGGTACAAAATGCCACAGAAAAGGATATTATTTTAGTATTTGGCTCATTCTATACCGTAGGCTCATTTTTAAAATTACTTTAAAAAAATCCTAACGATTAAGTTAGGATTTTCGTGTAATAATTTTGTTATTTTTTACTCGGTTTAATTGCCAACAAGTTACATTCTAATTTGCTAATAACATGTTCTGCTGTATTTCCTAAGAATGCGGCAGATAGTCCTGTTCTTCCTACTGTTCCCAAAACAACCAATTCAGCCTCCAGCTCTTTTGCGACAGCAGGAATAACATCTTCAGGAAATCCTTCTCTTACGTGAGTATGGTCTTCATCTATACAAAATTGTTGGCGTAATGCTTTCATATTTAAAAGATACTGTCCACGAACACTATCACCATATTCTGTTGTTGTAAATTCAGGTAAATCAATTGCCATATTAATTGGAGTGGGAGGGTAAGCGGTAACAAGATGAATATTGCCTCGTTCTAATTTATCCGCTAAATCAATTCCTAAAGAAACAAGTTCATTATTTAATGAAGTATATTCCTCTTGATTATTGGAAACATTAACCGCTACCAAAATTCGACGTTGATGTTTCCAATTTCCATCACGTACTACCATAATAGGTGCAGGACATTTGCGTAGTAATTGCCAGTCTTGAGGTGTAAAAATTAATGCCGATAAAGATTCCTTCTCCTGAGTATATTTAATGACAAGATCATAATTATGTTCCGCAACAGCATTTGTAATAGCTTCCGCTTCATTACTGTGCCAAAGAACAATTGAATTAAATTCAATATTCGGATCCGCATATTTTTCGAGATATGGTTGAACAGCTTGCTGATGTTGCTTAATAATGCTTTTACACATTGTTTCTCTTTCTTTGGAAGAAAGCAAAGTTGACATTTCATAAGAAAAATCATACACCGTCATAAAAGTTGTAATTCTTACTCTATTCTCGCTCTTTTGTTCTTGTACCAAACGAACTGCTCGAGCCAAAGCATATTGCTTTTCTGATTCGGGATTTAAAACGACAAGTATATTATTAAATTGCATAATAACCTCCGATATTTTGCAAAAACAATAAACATATTTTTCCAGTGGAAACAAACTATAGAAATAGAATAGGCAATATTTATAAAAATGACAAGTAATTGTACTTTAAAAAATGATCGAAAGTAGTAACTTATTATTGCGTCCAAGTTTTTATCCGATCATTTTAATTTTAGGTTTTGTCGTTCCTGCAAGTGTAGAAAGTTCTGACATATTATTAATAGTAATATATTTTCCTTGCACGGATAAAAGACCGTTTTTTTGAAAACGTCCCAGCAAACGACTGATTGTTTCAACAGTTAATCCCAAATAATTACCTATATCACTACGGGTCATTGTTAGACGAAATTCTCGTGCAGAAAAACCACGAGCAGAGTATCGATTTGAAAGGTTATGGATGAAAGCTGCTAGACGTTCTTCAGCACTCATTTTAGATAATAACAAAATCATTTCTTGATCTGTTTTGATTTCATGACTCATCAAACGCATTATTTGTTGTCGTAATTTCGGCATTTTTCCTGATAGATCATCAAGAATATCAAAAGGAATTTCACACACCATAGATGTTTCTAAAGCTTGTGCAAAACTAAAATGTCGCATACCATTAATCGCATCAAATCCTACTAAATCACCAGGTAAATGAAAGGCGGTGATTTGTTCTTCTCCAGTTTCACCAATAGTATAACTTTTAATGGAGCCGGATCGAATAGCATAGAGAGAAGTCAGTTCATCGCCTGCTTTAAATAAAATTTGAGATTTTTGAATAGGTTTTTTACGCTCAATAATATTATCAAGCTGATCTAATTCATGTTCATTAAACATAAACGGAATACATAGTTGACTAATACTACAAGCTTGACAGTGAATAGCACAACCAGTAGATTGAACTCGTCGTCCAATTTTTTGTTCATAGGGAAAAGTTTTCATTCATTCCTCAAAAGCATTGAAACTGAGATAAAAGCGTGTAATGCAAAACTTGATCTAACTCAAGAAATGATAACATTAAATAAAATAATTAAGAAGTTTTAAATTTAAAAAGTGCAAAGGAAACTAGTTATGCCGGCAGAAAAGCTAACAAAGAAAAAACTTATTCAAATTCTATGCGTTCTATGTATTTTATTAAGTGCATTTATTTATAAAACTTGTCAATATATGCCTTAATACCTTGCATAGTAATTGAAAATCTTATAAAATCTCGCCGTATTTTTGCTAAAAATACAGCAATCGTTTATGTCTTCTGCAGTATTGCAGTTTGATGGTAGTTTAAAATCGTTAGAGGAATAACATTATTAAAACCGTAAAAAAAGCTCCGGCAACAAATCGCCCTAATCGTATTAATGATGAAATTAGAGTGAAAGAAGTTCGTTTGATTGACCAAGATGGCGAACAAGTAGGTATTGTATCTATCCAACAAGCTTTAAATATAGCAGAGCAAGCAGATTTAGACCTTGTTGAAATTAGTCCAAATGCAGAACCACCGGTATGCCGTATTATGAACTACGGTAAGTTCCTTTATGAAAAAGGTAAAGCTGCAAAAGAGCAGAAGAAAAAGCAGAAAGTTGTACAAGTGAAGGAAATTAAATTCCGTCCTGGTACAGACGAAGGCGACTATCAGGTAAAACTACGCAGCCTGATTCGCTTTTTGGAGGATGGGGATAAAGCTAAAATCACTGTTCGTTTTCGCGGACGTGAAATGGCTCACCAAGATATTGGTTTAGACATGTTAGAACGTGTTAAAAATGATCTTGCTGATATTGCTGTTGTTGAATCTGCACCTGGCAAATTAGAAGGTCGCCAAGCTATTATGGTACTTGCCCCAAAAAAGAAATAATTAGTGCAAATTCAAGTAGTAAAGTGCGGTATGAATTGCCGTATTTTTATTCGCCTAATTATCTGATGTTAAACTTAAACAATGCGGAGTTATAAACAATGCCTAAAATTAAAACCTTACGTGGTGCTGCTAAGCGTTTCAAGAAAACTGCTTCAGGTGGTTTCAAACGTAAACAATCTCACTTACGTCACATTTTGACTAAAAAGACAACTAAACGTAAACGTCATTTACGTCATAAATCAATGGTTGCGAAAGCAGACCAAGTTTTAGTAGTAGCGTGCTTACCATACGCATAAATAGTGTTTTGGGCACAATCATACGATTAGTTAAATTTTTTAAGATTCATGGACAATAGGAGATTAGATAATGGCTCGTGTTAAACGTGGTGTTATTGCAAGAGCACGCCATAAGAAAGTTCTTAAGGCAGCTAAAGGTTATTATGGTGCACGTTCACGTGTTTATCGTGTTGCATTCCAAGCAGTAATTAAAGCTGGTCAATATGCTTACCGTGACCGCCGTCAACGTAAACGTCAATTCCGTCAACTATGGATTGCTCGTATCAATGCGGCTACTCGTCAAAACGGTTTATCGTATAGCAAATTTATCAACGGTTTGAAAAAAGCATCTGTTGAGATCGATCGTAAGATTTTGGCTGATATTGCTGTGTTTGATAAAGTTGCTTTTACAGCATTGGTTGAGAAAGCAAAATCTGCGCTTTAATTTAAAGATAAATTAGGGTACTTTTTATAGTACCCTTTTTAAATTATATATCTCCAATATTTTATACGATATCTAGTGTGTCGAAAGTAGAAGAGTATGGTTATTTTTTACAAATCACTATACCGTAAATAAAATAGGGCATAATTAAATACGCCCTGTAAGATGGTCTAAATTACACATCTTTTTTCTTACTACGTTTCCATTTCCAAAATAAGAACAATGCGAGTAGAAGTATTAAGATATAAATTGCAAATTGACCTTTCTTTATTTGTTGATGTAACCAGTCTAAATTGCTTGCACCAAAATCACCCAAATATACCCAAATAGGCACTGAAATAATTGCAGCAAAAAAGTCAATTAGGAGAAAACGAATAAAACTAACACGACGAGTAATGCCTGATATCATATAAATTGGTGCCCTTAAACCAGGTAAAAAACGTGCCACAAATAAAACTCTATTGCCATATTTAGCAAATTTTTCTTTCACCATTTTTAAACGTTTAAGGGTTACTATTTTCTTGATTAATCGAGTTCTTAATATTTTCACCCCATAAATGCGACCAAGCCAATACATTGTACTGTCACCAATTAACACACCAAGCATACTCACAATCAGCATGATATGAACATTAACTTCATTAGGGTATAAACCTGCAATAACCCCCCCTGAAACCAAAGTAATATCCTCCGGAATAGGAATTCCAAAGCCACAGATAATGAGAACAAAGAAAACTGCAAAATACCCATAATCAGTAAAAAAATTAATTAATAAGTCCATGAACTATCCATTTATAATAAGAAAATATGACGGCTATTTTAGCTTTTTTAGTAGAAATATCCAGTTTAAATTCAATGTTTTATTTGATTTATAGAGAATAACTCATTATAATCAGCACCTGTCTAAAACATGACTATAAGTTTTAGCATAACGTAAGGGAAATCGCTGGGTCGCCTGCGGTTTTTTTTGTTTTTTTTATTTTATTCAAGAGAACATAAAAATGTCATTTAAATTTAACGCTGAAGTTCGTTCTAAGCAAGGTAAGGGTGCGAGCCGCCGCCTGCGTCATAATGGTCAAATCCCTGCTATCGTTTATGGTGGTAGTGAAGCACCTGTTTCAATTGTATTAAATCATGATGAATTAAATAACGCTCAAATTCATGATTCTTTCTATTCGGATACTATTATCCTAGTTATTGAAGGGAAGGAAATTTCTGTTAAAGTACAAGCGATGCAACGCCATCCATTCAAGCCAAAATTAGTCCATATTGATTTTAAACGTGTATAAGTAAAAGTTTTCAAAATTTTAAGCCTCATGATGAAAATCATGGGGCTTTTTTAATGTGTTTTAAAATAAAACCGTAATGAAAATTGTATTCAATAATGCAATTTATTCACTTTAAATACAAATCAAATTTGTGACGCTGTATCAAATATAAAAAATAAAAAACTCGCTTTTATTTTTATCGTTTTTATTTTTTAATCTCATCTAATTAACAGAAGATTTCATAGCAAAATAGGGGGGTATAAACAGTCAAAAGTTACATATCTAATCATTTAATTTAACATAATATACATTATATGTAATAAGTTATAGAGTTAGTAAAAACTACGATATAAATAAATCACAGACTTATGCACAAGTCAGTTATACCAGCTAAGCAAGACAGATAAAGGCTCCCTTGCACATTGAAAGGTATTATTATTTAACTTTATTAAATAGAGAGATGATTTGTAATAGTTTTGTAGTGTGGTCTTAAGGAGAAAAAGCTTAATAAATAAAAGCTACAAAAAAAGCAACGTCCTCGCATAGCTGTGAACGTTGCTTTTTTATGACTTTTTACAATTCTATTTAGAACTCAAAAAATCTACATATTTTAGTAAAATTTTATCTAAGCTTTTAATCTGCTCATCATAGTCTAATTCATAGCGATATTTGATATAGTTTTTGTCTAATGGAAATTCTTTTGTACCTTCAAATAGTCTACGAAGTTCAGCTAAATCCATCATATCTTGCTCTATTTGCTCTGTTACTATTGGACAATTTCCATAATCACCGCAAGATATTTTCAATAACGTTGCATATAGGCATGTTTAACAATAACGACTAACCTATGCTTTTCTACTGTAAGATAATCAGCGCCGCTGTCATAAAAAGCCCTCATTGGATCATAGAAATATTCACTGTTATATGTTTTCATTTTTTGCTTCTTTTCGTTTCGCTTCAGTTAATTAAGTTACGTTGTCTCTTTTTATCGTTTCTATTCAGAATTTCTCGTAGGCTAAAACGTTTCATAATTATAAATAATTTCTCATGCTAAAATCATATTTATTGATTTGTTCAAATGTTAGCAATTTTTGACTATACAGCATTTCCGACACCAATTTCCAATCAACACAAGGGCGATAAAAATGGCAGGACCATTTCGGAATGCCTAATGCAATATCATCAATAATAAGATCTCCATAGGCTTTAGGAGAACTGGTAAACTTAGATTGTTCAGGATTGATATTAACAGCGTATAACTCAATCCCATTATTTTTGAACCATGTCAATGCCTCATCAAGATAACAATCTTCCGATCTCATTGTGAATAAAATCAAGTTATGGCCATTCTTAACCAAATCTCTTAATACTTGTGCAGCACCAATATCTTCGCCTATTTCAGGAAAATTATGCGTTACACAAGTACCATCAAAATCAATTAAAATATTCAACCCTCTTCTCCTCTATAAATTTTAGTAAATAAAATTATAGCTGTTACGTTGTCTCTTTTATTTTATTTACCAAATACCTTTTCATCCTGCATTTCTAGATATTGCTATTATCAATATAGCTTACTAAGTAAAGTTGCTCCATATTCATATACTTGTTGTAACAACAATAATTTTTCAGGATTATTTTGATACTCTTCTACTAGACGTTGTAAACTTTCCTCAAATTGAACCGCACTTTTTTCTAGTTTACGTTGGCGATATTTTTGCCATTTTATCTGTTCAGAGCGATCAAGCGTTTTATAGAAATGTCTTGCTCGATAATGAAATAATAAATCCGAGATACGTTTATCTGAAAAAGATAAATTATGCTCGTTTAATTTCTCCGGAGATAATTGACGCAAAATCGTCATATTGTTTTTATCATTATTACTGAAAAATTGCTTATATAATTCAGTTTCTACATTATCACTGTGTATTACTTCTCTTTCATCATGGAAAATTTCAATGACCTTATCTCGAATATCTGGAGATTGACGCAGTTTTTGCAAATTTTGCAAACAGAATTCTCGATCAATTCCCAATTTGGTTGCATTTTCCGGCAATAATGTTTTTGCAGGAGCAAGAATAGGACATTTATTAATATGCACTAATTTAAGTGGTACAGGTAAAATATTATGTTGTTCCAATTCAACTTTTGGTGTATACAAATTTTGACGTAATTCGACCGCACTTTTAGCCAATAAGTCATCAATATCCTTTGCTAAATCACAAACAATAACAGCATTCTGATTTATAGGATGCCAAGCTAATGGTACAACCCAGCTGGTATTACCTCGATAATTACCCAACATGCCTGATACATGTACTAAAGGTTTCATATTAGCGATATCAATCAACTTCTCAACTTCCCTCTTTCCTCTATTTTCAAAGAAAAATTGAAAAAGTTTTGGTTGTTTTTGTTTAATCAATTTTGCCATTGCAATCGTGGCATAGACGTCAGCCATTGCATCGTGAGCATTACCATGCTCTATATCATTTACTTGTGTTAATTTTTCCAAACGAAAACTCGGCATTCCATCATCATCGTAAGCCCAATTTATTCCATCCGGACGTAAAGCGTAACAAGCTCGGACTACATCTATTAAATCCCAGCGAGAATTGCCGTTTTTCCAACTGTATTCATAGGGATCAATAAAGTTACGATAAAAGGTATAACGTGTCATCTCATCGTCATAACGGACATTGTTATACCCCATAATACAAGTGTTGGGTTGACTAAATTCAGCTAAAATTTTCTCTGCGAATTCCGGTTCGGGAATACCTTTCTCATTACAAATTTGCGGTGTAATACCGGTTACCAAAACTGATTCCGGCGACGGTAAATAATCATCGGTTTGCTTACAATAAAACATTACAGGCTCGCCAATAATATTAAAATCTTGATCTGTACGAATACCGGCGAATTGAGCCGGTCTGTCAGTGGCAGGATTAATCCCAAAACTTTCGTAATCGTAGATAAAAAAACTGAAATCATTTTGCATACACAAAAACCTTAAAAAACTTACCGCACTTTGTAGAATTCATTAAAACATTCCCCCAATCCCCTTAAATTTTTCCACAAAGGCGGAAATCTTCTCAAACACCGTCTGTTTTTTCATTTTATATTGTGGGTTAAGCGGGCTCATTTTAGGTAGAAGGTCATTTAAATCTGTACCATTTTCGCTAGCATATTCTCGTTTAAGAGATGTCATTATATACCGTTTTGCTGCATCTATATTTAAATTTTCGCTCTCAATTAAGTTCTCCGCCTCTCTTTTTTGCTCTTGCTGAGCAAATAGGAAAAACTCTTCAATAATAGTTGCTTTATCCGGAATTTTATCTAAATCAGTTTGATGGATAAAATCAACAACCAGCCCTTCTTTTGCTCGGTTATCCAAACTCGAACGAATGGTTCGGCTAATTTCCTCAATGAGTGCCGGTTTATTTTTGCGTTTTTTATTATGTTCAAAAATCAATTCTAAAATATAATCTAAATTGATTTCTTGTGATTTTAATAAATCGATTTCAAAAATCACATCGCTCCAATCAATTTGAGATTTTCCAGCATTACCATTTTGATTTTGTTTTCTCTGCCATTCCCGAATATCATTATATGTTGAACGATAATCTTGTAATTTTCTCTCCGGCAAAATCACATTATTTCCAACAATATATGTGCCATCAGGCTCTTTTACGCTATTTTCATTCTGCTCAGTATTTTTTAACTCGTGAAATTCATCGTAATTATGCAACACATTTTCCAAACGCAGATATTCACCAAATAATTGGGTAAATGCTTTTTTATCTTCCTCAGTTTCGAGTTGAGTAGGATCAGGGAATTTTGTTTGCAGCTCTTTAACTACTTCTTTATAACCTCGATGATAATTTCCCTGAGCATCTTGATAACCCTCCATATATTCTTTAAAGCTGCGTTCTAATACCACATTACGCGTATTTTTATTACCAAATAAGGTAATGGCATCAATGGTATCCTGCTCTAAATCACGGAAAGTCACGATATTACCAAATGCCTTAGTCGCATCATAAATTCGATTTGTACGGGAAAAGGCTTGCATTAAACCGTGATAACGCAAATTTTTATCGACAAATAAAGTGTTTAACGTTGGGGCATCAAAACCTGTTAAAAACATTCCAACCACAATCAATAAATCGATTTCTTGATTTTTAACCCGCATTGCTAAATCACGGTAATAGTTTTGAAATTCTTTACTTTCTACGCCGTAATTTGTTTTAAATAGACGATTGTAATCATCAATTGCCAAACTCAAAAATTCTTTTGCCGAACTATTCATTGCGGTAGGTTCAAAAGTTTCATCAGCAATTTCACCAATCGCATTTTGCTCTTCATTTGCGGCAAACGAGAAAATGGTTGCAACTTTTAACGGATTTTGAACCGCTTGTTGTTGCAATTTAAACTGCTCGTAATACAGTTTTGCTGCTTCAACCGAACTTACGGCAAACATTGCATTAAACCCTTTTCCTGATGAATTTAAACGGTGTGTTTTTTGCTTGAAATGGGTCAAAATATATTGCGTAACTTCTTTAATACGTTCCGGGTGTAATAACGCCTGTTTATTTTCAAGTGCGGTCAATTTTTCTTGATTTTTTTCACATTCAATCTCTTTGAATTTAGGACGAACATTATTGTAATCCACCTTAAATTTCAGCACTTTTTCATCACGAATAGCATCGGTAATGACATAAGAATGTAGCTGCGAGCCAAAAACTGTCGCTGTAGTTTCCGCACCCAGTGCGTTATCAGCAAAAATTGGCGTACCGGTAAATCCAAATTGACAGAATTTTTTAAATTTTTTCTTTAAATTCTTTTGTGCTTCACCAAATTGCGAACGGTGACATTCATCAAAAATAAATACCACAGGCTGTTTATAAATTGCTAAATTATCTTCTGATTTCATCAGGTTATTCAATTTTTGAATAGTGGTCACAATAATTTTATTGTCTTCTTTTTCTAAATTACGTTTTAAGCCTGCTGTACTTTCCGAACCATTCACACTATCAGGCGAAAAACGTTGGTATTCTTTCATTGTTTGATAGTCTAAATCTTTTCTATCCACCACAAAAAAGACTTTATCAATAAAATCTAATGCAGTGGCAAGGCGTGCTGCTTTAAAACTGGTTAATGTTTTGCCAGAACCGGTGGTGTGCCAAATATAACCGCCGCTTTCTAAATTCCCCCAATTTTTAGTGAAATGTGTATTTTGAATTTTCCATAAAATCCGCTCTGTTGCAGCAATTTGATAAGGACGCATCATTAAAAGCGTATTATTCACATCAAATACCGAATAATGAATCAACACATTAAGCAAAGTATTTTTCTGTAAAAACGTAGCGGTAAAATCTTTTAAATCTTTAATCAAAGTATTATCCGATTTTGCCCAATTCATAGTAAAATCAAAACTGTTTTTGTCCCGCTTAGTTGTATTAGCAAAATAGCGAGTATCCGTACCGTTTGAAATCACAAAAATTTGTAAAAACTTAAATAACGAATTTTCAGTATTAAAACTCTCTTTGCTATAACGATGAATTTGGTTAAAGGCTTCACGAATTGCCACCCCACGCTTTTTCAATTCAATTTGCACCAATGGTAAGCCATTGACCAAAATAGTGACATCATAGCGATTAAGATGAGAACCTTTTTGCTCAAATTGATTGATAACTTGTACTTTATTACGGGCAATTTCTTTTTTATCTAACAAATAGATATTTTGAATACGCCCATTATCAAACACAAAGTCATAGATATGATCCTGATGAATTTTTCGGGTTTTCTCGATAATGCTCTCTGAAGCTTTATCAAGATATTCATCAATAAAACGTTTCCATTCCGAATCTAAAAAACGCACATTATTTAATTTTTCCAACTGCTCACGTACATTGGCGAGTAAAGCCTGTTGAGATTTTAAATCAGAACGATATTCATAGCCTTGAAACTGCAAATCGGCAATCAACTCTTGCTCTAAATCCGCTTCGGTTTGATAAGAATTTGACTGCTCGATTTTTTCGTATTTATCTAACACGATAAAATTATTGGTTTCGGTGATAGGGGTAGTTTCAAACATAAACATTCCTTCTATTTTTCAATTGGGCGAATGTAATTCGACCCTACAATAATACCCCCTAATTTCGGGATATGTATATATTTTTTTAGGGAGGATAACATCCGCCTTTTAATGTATTTATCTTCTATTTTACGAATTATAAAATCTATCTTTTTTCCACATAATCGGATTATTACAAACATATTCTACAATTTCATTATACGATTTCTCATTACGGATAATATGTTCGTAATAATTTCGTTGCCATACATCATAATATTCTGTATTTTTTCTTGCCCACGATGTTACACCTGCCTTAAATCCTCGAATCATTGCACCTATGGTTTGAGATGTTCCATTAAATTTATTGTGTAGGGGCGAATTACATTCGCCCCAATTTTCATTCGATGCAATTTCAATAATACCGTGAATATGATTGGGCATAATGACGAATTGATGTAAATTAACCTGTGAATAATAGTTGGGAATTTTCAACCAACATTCTCTAACCATTTCACCTAAATTGTTTAGGTTCATTTCATTAGCAACGATATTACCAAAAAGACATTGCCTGTCTTTACAACAAATTGTAATGAAATATAACCCATTTTGACGATAATCATAATGTTTTAAACGTAATGATTTTCTGTGATGAATGTCAGGATTGAATTTCATTATTTACACCTGTTTTCATTTTATGTTGATTTATTTTTGGGCGAATGTAATTCGCCCAAAATATCAATTATCGGGGAAAATCCAACAACTGCTCCCGATAATACTCATATTGTTTCCGTCTTAACTCAATTTCCTTCGGTAATCCTTCGCTGATTGAATTTGTTAGACTGTCGAATTTGTCTAGAATATTGACGATTTTTTGCTGTTCAGATAATTCAGGGACCGGAATTTCATATTTCAGTAAATTTGCAGAATTAAGCCGAATAACTTTCGTTCCCAGTGCATATTTTTCTTTATATTTTGCAAAATGTTCTGTCTGCAATAAATAGGTAAGATATTTTGTATCTAAATTTTTATTAGGTCTAAATGCAAACATATCCCCAGAAAAAACAATGTCATCGCCTAACCAACCTAATGGTTTCATTACATCTTCAACATTTTCACTTACTCCTGCAATTAATACATCACCTTTTTGTGCTTTTTTCAGTTTTTTAGCCAATTCCGCAGAAACGAAAGATTTTGTTTTATCTGCAAAAGTACCGTAATAAGTATAAATCTGCCCATAATGAATTGCAGGTACGCCAGTCTCTGTAAAATCTTTTTTCTGTAATCCATTCCCTCGAATTAATTCACCCATTTCCCCCAAAGCCTTAAACACCACTGGCGTATTGTGATACAAGGCTTTGGCAATTTCGTTATACCCCCCCCTATCTAAATCTTGCGGGAATGTCAATAGGGTTTCTCGGTAATACTGATATTGTTTTTTACGCAGAGCTAATTCAGCTTCCAGCGTAGCTTCCAGCGTAGCTTCCAGCTCAGTGAATTTGTCAAGTGTTTTTACAATTTTTTCTTGAATTTCGAGTGGGGGGATTGGGATTATTATTTTAGCTAATTCCTTCATTGGAACACTTTTAACCGTACCTCCAGCAGATTTACTTAAAAAATCTTTTCTAATGAAATCTATTTCAAAAAGATATAAAAGGAATTTAGGCAAAATTATATTCTTCTTTGGTTTTATGGCATAAACTCCTTCTTTGATATTCCAATTCCTAGGTTCTTTGTCAATCAGTGCTACATTTCCAATAGTCCCTGTTCCAGAAAATAAAATATCTCCAATTTCTAAATTAGAACGGTTATTACATAATTTCAACGCTTCATCATTTAATTTATCAGTTTTATCAGTAAAAATGATTTTATGATTTTGTAATTCTCTAATTGTTACATAGTAATTAGTTGCATCAGGTGTATTTAATGTAAAAAATTGTCTTGGATTTAAACCTGTTTTTATCGAATGACAAACTTCCCCCAACGGCTTCCATTCCACCGCTGCCCCATTTAATAATTTATCAATAATTCGATTATTCATTTTGCAAATTTTCCTTGATTTTATACCGCTTGTTTTTATTTTGGGCGAATGTGATTCGCCCCTACGATGATAACCTTTGATTTTGGGATATGTATCTATTTTTGTAGGGGCGGATTATATCCGCCCTTTGAACATCTAATTGTTTTGATAGGCTAAAGCCCACTCCACCTCAGCCCCATTTAATAATTTCTCAATAATTCGATTACTCATTTTGCAAATTTTCCTTGATTTTATACCGCTTGTTTTTATTTTGGGCGAATGTGATTCGCCCCTACAACCCAACAATGTTTGAACAATTCTTTTGTAGGGGGGATTACATCCGCCCTTTTGTATTAGCCTATGTTTTCGATGGGCTAAAGCCCATCCTACTCTAGTAATTTAAGAAAAGTTCAAACAAAGGTTTGTTAATATAAAAATTATATTTTCCTATTTTAGCTTTCTCTAATAATCCGATTTTTGTAATTTCGTCTAAATATCGTTTAGCCGTTTGCCAACTTACCCCTAATTCTGTTTCTATAAATTCAATTTTAGTGTAAGGGTGTTTAAAAAGTTGGTTAAGCAATTCTTGTTTATAAATTTTTGGCAATTCATCTCGCAAACGATGTTTAAAAGAATGCATCTGTTGTTTGATTTCCTGAATGAGATGTAATGTTGATTTTGCCGTATCTGCTATTGCATCTAACATATATAAAATCCATTCTTCCCATTGCCCTGTATCTCTCACATTTTGTAAATGATGGTAGTATTCTTGTTTATTTTGAATTAAATACCGACTTAAATATAAAACAGGAATATCCAGAAGTCCTTGTTGCACAAGATATAAGATATTCAAAATTCGTCCTGTTCTACCATTTCCATCATAAAAAGGGTGAATACTTTCAAATTGATGGTGGATAATTGCCATTTTTATCAATGGATCGGTATCCGGCATTATCGTTTCATCATTAATAAACTCAATCAGATTATTCATCAACCTTTCCACATCATCTTTATGTTGCGGTGGAGTATAAATAACTTTACCAGTTCGAGAATTTTTTAATTCTGTTCCCGGAATTGATCTAAGACCGGCTTTATTTTCCTCTAAACGATTTTGAATACCGATGAGTGTTTTAAGGCGAATAATCTTATCTTTTTGAATTTCAGAGAAACCATAATGTAACGCAAAACTGTATTGTTGTACTTCTTTAGCTGCCGGATTACTAAAATATTCTGCATTCAAATCAGCTTTAAATAGCTCATCTTGAGTTGTAATGATATTCTCAATTTCAGAGCTATGTTTTGCTTCTTGTAATGATAATGTGTTTAAAAGAATTGCTTGATTCGGTATGGAAAGTAAAACCCCTTTTAATTCGGCTAAAGCACGGTTTGCAATCGTTACTTTCTTCAAAATTGCAACAGTATCAAATTGGTTAGGTTCTAATGGTAATTCATCAACAGGACAATCAAATAGCATATACACACACTCATTTTCTATTAGTATTGTGACTCTCATCGATAGAAAAATGCCATTTTCTATCAGTATTGTCATTCTCATCGATAGAAAAATGCCATTTTCTATCAGTATTGTCATTCTCATCGATAGAAAAATGCCATTTTCTATCAGTCATAGGATTTCAAACTATGGTTTCCGTAACTCATTTACTTGTAGGATGGGCTTTA
Organism: Histophilus somni; assembly: GCF_014202395.1. Taxonomy (GTDB): domain Bacteria; phylum Pseudomonadota; class Gammaproteobacteria; order Enterobacterales; family Pasteurellaceae; genus Histophilus; species Histophilus somni. Next base: position 164,950 of record NZ_JACHGQ010000001.1, read on the forward strand.
GCCCATCATCATAAACCCGATTGTTTTTGATGGACTAAAGCCCCTTCTATTTTGGTTATGATTTTTCAATCTCCGCTACAATGGCATCAATATCTGCCCGCAAGCGGTCAATTTTAGCAACAGTTTCGCTAATTTCGGTATTAAGCTCGGTGATGTTAATCACTTCTCGGGTATCTTTTTGCTCCACATAAGAACTTACTGCTAAATTGTACTCATTATCCGCAATTTGGCTGTTTTCGACAGATTTTGCGAGATACTCAACATCAACTTTATCCGCAAAGAGTTTCAAGATTTCAGCGATATGCTCATCAGTCAATACATTGTTGTTGGTTTCTTTTTTAAACAGACCGCTTGCGTCAATAAATTGGGTTTTAGTGTCGGTTTTATGTTTGGAAAGCACTAAAATATTTGTCGCAATACTCGTGCCAAAGAAAAGATTTGGCGGTAGTGCAATGACGGTTTCTACGACATTTTGCTCAATAAGATATTGACGAATTTTTTGCTCTGCACCACTGCGGTAGAAAATTCCCGGGAAGGTGACAATCGCTGCACGTCCTTTGGCAGAAAGGTAATTTAAAGCGTGCAGAATAAAGGCAAAATCCGCTTTGGATTTGGGTGCAAGAATACCAGCCGGTGCGAAACGTTCATCGTTAATTAAGGTTGGGTCGTCTGAGCCAATCCATTTAATCGAATAAGGGGGATTAGAAACAATAGCATCAAAAGGTTTATCATCTTTTAATTTTGGATTGATTAAGGTATCGCCCAGTTCAATATGGAATTTGTCATAATTGATATTATGCAAAAACATATTCATTCGGGCGAGATTGTAGGTAGTATGATTAATTTCTTGACCGAAAAATCCTTCTTCAATCAGATGATCATCAAATTGCTTTTTTGCTTGGAGCAATAAAGAACCTGAACCGCACGCAGGATCGTAGATTTTATTGACCGCACTTTGACCGTGTAGAGCAAGTTGTGAAATCAGTTTAGACACATTTTGCGGCGTAAAAAATTCACCACCCGATTTACCTGCATTGGAAGCATAGTTGGAAATCAAAAACTCATAGGCATCACCAAAAAGATCGATCTGATTATCCGCAAATTCGCCGAAATTTAACGCTTCAACGCCTTTTAATACCGCTGCAAGTCGTTTATTTTTATCTTCAACCGTATTCCCCAAACGGTTACTTTTGGTATCAAAATCGGTAAATAAACCTTTAATATCGTATTCCGAATCAAACCCGACAGCAGAACTTTCAATATCCGTAAAAATATCGGCAAGTTCAATGTTTAAATTTTTATTTAAATGGGCATTTTTAGCGACATTTTTAAATAACTGGCTTGGATAAATAAAATAACCTTTGGTCTTGATAGCATCTTCTTTAATGCCTGCTGCATCAATTTCTTCATCGGAATAGGCTGAGTAATCAATATTTTCATCACCTTGCTCAATATAGGCGGCAAAATTTTCACTGATAAAGCGGTAAAACAGTGCGCCTAATACATATTGTTTAAAATCCCAACCATCTACGGCTCCACGAACTTCGTTTGCAATTTGCCAAATTTGGCGATGGAGTTCAGAACGTTGTTGAATGCTGATTGTCATTTAATCTTCCCCTAAACCCGTAACAACAAAATAGCGACAAGACCTAATAAGATCCCAATACCATTGAATTTGCTGATTTTTTCTTTAAATATAGTTGCACCGACTAGTGTACCAAGACAGATTACGCCGAGATCCATTGTGGCAAAAACAATGGTTGGATTTTCTTTGAAATGTTGATGTGCGTAGATATAAAACAGGATATTACCGAAATTCAAACAACCTAAAATAATGCCACCAATCAGGCTGGATACTGTCCAATTAGTGCGTTTGATTAATAGGTAGATAAACATAATCACGGCGGCTAGGACAAAAGTGATAAACAAGGTTGTAGGAAATGCACCGCCCATTAGTGCAATTTTCTTAAATAAAATCCCTGTTGCTCCCCAAATTAACCAAACGCCGGCAAGAGCAAAAGCGGCTTTGACCGCACTTTTTATCCCGCCGGCAGGTTTGCTTAATAGGAAAAATAAAGCGAAAAATGCGACAATGATACCGACAATTCGCATATCGCTTAAGGTTTCACCGAAAATCACAACTGCAGCGATAATTTGCAAGAACAATGCCAAACGTTGTGCAGCATCTGTGCGAATAATACCGCCATACTCCACTGCTTTCGACATCACTAAAAAACCGACAGGCAATAAAATCCCTAAACTGATAAAGATCGGCTTAGCTTCACTTTGTGCAAAAAATTCGGTAAAAGTAAGTCCTTTAAAATTAGGTGATAATAAAAAATAGCTCAATGACAAGGCAACCACATAACCAAATGCAATCATTTGTGCGGTTACAATTTGATATTTTTTGGTGAATTTAAATAAAATGGAAACAGAAACACTACATAAAACGGCAAGAATAAGATATTGCATTATTATTTCTCCTAAACAGCTTGTTTAACTAAACTCATAATATATTCAATATTATCAGTATTTTTAATGGTTAATTCATAATCTCCATTACCATGATGCCCTTTTTTATCAACTTCAACTGCTAGTTTTTTAGGATCATCTAGTTTTCCTTTAGATAAATTGATCCATAGTTTTAAATTTTTCTTCTTAATTTGAATATCAACAATATTAGATTTCTTTTTAAATGCGATATAAACTTTTTTGGCAACTATTTCTATTTCACTATCTAATTTCAAAATAGCTTGCTTAAATTCATCGTAGAGTTCTTTTATTTCATCAGATTGATTTTCAAGATGTTCTTGTTCTGTATAAATCTTAATCTCTTTCGTTAATTTATCTAAAGATGAATCTTGGGTAACCTTAATCTGTTTTACGCTAGGTGCAGATTTGGATTTTTTAATCTGTTTGATAGTTATAATATCTTGATTGAATTGATTTATTTCCCATAACTCAATAGGCAAATCCTTAAAATTCGTAGCTTGAATTTGGAAATCAGTAAATGATGGGGACACAAAAATAATTTTTGACTGAGACCAATCTACTTCATTTCTTTTTAATGATTTTGTTTCATTTTTTTCATTATATTCAAGAATAAACTCACCTTTATTATCAAGCATTAAATTAAGATAAGAAATTCCCTGATCAACAAGACTAATATTTTGATTTCTTTTATATTCAATAATAACAAAAGAATTACTTTCCTCGTCAAAAGCTAATGTATCAATGCGATAATTTTTAATTGAAAATTCGGATTTGACAAAGTCATAAGATGTGATTTCTGATAGATTTTGTTCAAAAAGACGTTGAATGTCCTTTTCCAATTTAAAAGGTATTTCCTCTAAAAGAGATAGCTTTTCTTTTTTTTCTTTTTTGAAAACCAACATATATTATTTTCCTCAAAAAAGTGCAGTCAAAAATTGCTTATTTTTAGCCGCACTTTCTTTTATTTGACTACTCTGTTGCACCAAATCCACGCAATCCGACAACATGAACATGTTCTTGATTGCCTGAAATTTTACGCACCAATTTGTAAGTTGTGCCTTTTTCCGGACTAATATTTTCAGGTGCTGCAATGAGAAGTTGCATATCTAAACGCTCACACAATTCAAATAACGTTGAGATGGATTTACCATCTAAACGTGCTGCTTCATCTAGGAATAACAAACGGCAAGGAATAATATCTTTTCCTCGAATACGGCGACTTTCTTCTTCCCAGCTTTGTACAACCATTAAGAGAATTGACATACCTGTACCAATAGCTTCACCGGTAGATAAAGCACCGCTTTCTGCACGTAACCAGCCATCCGCACCACGATAGACTTCTACTTCTAAATCAAGGTAATTGCGATAATCTAAAAGTTCTTCACCAATCGTTTGTGCGGTACGTTGCCCTATATCAATATGAGGATTAAGGCGTTGATATAACTTAGCAATAGCCTCGGAGAAGGTTATGCGAGTATCCGTAAAGAGTTCTTGATATTCGGTCTGTTCATTAGATAAGGCATTGAGCAACATAGCATGAGAATCACGAATATTCACTACTAAACGCACAGATTTGACTTGTCCAAAAGCAATATTTTGCAGACCTTGATTTAGCATACGAATACGATTTTGTTCACGTTGAATTGTCTTACGCATAATATTTGCCACACTTTCTGAACTAATCGCTAATTTTTGTTCTCGTTGAGTCAGTTCGTTAGTTAAACGGTTAAGTTCAATTTCCATTTGCTCAATAGCATCAATAGGATCGTCCGTTTTAAGAATATCTTGGCGAATACGTTCACGCAAATGTTGATAAACTGCAATAAAGAACCGCACTTTATTTTCAGGTTTGCGACTATCTTCTGAAATTCGCAATGAATCACGCAAATATTCATTATCCGCTACAGCTTGACGTAATGCACCAAGGGCTTTATCTGACATAGAACGCAATTCATTGGCAGATAAATAAGCAAACTCACGGCGATTTAGACGTTTTTCGACATCACTGCCACGAGATAATCTCATCACCACACACCAGCTAATTTTCGCCGCTACTACTGTTTCACGTTGAGCCTTATATTCTCGTTCCGCTTTGCGAATACGGGTATTCAAGCTTTGCGATTCGCTTTCAATTCGAGTTAATTCTTTCTCGACATGAGTGCGACGTTGGCGAGTGATAGAAAGTTGTTGATATAACTCATCTCTACGAGATTGAGCCAACTGCTCTGCCCCTTGAACTACTCTAACACCAAGATCACCTACTTCTTGTAACAACTCATTTAGTACTTGTTGTTTATTATGCAAAGAAGATGTCAGCTCAATTAAAACTTTATTATATTGGGCAAATTGTTCTTGCTTTTGACGTAATTTTTCACGGAAATCATTACGCTGTTGTTGCGTTTTCTCTAAACGTTGACGAAGTTTCTCATTCAAATCAGAAGTTTCGGTTTGAACTTCATTTTGATAGGCAAAATGAGCTTTACGCTGCATTACATCAGATAAAGCAAACAAACATTGCTGTACTTTTTTTTGCAAAATAACTGCTTGGTCATAATCAACTTTTAAACGATCATAATGTTCAGGATCGCTTTGTAAACTACTTACAATAGGTTCAAGTTGCGATAAATTCGCACCATGCTGACGAATAAACAACTCATCTTGTTGTGCAAAATCCAGTTGCTCACGACATTCTTCAATACGATCTATTAAACTGTCCTCAGCCAATAGAGCAAAGTGCGGTCTTAATTTGTTAAGTAATTGCCACTTTTCTTTGGCTTGATCCAATTGAAGACGCAATTGTTGTTCTGTACTGTTAAGTAGATTTAATTCACGATCTACTTCATTGCGTTGCTGATTAATTTCAGCAATAGTTTGTTCCGGATTAGGTAAAAATGCTAAAGCCAAATGCAACCCGACAAACTGGCTAAAATGCTGATGCAAACGTTGACATTTTTGTACATCAAAAGCTCTTTGTGCATAAAGTTCCGAAATTTCATCACGTTCAATATTTAATTCTTCTAAACGTTTTTCTCGAGCCGCTCGACCAAATAAAGGAACTTCAGGGAATTTCGAATACCGTAACTCACGATCTGAAATCTGTACAACTACCCCATGAGCCAATTCTTTTGAATCCAATACATTGTCATCAAATGCGGTTGGATCGCCTTCAATTAAATACAAGTCTTCAGGGCAATCTTCCAAATTATCCAGCTGAGATTTCACCGCACTTATATCTCGTACTACAATGGCGTGGCGAGCCGGTCCATATAACGCAGAAAAATAAGGTGCATCTTCAATAGGTACATCATCATATAATTCAGATAACAGCACACCTCCGAAACGTTCCGCCAGCATATTTAAACGAGCATCCTCTGAGCCGTCCGGCTGACTTAAACGAGAAATCTGAATGTCTAACTGCTGACGCTTTTGCTCAAATTGATCACGTTCAATCGTCAAGTTGCGTTCTTTAATCAACTGTGCTTGCATGAAATTCATGACATCTTGGCTATCTGCAAAATGTTCGCCACTTTGTTCTTGTAAACGCTCCAATGCGGCTTGGGCTGTTAGCCATGCCGGTGCTTTTTGGCTATTTTCTTGATGAAGTGCAGTTAGTTGCTCCCTTTTTTGACGCAAGACAGAGCGGTTTTCTATTTGCTCTGATAATTTGTCGGTTAAATCTTCAATCAATGTTTCTTGTTCTACATAATAATCTTCCAACTGTTCTGCTTCATCGACCTGTAAATCCGCACGCTGATTCAGTTCTTTTAATAAACGTACCGCACTTTGTTGCTGTTGATAACGTTGCTCAAGCTCATGTAATTTAGCACTTAATTGAGAGACTTGTTGAGCTTGTATTTTTTGTGTCGGATACTCTCTCAACAATTCCTTAGCTTGCTCAAATGCTGCTGAACGAGGTACTTCGCCGGCAATTTTACATACCAATTGATAAGCTTTATCAAATTGTGTTTTTGCAACTTGCGTCAAAGACATTTTTTGCTCAAGATCCAGTACATTCTCAGTTAATTGATCCGCTTGAACCGCAAACTCTTGGTGATAATCGTCAATATTTTTAACAGCTAAATCAGGTAATCCACATAAATGTTTAGCTTTTTCTAATGCTTGTATGGCTTGTTGATATTGTAAATTACGAGTTTGTTGTGCATCTAAGGCTTGCTTATAATCCGCTAATTGATTACGAATCTGATCCAATTCACTTTCTACATTCTGTAACTGTACTTCAGTGTCAATTACCTGCTCATTCGCATTTTCCACGACTAAAGTTTGCTCATCTAAACGTTCTGTGATTTCAAGCACATCTTGTTGATAACGTTCAATTTTTTCCTGATGACGTAAAGCATTTAGAACTAAATTCAAATGATCTACCGCACTTTGATGATCTATTTCTAAGATTTTCTCATTTTCAGCCAAATCAGCAGCTTCTTTACTCAATTCCACTAAGCGATGTTGTGATAAATATTGCTCACCTTTTGCTTTATACCAATCTCGACGAAAATTAATCGCACGTTGAATATTACCTAAACGCTCATTGACATTACGCATATAATCCGATGCTACATAATTAGTCGTTTCAGTAATTAAATGCTTAAATAAATCACGATCAGATTGAGTAATCTTAATGGCTTCTAGGGTCATACGGTTTTCACGTAAAGCTGATTCCATATCCTGAAAAGCCTTACGAACCCCCAAATTTTCAGGCAATAAATAATCACGCAATGATCGGGTAATGGCACTTGAAATACCCCCGTACAAAGATGCTTCAATTAATTTGTAGAACTTACTGCGATCTGAAGAAGAACGCAGACGTTTCGGGATAATCCCCAAATCAAACATCATCGCATGATAATCTGTTATTGAATGATATTGTTTGAATTGAGCATTGAGTTTTTCAACTTTGTCTTTTAATTCATTAAGATTTAATATCCTCGCTTGACGCTCATCAATTATTTGAGTGAAAAGTGCGGTTGGATTTTGTGATAATGCTAAGCCTTGAACAGAAAAGGTTTTAATATCTACTTTTTTATCACGACCTGCCACTTGTTGTAATCTTGCTCCCACTAAAGTTCTTTGATGACGTGAATTAATAGTATCTAAAACCGCATAACAAACTCCGGGGCGAAGTTTTCCATGTAACCCTTTATCACGAGAACCGCTTGTTGCACCGGCTTCAGTGGTGTTACGGAAATGTAATAAAGTTAAATCCGGAATAAGTGCAGTTACAAATCCTGCCATCGTTGTAGATTTACCTGCACCATTACCGCCTGAAAGCGTAGTTACTAATTCATCTAAATCAAAAGTGCGGGCAAAAAAACCGTTCCAGTTAATTAAGGTTAAAGAACGAAACTTACCTCGCTCCACTCCCCCCTGAGAACGAAAAGGCGAAAATGCCGTAAAATTTTCGAGGGATTCTTGTTTATCCTGTAGTTCAACTTGATCGATGTTTTCTTCAGACATGGTCGGCTGTAACGCTAAATCTACCATTATGCAATCCCCTCATTTTCTTCATTTTCAAAATATTGTTCATTTTCTACCGCACTTTGATCCATATTATCTTTCAAGCCATTTTTTTCTTCTTGTAATGATTGAGCCGTTGCTGCTTCCCCTTCTCGAATTAAACGTAATTGAGCCTCAAGCGGATCGTCCCCTGAACGAACTTCTGCACCGAAACGAAACACAGATTCAGAAATCGTAAATTTACCACTATGTTGATCGCCTACCGCATGAATCATACCTAAACGGCGTAAACGACTGATAGCTGAACGAACTTTTTCCGCTAATTTTTGTTTATCCAAATCAGAACCACCTGCACGCAAATTAATTGCTTTCAATAACTTAGTTTCATCAGCCAAGTTGATCAATTCATCATGAACTTCTTGAACAGTAAAAATCCCTTGTTGTGCCAAACGTTCCGGACTGAGATACAAGTAACAAAGCACTTTTCCAACTAACATTTCCAATTCACTCAACACTGAGCGAGCAATTAACGTGGTTGCTTTTGGACGTAAGTAGAAAAATCCTTCCGGAGCACGAATCAATTCCACATTATAACGCCGGTAGAAACTATCTAATTCATGTTGAAAATCTGCCAAAAATGAATAATTATCTAAATACTCTTGTCCAATGTGCTTACCTGAACGCAATTGGCTATCCACTTCAGGGAATAAAGGATTTGCAATAGCTCTAGCTAATTTAATGGAAAGTAAATCTTGAATATTATCTGTCATATTTTTCTCTTTTCTTTTCAGAAAGTTGTTAAATTAATCAGTTACAAAAAGTGCGGTTAAATTGGGTTAATATTTATCAATTACATGAGCCTGTACTTCTGCACCATTTTCGTTAATCGATCTCCAATTAGGATAAATACCGTTTAAATCATCTTGAGCTAAACCTAAACGAACGGCCTGATCAATAATAATACGAGCTATATCAAAATGTTTAGCAAGTGGGTATTGTTTTAGTTGAGCGGTCAAAACCTCACTCAAATCAATAGGGGTATTTTGTAGACGATATTCAATTAATAAAGATTGCATTGTTTCCACAATTTGCTCATGTAAATCAGCAAGGGATTCATATTGCAATTCTTCAGGCAGTTCCCCAAGGGCTTCTTCTTCACGTAATGTTAATTCTTCTTCCCTCAGATCAATTAAGCGTTCAGCCTGTGCGATCCAAAGGAACCAAGGATGATCAAAATAATGATGAATAGACTGACGTAAACGCTGTGAAAAGACACGATTTTTATCCAAATCAATGGCTGTACGGATAAATTTATGTACATGGCGATCGTAACCAATCCATAAATCAATAGCTTGTTGCCCCCAGCTTATAATGCGGTCGAGTTTCGCTTGTAAATCTACAATAAGTTGCTCAACAAAATACAAATTGTCATGCCCTATTACACAGTCTTGAATACGTAACAATTGAGACTGTAATTTATCGCCGGCAGCATTGAGCGTATCTTGCAATTCACGTAAATTCCCCGAGGTTTCATCTAATAAACGTTCACAACTGGCAATAGCCGTTTGCCAATCTTTAGTAAGCAGTTCAGCAATTTCCTCTTTGATATGCTGTTGATTTTCATCCATCATACGTTGAGATAAATCAATGCTATCAAAGATTTCCGCTACAGAATATTTCAATGGTGCAAATACATTTTTACGCCAATAATGTTCATCACCGCCTTCTTCCGCAGATTCTGAAGCTCGTTGAATTTCATCTGCTACAATAGAAAGCTGAACAGATAAACGTAAAGCGGAAAATTCTCGCTGGCGAATATAGTAATCGGATACCCCTACACCTAAAGGAGTTAAGCGATAAATAGATAACCCTTCAGTAAACTCACTACTAAAGCGATTTAAAAAACGTTGTTTCACTAATTCATTGATGGAGTTATTCGCTCTTGTACTAACAGTTTCAGCGGATTGTTCAAACGTATTTGAAATATGGCGAAAAATATCAATGAGATCAGTTTCCAACATTTCACCGTCAAGTCTTTCATTATTGTAAATAGCAATAGCCAGCAAAAACGCCAAGCGTTCTGTTGATAGACTCAAAGAAAACTCTCGTTCTCTCGTCCAGTTGACTAATTCAGGAATAGTTTGTGATGTTTCGAGCATTAACAATTCTCACAATGCAATAACTTACGCAAAATTGTGCAAGATTATAGCGTAATTTTGCTTTTTCTAATAGATATATGACTAAAAACTACCGCACTTTTATCTCGTACTTAATTTAAATAATAGATCATTAAAAACACAGTTTTCTGTTGGCAAAGTGGCAATTCCCCTTTACTATATCGCATTCTTAACAAGATCAGAAACTGTATGAATTTAAATATCATTACCGAAAAAGATAAAAAACAAAGTTATAACTTGAATAAATTACAAAAGCGATTACGTCGCAATGTAGGCAACGCTATTGCTGACTTTAATATGATTGAAAATGGAGACAAAGTGATGGTTTGCCTATCCGGTGGTAAAGACAGTTATACTTTGTTAGATATTTTATTAAATTTACGCCTCAATGCACCTATTCATTTTGATATTGTGGCAGTGAATTTGGATCAAAAACAACCTGGCTTTCCTGAACATATTTTGCCTGAATATTTAAAAAGCATTAGTGTAGATTACAAAATTGTGGCAGAAAATACATATGGTATTGTAAAAGAAAAAATTCCTGAGGGAAAAACCACTTGTTCTCTCTGTTCTCGTTTACGTCGAGGAATTTTATACCGCACCGCAACAGAATTGGGGGCAACTAAAATTGCTTTAGGACATCATCGTGATGATATGCTGGAAACTTTGTTTTTGAATATGTTTTATGGGGGCAAATTAAAATCTATGCCGCCAAAACTGATCAGTGATGATGGCAAACAGATTGTTATTCGTCCTTTGGCTTACTGTAAAGAAAAAGATATTGAAAAATATGCAGTTGCCAAACAATTTCCAATTATTCCTTGTAATTTATGTGGTTCTCAACCAAATCTACAACGTCAAGTTGTCAAAGAAATGTTGCAAAAATGGGATCGTCAATATCCCGGACGCATTGAAACTATGTTTAGTGCGATACAAAATATTGTGCCTTCACATTTATGTGATTCTAACTTATTTGATTTTAAACGTATCCGACATGGAAAGATTCCGGAAGGAATAGAGGGTGATATTGCCTTTGATAAAGAAGCGTTCTCACCTACTCCCCTCGTTCAAGAAAACGATGAAAAAATAGATTTTATTCAAGGCGAAATGATTAGTTTCAAAGAGGTAAATTAAGGTAAGAAAGTGCGGTGTAAAAAAATAAAATACTGACCGCACTTTTTAGCAACTATTTTGTCCATTACACCTTTTCTATTACGTTAAAATATAAAAGCCATTTACTTAATGTAAACGGCTTTTCTTAAAGAAACAAAAAATCCCTAATTTTTAGGTTTGGTTTTTTCCACTCTTGAACGTAATTTCTGTCCTGGTCTGAATACAACGACACGACGAGCAGAAACAGGAATAGCTTCTCCTGTTTTAGGATTACGCCCCGGGCGAGATGACTTATCTCTTAATTCAAAATTACCAAATCCGGATAACTTAACATCTTCACCATTTTCTAATGAAACTCGAATTTGTTCAAAGAAGCCTTCTACTACTTTCTTCGCCTCTAATTTATTTAAACCCTGTTCAATCAAGCTATTTTTAAGTTCAATTTTAGTCAGTGCCATAATCAATCTCTCAAGTAAGCATTAAAATTTTGTTGCAACGCAGATAATACAACAGATATTACCGCATTAATATCTTTTTCTTCAAGGGTCTTCTCTGTATCTTGAATCATTAAGCTAAGTGCTAAACTTTTCTTATCGGCAGGTAGATTTACCCCCTGATAAACATCAAATAAATTTACATTAATGAGTTGTTTACCTCCAACAGCACGACAAACTTCCAATACCTCTCCAGCCACAACGTCAGCGTCTACAACAATGGCAAGATCACGTTTATTGGCTGGGAAGCGAGAAATTTCTTGTGCTGTAGGGACATTACACTCAGAAATCGCATTCCATTCAATTTGGAATACAATCGGTTTTCCGGACAAATCCAATTTTTGTACAATTTTTGGATGAACTGTACCGATAAAACCAATTTCTTTGTTATCAAGTAAAATTTCTGCCGATTGTCCGGGATGTAGTGCAGGATAAGATTTAGCCACGAAACGCAAACGATGTCCAACGTGAGTTAAAGACAAAATATGTTCTAAATCACCTTTTAAATCAAAGAAATCAACATGTTCACCTTTTTGTTCCCAATGAACAGGACGTTTATCACCAACAATCACGCCCCCAATCACATATTCTTGGCGAATACCGCATTCTGCTGTAGTATCAGGAACAAAACGTAATCCTGCCTCAAATAAACGAATTCGATTTTGTTGTCGATTTTGGTTATATGCAACCGCACTCAGCAAACCCGGCAATAACGATAATCGCATTGTCGACATTTCTTTTGAAATCGGATTTGGCAATACAAGTGCATCCAGTTCTGGGTGTAACAATTTTTGTACATCAGGATCAACAAAGCTATAAGAAATAATCTCTTGATAGTCGCTGTCCACAAGTGCGGTACGGATACGATTGAGATCTAATAATTTCTCCGGTAATTCCTTCATTTGTAGATGTGCTAAAGGTGCATTATTTGGAATCACATTGTAACCATAAATACGGGCAACCTCTTCAATTAAATCTTCTTCAATTTCAATATCAAAACGCCAGCTTGCAGAAGTAACCGTCCAGACATCATTCGCATATTCCACTGCAAATCCTAAACGTTGGAATATATCAGTAACGGTTTCTGTTTCAATATGATGGCCAAGTAACGTATCTAATTTCGTACGACGTAGCTGAATTTGTTTTACTTTTGGTAAATGTGCTTCACTTAAAGCCTCACAAATTTCACCGGCATCACCGCCACAAATTTGAATTAAAAGTGCGGTTGCTCTTTCCATTGCTTTATGGGCCAATTCAAAATCCACACCACGTTCAAAACGATGTGAAGAATCCGTATGTAACCCGTATTGTCTTGCACGTCCTGCAATAGCCAATGGTGCAAAAAATGCCGCTTCTAAAATAACATCTTTAGTTTCTGCATTAACACCACTTGCCTGTCCGCCAAAGATGCCTGCCATGGCTAACGGCCCCTCTTGATCTGCGATTATCAGCGTATTTTCTTTCAATTTTGCTGTTGAACCGTCCAATAGAACCAATTCCTCCCCCTGCTTTGCCATACGAACCTGTACAGGTTGAGTCACTTTTGCCATGTCAAATGCGTGCATTGGTTGCCCAAGTTCTAACAAAATATAGTTAGTTATATCCACCACGGGATCGATTGAACGAATACCGCAACGACGCAATTTTTCTTGTAACCACATCGGTGTGTCGGCTTTAACATTAATATTTTTCACCACACGTAAAAGATAACGTGGGCAAGCCTCAGGTGCTAATACTTCAATAGTGACTTTATCTTTAATACTTGCTTTGACCGGTTCAAAGTGCGGTGAGTTTAGTTCAAGTTTATTGACTACACCAATTTCACGAGCAATTCCGGTTATACTTAAACAATCAGCACGATTTGGTGTTAGACTAATTTCAATATGGTTATCATTCAGAGTTAAATATTCACGTAAATTAACACCTATCGGTGCATTTTGCGGTAATTCAATAATACCGCTGGAGTCCTCATTAATACCAAGCTCGTTAAAGGAGCATAACATTCCTTCCGATGGCTGACCACGTAATTTAGTTTTTTTAATTTTAAAATTACCAGGTAATATAGCCCCGTCTATTGCACAAGCGACTTTCAATCCTTTGCGACAATTCGGTGCCCCACATACTATATCTAATAAACGCTCGCCACCAATATTAACTTTGGTTATCCGTAATTTGTCTGCATCCGGATGTTTAGCACACTCTACAACTTCACCAACGACAACCCCTGAAAAATCTGCTGCGACTTTTGCTATATCATCTACTTCTAAGCCCAACATTGTAATTTGTTCACATAACTGTTCAGTACTTATTGCAGGATTTACCCATTCACGCACCCATTGTTCACTAAACTTCATTTATAATTCTCTCTCTATTTTAATAATTCAAATTCTAAGTTTTCAAACACAACATTATTAAATTGCACATCCAATTTGTAAATGCCGATAGGGTCATCTTTACCAAGTGCCCAACATAGAGTAGGTGTATTATCTCTAATATCTTTTTTCATCATGTCAAACATAATCAAAAAATTCTTCTGATTATCTTCCATTCGTACTTTAGCATTAACATTCGGCACATTTACCTTTATCGGTGCTGGAGCTTGTACATATTGAGCTAAAAGATTTCTTTCCTGAAGATCGACATTAAGTATATATAAACAAAGATGACGTGGTTTGCTACGAGATAGTTTCTTTCCTTCAATGATTTTATAGGGTTTAACCGAATTATCAAATACACGAATGATTGCTGCCGGTTGTTTTTCCTGCACAGGCAATTTAACTTGTCCCTCTGAAAAAGCGAATGTAAGAGGGGAAAACATAACCAACACGACCGATATTAATTTTTTCATATTTTTTGCCCTTATTATTTAAATTGTTTTAAAAAACGTAAGTCATTTTCAAAAAATGAACGTAAATCTGTGACGTTGTAGCGTAACATGGTTAAACGTTCTACTCCCATACCGACTGCAAACCCTGAATACTCATTTGGATCAATACCTACATTACGCAACACATTCGGGTGAACCATACCACAACCCAACACCTCAAGCCATTTACCATTTTTTCCCATTACATCCACTTCTGCCGAAGGTTCTGTAAATGGAAAATAAGATGGACGAAACCGCACTTGTAAATCTTCTTCAAAGAAAGCTCGCAAGAAATCATGCAACAACCCTTTTAATTCAGTAAAATTAGCTTTTTTATCAACATACAATAATTCAATTTGGTGAAACATTGGCGTATGCGTTTGATCATAATCATTACGATATACTTTGCCCGGTGCCATAATACGAATTGGAGGACACATTTTTTCCATAGTACGAATTTGTACTCCTGAAGTTTGAGTACGTAACAAGCGTTCTGCATCAAACCAAAATGTATCATGATCAGCTCTGGCGGGATGATGTTTAGGAATATTTAACGCATCAAAATTGTAATAATCCGTTTCAATCTCAGGACCTATCTCAACAGTAAATCCTAGTTTTGAAAAAAATTGTACAACACGGTTAATAGTAATTGAAACAGGATGTAACCCTCCCAGTTCCATTTTTCTTCCCGGCAAACTAACATCAATTCGTTCTTGGGCTAATCTTTCATTTAACGCTATTTCTTCCCATTCCACTTTTTTTGCATTTAATATCGCTTGAACTTTCTGTTTCGCTTCATTAATTTTTGCACCAACTGCCGGTCTTTCCTCTGCCGACACATCACGTAACCCTTGCATTAATTGTGTAAAATGTCCCTTTTTACCAAAATATTCCACACGAATTGCCTCTAAGCTTTCAATGCTCTTATCTTGTAGTGCCTCAATTGCTTTCCGGGCTTTTTCAGTAATTTCTTGTAGGTTATACATACCTGTCCTCTAAATAATTAAAAATCCAATGTTTAAACGAAAATGCCCCTAATAATAATACTAACCTGTTAAAAAATCACGTGTTTCTTAACATTTAATGGCGATTAAAGAAAAAGTTCCAAAAACGACCTTTATGCTGTTGTTCAGATCTCTCTTCTAATCGTTGTCGAATCACATCTACGAGGGGAAGATTTTTTTCCAATCCAGCATCCTGTTCGCTTACTAAATATCGCTTAAATAGGATTTCAGTAGTCTGAAAAATATCGTCAACTGCCCAAATAAAGAATTTTTCTTGTTGAACAGCTTCGATTACTTTACTGGATAAACTGAGTTGATTTAATACCGCACTTGGAATAATTACACCTTGCTTTCCCGTTAATCTACGACGCTGACAAACTTCAAAAAAGCCTTCAATTTTATCGTTAACACCACCAACAGCATGCACTAAACCAAATTGATCAATACTACCTGTTACGGCAATATTTTGTGGTAACGGCAAATCAGCCAACGCACTTAATAACGAGCAGAAAACAGCCAAAGACGCACTATCACCATCAATATCACCATAAGATTGCTCAAATGCAATTGAGGCTGAAAAAGGCAATTGAGAAGGAAGATCTAAAATGCCGGCAAGACAAGTTTCTGCAATCATAATGCTTTTGCCATGGATATTCCCTGCCAGATCACTTTTTCTTTCAATATCAATTACTTCACCATCACCAAATTGAACAATGCAACTTATTCTTGAAGGCTCGCCAAAAGAAACCGGCGTACCGGGATATTCAATGACTGATAATCCGTTAATTTGTCCTATTATTTCCCCATCTGTAGCAATAAAAATTTGCTCCTGTAAAATGCCTTTATACGCCTGCTCACGTAAGAAACAGTACTGTTGTTCTTTTTGTTGAAAAAATAATTGAAAATCTACCGCACTTAAATGTTTTCTTTGACTTAAAATTTGTGTGTCAAATAAGATCCCTTTTAATTTTAATGGTGAGATACTAATTAAGTAACGATCTTCACTTTCTCTCACAAAAAGTTGATAAAGTGCATTTATTCCTTCAATACTCAGCTCAATTCCTTGTTTTTTTGCCAACGTATGAACATAACTTGCCCACTTTTGATGAGATTGTGCATCATTAAGCGAAAAATAACTTTCAATTTCTGCATAATCTGCGAAATGATACAGTTCCTCCTCCAATTCACCTAGGGTTGCCAACTCTGAACGATTACCTAAAATGATAACTTTTAGATTTAGGGGATAATTAGGAATTGTGCAAGGTAAGGTTTTTGAAGGATTAAGAGAATACCAACTGAAAATACCTGTTAGTAATAAGTGTTTTAAACGATGCCATATCTCAAATTGCTCCAACAATGCACCGGCACTCAAAATCAATACACCATTATTTACTTGATGTACTAATCCTGAATTAAGTTGAATATCATGAGAACTGGGGTGAATTACAACTGATCCGAATAACTGACTTTGATCGAAAAATAAAGCACTCGCCACTTTTTGTTTTCCTGCAAAGTTGTCTTCCACTGATGCTGCCTGTGCCAGACTGATTTGTGGAAAAGAAAAACTGTCTCCCTGTTCAATAATATACTGAACACCACTAATTGTTTCAGAAACAGGAAGTTTTTGTTCTATATATTCTTGTAGTAAAGTTGCATATTCAGCTTGATCATCTGCTTTTAAAACAAGCAATGATCGTTGAGGATTTTTTAGGAAAAGATCAACCGCACTTTTAGCTCTTGGTTGCAAAGTAAAAAAATCAATCTCAGATAATGAAGCGTCTAAAAAATCATTATCAAGTTGTAACATGGGTAATAAATTTTGCCAAGAAATTAACTGTTCTGACAAGCATTCGTCGGCTCTTTTTTTTATTTTTTGCTCAATTGTCACATGTACTCTCTATCAAATTAAACGATTAAGGTCATATTATCGCATATTTCTATTTAATTCACTTCTGTATTCTTGATTAAAATTTACTAGAAAATAATATAAAAAGCGTATATTATTACATAGGTTACAATGTCACAGATGAGTAAACAAAATGAAATATCAGAAGCTGACAAATCAAGAAGCAAATTGGAAATGGATCTATTTGATCAAAAAATCACGCGAGGGTGAAAATATTACACGTTATACAGAACAAAGTTTACAAGAAGACATTGTTCGGCAATTAATGACACACCAAAACTACCCTGAAAAAATTGAAGATTGGATAGAAAATCATTTGTCATCAAATTTAGTTATTAAGTTGGATCAAGCTATAAGAGCAAGAAGAAAACGTTTTTTCAATGGCGAGAAACAATCTACAAAGAAAAAATCAATTGATCTAGAATATGCGGTCTGGCTTCGATTATCTCGTTATTCACGTAAAATGAAAATGACTTTATCGGAAACTATTTCTTATATGATTGATGAAAGAGAAAGCAAGGTCTTATATGAAAATCAAGTTTCCGTTATGAAAGAAGGTCTTAAAGATCTGCTAAAATAGCGAGTTTTATCACATAAAAAAGCAAGGTTAAAACCTTGCTCAATACACCGAAACAAAAAGCTTTGATTTTATTATTCAACCATGGGGATAATTTTTGTGGCATGAGAACCTTTATCTCCATGCACGACTTCACATTGTACTTTCTGTCCCGCCTTTAAAGAACGATACCCTTCCATTTCAATGACTGAATAATGTGCAAAAACATCAACATCACTACTTTCAACAGACAGGAATCCAAATCCTTTTGCATTATTAAACCACTTAACAATACCTACTTCCATAATATTTTAACCTCTTTGGTTTTAAGCCTTTACAGACCTCTATACTTCATAATAAGACTGTGAGCCTTACCACCTTCCTAAAATTTAACTAAATACTCAACGAAATTAACTATATTTGCAATAAATAATATTCAAAAATCCGACAGAGATCACAAAATTTCATTATATTTTGATTCAGGGTGTAACTTTTTTTCACGTAACACCTTCGCAACTAAGGCTATAGCCTCCCCACTACTCATACCTTGTCGCATTAATTCTTGAATTTTTTCTACCGCACTTTGCTGTTCTTCATGAGTTAATTTTACATTATTTAACATATACTTCCTCAAATGTTCTGAGCTATTTACCAATTAAATATTTTGAATAACAATTTCCATTGCTCATCTAAATCAGCAACAATTTCTATTGTTTCATTAGTTACCGGATGTTGAAAACAAAGTTTTTCAGCATGTAACATTAACCTGCTTACACCAAGATTTTGACTGAAAGCCCGATTTTGGTGTAAATCACCATATTGAGTATCACCCAAAATAGGATGAAAAATATGCTTTAAATGGCGACGTAATTGATGCTTACGTCCCGTATAAGGCATTAAACGTACAAGTGAATAGCGGGAAGAGCTATAACGCCCTACGCCATAAGGCATTTCAACGGTTTTTAAACCATAATAATCCGTTATTGCATCTTGCAGTTCTTCTTTTCGACTAAATTTATCTGCAATTTTGTCCAGTTGCACTTTAAGCGGATAATCAATTCGTTGAGCATCGCTCAAATAACCACGAACTATCGCCAAATAGCTTTTTTTCACTTGTTTTAATTCAAATTGTGAACATAATAAATTAGCAATTCCAGCATTTAAGGCAAAAAGTAAAACACCTGATGTTGGACGATCTAAACGATGAATAGGAAAAACATGTTGACTAATTTGATCTCGTAAAGTTTGCATGACAAATTGAGTTTCATGACGATCTAGCCAACTGCGGTGAACCAACATTCCGGCAGGTTTATTCACTACAACGAGAAACTCATCTTGATATAAAATATCCAATTCTATTGGCTCTGACATAATTTCTCAATTTCATGAATAGGCTGTAGTAGGTCATTTAATCCATCAAGATCTTTTAATGCTTCTTCGATATAAGGTGTAATTGCCATTTTATACGGTAAAGATTGTTGACCCTCCAGCAATGCATACATACGAGGGATAAAAACCCACTGTAACCATTCATTAGCACTCATAGTATCCATAGAAAAAGGGGCGGTGCTTGAAAAAGCCTGTTCATCGGGCGGAAAGGATTGCCATAATTCTAAGTCCTGCATAATTTTTTGTAACGCTTGTAAGTGCGTTTTGATTTCAATTTTCATGCGTTATATTCCAAAATAAAAAGCGGTATTCTATGCAAATTAATTATGTTAATCTACCCTTTCGAATAATCATCAAACAATAAATATGTATCTAGTTGAAGTATTTTTTACCTATCGACAACCTCAAAAATTGCCAATTAGTAATATTTCTTATCTAATTAATCAAATTATTGAGCAATGGCGTTATAACGGACAAATTATTGGACGTGAAATTCCATTATTTGTTGCAGTTCAAAATAATGAAGAGGGATTTGCATTGCGAGTAACTTGTCCAGAACAGCAAAGTTTGTTACCTACATTCAATAACATACAAGTAGATAAAGCCCTTGAACAAGCAAAAAGTGCGGGGATTTTTTTTGATAGTTTTCAAATCATTGCGGATGATTTAAATTCAGATATAACTTACTCAAAAGAGGTAGCGACTTGGCAAGTGTTGTATACAACGTACTTGCAGTCTTGTTCTCCGCTACATAGCGGTGATAATTTATTGCCCATTCCATTATATAAACAATTTAAAAACATACCGCACTTGAGTATGGATATTATTAAATGGCAAGAAAATTGGCAGGCTTGTGATCAATTGCAAATGAACGGTTCAATTTTAGAGCAACAAGCACTGTATGAAATCAGTGATTTCAATAGTCATTTAACTAAACACGGCTATTATCTGACTCAAGAAATTGAAAAACATACCGGTATTCCCACTTTTTATTATCTTTATCGCATTGGCGGTGATGATCTGCAAAGTGAACAACAACGCTTATGTCCTAATTGTCAGCAAAAATGGCATTTAGATAAACCGTTATTTAATCTCTTTCATTTTAAATGTGATCATTGTCGCCTAGTTTCCAATTTATCTTGGCATTGGCAATAACAAAAAGGATGAATCATGCAATACCATGACCAAAGTTTACAAACATTAAAATTAGGAAAAAAAACAGAATATATCTCTACTTACGACCACACTTTATTACAAGCGGTACCACGCAAACTTAACCGAGATGATTTAGGTATTAGTACAAAACAGCCCTTTAGCTTCGGTGCGGATATTTGGACGGCCTATGAAATTTCTTGGCTAAATTTAAAAGGTGTTCCTCAAGTTGCTATTGCTGATGTTGAAATTGATTATCAAAGTGAAAATCTGATTGAATCAAAAAGTTTTAAACTTTATTTAAATAGTTTTAATCAAAGTCAGTTTGAAAATCTACAACAGGTTGAACAAATACTGCAACAAGATTTAATAAAATGTGCAAAAGGGCAAGTAAAAGTGCGGTTAAATTCGTTACAGAATTATGCTCAACAACTCATCGCTACTCTACAAGGTGAATGTATTGATGAACAAGATATTGAAATACGATGCTATGAATTTGATCCAAATTTATTAGAAAATTGCACCAACAAGCAATGGGTCGAAGAAAAATTAGTCAGCCATTTGCTGAAATCAAATTGCCTAATTACCAATCAACCGGATTGGGGAACTGTGCAAATTCATTATATTGGTAACCAAATAAACAGAGAAAAACTCTTGCGTTATCTTATTTCCTTTCGACAACACAATGAATTTCATGAACAATGTGTAGAGCGTATTTTCTGTGATCTGATGAAATTTGCACAACCTGAAAAACTGAGTGTTTATGCTCGATATACACGAAGAGGCGGATTGGATATTAATCCATTTCGTTCCAATTTTGAGCCTATTCCACTTAACCAGCGTCTTGCACGCCAATAAAAAGGAACTTTTATGAAAAATATACATTATGTTAATCCCAAAGGAAGCATGGATCAACTTTCACACATGGAAGTTGAACAACTAGCTAAAAAAGCTAAAAGTAAACTTTATCAACTTTATCGTAATTGTTCGTTAGCCGTATTAAACTCGGGTGCAATTACAGATGACAGTCGTGAGCTATTAAGTAAATATCCTGATTTTGATATTAACTTGGTAGCAAAAGAACGTGGCATTGCCTTAGAATTGCATAATCCACCAGAAAATGCTTTTGTTGATAATAAAATGATTAAAAATATTCAATATCATTTATTCGCTGTGTTACGTGATATTTTATTTGTTAATGTATTAAATCAACGCATTAACCCTTGTGATATTCAAGATAGTAAACATATCACTAACCAAGTCTTCGCCATTTTACGCAATGCTAAGGCCCTAATTAACGGTGAGCAACCAAATTTAGTCGTTTGCTGGGGAGGGCATTCAATTAACCAAATAGAGTATCAATATTGCCGTTCTGTAGGTTTAGAACTTGGACATCGTGAGTTGAATATTATCACGGGCTGTGGAGCGGGTGTAATGGAAGCACCCATGAAAGGTGCAACCATTGGTCATGCAAATCAACGCTATAAACAAAGTCGTTTTATTGGTATTACAGAACCATCTATTATTGCTTCCGAGCCTCCAAATCCAATTGTGAACGAACTTATTATTATGCCTGATATTGAAAAACGTCTAGAAGCATTTGTGCGTATGGGACATGGGATTATTATTTTCCCCGGCGGTCCTGGAACTTTTGAAGAATTCCTTTATATTTTAGGCATTAAACTCAATCCAAATAACTATGCCCAACATCTTCCGCTTATCTTAACCGGTCCAAAAGAAAGTGCGGCTTACTTTGCTTCTATTGATCAATTTATTGGTGATACATTGGGATCTGAAGCACAATCTTTATATAAAATTATCATTGATGATCCGGTTTCAGTTGCTCGCCATATAAATAATGCTATGCGCGACATCCAAAAATCACGTTATGAAAAAAATGAGTCGTATTATTTCAACTGGTCATTAGAAATTACTGCTGAATTTCAAAAACCGTTTATCCCAACTCATGAAAACATGGCAAATTTAGCTTTACATTTTGACCAATCTAAAGTTGATTTAGCTGCTAATTTACGCCGAGTTTTCTCAGGAATTGTAGCGGGAAATATCAAACCAGATACTCAAGATAAAATTACAGAATTAGGAAAATTCAAACTAAAAGGTGATCCCGTATTAATGGAAAAAGTCGACAATTTATTGCAAGATTTCATCAACCAGCACAGAATGAAATTACCTGGAGGTGATGCTTATGAACCTTGCTATGAAATAGAAAACCAAGGAAAACTACCTAAATAGATCAAATATAAACAATTGCAAATTTATTTGTTTATTAAAGGAAAAAACTTAGGTTCATAAAAGTAAGGCGAGTATTGATTATTCGCCTTTGTTTGTATTGATCTGACGGCTAATTTCTTAACCCTACCCCACGACTAATTAGATAGTATGCCAAGCCATAAAGTGCGGTAATAAATAATGTCAGAACAGTGAAAGTATAATGAATTCCAACGTCACTAACCCCCAAAAAACCATATCTAAACCCATTAATCATATAAACAATAGGATTCAGTTTAGATATGTTTTGCCAAAAAGCGGGTAACAAAGAAATAGAATAGAAAACACCGCCAAGATAAGTTAAAGGCGTTAAAACGAAAGTTGGAATAATACTAATATCATCAAAAGAGCGGGCAAAAACAGCATTAATTAAACCACCTAAAGCAAAGGTTGCTGTTGTCATTAAAAGTGTCAACACAATAATTAGCCATGAATAGACAGTCATTTCCACAAAAAACATAGCAACGATTGTTACTAAAATACCAACGCATAAACCTCTAGCTATACCACCAGCCATATATCCTAAAATAATAATATGAGAAGAAGTAGGTGAAATGAGTAATTCTTCTATATTTTTAGCAAATTTGGTACTGTAAAATGAAGACGCCACATTAGCAAAAGAATTAGTCAACGCAGACATCATGATTAATCCCGGTACAATAAACTGCATGTAGCTAAAGCCGTTCATTTCTCCAATTCTTGCTCCAATCAAATGACCAAAAATAATAAAATAAAGTGTCATTGTAATGACCGGTGGGACTAAAGTTTGTACCCAAATACGAGTAAAACGACGAATTTCTTTAGTTAAAATTGTTTTAAACGCAATCCAAGCTAACATTATATTTTCTCCGTGATTTTTGGTTTATTTAACGCCATAGAAATGAACAGCTCCTCTAAGCGATTGGCTTTATTCCGCATGCTCAATACATTAATTCCTTGACCATTTAATTGAATAAATAAATTATTCAGTCCTTGTCCACGCTTAACTTCAACTTCCATTGTTAGCTCATCAATAATTGTGACGTTGTAATTATCAACCTTTGGCGTTGAACTAGAAAGTGCTAAATCTAAAATAAAAGTTTCTGTCTCTAACTGTGACAATAAGGCTTTTATCGACATATCAACAATCAGTTTACCTTGCTGAATAATGCCAATATGACGGCATAAATTTTCAGCTTCCTCTAAGTAATGTGTGGTTAAAATAATCGTTGTTCCTTGTTGATTAAGTTCTTTTAAAAAAGTCCACATAGCACGTCGCAGTTCAATATCAACACCGGCGGTAGGCTCATCTAAAATTAATAATTTAGGATTGTGCATTAATGCTCGAGCAATCATCAAGCGACGTTTCATACCACCTGATAAACGCATAGCTTGTTGATCTTTCTTTTCCCATAAATCTAATTTTTTTAGCCATATTTCAGATCTCTTAAGTGCTTCTTTTCGCTCAATACCATAATAGCCGGCTTGATTCACTAGAATGTCTTGAATTTTTTCAAATTGATTAAAGTTAAATTCTTGTGGTACTAAGCCAATATGCCGTTTTAATTGAGCTAATTGCCGATCCAAATCATAACCAAACACTTTTATTGTTCCGCTGGTTTTATTTATTAAAGAGCTGATAATGCCAATGGTTGTTGATTTTCCTGCACCGTTATGTCCCAACAACGCATAAAAATCTCCCTCTTCTACCCTAAGATCAATTCCGGATAGTGCTTTAACCCCATTTTTATATTCTTTTGTCAAATGTTTAATTTCCAGAGCTAACATTTATATCCTCGCTACGTCAAATTTACTCAGAACAATGCGGTCTTCTGTTTTATAAAATTCCGCTAAGGCTTTACGCAAAGTTTCTGCTCGTTTCGGTAACCCCTTTTGTGCATAAGTTTTAACTTGCTCATAAACAGCTAATTTAAAAGGTTGTGTATCTCCCGGATTACCGTTTAAATTATCGCTACTCGCAAAATAGCGAAATCCCGCCGCAGTTGCTAAAATCCATTCCAATGCCTGAGGTTTTACCTCTGCTTGCTCAAATTCACGCTGTTTTTCCATTGAACGCCCATCAGGCTCATACCAATAACCAAAATCCTCTAATTTTCGCCGCTCTTTTCCTGCAATAAGCCAATGTGCAATCTCATGCAAAGCACTACTATAAAAACCACGTGCGAAATAGATAGCATTATAAGAGCAATCTTTATTAGCCGGAATATAAATCGGTTCATCACCACCTTTAACTAACCTTGTATTATACTCTTGCTCAAAGCATCGATTAAAAATGTAAATAATATCTTCTAATTTATGTTCCATAAAAATCCCAAAATTCTAGTTAAATCAACAAGAAAGCGGACTAATGTCCGCTTTAGAAAGATCTATTCAATAATTAATGATTTATCCAACCCAAACAAATTTCGCTACAAAAAGCAAAGATACAACCCAAACCGGTGCATTAATCTCTTTCCAGCGACCGGTACAAGTCTTCATGACACAATAGCTAATAAAACCAAAGGCAATACCTTCAGTGATTGAATAGGTGAATGGCATCATTGCTGCAGTAATAAAAGCTGGTGTTGCTTCAGTTAAATCGTCCCATTCAACTCGAATTAAGCTTGATGCCATCAAAATACCTACATAAACTAATGCCCCTGCTGTTGCGTAAGCCGGCACCATACCAGCCAATGGAGAGAAGAAAATAGTAAGTAAAAATAAAATTCCGACTACAACAGCGGTCATTCCGGTACGACCTCCGACAGACACTCCGGCACCACTTTCAATATAAGTGCTGATTGCCGATGTACCGATATAAGAACCCGTTACAGCACTAATACTGTCTACATACAACGCTTGCTTCATTTTTGGGAAACGACCTTGAGCATCACTAAAACCAGCCTTATCTGTTACACCAAGCAAAGTTCCGGATGAATCAAATAAATTTACTAACAAAAAAGAAAAAATAATGCCTAAAAGTGCGGTATCTAATGCACCTAAAACATCAACTTTTCCGACTACAGCATCAAGGCTTGGGGGCATAGAAATAACGCCGTTAAAAACCACATTTTCATCAAAAATCAATGCTAAAGCCGTAATAGTAACAATAGAAACCAAGACTCCAGAATAAATATTACGTGCAGCCAACACTACAATAATAAAAAATCCCAAAACCCCCATTAAAACTTGCGAGCTATGTAAGTCACCAAGCGAAACCAACGTTACCGGATTAGATACAACCAGTCCCATATTTTTAAAGCCGATTAAAGCAATAAAAAATCCTATCCCAGCTCCGATACCGACACGCAAACTCAGCGGAATAGATGCCATCAGCCAATAGCGAATTTGAAAGACAGTTAGTAAAAGTAACCCTACCGATCCCCAGAAAATTGTCCCCATACCAATTTCCCAAGAATACCCTAGTTTTCCTACCACGACGTAAGCAAAAAAGGCATTCAATCCCATCGCTGGTGCAAGTGCAATAGGTAAATTACTAAATAATCCCATTGCAATTGTTCCCAAACCGGCAATTAAACAAGTCGTTACAAAGACAACCTGTTTATCCATTCCTGCATCACCTAAAATCGACGGATTGACAAAAACGATATAAACCATAGTAAAAAATGTGGTAATTCCCGCAATGATTTCTGTTTTTGTAGTCGTCTTTTTTTCGTTAAACTTGAAGTATTTTTGTAGAAAAGATTGATTTTCCATTATATGTGTTTCCAAATGAATTAATAACCAAAATGAAAAACATTAGAAAGGTGTTTTTCGTACGGATTCTAGCAAAGATCTTCTATTTTAGCGATTAAATTTTGGAGAATTTATAATGACGTTTTAAATCAGTCTCATATCAAACAATACCAAGGTTTTTATTAATTTCTGCACTTCTGTTACATCTATTTCAGCATCCTGACCGAATTCTTTATCAGCTGTTTTGTATTATTAAAAAATATTAAGAAAGTCTTAAATCGAAGAAATATTTTCCCAAAAAATGATTGGTTTGTTACAATTTACCCACTTTACCTTTAAATAAACGTAGGAAATTTTATGTCATATATTATTGATATTAATGAGCAAAATCTAACAAGTGTATTACAAAGTTCTGTACAAACACCTCTTGTTTTAATTTTTTATACCCCAAGTAACAAAATCTCTTTAGAATTTACCGCACTTTTGACTCGTTATGCAGAAAAATATCAAGGACAATTTTTATTAGGTAAAGTGAATTGTGAAACGGAAAAAATGCTTACCGCACAATTTCATATTCAATCATTACCAACAACTTATTTATTTAATCAAGCACAAGTATTAGATGCTTTCCAAGGTTCTTTAGATGAAATTATGTTACAACAACGTTTATCTCTAATTTTACCGAAGGAAGAAGAAATGAAATTTAATCAGGCATTAAATTTGTTGGAACAAGAACAATATAATGACGCTCTACCGTTGCTCAAAGAAGCATGGGAATTATCTGATAAGAAAAATAGCGATATTGCTCTACTCTACGCTGAAACCTATATTACGATAAAACGCATTGAACCCGCCCAAGAGATTTTAGATAAAATTCCGCTACAAGATCGTGATAGTCGCTGGCATGGTTTAGTTGCTCAAATTGAGCTTTTAATAAAAGCGACTGATACCCCTGAAATTCAGCAATTGCAAGCTGATTTTGCTAAAAATCCAACAGCAGAAATTGCATTAAAACTAGCATTACAATTGCATCAAGCCAATCGTAATGAGGCTTCATTAAATTTGCTGTTTGATATATTAAAACAAGATCTTAATGCGTTAAATGGAGAGGCTAAGCAACAATTTTTAGCGATTTTAGCTGCCATTGGTAATAACGATCCGATTACAAATAAATTTCGTCGTTTGTTGTATTCATTACTGTATTAAGTGAACAATTCCATAAAAAATCGGCACCTTTAAGTGCCGATTATATTTTTTATCATTATTCACCTAACAAGGTTAACTCACGTTTTCTCACTTGTTGTTTTAAAATCTCAACAAATTCTTCAACACTAAACGTGCCTAAATCCGTCCCTTTACGGGTACGAACTGCAATCTTGTTTTCCACAATTTCTTTATCGCCGCAAACTAGCATATAAGGTACTCGACGTAAGGTATGTTCACGAATTTTGAAACCGACTTTTTCATTGCGTATATCCGCTTTTACACGTAATCCCGCTTCAGAAAATTGCTTAACTACTTTTTGCACATAATCCGCTTGACTATCAGTAATATTCATCACAACAGCTTGAATCGGTGCTAACCACGTAGGGAAAAAACCTGCATATTCTTCAGTGATAATACCGATAAAACGTTCAATTGAACCTAAGATAGCACGATGTATCATGACAGGTGTACGACGGGCATTATCTTCTGCAACATAGGTGGCATCTAGACGTCCGGGTAACGCAAAATCTAATTGGATTGTACCGCATTGCCATTCACGATCTAAACAATCTCTTAATGCAAATTCAATTTTCGGTCCATAAAATGCCCCTTCCCCCTCTTGAATTTCATATTCAAGACCATTGTGTTTAAGTGCATTTGCCAAACCTTGCTCTGCACGATCCCACATAGCATCTTCACCAATGCGTTTTTCAGGACGAGTAGAAAGTTTGACAAAAATATCGGTAAAGCCAAACGTACTATAAATGTCATAAACCATTTTAATACAGCTCGTTACTTCCGATTCAATTTGATCTTCCGTGCAGAAAATATGTGCATCATCCTGTGTAAAACCACGCACACGCATTAATCCATGTAAAGATCCTGATGGTTCATTACGATGGCAAGAACCAAATTCAGCCATACGAATAGGTAAATCACGATAAGATTTCAAGCCTTGATTGAAAATTTGAACATGTCCAGGACAATTCATTGGCTTAATGGCATATTCTCTATTTTCAGATTGTGTAGTAAACATTAAATCAGCATAATTTTGCCAGTGTCCTGTACGTTCCCAAAGCACACGATCCATCATAAATGGACCTTTTACTTCTTGATAATCGTATTCTTTTAACTTTGTACGCACAAATGTTTCCAGCTCACGGAAGATTGTCCAACCGTCATTATGCCAAAATACCATACCGGGTGCTTCCTCTTGCATATGGTATAAATCCAACGCCTTACCGATTTTACGATGATCACGTTTTGCAGCTTCTTCTAATCGATGTAAATAATCGGCTAATTGTTTTTTATCTGCCCAAGCCGTACCATAAATGCGTTGGAGCATTTTATTATCACTATTTCCACGCCAATATGCACCAGCTACTTTCATTAATTTAAAATGGTGACAGAAACGCATATTGGGTACGTGCGGACCACGACACATATCAATATATTCTTCGTGATGATAAAGTGCAGGTTGGTCGTCTTTTGCAATATTTTCATCTAAGATAGCTATTTTGTAAGGCTCAGCACGACTTTCAAAAGTATCTCTTGCTTCTTGCCAACTGACACGTTTTTTTATCACGTCATAATTCGTTTTTGCCAGCTCCAGCATACGTTTTTCTAGGGTATCAATATCTTCTTGGGTTAAAGAGCGGTCCAAATCAATGTCGTAATAAAAACCATTGTCAATAGTTGGGCCGATAGCCATCTTCACATTTGGGAAAAGTTGCTTGATAGCATGCCCTAATAAATGTGCCGTTGAGTGTCGGATAATCTCTAAACCGTCTTCATCTTTGGCAGTAATAATTTCAAGATTGGCATCCTCACTAATCATATCTGAGGCATCTCGACGCTCGCCGTTCACACGACCGGCAATAGTAGCCTTAGCGAGTCCGGAACCGATTGATTGAGCAACTTCCAATACAGAAACGGGATTATCGAATTGACGTTGTGAACCGTCAGGTAAAGTAATAATTGGCATTGTGAATCCTTATACAGTGGTAGCCCATACGAAAGGTTACTTGTAAATTAAGTTAAACATAAAATAAAAAAGTGCTGAAAGCACCGCACTTTTATTTATACCTACCTTGTACAATAAAAGTGCGGTGCATTTTAACAGAAAACTCTTAGAAAACGTATCTATTTTACTGTATTAGTAACAACTAGACTAATTGGTATATCCTTATCATTTCGCTGAAATATTCAATCCACATAACATATGAGTAAAGATATAAATAGATAAGAATTACATAAATTCACTACTTAATAAGATATTTATTAAAACTTGATATTTATCACAGAATATTACCGGTATTCAGATTATCATCTAGTCAGGCTAACTTGAATCATATCGGAGGAGCTATGTGGAAATCTATTTCTCAGGTACTGGCAGAACAATTTGGTGCCTACTATTTTATTAAACATAAAGAAAAATTATATTCAGGTGAAATGAATGAAATTTGGCTGATTAATGATGAGGTTCAAACTGTTTTTGTTAAAATAAACGAAAGATCCTACCGCTCTATGTTTCGTGCAGAAGCAGACCAGTTAGCTCTTTTAGCTAAAACTAATTCAATTAATGTCCCTTTAGTTTATGGAATTGGCAATTCACAAGGGCATAGTTTTTTACTGTTAGAAGCGTTAAATAAGTCAAAGAATAAACAGTCTTCTTTTACAATATTCGCTGAAAAAATAGCACAGCTACATCAAATACAAGGACCAGATAAATATGGATTAGATTTTGATACTTGGCTAGGTCCTATTTATCAACCAAATGATTGGCAGACAAGTTGGGCTAAATTTTTCAGCGAAAATCGTATTGGCTGGCAATTGCAAGTATGTAAAGAAAAAGGTTTGATATTTGGAAATATAGATCTCATTGTGCAAATTGTTGCAGATACTTTGAGCAAACATAACCCCAAACCCTCTATACTGCATGGCAATTTATGGATTGAAAACTGTATTCAAGTAGATGATAAAATTTTTGTCTGCAATCCTGCTTGCTATTGGGGAGATAGAGAATGCGATATTGCTTTTTCATCACTTTTTGAGCCTTTCCCAACTAATTTTTATCAACGCTATAATGAAATATATCCACTGGAAGAAGGTTACTTAGAAAGAAAACTTATTTATCAGCTCTATTATCTGCTCAATTTCAGCTATCGCTATTATAATAAAAAGCAAAGTTATGTTTCTCTCACTCAGAAATTGATTAATCAAATTTTGCACAAAAGTGATAAATAATTCTATAAATAAAGGGCATCGTTTGATGCCCTTACCTATATCAAGAGAGATTATTTTTCGTAATATAATGATGGACCAGTTGTACCCCCCTTCAGCTCACCATTACCATATTTTTTTGAGATGTTTCCGTATGCTGAAATTTCAACACGACGGTTTGGACGTAAGCAATCTTTTAGTTCTTTGGCTGGTACATCATTGCAAGCCTTAATCTGTTGCGTTTTACCATATCCAATAGCGATAATATCAATATTTAACCCTTTTTCAATTAAACGCTCTTTAACACGATCAGCTCGGCGTTGAGAAAGATCCAAGTTATAAGAATCTGTACCCAATCGATCAGTAAAACCAACAATTTTAATTTCTTTGGCTGAAAATGCTTCTAATTGCATTGCAACATTATCAACAGCTTCTTCACCTTTTGAGGTCAACGTATCTTGATCAAAATCAAATAAGAGATCCGTATTTAAACTAAAAGATGCATAACCGTTACAACCATTTGGAAACCAATAGAAATTTTGGGCATTCATATTTTTATCGAATAAAATTTTGTATTGGCAAATTTTATGCTCACCATTCTCACGATAATTAAAAGCATAGTCCCACTCACGAACACCATATAAACCTTCCGAAAAATGCGGACGTCCCAATAGGTTATACAGTTGATCTTTATTCATTCCGCGTTCAACCATACGTAGGTTATCCCAGTTTGGCCACGATCCAAATTGGCTACCATCATGATTAAATCTTGACTGATCAATTTTAGGCCACTTCAAGTTATCTGATGTACCCTGTTCGGTGACATTACTTAAATTACCACAAGCCGACAATGTTGCTGCTACAACAGCAGATAATACAAAACGTGATAGTTTCATTATTTTACCTTAATTTTATGTATATAAATTTCTTCAAATTTTTTGAATAGCTTACGATTTAATTTTATATCTTTACAAAAATATTGTCGCATTAAATCACGTCAGCACTGCTTGAGATATTAATATCAAACAACAAAAATGTAAACCAAATTTTAATCTCTTTTTGGGCAATGTTGAGTAAGCTTATATCAAAGTACTCTCATCACGTTTCAGCAATCGTAACAACACATTATTAGCACTTTCTTCTGCTTGTTTGCCTAATTTTTGAATGAGTGATTTTTTCATCATATATTTTACCGAAAGCACTGTTTTATCTTTGATTGCTTGTAACAATAAATCATCACTTGTCGCAATTTCATCAACTAAATGTAACGCTAATGCTTGTTTGCCGAACCAATGTTCACCTGTTGCAATTTTATCAATATCCAAGTGCGGTCTGTTTTGTGTAACGAATTGTTTAAACAATAAATGAGTGTCTTCTAGATCTTGTTGAAATTTTGCTTTTCCTTTTTCTGTATTTTCACCCAAAATGGTCATTGTGCGTTTATATTCACCAGCAATCATTACATCAACGTCTATATCATGTTTTTTTAATAAGCGATGAATATTGGGAATTTGAGCAACAACACCAATAGATCCAATGATGGCAAAAGGAGCGGAAATAATTTTATCTGCAACACAAGCCATCATATACCCCCCGCTTGCAGCAACTTTGTCCACTGCTACAGTTAGCTTAATATTGCGTTGTTTTAAACGAGCTAATTGAGAAGCAGCCAATCCATAGCCATGCACAACTCCACCGGGACTTTCTAAGCGTAATAAAACCTCGTCATCTTCTTTTGCAACCGCAATAATCGCACTAATTTCTTCTCGAAGTGCGGTGGTTTCTGAAGCAGAAATATCACCTTTAAAATGCAATACAAAAAGGTGTGGTTTTCTTTTTTCTGCTAACGTTTCCCCTTTTTTACGTTGGGCTTTTTCTTCTTTTGCTTTAAGTTTATCGGCTTTTTTCTGCTCTTTTTCACGTTGTTTTAACGCATCGTCACTCAGGTAAAAATCACGCAATTTTTTACTGTTATTTTCATATTCTCGTGATAAATCTGTAATAACCAACTCTCCGACTTGATGTGATTTACGTTCTTTCAGTGTCATAATCATCATCACTATCCCTGCAACAATTAATAAAATTGTGAGTATTTCTAAAATAAACAAGCCATAACCAATCAATAACTCAGACCACATTTTTTCTTCCTTATATAAGTGAAATTATGAACCGATTATCATAACGAATTTATTTAAAAGTGCAATTTTATTGCTTATGCTTTCTCGCAAGAAAATTGCACTTTTTTTATTTCAAATACTTACTTTTAAAATAATGCTACTTCACTATTGACAAAACAAATTTGCACTAGTTTAATAGTTCATCTTTAAATTTATTCTAAAGAAGGATTCTTTTATGTTTGCCCCCTTTATTGAAGTATTAACTCAGAAGTTACCTTATCACAAAGATCCTACCGCAGTTTTTGCAACACTTTGTCAACAAAAAACTAATACTTTGTTGTTAGAAAGTGCGGAAATCTCCAGTAAAAATAGTTTAAAAAGCCTATTGTTTGTAAATTCCGCAATCAAAATATCTTGTTTCGGTAATACTATTATATTTAACGCTTTAACCAGCAATGGAAAAACAGTTTTACCTCTTATTAGAGAAAAATTACAGCCAACAGCAAAAATACTTGTGAAGTCTGAAAGCGATTTAGAAGTTATTATCCCTCCGATTAATCCCAATCTCGATGAAGATAGCAAATTACAGGCAACAACCGTTTTTGATGGCTTACGTTGTTTAACAGATATTTATGCTCAATCAAAAATACCCATTTTTCTAGGGGGATTATTTGCCTATGATTTAGTAATTAATTTTATACCAATGGAAAATATTAGCCTAGAAGATGATGGATTAACCTGTCCTGACTATGTATTTTATTTGGCAGAAAATTTATTGGTGATTGATCATCAATTACAACAAACTACTCTACAATCATTCTGTTTTCATTCGCAAGAATTAGGTAATGTGCAAAAAAGTGCGATGGAAATTTGTCAAAAATTAACGAAAATTGAACCGCACTTAGCTGTCTCAAAAGCGAGTGTTTTAGTACAAGTAAATTTAGAAGACGAATCTTTTAAAGCCATTATTGAACAATTAAAACAGCATATTTATGCAGGAAATATTTTCCAAATTGTTCCTTCTCGTCGCTTTATGCTGGAATGCCCAAATACGTTGGCCAGCTACCGTCAATTAAAGAAAAATAACCCAAGTCCTTATATGTTTTTTATGCAAGATACCGATTTCATCTTATTTGGTTCCTCTCCTGAAAGTGCATTGAAATATAATGCTGAAAATCGCCAAGTAGAAATTTATCCGATTGCTGGATCTCGTTCTCGTGGCTTTGATCAACAGGGTAATATCGATCCTGAATTAGATACTCGTTTGGAGTTGGAATTGCGTTTAGACAAGAAAGAGCTCGCAGAACATCTTATGCTCGTTGATCTTGCTCGTAACGATATTGCTCGAGTCTGTGAAAGCGGTACAAGACAGGTTAAGGAGCTAATGCAAGTAGATCGCTATTCTCATATTATGCACCTTGTTTCTCGTGTAGTCGGAAAATTACGCCCCGAGCTTGATGCCTTTCATGCTTATCAGGCTTGTATGAATATGGGAACTTTAACTGGTGCCCCGAAAATTAAAGCAATGCAATTAATTTACCAAGTTGAAAAACAAAAGCGTCATAGTTATGGCGGTGCAATAGGATATTTATCTTCTGATGGTAATTTTGATACCTGTATTGTGATACGTTCCGCTTTTGTACAACAAGGTATTGCTTATATTCAAGCAGGTTGTGGTGAAGTCTTAGATTCCGATCCACAAATGGAGGCTGATGAAACCCGTCACAAAGCTAAAGCTGTGATTAATGCAATATTGCAAACCAATACTCAAGACTAAAGGAGACAATATGGCAAGAATTATATTTTTAGATAACTTTGATTCCTTTACTTACAATCTAGTAGATCAATTCCGCAGTTTAGGGCATCAAGTACAAGTTTTTTGCAATAACTTCGATTTAAAGTTATTAACTCAAATTATTTTAGCAGAAAAAGAGACTGTTTTAGCCCTCTCACCAGGTCCAGGTACTCCTGCACAGGCGGGAATTTTATTGCCTTTAATTCAAACACTAAAAGGTAAAGTAGCTATGATTGGCATTTGTTTGGGGCATCAGGCTTTGATTGAAGCATTCGGTGGAGACGTTGTTCCCTCCGGTGAAATTTCACATGGGAAAGTATCAAATATTTATCATGATAACCAAATGATGTTTCAGGGGTTAGATAATCCTATGCCAGTTGCTCGTTATCATTCTTTAATGGGAAGAAAAATTTCGGAAGAGTTTATTATTAATGCTGAATATAAGGGCATCATTATGGCTATCCGCCATAAAACCTTGCCTATTTGCAGTTTTCAATTTCACCCTGAAAGTATATTAACGAAGCAAGGCTCACAGTTATTAGAGCAAAGTATTCAATGGTTATTGGCTCAAAGTAGAGAACAATATAATTATTTATGATTTACCGACGTCAAAATAGAACGAAAAATAAGAAGGAAAACAACATGCAAACAGAACAATTAATCAGTCAACTTTTCGACGGACAACATTTAAACCAAGAACAAATACAACAGTTATTTCATTATATTATTCAAGGACAACTTTCTAATGAACAACTTGCAGGCGTACTTATCGCCTTAAAATTTCGTGGTGAACAAACAGATGAAATTAGCGGTGCAGTAAAAGCCATTATTGCCAACGCTAAGCCATTTCCATTCATAGACTACCCTTTTGCCGATATTGTCGGAACGGGAGGTGATAATGCTAATACCATCAATATTTCAACTACTGCGGCAATTGTTGCTGCAACATTAGGATACAAAGTGGCAAAACATGGTAATCGAAGTGTATCCAGCAAAAGCGGTGCAAGTGATGTATTAAATGCTTTAGGGATAAAAATTGACTTATCTGCTGAAAAGTCCAAACAAGCCCTAGATAATCTCAACCTTTGTTTTCTCTGGGCACAACAATATCATCTAGGATTTAAACATGTCGCACCTGTACGACAAATATTAAAAACACGCACGATTTTCAATATTTTAGGTCCTTTATGCAATCCCGCTCGCCCAAAACATCAACTACTGGGGGTTTATACACCGCACTTACTTAAAATCTATGCTGAAAGTGCATTAAGACTAGGGCATCAGCATAGTATCGTTATTCATGGTTCCGGTTTAGATGAAGTTGCTATTCATGGAAAAACCGATGTTGCGGAAATTTGTCATGGAAAAATTGAATATTATAGTTTAACACCTCATGACTTTGGTTTTACTCCTAAACCATTAGAAACGTTACGTGGCGGTACAGCAGAAGAAAATGCCAAAATATTGACCGCACTTTTACAAGGGAAAGGTAAAGATGAGCATAATCAAGCTGTTGCTATGAATACTGCTTTATTAATGAAGTTATTTGGCAATGATGATATTAAAGCCAATGCAGAAAAAGCCTTAAATATTATGGCAAACGGTAAAGCATTTGAAACATTAAACCAATTAAAACTGTATCAATAAATAGGAATTATCATGCAACCCAATATCCCCTCTATTTTGCAAAAAATTGTACAAGATAAAAAACGATGGATCGCAGAAAAACAAGCTGCATTTCCTCTTGCTCATTTTCAGCAAGAAATTAAAAATTCCGACCGCTCTTTTTATCAAGTGTTAAGCCAAGGCTCACATCAACGCCCCGCTTTCATTTTAGAGTGCAAAAAAGCATCACCTTCGAAAGGTTTAATTCGTTCTGATTTTAATATAGTAGAAATTGCAAATGTCTATAAAAATTATGCTTCGGTCATTTCTGTTTTAACAGATGAAAAATATTTCCAAGGAGATTTTAACTACTTGCCCTTAGTACGTAAGAAGGCTACTCAACCTGTTCTTTGTAAGGATTTTATACTGAGTAAATATCAAGTGTATTTAGCACGTTATTATCAAGCTGATGGAATTTTATTGATGTTGTCGATACTTGATGATGAAACTTACCGCACTTTATCTGATCTTGCACATAACCTTGGAATGGGCGTTTTAACTGAGACATCCAACCAAAAGGAATTAGATCGAGCCATAAAACTGGGTGCAAAAGTAATTGGAATTAATAATCGAAATTTACACGATCTCTCCGTAGATCTTAACCGCACGCCTCCTTTGGCAAGACAAATTCCGGCAGATCGCATTGTGATCAGCGAGTCAGGTATTTCTTCTCATCAACAAGTACAACAATTAAAACCTTATGTACATGGCTTTTTAATCGGTAGCAGTTTAACTAGTGGTAAAGATCTTAACAATGCCGTACGTTCGGTACTTTTGGGTGAACACAAAGTTTGTGGTTTAACACGTGGACAAGATGTCAAAGCAAGCTATGCTCAAGGTGCTTTATACGGCGGATTGATTTTTGCTGAAAGTTCTCCTCGTAAACTCTCCCTATGTCAAGCACAGAAATTGGTTAAGCAAGCACCTTTGCTTTTTGTTGGCGTTTTCCAAAATCAGTCTATTGCGTTTATCCATAACATCGCTACACAATTACAATTGTTCGCCGTGCAGTTACATGGTGATGAAAATGCTGAATTTATTACCGCACTTCGCCAAGTTCTACCTACACAATGTCAAATTTGGAAAGCTGTTACGATTGACGTTACCGAGCAATATGAACAAGGGAAAAGTGCGGTAGATTTTGAAGAAATTCCTTATGTAGATCGTTATGTTTTTGATAGTAAGGCAGATAATCGACAAGGTGGTACAGGACAAACTTTTAACTGGAATTATATTCCTCCCTCCATTAAATACAAAGTCATGCTTGCCGGTGGAATAAATATTCAAAATATTGAACAAGCATTGCAACAACATTGTCTAGGGATTGATTTAAATTCAGGTGTTGAATGTGCCAACGGCATAAAAGATCAAATAAAATTACAAACAGTTTTTGACAAAATCCAAAATCAATAAGGAAAAAATATGACGGGTACAATTTTAAATCCCTATTTTGGCGAATTTGGTGGAATGTATGTACCGGAAATTCTGGTACCGGTACTAAAACAATTAGAAAAGGCTTTTGTTGAAGCACAGCACGATCCTGTGTTTCAGCAAGAATTTCAAGATTTGCTTAAAAATTATGCGGGTCGTCCAACAGCGTTAACTTTATGTCGCAACCTCACTAAAGGTACAAAAACAAAATTGTATTTAAAACGTGAAGATTTACTTCACGGCGGGGCACATAAAACCAATCAAGTATTAGGGCAAATTTTGCTAGCAAAACGTATGGGAAAAACACGTATTATTGCGGAAACCGGTGCGGGGCAACACGGTGTAGCCACAGCTTTAGCTTGTGCCATGTTGGATATGCCTTGCCGAGTTTACATGGGAGCAAAAGATGTTGAACGTCAATCGCCGAATGTATTTCGTATGCGTTTAATGGGTGCCGAAGTTATTCCTGTTGAAAAAGGTTCTTGCTCATTAAAAGATGCTTGTTGTGAGGCTATGCGTGATTGGTCAGCTAATTATGAGACAACCCATTATTTATTAGGTACAGCAGCAGGACCGCACCCATTCCCGACTATTGTGCGAGAATTTCAAAAAATGATTGGTGAAGAGACTAAACGTCAAATTTTAGCTAAGGAAAATCGCTTACCTGATGCTGTTATTGCCGCAGTAGGTGGAGGTTCAAACGCAATTGGTATGTTTGCTGAGTTTATTGCAGAAAAATCAGTACAACTTATTGGAATTGAACCTGCCGGCAACGGTATTCATACAGGAAAGCATGGAGCACCACTTCGTCATGGCTCCATTGGCATTTACTTTGGTATGAAATCCCCGATTATGCAAACTCAAGACGGACAAATTGAGGAATCTTATTCTATTTCCGCCGGCTTAGACTTTCCATCCGTTGGTCCTGAACACGCCTATTTACATACTATTGGGCGAGCTCAATATGAAAGTATTACTGACGATGAAGCAATTGAGGCATTTCAAGCCCTAGCCAAACATGAAGGTATTATTCCTGCTTTAGAAAGCTCACATGCTTTGGCTTATGCTTTAAAAATCATTGTACAAAATCCGGAAAAAGAACAATTACTTGTAGTAAATTTATCAGGTCGAGGCGATAAAGATATTTTTACTGTAGATAAAATTTTAACCGAGAAAGGAATTATCTGATGGGATATTTTGAACAAAAATTTTTACAACTACAAAAGCAAAAACAAGGTGCTTTTGTTCCTTTTGTTACTTTATGCGATCCAAATTTCGACCGCTCTTTTGAAATTATTTGTACCTTAGTGGATAACGGTGCAGATGCTTTAGAACTTGGGTTTCCTTTCTCCGATCCTTTACTTGACGGTTCGGTTATTCAAGCTGCTAATCATCGTGCTTTAAACGCAGGCTGCAGTACAAAAGAAAGTTTTCAACTAATTGCCAAAGTGCGGTCCAAATATCCCGATATTCCGATCAGTCTACTCCTTTGTGCCAACTTAATTTATGCTCAAACTTTAGATGGATTTTATCAACGCTGTGCTGAAGTCGGAGTTGATGCGGTATTGGTGGCTGATATTCCTCTGCTTGCTTCTGAACCGTATATTCAATCCGCTCAAAAATATGACATTCAACCGGTTTTTATCTGTCCACCCAATGCAGATGAAACAACCCTTAAAGCAGTGGCGGAAAAAAGCAAAGGCTACATTTATTTAGTTTCTCGATCTGGCGTAACAAGTGCTGAAAATCAACAAAGTGCGAAAAATCTAGCTAATCTCATCAAAGGCTTAAAAAAATATGGCTCAGCTCCGATTTTACAAGGTTTTGGTATAGCTCAACCACAACAAGTTAAAGATGCGTTAAAATCAGGCGTTGCCGGTGCAATTTCAGGTTCAGCTATAGTGCAAATTATTGAACGAAATCTCACAGATCAAGAAAAATGCCTCTCCGAATTGGCAGAATTCGTGCAAAAAATGAAACAAGCGACATTGTTGTGATGATATTCAATCCTACCTAAATTTCGCCGCCCTGTTATCTTACAGGGCTTTTTATTTTACCGTTTTTCTATTCTAGGCTATACTGTGCATCTTTAGGAGCGGTAAAAAAATGAAAAAAATTGAACAGTTATTTGCCAATAATTTTAGTTGGGCAAATAGGATGAAAGAAGAAAATGCTGAGTATTTTAAAGCGTTAGCAGAAAATCAAACACCTAGCTATTTATGGATTGGTTGTTCCGATAGTCGTGTTCCTGCTGAAAATTTGACAAATTTAAAACCCGGTGAATTATTTGTGCATAGGAATGTAGCAAATCAAGTTATTCATACTGATTTAAATTGTTTATCTGTGGTGCAATATGCTGTTGATGTGCTAAATATTGAGCATATTATTATTTGTGGGCATACCAACTGCGGTGGGATTAAAGCAGCTATGGTGGATCAAGATCTGGGATTGATTAATAACTGGTTGTTACATATTCGTGATATTTGGTTTAAACATGGTCATTTATTGGGTAAGTTATCTCCTGAAAAACGCGCTGATATGTTGACAAGAATTAATGTTGCGGAACAAGTGTATAACTTAGGCAGCTCATCTATTGTTAAATCAGCTTGGAAAAGTGGAAAAAAACTTTCTTTGCATGGCTGGATTTATGATGTTAACGACGGTTTCTTAATTGATCAAGGTGTAACGGCAACCAGCCGAGAAACTTTAGAAATATCCTATCGTGATACAATAGCAAAATTATTTAAATTGAACGAAGATGAGTTACTACTAAAACCTCATCAAGTAAAATCAGAGTAAATAAAAATTTACAATATCTTAATTAAGTATAAGGATCATTTAATGGTAAACCGCACTTTATATCCTACAGTGTATGTTTTAGGTAATGGGCAATTGGGCAGAATGTTGCGTTATGCGGGTGCACCTTTAGATATTAATGTCCAACCTCTTGCTTTTGATGCACCTGTTTTTGATTTGCCTGCTGACAGTATTATTACAGCAGAAATTGAGCGTTGGGAAAAAACACCCCTTACAGAAATGTTGGCTAATCACGATAAATTTATTAATCAAAAAATTTTTGCCACTACAGCAGATCGTTTTACACAAAAAACCTTGCTTAACGCACTAAATATTCCTACTTCCCCTTGGAGGTTGGTACAAAGTGCGGAGGATTTTTTCACTATTTTTACAGAAATTGGTGAAAAAGTTGTTGTAAAACGTCGCATGGGAGGTTACGACGGACGAGGACAATGGATTGTAGATAAAAACAATCAAGATGTAATCGGCAATGAGCTTTTTGGCGAAGTTATTGCCGAAAAATTTATTCCTTTTGATTATGAAATTTCTTTGGTTGGTGCAAGGTTTAAAAATGGCAAAACTCGTTTTTATCCTGTTACGCATAATCTGCAACAGAATGGTATTTTACGTTACAGTGTCATGAATTTAAATTTTCCACAACAGTCACAACAACAAAAACAAGCCGAAATAATGTTGGCTAAAATTATGGATAAATTAGATTATGTTGGCGTAATGGCAATGGAATGTTTTGTTGTGCAAGATCAATTATTAGTCAATGAATTGGCACCAAGAGTACATAATAGCGGACATTGGACGCAATTAGGTTGTTCGATTAGCCAATTTGAATTACATCTTCGTGCGTTATTAGATTTACCTACGCCTGATTTACAAGTAGCTATGCCGTCGGTTATGGTGAATTTAATTGGCACTGAACATAATCCACAATGGTTAAATTTGCCATTTTCACAATTACATTGGTATGGAAAAGAAGTACGAGAAGGTCGTAAAGTTGGGCATCTTAATTTATCTCATCCAACTCCATCTATTTTAATAGATAATTTACAAAAATTACGCTACATACTACCGCAAGATTATCAATTTGGTTTAGATTGGGCATTGGAAAAATTGAAATAATTTAATCTAGCAAATAATTTTTAATATATTTTATAAAGTTAAAATTAAATAATTAAATTTAACTTAGCTAAAGGGTTGCAAAGATAAGTTTTTACCAGTATAAAGAAATCTATTCAAACACAACTATTTATTGAGGATACTACTATGTTCGAGAATATTAATGCTGCACCCGCTGATCCAATTTTAGGTTTAGGTGAGGCTTTTAAATCTGAAACACGTGCCAATAAAATTAACTTGGGTATTGGGGTCTATAAAGATGCTAATGGTAACACCCCCATTATGAAAGCTGTTAAAGAAGCTGAAAATCGTCTATTTGAATTAGAAACCACTAAAAACTATTTAACTATTGATGGTATTGCAGAATTTAATTCATACACTAAAGAATTATTATTTGGTACAAATTCTAAAATTATTAAACAAGGACGTGCTAAAACAGTACAAAGTTTAGGAGGAACCGGTGCGTTACGCATTGCTGCCGAATTTATCAAACGTCAAACCACATCTCAAAACGTTTGGATTAGTTCACCAACTTGGCCAAACCATAATGCTATTTTCAACGCTGTAGGTATGACAATCCGTGAATATCGTTACTACGATGCAGAGAAAAAAGCTTTAGATTGGGATAATTTAATTGCTGACTTAAGCAATGCCAGTGAAGGCGATGTGGTGTTATTACATGGTTGTTGTCATAACCCAACGGGTATTGATCCAACCCCTGAGCAATGGAAAATACTAGCAGAAATGTCAGAAAAAAATGGTTGGTTACCGCTCTTTGATTTTGCTTATCAAGGTCTTGCTAACGGGTTAGAAGAAGATGCTGTTGGTTTGCGAACTTTTGCAGAAAATCATAAAGAATTATTAGTCGCAAGTTCTTATTCCAAAAACTTTGGTTTATACAATGAACGTGTTGGTGCGTTTACTTTAGTAGCAGAAACAGAAGAAATTTCAGCAATAGCATTAACACAAGTGAAATCAATTATTCGTACTCTCTACTCTAACCCAGCTTCTCATGGTGCTACAGCTGTTTCTATCATTTTAGGTGATAACCTATTGCGTCAACAATGGGAATCCGAATTAACCGAAATGCGTAATCGCATTAAACATATGCGTTATCAATTCGTTGAATTATTAAAAGAATATGGTGCCAAGCAAGACTTTAGCTTCATTATTGAACAAAATGGTATGTTCTCTTTTAGTGGTCTAAATGCAGAACAGGTGGATCGCTTAAAAGAAGAATTTGCCATTTATGCTGTGCGTTCAGGACGTATTAATTTAGCCGGTGTAACTGAAAATAATATTCGTTATTTATGTGAAAGTATTGTCAAGGTGCTTTAATCCGATTAAAAACCTTACATCTTATTCTGTTGTAAGGTTTTTTAAATTTAAAAATTAATTTAGTTGATTTTTATTTATACCAATATCTTCGCTCTCCCAACCAATATATTCACCTGAATGTTGCAAAGCAAGTTCTTCAAAATTTCTTATATATTGATAAATACTGGTATCATTTAAATACAATTCTTGCTCTATTTTAGCAATATATACATTATATCCATTCACACTTATTTGCTTAGAAGAATGTTTTAGCGATAAAAATGATATGTCAGAAGTAGCAATATTCTCCAAAAATAAGTAAAGATCATTTTCTTTGTAAAAGTAAAAAGTATGCTCAATTTGATAACTTTTCGAGATATCTTCTCCCTTTTCAATTAAAGTTGCCAATAATTCTTCTGCTGCATTTACTTTCAAATCTGCCTGAGATGCCATCAAAAAATCAAAATATAGATCCCACGTTGAATCGAATTGTTTCTCAATATTTACAGCGTTTGGAAAATTATCAGATAATACATCTGTAATATCTAAAGCATCATTACAATAGAAATACAATGTAGCATTGCCATTACAAAGAATATTGCCTGCGTAATAAACATTAGGTTGGGCAGAAATTAAACTGGATATTTTGAGCAAATCTTGTTGCAAACCGGCGTAACTTTCTATTTGCGGTAAGCCTTGTGCATCTGAAATATAAGGGACTTCAAAATGGACAACAATTTCACATATATGATTTACGACTGGAAATTGTTCAAGAAGTTTTAAATTAACTGAAAATACGGCTAATTTATCATTAATTTTAGATCGATAATTTTGCCATTCTTGTTCAATTCCCATTCTATGTTCCTCACTTAAATTCCGCCCA
Organism: Histophilus somni; assembly: GCF_014202395.1. GTDB lineage: Bacteria > Pseudomonadota > Gammaproteobacteria > Enterobacterales > Pasteurellaceae > Histophilus > Histophilus somni. The sequence continues at coordinate 209,099 of NZ_JACHGQ010000001.1, forward strand.
AATCGGAGCATGATCAGATGGTTTTTCCATCGCTCTAATATCAAAAGCTATACCGGCATCAACGCAACGTTCTAATAATAATTGATTCACTAAAATATGATCAATTCGTAACCCTCTATTATCATCAAAGCCTTTTGAGCGGTAATCAAACCATGAAAATTGATCATTGATTGTCGGATTTTTATGACGAAATGTATCAATCAGCCCATAATTATATAGACGATTTATCCATTCTCTTTCTTCCGGTAAAAATGAGCATTTTCCTGTACGCAACCAACGTTTTCGATTTTCTTCACCAATACCAATATCTAAATCTGTCGGGCTGATATTCATATCTCCCATAATTAAAATTGGATTATTTCTGTCATGCTCTTGCTCTACATAATGTTGCAGATCCGCATAAAATTTTTCTTTGGCTGGGAACTTTGTTTCATGCAGGCGGTTTTCACCTTGCGGAAAATAACCATTAATTACTGTTAGCAACCCAAAATCTGTTTCTAAATCCGCCATAATTATACGCTTTTGTGCATTTTCATCGTCAGTAGAAAAGCCTCTACGAATTACCTTAGGTTCTTGTTTCAATAACAAAGCAACACCATAATGCCCTTTTTGCCCATGATGATAAATATGGTAACCTAAATGTTCAACAAGATGATAGGGAAAGTCTTCATCAGACACTTTAATTTCCTGTAACCCAATAACATCAGGCTGATATTTCTCTACAATCCTGTCAAGTTGATGAGGTCTTGCTCTTAACCCATTAATATTAAATGAAATAAATTTCATACTACTATTCCTAAAATATATAATATCAGTGGGCATTATACCCATTTTTCGGATTGGCTAAAATTTTGGCATTGATTTTATTCCATCAACATCTTAAATGACGAATACTGAAAGATCAAAGATGTGCAATTTTCAAGAACCAAATCTAACCGCACTTACAGATTATTTAAATCCAGTACATCTGTCATATCAAAAAGCCCCTCTTGCTTAGTAGAAAGCCATTTTGCAGCCCTTACAGCACCATTAGCAAAAGTCATTCGACTGGAGGCTTTATGAGATATTTCTACTCGTTCACCGATATCCGCAAACCATACTGTATGCTCACCAACAACATCCGCCGCACGAATTGTTGAGAACCCAATTTCATCCGGCTTACGTTCACCTGTAATACCTTCCCGAGAAAACACGCCATGCGTTTTTAAATCTCTGCCTAACGTTTTGGCAATATGTTCCCCCATAGATAGTGCAGTACCGGAAGGTGCATCTACTTTATGACGATGATGAGCTTCAATAATCTCAATATCGCAATAATCGCCCATGACCTTAGCCGCTTTCTCTAACAGTTTAAAAACTAAATTAACGCCCACACTATAATTAGAGGCAAAAACAATCGCAATATTCTGTGCCGCTTGTTGAATAGCTTGTTTGGATTGATCATCAAACCCTGTTGTACCGATAACTATATTTTTATGATGTTCTACACAAAATGCTAAATGCTGAATGGTACCTTCCGGTCGAGTAAAATCAATTAATATGTCAAAGTTACCTTTTTCTTGAGTTAAATTATCGGTTACTTTAATACCAATCCTACCTATTCCAGCCAGTTCTCCCGCATCAGTTCCAACTAAAGATGAACCAACACGCTCAAATGCCGCACCAAGTTCTACACCTTCAGTATGATATACTGCCTGTATCAGTTGACGCCCCATACGACCACCCGAACCAACAATACCAATTTTTAACGTCATTTTATCCCTCTCTATATTTATCAATTGCCAAATCCTAAGAAAAGACCACTATAAATTAAATAACCGCCAAAACAAAGAAAAAAGATCCCTGCAAAGTTATCAATATAATGGCTATATTGGCTATAAAATTTTTTTACGGTTTTACGAGAAAAAATAAGTGCAATAAAAGAAAAATACAAAAATACTTCAAGAGTTAATAAAATAAGTGCGGTAATAATCTGCCATGTTTCAGTTAAATCAACCAATACAAAAGACATCACGCTACTAAAGAAGATAATAGCCTTTGCATTAGATAAATTAATCAGTAATCCTTTTAAGATTTCTTTACCCATACTGTTTCTTAAATTTTCTGCTTGTTCACGATTATCAAAGACAATATTGTTATGACTTTTCACCATTAATACACCAAGGTAAGCCAAATATCCGCCACCTAACATCATAATAATGCCTTGCAAACTTGGGTAAGATGTCAATAAAACAGCCAGTCCAAGAATTGCTGAAGTTGACCAAACTAAACAACCCAAGCTAATACCAAACGCAGCACAAATGGCATTTCTCTTAGAATGACTAGCTGCTAAACGACTTATGTAAAAAAAATCAGGTCCCGGGGTAAGTAACCCGAATAAATTAACCAATAATAAATTCAGCATAATCAATCGCCTCTATACAAGATAATTTAAGATAGAAATGCTTATGACCGTATAAATAGCAGCTAAAACATCATCTAACATAATACCGAAGCCACTTTCTAACCTGTGATCAAAATAACGAATAGGATAAGGCTTTAAAATATCAAAAATACGGAATACAACGAAAGCAATACTACACCATATCAATGATAATTCAGGAATAGCGAGTAACACGGTAAAAATACCGACGAACTCATCCCACACAATTGAGCCATGATCATGTACTCCCATATCATCCGCTGTTTGTTGACACAAATAGCATCCTAATAAAAAACAAAGTGCAGTGAAAATTGCAAAAGAAAACACCGACATTATCTGTAATAGCAAACAACCAACAATTAATCCGGCAAGGGTACCCCAAGTTCCGGGAGCAGGATGAATAAGCCCTGAACCTAAGCCAAGTGCAAAAAAATGAATAGGATTGGTTAAAGAAATACGAGATAAAGGATTATTTGTCATAATGAAATCTTATTTAAAATGATCAAAGCCGAGTAATGAACCAATCTCAACGGTTTTACCGCTGCGTTGAAAACTGATACGTTTTTTATTACGAATTTGTCCAACACAGCTATAATTCACACCAATATGGGTTAAAGCTCGCTCTAACTTTTCAAGATTGCGATCAGGAACTGTAAAGCACAACTCATAATCTTCTCCGCCAGTTAAAGCAAATTGCTCCGCTCGCTCTATACCAACAGTTTTGATTAATTGCTCAGATAAAGGTAATTTATCTAAATCGATCACTGCACCGCATTGACTACGCTGTAAAATATGTCCTAAATCTGCAATAAATCCATCAGAAATATCAATCGCAGCATTTGCCAACTCAGCACTAGCTAGTTCCAAACCAAGCAAAACTCTGGGGGTTGGACGTAAATGGCGTTGAATTAAATATTCTTGTGCAGAATCAACCGCACTTTGATGACTTTTACTATAAGTTTCCCCTGTATTTTTTAATAGTAATTCCAATCCTGCCGCACTGTCTCCTAATGTGCCGGAAACATAGATCCAGTCACCATCTTGTGCACTGTGGCGACAAAGTGCTTTCCCTTTAGGTACAATGCCTTGTGCAGTAATAGTTATTGTATATACGGGACCTTTTGTTGTATCTCCACCAATAAGCGACACATTATAATGATCCAATACATCAAATAAACTTTGACTAAATTCATTGAGCCATTTTTCATCAACATAAGGTAAAGTGATTGCAAGAGAAAACCATGCGGGAGTCGCCCCCATAGCAGCAAGATCGCTTAAATTTGTTGCAACAGCTTTATATGCTAGATCCGAAGGATTAATAGAAGACAGAAAATGGACATTTTCTACCATCGTATCAGTCGTAATAGCAATTCGCTGATTTTGATAATGTTCAGTAATAGCACAATCATCACCGATAGAAACAATCACATCTTTACGTTGTGGACGTTTTGATCCGATGAAATAGCGTTGAATAATATCAAATTCGCCATTGCTCATTATGATAAACCTATCTATTTACGAGAAAGTGCAGGTGCAATTTTATCTAAAACACCATTAATATATTTATGGCTTTCTTCTGCACCGAATACTTTAGCGACTTCAATAGCTTCATTGATTACCACTTTATAAGGCACATCTAACTCAAATTTCAATTCATAAACAGCTAAACGCAAAATTGCACATTCAATAGGATCTAACTCAAAATTATTACGATCTAAATAAGGTGCCATTATGCTATCAACAATTTCAACATGGTCAACTGTTTGACGAAACAATTTTCTGAAATATGGCATATCTACGCCCTTCATTTCATTATCTTGATCCACAATGAAATTTAATTCTATTTCTTCAGGTGCATTTTTTGAAATAGCCCAAGAATACAAAGTCTGTACCGCACATTCCCTTGCTCGACGACGTGGGGATAGTTTTTTTACTTTTTCTGTCATTTTATCTACTATGCCTTGTCAATTTGAGCTAATAAATTCACCATCTCTAATGCAACTAATGCAGCTTCCGCACCTTTATTACCTGCTTTAGTTCCCGCTCGTTCAATGGCTTGTTCAATATTTTCTGTAGTCAATACTCCAAATGCAACCGGAATTTCCGCTTGCATTGCAACCTGCCCTAAACCACTGCTTGCTTCACCTGCTACATATTCAAAATGTGCTGTACCGCCACGAATAACAGTACCCAACGCTACAATGGCATCATATTTTTTACTATCGGCTAAACGACGAGCAATTAAAGGCAATTCATAAGCTCCTGGTACACGAACTAAAGTAATATTTTCATCTTTAACTTGACCAATACGTTTTAGAGCGTCCAATGCTCCCTCTAATAAACTTTCATTAATAAAACTATTAAACCGTGCAATAACAACAGCAATTTTGGCATTAGGTGCTGTAACTATACCTTCTAAAACCTTCATTCTTTTTCCTATTCAGCAATAAAATAAATCGGTTGCGGATTTTAGCATAAAAAATCTATGCAATGTAGACATTTATCTTTAGCTAAAATTACTTTCAATACGATCTTGTAAACGTAACCTTTCTTGTTCCGTTAAAGCTACATTTTTCTTATTGGTTAAAATGAAAAAATCCTCTACTTTTTCACCAATTGTAGAAATTTTTGCATTTAATAAGTTCAACTCCAATTGTACAAATATTTGACTAATTTCTGCTAATAAACCTGCTCTATCTAAAGCACAAAGCTCCATTTCAGTTTGTTCTTGCTTATGAACATTTAAAAATCTGACTTCTGTTTTAACATGGAAATGTTGTAATTTATGGTTATTTATACGAACTGGGTTAACAATCTTGTTTGTTTTTAATCCTTTAATTAATGCACCTTCCAATTGACGGCGACGATCATTGTTCAGCAAGCCCCCATCCAACTCGGTAACAATCAAACTATCGAATACATAGCCATTTTTTCCTGTGATAATTTGTGCTCCATGAATACTCAATTTCTTTGCTCCAATAATGCTGGCAACTTTATAAAATAAATTCGCTTGATCTTGGCAATAAATAAAAATTTCTGTCCCTGCATAAGAAAAACGATTACTGACTTTAATCAATAAATCTTGATTATTATCAAGTAACAACTCAGAATGCCAAGCAATTTGCTTCGGGCTATTACGCCAAAAATACTCACAAGGAAAATCTTGCCAGTGCTGCTCAATTTGAGCTTCAGATAAAAATCCATACTTTTGTTGTAATAAAATACACGCTTGTTTGCGGTTTTCTTCAGCTTTTTCTTGATGATTTAATAAAATATCTATTCCTTGTTGAAACTGATCTAGGCTGTATTGGTATAAAGTCGTAAATAAGGATCTTTTCCAACTATTCCATAAAGTTTCATTCGTTGCACAAATATCAGCCACAGTCAAACAAGTTAAATAATCTAACCGCACTTTATTTTGTACTTCTTCAGCAAAATTGAGAATAACCTCAGGATCATGAATATCTCGACGCTGTGCAGTAACAGACATAAGCAAATGTCGCTGTACAAGCCATGCCATAGTTTCACTTTCTCGACTATCAAAGCCATGTTGTTGTGCAAAAATACGCATATCAACTGCACCTAATTCAGCATGATCCCCTCCTCTGCCTTTTGCAATATCATGAAATAAAGCGGCAAGATATAATAAAGTGCGGTCAGTTAATGATGAGAAAATGGTGTGGCAGATCGGATAATTTTTTTTCGCCTCTTCCGCTAAAAACTCTTCTAATTTTAACATCACTCGCAAAGTATGTTCATCAACAGTATAAGAATGAAATAAATCAAACTGCATCAATCCGTTAATCCCTTTCCATTGTGGTAAATAAATGTTCAATACACCGTATTTATGCATCGGTAACAAAGCACGAGAAATAGAATTAGGTTGTGAAAATAAACGTAAAAAACGTTCTCTTGCAAGAGGAAAATCAGATAAATTCCCAGTAAATTGTTGAGTAACAATATACAACTTGCGTAATGTTGCAGAATGAATTTCAACATGAGAGTGTTGTGTCAAATAGTAAAATAGCATCAATATTTTATCCGGCATTTGAATAAATATATCAGGATTTTTTACACAAATTGCATTATTGATAAGATAAAAATCGGAATCTAAAACTTGTTGCTCAATAATTTGTGAACCGGCTAAAAAATGCTCTTGGTAATGTTTAACCAAAATATCACTTAATACAGAAATAGATTGTGAAGCTTGAAAAAAGACTTTCATCATTTTCTCAACCTTTTGATTGCCCTCACCAACAAAACCTAATAATTCACAAACTTTAAGCTGACGATCAAATAACAGGCGATTGTCATAACGTTTTAAAATTAAATGTAAAGCAAACCGCACTTGAAATAAAAATTGCTGACTTTGCTTTAATAAAGAATATTCTTGTGGATAAATAAAACCAGCGTGCAAAATATCTTCTAAATTTTTAGCACCTATATGCTTTAAAGCCAACCAATAAATAAGATGTAAATCACGCAATCCTCCTGGACTATACTTTAAATCAGGTTCAAGGTTATAACCGGTATTATGGTAACGCTGATAGCGTGTAACTTTTTCTGCAACTTTAGCATTAAAAAAATCCTCATTTCGCCAAAAATTTTTTTGTTGCAAAAGTGCGGTTAATTTTTCGAATAAATCTTGTTGCCCACATAAATATCGGCTTTCTAATAAGTTGGTCGCAATGGTGATGTCTTCTCGTCCACTTTGTTCACATTGGGCTAAAGTGCGTACTGAATGCCCAACCTCAAATCCACAATCCCATAGAAACCGAAAAAAATGTGCAATTTTTTCCTCCAGCTCGATAGTAGGTTCATCTTCAACTAACAACAAAACATCAAGATCCGATAAAGGAAAAAGTTCTTCCCGTCCATAACCGCCTACAGCAATAAGGGCTAAATGATTTTGCTCAAATTGAAAAAATTGCCATAAATGAATTAATAATTGATCACAAAATACTGAACGATTATGAATAAGCTGATCAACAGAAAATCGCTGAAAATATGTCAACTCAAACTGTTTAAGCTGTTCTTTTTGTGCTTTTATTGTTGCTATCGTTGGGTTTGGAATTGGAAGATAAGAAAACATAGCATGTCCTGAAATAAAAGAAATGCAACCTTGAAAAGATTGCACGTTGAATTGATACTATATATTAACCATTATTCTACTAATTCGTCCGACTTTTTCTTCTTCCTCACGAATCGTCATCACTTCACAACCATCTTTCGTTACAACAAGTTGATGCTCATATTGGGCAGAATGGCTACGATCTTTGGTTTTTACTGTCCAACCGTCCCCCATCAAACGCACTTCTTTTTTGCCCGCATTAATCATAGGTTCAATAGTAAAAACCATACCCTCCCGTAAAATAACACCACCATCATCAGCATAATAATGTAACACTTGAGGATCACAATGAAATTCGGTACCGATGCCATGTCCACAATACTCACGCACCACACTGAAACCTTGACTCTCGGTATATTTTTGCACTGCTCTACCAATTTCATTTAAACGAACCCCCGGCTTCACCACTCGTAAACCAACATATAATGCCTCTTGTGCCGCCTCAACTAATTTTTTACTGCGGATATTGGTTTCACCGACAATATACATTTTTGAGTTATCGCCGTAGTAGCCGTCTTTAATCACCGTAACATCAATGTTTACAATATCACCATTTTTTAACTTTTTGCCTTCAGTCGGAATACCATGACAAACAACTTCATTCAATGAAATACAAGTTGCTTTCGGAAAGCCGTAATAGCCTAAACAGGCGGGAATCGCCTTTTGTTCGTTCACAATATATTCATGACAAATACGATCTAACTCACCGGTTGTAATGCCTGCCTTAACATAAGGTTCAATCATAACCAATACATCGGCCGCCAATTTACAGGCTGTACGTAACTTTATAATTTCTTGTTCTGTTCTTAATGGAATCGCCATAATATCTTCTCTAAACATAAAAATTTGTCGCATATTATAACATTAAATTTTTTATAAATCTTGAATGGTTTAGTTGGTTATTAGATAATAACCCATCAATTTTTATTACTGAGCAACATGACCGGAAAATATTATGGCAGATCTTGCAGTTCCTTTAACATTTACTGATGCGGCGGCGAATAAAGTCAAAACCTTAATTTCAGAAGAAGAAAATACAGAATTAAAATTACGTGTTTATATTACCGGTGGGGGGTGTAGTGGTTTCCAATATGGCTTTACTTTCGATGAAAAAACCAATGACGGCGATTTAATCGTTGAAAATTCAGGCGTTAAATTGGTTGTAGATCCAATGAGTTTACAATACCTAGTTGGTGGTACTGTGGACTATACTGAAGGTTTAGAAGGCTCAAGATTTATTGTGAACAATCCAAATGCATCAACAACTTGCGGTTGTGGCTCATCTTTTAGCATCTAAATAATGGACTATCAATTTACTCACAACGCTGATCAAGTAACAGTTAATTTTTCTATGGAACATGAGGCAATAGCTAATTGGTTCAATATAGAAGTGCGGTTAAATTCTGACTTGGTTCCTACCGCACTTAATTATCTGCAACAAGCAAAACAATCACGCAATGAAAAGGAGTTTAGTCTCATTGGAAACGAATTTTCTGTTTTTATTCATTCAGATGAAGTTATGATTAAAGCCAATAATTTAGCAATTGAAGAACACGATGAACTGGAAGCTGATTTCCATTATTATGATGAAGAAAGTATTGCTTTTTGTGGCTTAGAAGATTTTGAATATTTTCTAAAATCCTATCTCTCTTTTATTGCTTAAACTAAATAAAAATGGCTGCGAAACAAAAACGAAATACAACTCAACCAAAAAAGAAAAATAAAAAACAACGATTTTTTATTTTTAGTGCAAAACTTGGTTTTACTCTATTATGTGGAATTGCATTTTACGGTATTTATTTAGACGGAAAAATCCGCAATAAAATGGATGGTCAAATTTGGCAGTTACCCGCCGAGGTTTATAGCCGTATTGAAAACATACGTTTATCTGATCAACTGAATCTGGAACAAATCAAACAAGCACTGTTAGAAAATGAATATCGCCAAACGACCATGCTTGCCACGCCCGGTGATTTTAAAATTGAAAATAATACTTTGGTTATTTTACGCAGAGCCTTCCCTTTCCCAAATCAACCTGAAGCACAACGACTTTTTCGCCTACGTTTTGATAAAGATAGCAAACTTTCTATTATTGAAGACCTGATTAATGTAAAAACTATCAATGAGTTTCGCCTTGCTCCAAAACTTATTGCAATGTTGCAATCGGATAAAGAAGAACGTCTAGCTATTCCGCTACAACATTATCCAAGATTATTGATCGATACTTTACTTTTAACCGAAGATCGCCATTTTTATGAACATGATGGAATAAGTTTACTTGGCATTATTCGTGCTTTAATTACCAACATCAAAGCAGGACATAATGTACAAGGCGGAAGTACACTGACACAACAACTGGTTAAAAATTTATTTTTAAGCAACGAACGCACATTAAGCCGTAAAATGAATGAAGCATTAATGGCTTTGATTTTAGATTTTCGTTACGATAAAAATCGCATATTAGAAACCTATCTTAATGAAATTTATTTGGGACAAAATGGCAGCACACAAATTCATGGATTTGAATTGGCAAGCCATTTTTATTTTGGGCTACCTGTTCGGGAAATCAGTTTGGATCAGATTGCCTTGTTGGTTGGCATGGTAAAAGGTCCTTCACTATACAATCCTTGGCGTAACCCTCAAAAGGCCTTAGAACGCCGTAATGTTGTATTAAAATTAATGCTCAATCATAAAATGATTAGCAATGAACTCTATGACTTACTCAGTAAACGTCCTCTCGGCGTACAAAAAAGAGGACAAATCAACCGCAAGTATCCGGCATTTATTCAAACTCTACAGCAAGAATTAAGAAGTAAACTGGGCGAAAACAAACTTTCCTCTTTATCCGGTGCAAGAATTTTCTCTACTTTGGATCCGAAACAACAAGAACATGCAGAAAAATCCGTGATAAAAGCAGTTTCAGAATTACAGCGAAAATATAAAAATCCACATTTAGAAAGTGCGATGATTATTGCTGATTATAAAATGGGTGAAGTAAAAGCCATTGTTGGCGGTTTACAGACAAACTATGCGGGATTTAACCGTGCTTTACACGCTCGTCGCCAAATTGGTTCTTTAGTTAAACCGTCAATTTACTTAGCTGCGTTATCTGATCCTGAGCAATTTCGCCTTAATACGCTTATTCAAAATCAGCCTATTACAATTCGTATCAAAGGAACTCAGCCATGGCAGCCTCGTAACTACGATAGAAAATACAGTGGTTCCGTCATGCTAATAGATGCACTTGTTCGCTCGCTCAATATTCCAACAGTTAATATTGGTATGAAAGTAGGCTTAAACAAAGTAATTGAAATGCAAATGGCAATGGGTTGGGATAATGTAAAAATACCTAACGTGCCTTCAACTTTGTTAGGTAGTTACTCTATTTCCCCTTATGAGGTTACAGAATTATTCCAAACTATTGCCAATGAAGGAAAACATATTCCGTTGTCAACTCTTGACAGTATTACAGACAAGCAGGGGAATCTGATTTACCAACGTTCAATAATGCCACAACAAGTCGTTCCCCAAGAAGCAGCTTTCCAAACCTTATTTGCTATGCAACAAGTCGTTGAACGAGGGACAGCTCGTAGCTTACAAAATCAATATGCTTCACTTAAACTTGCCGGAAAAACAGGTACAACAAATGAATCAAGAGATACTTGGTATGTTGGTATTGATGGTGAGAATGTTGTTACTGTATGGTTAGGGCGAGATGATAATGTAACAACAAAATTAACCGGTGCGAGTGGTGCATTAAAAATCTATCAAGATTATTTATCTCGTGCTGAAATAAAAATGTTAAATCCACAAACACCAACTAAAATTGAATGGATTGGTATAGACTCTTATGGAAACTGGAATTGCTCAAGTCCTAAAAAGCTTCCTGTTTGGATAAATAACGATCAGTTTTTTTGTAATGACATTCCCGAAGAGCCAAAGCCATCTATTTGGGATGTTCTATCTGCACCTGTTGAAGAGGCTAAACCAAGCCCATAAAAAAACGCATCAATAACAACCTCTTCATGCTCATTACTTTTTTCTATTAATCTTACCTAAATTACACCGCTCTTTTATTAATTTTTTTCATACAAAACGTGAAAATTATGAGATTGCATCATTAAAGACTTTTATTGCATTATACCAAAACACAGACGTTTAGACGTCTATTCAAAATTGTACTTACATACAGGAGATTTAGTTATGACAACATTCCACGTTTTAGGTTTTCCACGTGTTGGAGCCAAAAGAGAACTAAAATTCGCTCAAGAGCGTTACTGGCGTAAAGAGTTGGCTGAGCAAGATCTATTAGATTTAGCTAAGGCATTACGTGAAAAAAATTGGAAACACCAAGCTGATGCTAATGCGGATTTTGTGGCAGTAGGTGATTTTACCTTTTATGATCATATTTTAGATCTTCAAGTCGCAACAGGAGCTATTCCTGCTCGTTTCGGTTTCGATAGTAAAAATTTGACACTTGATCAGTACTTTCAATTAGCACGAGGTAACAAAGACCAATTTGCCATTGAAATGACCAAATGGTTTGATACCAACTACCACTATTTAGTACCGGAGTTTCATAAAGACACACAATTCAAAGCAAACCCAACACATTATGTAAACCAAATTCGTGAAGCGAAAGTTGCAGGACACCAAGTTAAACCTGTAATTGTTGGGCCTTTAACATTTTTATGGTTAGGAAAAGAGAAAGGCGAATCCTTTAACCGTTTTGAATTACTCGCTCAACTTGTTCCTGTGTATGTAGAGATTTTAAACGCACTCGTGGCAGAAGGTGCCGAGTGGATCCAAATTGATGAACCTGCACTAGCGGTAGATTTACCAAAAGAGTGGGTTAATGCGTACAAAGACGTTTACGCAACGCTATCTGAAAAAGTGAATGCGAAATTATTATTAGCTACTTATTTCGGTTCAGTAACAGAACACGCTACTTTATTAAAAGAATTACCAGTAGATGGGTTACACTTAGATTTAGTTCGTGCTCCGGAGCAACTAGTAGCATTCGAAGATTACAACAAGGTATTGTCTGCCGGCGTAATTGACGGACGTAATATTTGGCGAGCTAACTTAAATACTGTACTTGATGTATTAGAGCCACTAAAAGAAAAACTGGGTGAGCGTTTATGGATTGCTCCAAGCTGTTCCTTACTCCATACACCATTTGATTTAAATGTTGAAACCCAATTACAAGAGAACAACCCTGCTCTTTATAGCTGGTTAGCTTTCACCTTACAAAAAGTACAAGAGTTAAGCATCTTAAAAACTGCTCTTGAAAAAGGTCGTACTGCGGTAAATGTAGAATTAGATGCAAGCCAAGTAGCAGCAGATGCTCGTGCAAATTCAAAAGAAATTCACCGTCCGGAAGTAGCTGAACGTTTAGCTAATTTGCCAAAAAATGCCGATCAACGTAAATCACCTTTTGGTGAACGTATCAAATTACAAAATGCTTGGCTAAATCTACCTCTCTTACCAACAACCAGTATCGGTTCGTTTCCACAAACTACCGAAATTCGTCGTGCTCGAGCAGCGTTTAAGAAAGGCGATCTCTCTTTAGAAGAGTATGAAAATTCCATGAAAAAAGAGATTGAACTTGTTGTGCGTGAACAAGAAAAATTGGATTTAGATGTGCTGGTCCATGGTGAACCGGAACGTAATGACATGGTAGAATACTTCGGTGAATTATTAGACGGTTTTGCTTTCACCAAATTTGGTTGGGTACAAAGCTATGGATCACGTTGTGTGAAGCCGCCTGTAATTTATGGTGATGTTGTTCGACCTAAAGCAATGACAGTACGTTGGTCAAAATATGCACAAAGTCTAACCAAGAAAGTGATGAAAGGTATGCTCACTGGTCCTGTAACAATTCTACAGTGGTCATTCGTACGTAACGATATTCCACGTTCAACGGTATGTAAGCAAATTGGTGTGGCACTTTCAGACGAAGTATTGGATTTAGAAAAAGCAGGAATCAAAGTCATCCAAATTGATGAACCCGCTATCCGTGAAGGATTGCCACTCAAACGAGCCGATTGGGATACTTATTTACAATGGGCGGGAGAGGCATTTCGTTTAAGCTCAATGGGTGTAGCAGACGATACACAAATCCATACTCATATGTGTTACTCTGAATTTAACGATATTTTACCGGCTATTGCAGCTTTAGATGCGGACGTGATCACCATTGAAACCTCTCGTTCCGATATGGAATTACTAACCGCTTTCGGTGATTTCAAATATCCAAACGATATTGGACCGGGTGTGTATGATATTCATAGTCCTCGTGTACCAACAGCAGAAGAAATTGAACATTTACTTCGCAAAGCTCTTAACGTTGTACCAAAAGAGCGTTTATGGGTCAATCCAGATTGTGGATTGAAAACACGTGGCTGGTCAGAGACCATTGCACAACTTGAAGTGATGATGTCGGTCACTAAAAAATTACGAGCGGAATTAGCTTAATTGACAAAACAAGGGCAGAATAAATCTGCCCTTAAGTGCGGTTGGATTTATTCGGGTTTAATAACAACCATTCTCTGAGGATGGACAATGCTGTTTTCATCAATAACAGCAACACCCAAAAATAAATTTTCAGGAGAAATTAACCGCACTTGTCCTTGTATGCCTTGTTCATTTAAAAACTTAATCCGTTGTCCAAATCCTACAGCTCTTGCCTGTTCTTTTGTTAAGTGCAATCCAGGTAAACGAATAACCGCACTTTCCATAGGTAACAAATGTTGATCCAATAAATCCAAATCTTCCTGTTCAGAGAATTGTTGCAATTGTTCTAACGTCATCATCTTGTTATAAGGATAATCAGCAACAGCAATCCGACGCAACCTAGTAACATGAGCACCACAACCCAATACTTCACCTAAATCATCTACTAAGGTTCTAATATAAGTTCCTTTAGAACAATGTACTTCCAATGTTAAATAAGGTATTTGATAGTCAATAAACTTCAATTCAAAAATACTAATTGGACGAGCTTCACGCTCAATGGTAATGCCTGCACGAGCATATTCATACAAAGCTTTGCCTTGATATTTCAATGCTGAAAACATAGTAGGCACTTGCATAATTTCACCACGAAATTGCTCAAGTGCGGTCAAAATTTTTGCTAAATCAATATTGACCTCTCGCTTTTGCACAACTTGCCCATCGGCATCAGAAGTATCTGTACGCTCGCCTAATTTAGCGATAACTTGATAACGTTTATCCGCATCAAGTAAATATTGTGAAAATTTTGTTGCCTCACCTAAACAAATTGGCAACATTCCTGTTGCCAGCGGATCCAAGGCACCGGTATGTCCCGCTTTATTCGCTTGGAAAAGACGTTTAACTTTTTGCATAATGTCATTGGAACTCATCCCTTGAGATTTATCCAACAAAAAAATACCGTTGATATCACGCCCTTTTTTACGTGGTTTACTCATATTTTTATTCGCTTATTCTTCTACATGACGCTTTTCATCTTCACGCACAACATTCGTCACAAGATTGGACATACGCATACCATCAACTAAAGATTGGTCATAAATAAAGCGTAACTCAGGCACAATACGCAAACGCATCACTTTGCCCAATAAGCTACGAATATAGGGACTGGCTTTTTCCAATCCCTTCATACCTTGCTCAATAACATTTTTATCCTGATCAAATAAAAAAGTGACAAATATTTTTGCATACGCTAAATCACTTGATATTTCCACATCCGACACCGTGACCATACCAATACGAGGATCTTTAACCTCACGTTGTAAAATAACTGCTACTTCTTTTTGTATTTCTTGTGCTACTCTATCGCTACGTTTAAATTCTCTTGCCATATTTTTCTCCATTAATGTTGGTAAATTCACTCTAGAGTTGAGAAATTACACCTTAAAAAGAGCGGTGAGTTTTCCTAATTTTTACCACTATACGCAGTTGCTCTTCTAAAACATGATAAAACTCCAATGCCCTTAACCTTAAAAAACAAAGTTAAGGGCATTCTTATCCACAAAAACATTAAGCAACTTAATATATGATAATCTCGCTCTTTAGCTATAATTCAACCAACAAAATTATATTACCGGTTACAAATTAAATCGCTCTTTTAACTTCCACTACTTCAAAGACTTCAATTTGATCGCCGACTTTAACATCATTGTAATTTTTTACGCCAATGCCGCATTCCATACCACTACGTACTTCACTGACATCATCTTTAAAACGACGAAGAGATTCAAGTTCTCCTTCAAAAATTACCACGTTATCACGTAATACACGGATTGGGTTGTTACGTTTAACCAGCCCTTCAGTTACCATACAACCGGCAATTGCACCGAATTTCGGATGACGGAATACATCCCGCACCTCAGCCAAGCCGATAATTTCTTGTTTAAATTCCGGCTGTAACATACCGCTCATTGCCGCTTTGATTTCATTTAGTAATTCATAAATTATTGAATAATAACGTAAATCAATATTTTCATTTTCAATTACACGACGAGCTGTTGCATCAGCACGAACATTGAAACCAACCATAATCGCATTTGAAGCAGCTGCAAGAGTTGCATCAGTTTCAGTGATTCCTCCCACTCCGGAACCCACAACTTTTACTTTTACTTCTGCCGTTGATAATTCATGTAATGCTTGAACAATGGCTTCCACAGAACCTTGTACATCCGCTTTAACAATAACATTCAACTCTGCAACATCACCTTCTGCCATATTGCTAAACATGTTTTCCAGTTTCGCTTTTTGCTGACGAGCTAATTTCACTTCACGGAATTTACCTTGACGATAAAGAGCAACCTCACGAGCTTTTTTCTCATCACGCACGACTGTTGCTTCATCGCCTGCTGCCGGAACACCTGAAAGACCTAGTACTTCTACAGGAATTGATGGACCTGCCGATTGAATATCTTTACCATTTTCATCACGCATTGCACGCACACGACCATATTCAAAACCACACAGTACAATGTCACCACGGTTTAATGTACCGGATTGAACTAAAATAGTTGCTACCGGACCACGACCTTTATCCAAATAAGATTCAATGACAACACCGCTTGCCATGCCATCTTTAACGGCGGTTAATTCTAAGACTTCTGATTGGAGCAAAATTGCTTCCAATAAATCATCAATACCTAAGCCTTTTTTCGCAGAAACCGGAACAAATTGAACATCTCCACCAAATTTCTCTGAAATCACTTCGTGTTGCAGTAATTCTTGCTCTACTCGATCAGGGTTTGCTTCTGGCTTATCAATTTTGTTTACAGCGACCACCAATGGTGCATTGGCGGCTTTAGCATGTTGGATCGCTTCAATAGTTTGAGGCATCACACCATCATCTGCCGCAACTACCAAAACAACTATGTCCGTTGCTTTCGCACCACGAGCACGCATAGAAGTAAATGCAGCATGCCCCGGCGTATCCAAAAAGGTGATCATTTTGCCATCATTAGTTTCAACATGATAAGCACCAATATGCTGGGTAATACCTCCCGCTTCACCTGCAGCAACTTTTGCTTTGCGGATATAATCAAGTAATGAAGTTTTACCATGGTCAACGTGTCCCATAATAGTAACCACCGGTGCACGATGAACTTTTTCAGCATTTACATCACGATCCTCCATGACCATTTCTTCAAGTTCATTCTCTTTTCGTAGAATAACTTTGTGTCCCATTTCCTCAGCTACAAGCTGTGCAGTATCTTGATCGATCACTTGATTGATCGTCACCATTTCTCCCATTTTCATCATGGTTTTGATAATTTCTGTTGCCTTAACTGCCATTTTTGCTGCAAGCTCAGCCACAGTAATAGTTTCACCAATCACTACGTCAGCTTTAGCAACTTGAGCAGGTTTAGTAAATGCTTGCTGTAACGCACTGGCCTTTTTAGCGTGCTTTCCCTTACCTTTTACATCTTTTTGGTTACGGCGATCTGATTGACGTTCATTTTTATTACCATTTTCATCATCTCGTCCACCTTTCTTAGCTTTAACTACTTTATTTTTACTACGTCCGCGATTTTCATTACGACGTTCTTCTTCATTTTCTGCCTCAAGTGCATAGCTGGAAGTTAAGTGATAATCGCTATAATCATCCAACTTACCGTTATCATTGTCACTATCATCAAAATCAGCGTAACGTTTAGCTTCTTCAGCCGCTTTTTGTGCTTTTTCTTCTGCCTTCTGACGAGCCAATTCATCGGCTTTACGACGTAATTCAGCCTCTTCCGCTCGACGTTTTTCTTTTTCTACATCAACGTTTTTCTTACTTGCTTTAGCTTGTTCAGCCTTAGCTTTCTCTATCTTTATTTGCTCAGCTTTAGCTTTTTCCGCTTCTCGCTTCGCTTTTTCAGCAAGCTTTTCCTCAGCAGCTCTTTTCTCTGCTTCCTCTTTGGCTTTTAATTTGGCTTGTTCTTGAGCTTTACGTTCAAGATCGGTAGTAACTGTACGCTTTTTACGCACCTCAACCTGAACCTCTTTACTTTTTCCCGTTGTACTTGTTCCACTCACTGTAGTTTTTGTTCGACGTTGAATACTCAACTTTTTGGGTGCATTTTCTTTTTTTATTTCATCTGCCATAATCTTATTACTCTTTATTCCTAATTGAACCAACAAATATTACGTGCAGCCATAATTAAATCTGCAGCTTGTTCAGCACTTAATTCTTCAATATCTGATAAATCATCAACACCTTGTTCAGCTAATTCTTCAAGAGTTGTAATTTGTTTTTCTGATAATCTAAATGCAATATGACGAGACATACCTTCTAAATTTAATAATTTTTCTTCAACATGGGCTTGTTTCAATGCTTCTTCTTCAGCTAACATCCTTGCAGTAATCGCATTTTTCGCTCGAGCTTGTAATTCCTCAACAAGATCCTCATCTTCTAAGCCATCAATTGCCGTTAATTCGTTTACAGCAACATAAGCAATCTCTTCCAAATTAGTGAATCCTTCATCAACAAGGATATGAGCGAACTCCTCATCAATCTCTAGTGCGGTCATAAATAAAGCTAAAATCTTGTTATCTTCCGCTTGGTGTTTAGCATTTAAATCATCTATTGTCATAACATTTAAGACCCAACCAGTTAACTGTGTTGCTAAACGTACATTTTGACCATTGCGTCCAATAGCTTGTGCTAAATTTTCCGGTTCAACGGCAATATCCATAGAATGATTATCTTCATCAACAACAATTGAGCTCACATCTGCCGGTGCCATTGCATTAATGACAAATTGTGCAGGATTATCATCCCATAACACAATATCTACACGCTCTCCCCCCAATTCATTGGTAATTGCTTGAACTCGAGAGCCACGCATACCGACACAAGCTCCAACCGGATCAATTCGCTTATCATTGCTTTTGACAGCAATTTTTGCACGTAATCCCGGATCACGTGAGGCACCTTTAATTTCAATCAACTCTTCGCCGATTTCAGGAACTTCAATACGGAACAACTCCACTAACATTTCAGGTTTAGCACGAGTCACAAACAATTGAATACCCTTGTTTTCCGGACTTACTTTGTATAGTACACCACGAACTCTATCACCCGGACGGAAATTTTCACGCGGTAACATATCTTCACGCAAAATAACAGCTTCAGCCTGTTGACTTAAATCTAAAATAATAGAATCACGATTTACTTTTTTCACTGTACCGGAAACAATTTCACCTTCCTGTGAACGGAACTGTTCCACAATTTTATTACGCTCTGCTTCACGAATTTTGGTACTAATTACTTGACGTGCTGTTTGCATCGCAATGCGATCAAAAGCAATCGAATCAATTTCATCTTCAATATAGTCACCTAATTTTATTTCCGGATCTTCAAATTGAGCTGCTTCTAATGTAATCTCTTTCGTTGGATTGAGTACTGTTTCAACCACTAACCAACGACGAAAAGTAGAAAACTCACCGGTTTTAGTATTGATGACTACACGAACATCAATTTCTTGTTCATATTTTTTCTTCGTCGAAAGTGCAATTGCACTTTCCAATGCTTCAAAAATTTTCTCACGGGGTAACAATTTTTCATTGGAAACCGCTTCAGCGGCTAATAAAATTTCTTTACTCATTTTTGTCTCTCTAATTAATTGAATTTGGGAACAACATTGGCTTTTTGAATATTGCCAAAAACTAATACTTGTGGCTGATTATCAACAATCAAAGTCAGCATATCATTTTCAATTTTCTCTAACTTACCTTGCCATTTACGACGGTCAAGCATAGGAACACGTAAATGAACAGAAATATCCTGTCCGATATAATTCTCAAATTGTTTTAATGTAAACAATGGTCGATTTAAGCCTGGCGAAGACACTTCCAAATTATATTTATCCGCAATAGGATCTTCCACATCCAGCACCGCACTTACTTGACGACTGACATCAGCACAATCATCAACCGTTACACCGCCATCTTTTTTATCAATATATAAACGTACTGTAAAAAAACGTCCGGAACGTTGGCATTCAATACCCCAAAGCTCACAACCTAAATCCTCTACTGAAGGTTGTAATAATTCTTGTAATTTATCCTCTAATGTTGCCACTATCCTCTCCTCTCAAAATAACACGTAAGATTGAGTTTTTTTCTACATTTCATAACAAACAGATGTAAAAAAAGGGCTATCAGCCCGTTTACTAAATCTCAAGTTTACTCGCATAAAAAAACCCCAAGTCACAGTGGGGTCCTTTACGAAAACTTCTATGTAAAGTGGTTGCGGGGGCTGGATTTGAACCAACGACCTTCGGGTTATGAGCCCGACGAGCTACCAAGCTGCTCCACCCCGCGTCCGAAATATGCGACACATTATATCTGTCATAAAAAAAATAGCAAGATAAAATTACTAATTTATTGTTATTTGTTGATGTTATAAACAATTTAATAAAAAATCGAATACTATTACTATGCCCCTAACACTTAAACTGCCATTACCAAACCGCACAAATACTCCATACAATCACTTTTTTTATCATAATGTTTCCTGATTTTTTAAAATAGCTTCAAATAAACGATAAATAGCAATTAAATCCATTCTTGCAACAGGTTTGAAAATACGAAGAACATAATATGCCCAACGATATTTATAGATGAAATCAGCAGTTTTCTGCCAAATATCAGCATCACAATACTGACGATAATGAGTAACAGTCAATGCTATTTGCTCATCCGAAACAGTTGAAGAACGTCCTAAGCTATGAATAAAAACTAATCCATCACGAATTTTTTGCCAATCTATGTTATTACTTGACGAGGTACATTCAAAATCAACAAAAATAACTTTTTCTTCACACCAAATCATGTCTCTCAAGGCTGGGCGACCATGAGTAATATTTTGTTTATGTAAACTTGCCAATGCTTGAGCACAATCAAACAAAACCTTATTTCTTAATTCAATAGATAAATCCTCATTTTCAACCCAAGTATTTGCACTACTTCCCACATCTTCAGTCACAAAAAAGTTATCACCAAATAAAACTAACTTAGGTACAGGTGCTGATTTTTTATTAAGTTCTTGTAAGCGAATAATTTCACTTTTTAACATTTCCGCTGGATTGGATTTCAAGAACCGCCAAATAAAAGAAAGTTTTTCGGTTTGTTTTAGCCAATAAGATTTCCCATCATATTTAAACGAGAATACCCGAACATTACTTTTCTCTTTTAACAGTTGTTCAACATATTTTGGTAAAGACATGATTAGTCACTTTTAAAATAAAGGGGAAGCGAATATTACCATAGATTATTGCTAATAAAAACTTATCTAAATTGGCACAAAACATGTACAATTACAACCGCACTTTTATTCATCATAAGGCAAAGGCTTAACATGAAACCACAAATTAAAATTTTATTTGTCTGTTTAGGTAATATCTGTCGCTCCCCAATGGCAGAATATATTATGCGTGAAAAAATTCGATTAGCTCATTTAGATAATCAAATTTTTACAGATAGTGCAGGAACTTCCGGTTGGCATGATGGAGAAAATATGCACCAAGAAACGGCAAAGATTCTTACCAAATATGCTATTGATAACAGAGGGTTTACCAGCCGAAAAATTCGCAATAGTGATTGGCAACAATTTGATTATTTAATCGCAATGGATAACAACAATCTACATGATTTGGAAAAATTCTTTACGAAAGCACCATCTAAACTTTTTCAAATAACCACGATATGTGAAGATTTAGCTTGTGATCATATTCCAGATCCTTGGTATACCGGCAATTTTCAGCAGACTTATCAATTACTGGATAAATGCTGCGATGCGTTACTCAAAAAAATTAGACAAGAACATCATCTTTAAACACAAAAAATCCGCATTTTGATCGGTCAATCTTTAAAGTGCGGATTTCGTTTTATCTTAATAAGAATTATAGGTTCAGTAAAATTATTGGATTAATAAATAAAAACGACTGTTATCTCGTAAAATGTTCAAGGCAATAGCTGAAGGTTTTTTGCCTAAAATTTTACGTAAATCAGATAAATTTTCTACTTTATGGCGGTTCACTCCAATAATAATATCGCCTTTTTCTAAACCATATTGAGCAGCAAGAGATCTTGATTTAACTTCTTTAATTTCAACGCCTTTTGTGCCTTTTTGATTATAATTACTTAATTCCGCACCTTCTAATATAGAAATGTTGCCAACTGCAGAAATTGTATCTCCATCATCAGATTGCAATTTCACTTTCGCAGTTTTCGATTTACCGTCACGTAAATAGGTCAATTTAATTTCTTTACCGGCACCACTTGTTGCAATTTTTGCACGCAACTCCGCAAAACTTGCCAGTTTTTGTCCATCAATTGCCGTAATCACATCACCCGCTTGAAGTCCGGCTTTTTCTGCCGCTGAATTTGGCAATACTTCACTCACAAACGCACCTTGTTGTACATCAATATTGAATTCTTTTGCTAAGTTGGCATTCAATTCACCTCCTTTAATACCGAGTAATCCTCGACGAACTTCGCCAAATTCAATAATTTGCTTAACTAAACTGATTGCCATATTACTTGGAATCGCAAATGCAATTCCCGCATTTCCGCCACTTGGAGAAATAATAGCAGTATTAATCCCTATAAGCTCACCATTTAAATTTACTAATGGTCCTCCGGAATTACCTCTATTTACGGCAGCATCAGTTTGAATATAGTTCTCATAAGCTCCGCTATCAAATCCTGTTGAACGCCCTAATGCCGAAACAATTCCCGATGTTGCGGTTTGCCCCAAACCGAATGGATTACCGATAGCAACTGTAAAATCCCCGACTCTTAATTTATCAGAATCAGCGATCTTAACTGCGGTCAGATTTTTAGGATTTTCTAATTGAATAAGTGCAATATCCGACATATCATCCTTGCCAAGAACCTTTGCCTTAAATTCACGCCCATCTTCTAATTTGACCGTGATTTTATCAGCCTGATCAATCACGTGATTATTTGTCAATACATAACCTTTTTCTGCATCAATAATCACTCCGGATCCAATACCACGAAAACTACGCGGTGCACGACTGCTAAATCCTTCAAAACCAAAGCTGTCACCAAAAAAACGGCGAAACTCTTCGGGAATTTCATTATTGAAAGAAAAATCATTTTTTTGTTTCCCTTCTACCGCAATAGAAACTACTGCGGGTAAAACTTTTTGTAACATTGGTGCTAAGCTTGGAAGAGATTGTCCATCAACTGCCATAGGCAAACTTGCTTGAACATTAATTGATGTTGTTAGAACACTTAACCCTAAAGCAATACCGGTTAAAACAAAGCTAGATTTTTTCACTTTTTTCTCCATTTAAATCATATATATCGCTAATTTAAGACAGAAAAAATACAAAAAAGTTTCAGAAATTCAAAGAGATTAAAGAAAAACAGCAAAATAGGCACCTCAATGTGCCTATTTAGAAATAGTTATTTTTCAGCTTTAAGAATACCTGATGAACCCTCAGAATAATCTCTAGGCTGATTATCTTTTGATTTATCTTGTTGTGACGAAATAGATTCCGTGGCTAATAAATGCGGTGAAAATAATTCTTTCTGTGCCAATTCAGGCAATAGTGTTGTAGATGAATTAGCTAAATGTAAATAAAGTTTTTGATAATCCTGTGCAATATTTTTTAACAACTCTGCACTTTCAGCAAAATGTTGCTCTAATTGTCGTTTCTGATTGTTAAGTTGAATTTTCACTTGCTCCAACTCAGCCTCTGTTTTTATCTGTTTTTTGACCGTTCCTTTAGTGAAACGCAATAATAAGTAACCTATAAAAACTCCAATACATAAACCAATTAATGCACTTTGCCATACTTCAGGTGCCCAATTTTGCATAAGAAATACTCCTCAAATAAACTGTTAAACTAACATAAACTACCAAGTTGTATTATAGCTAGCGAAAAAAATTTTTCTTTGCACTAGATCACAGTATCATAAACTGAACGGAATATTATTTATTTTTTAGGGTTTATACTTATCTTTTATGATATGTTATACAACATTTCAGCCTTTTGATTATATCGAATCAATTCATTCTCAATTGAAAAGGACAAATAATGAAAAAATATCTAAATTTAACCGCACTTTTATTAGTAGGTATCAGTAATGTAACTTGGGCAAATGCGGTTAATGAGTTACAAAATCGTTTAAATAAAATTGATGTGTTAAGTGCTGACTATACACAACAAGTGACTGATGCACAGGGAAAAAAAATACAGCAAGGTAGTGGAAAAATACAACTCAAACGTCCTAATTTATTTCGTATGGACAATGAAACACCTCAAGAAAGTCAAATTATTGCAGATGGAAAAACATTATGGTTCTACGATCCTTTTGTTGAGCAAGTAACAGCAAATTGGGTTGAAGATACCTTAAGCGATACCCCCTTTGTTTTGCTAACAAGTAATAATCCAAGTCATTGGCAACAATATATTGTTGAGCAAAAATCCGATACGTTTATTATTAAACCCAAATCTAAGAAAAGTACCATCAAGCAATTTAATATTCGAATTGAAAAAGATGGTGTATTAAAAAATTTTAGTACAATAGAGAACGATGGGCAAAGTAACTTGTATATTCTGCGTAAGATTACCAATCCAGCCTTAAATGATGCAATATTCACATTTACCTTGCCTAAGGGCGTTGAATTTGACGATCAACGTAAAAAATAATTAATTAAAATTGAAATGATTGGACGCAATAAACGTCCACTTTTAATCATTTAATGGAGTTTTGTATGTCCAGCTTTTCACTTGATTTCTCTCTCGGTACATTTCAACCGTTAGCCGCAAAAATGAGACCGCAAACACTGAAGCAATATTGTGGCCAAGAACATTTAATCGGAGCTGGAAAGCCACTATATAAAGCCATTGAAAACGGACATATTCATTCTATGATTTTTTGGGGCCCGCCTGGTACAGGAAAAACAACGCTGGCAGAGATTATTGCACAACAAATTCATGCTCAAGTTGAGCGTATTTCTGCAGTTACCGCCGGAGTGAAAGAGATTCGGGAAAGTGTTGAACGGGCAAAACAAAATCGTTTAATGGGTCAACAAACTATTTTATTTGTTGATGAAGTTCACCGTTTTAATAAAAGCCAACAAGATGCTTTTTTGCCCCATATTGAAAATGGCACTATCATTTTTATAGGTGCAACCACAGAAAATCCATCATTTGAATTAAATAATGCGTTACTCTCTCGTGTCAAAGTTTATATTTTGAAACCTTTAACTACATCTAATATTGTGACAGTGTTACAAAATGCTATCCAAGATGCAGAGCAAGGATTGGGAAAAGAGCGGTTGATTTTCGCTGAAAATGTTCTTGAAACCTTAGCTGAATATGTCAATGGGGATGCCCGTTTAGCACTAAATTGTTTAGAACTCATGGTGGATATGGCAGATGAAACAGAAAAAGGGAAATTGATTAATCATCATCTCCTAACCGAAGTATTAGGGGAACGACAGGCTCGCTTCGACAAGCAAGGGGATCGCTTTTATGATCTAATTTCCGCTCTACATAAATCTATTCGTGGCTCCGCTCCCGATGCTGCTTTATATTGGTATGCTAGAATTATTACTGCCGGAGGTGATCCTCTCTATGTTGCAAGGCGTTTATTAGCTATTGCCTCCGAAGACGTAGGGAATGCCGATCCGAGAGCAATGCAAGTAGCACTTGCAGCATGGGATTGTTTTACTCGAGTTGGTGCAGCTGAAGGAGAACGTGCTATCGCACAAGCGATTGTATATTTAGCTGTTGCACCAAAAAGTAACGCTGTATATGTTGCCTTTAAACAAGCAAAAAAACTCGCAAAAGAAATGCCGGATTATGATGTACCGGTACATTTACGTAATGCACCAACTCATTTAATGAAAGAGTTGGGATATGGAGCAGAATATCGTTATGCTCATGATGAACCTAATGCCTATGCAGCAGGAGAAATTTATTTTCCAGAAGAATTAAAAAATACGAAATTTTATTTTCCTACAGATCGTGGACTGGAAATTCAACTTAAAGAAAAATTAGCACGATTGCATAATTTAGATGAGCAAAGCACAAAAAAACGCTATAAATAGATAAAATTGTGAGAGTACACTCCCACAATTTTAGATTTTAGGCAAAATGAATTTATCTGTTTGCCAAGTAGCGTTCTACTGTGTCCACAACCGCCTGTGTTTGAGAATCTATTTCAATATTGACTAAATCACCTATATCATATTTTGCAATCAAAGTGCGGTTAATTGTTTCAGGAATTAAATTCACACAAAAGCACTGCCCTTTGACTTCGCCAACGGTTAAACTAATTCCATCAATAGCAATAAATCCTTTAGTTAACACATATTTCATTAATTCAGCTGTAGGCATTTCAAACCAAATTTGCAAATTATTCTCTGCTTGAATACGATTTTGGATTGTTGCAGTGCAATAAACATGACCAGATAAAATATGCCCGCCAATTTCATCCCCCATTTTCATTGCACGTTCAACATTAACAAAATCGCCTACCGCTAAATTACCTAAATTTGTAATACGTAATGTTTCCGCCATTAAGTCGAAGCTAATCAAATCACCCTTAATTTCTGTAACCGTTAAACAAACACCATTATTTGCAATAGATGCACCAATTTCTAAATTTGCTAATAAATCCTGTGGCATTTTAATTACCTGTGTTCTAAAATTAGCTTTCTCAATAATAGACTGAATTTGTGCTGTTCCTTGGACAATTCCTGTAAACATATAAAGTTCTCTCTAAATAAATATTTCCAATATTATAGCAAAATCGGATTTTTATGAAATTAACTCGTTTTCAACAATATCACACAGAAGCTAAAAAATTAATTGCCATCGCTACCCCTATTTTACTTGCACAAGTAGCACAAAATTCCATGGGATTAGTAGATACAATAATGGCTGGACGTGTTAGTGCAGCTGATATGGCTGCCGTTGCAGTTGGGGCATCTATTTGGTTACCCCTAGTATTATTTGGACATGGCTTATTACTTGCCTTGCCTCCAACAATCTCTTATTTAAATGGTTCCGGGCAACGAGATCATATTGCTCATCAAATACGCCAAGGCTTATGGATTGTTTTTATTAGCTGTATTCCTCTTGGCTTATTAATCTACAATAGCGATTTTGTCATTCAGTATATGAAAATGGAAGAAAAACTTGCCAATATTACCATCGGTTATTTGCGTGCAATGTTATGGGGATTACCTGGTTATTTATTATTAATTAACTTCCGTTGCTTAAATGACGGCATTGCCAAAACAAAACCGGCTATGGTGATTACATTTTTTGGCTTACTGTGCAATATCCCTCTAAACTATATTTTTATTTACGGCAAATTAGGTATTCCGGCGTTTGGAGCGGTTGGTTGTGGCATTGCAACAGCTATTGTCAACTGGATAATGTGCTTAATGATGATCGTCTATAGTAAGCATGCTAGAAATCAACGTGATCTCAAGGTTTTTGAACATTTATTTGAAAAACCTGATACGAAAACTTTGGCAAAATTATTTCGTTTAGGATTGCCTATTGCGGTTTCTTTATGTTGTGAAGTGGCATTATTTGCACTTACCTCACTATTATTATCACCTCTCGGTACTCAAGTTGTAGCAAGCCATCAAATTGCACTAAATACCAGTTCCTTTGCATTTATGTTACCTATGTCTTTAGGTATGGCTACTACTATTCTTGTTGGTCAACGTCTAGGCGAAGGCAAAATAGATAATGCCAAGCAGATATCTTTCTCTGCTCTTACTGTAGGTTTATCTATTGCTTTCCTGACGGCATCCATCATCTTTTTCTTCCGCTATGAAATAGCATCAATTTTTGTAAATGATAAAGAAGTGATTGCTATATCAAGTAGTCTGCTGATGCTCGTCGCACTTTATCAATTTTCGGATACAGCTCAAGTAGTTTCCAGTGGTGCATTACGGGGATACAAAGATACACAAGCTATTTTATACATTACCCTTTTTTGTTATTGGGGCATTGGCATGCCGTTAGGATTTTCCTTATCAAGAACTGACTGGATTATTCCAAGTATCGGTGCTGCCGGCTTTTGGGTATCTTTTGTAGTGAGTTTAACAATCGCTGCTATTTTACTGCTTTGGCGTATGTATAAAATTCAACAA
Organism: Histophilus somni; assembly: GCF_014202395.1. GTDB lineage: Bacteria > Pseudomonadota > Gammaproteobacteria > Enterobacterales > Pasteurellaceae > Histophilus > Histophilus somni. The sequence continues at coordinate 237,299 of NZ_JACHGQ010000001.1, forward strand.
CAACCAGCACCTATTTTATTGGCAAAACTGGATAAACTTAAATAAATTGTACTTTCCTAGGACTTAACTGCATGAGAAAAAGCCTGTAAACCTTCTGTATTACCGGCTTTTACCATCGTTTGCATAGCTTGAGTAGGTTGATGGATCAGCTTCTTAGTCAGTTTGTGACTCAACTCTTGTAAAACTTGCTCTGTATTCTCACCATTTTGCAGAGCCTGCAAGGCTTTTTCGAGTAAATCTTGTCTAATTATCTCCGCACTTTCTCGATAATTGCGAATCAAATTAGAAAATTGATGTACTTTAAGCCATTCAAAGAAATCTGCACTTTCTTGCTGAATAATATGTTCAGCTTGTTGAGAAGCTTGTTCACGTTGGTTGATGTTATGTTGAATAATATTATGTAGATCATCTACAGTGTAATGATATACAGATTCAATTTCCCCCGCACTTTCCTCCACATCACGAGGAACCGCAATATCAACAATCAGCATTGGTTTGTAATGACGCATTTGCTGCGCCTGTTCAATCAAGTTTCGGGAGATTAAAACATGAGGACTGCCGGTAGAGGTAATAACAATATCTGCTCTCTTTAACCCTTCCGAAAGTCTGTCTAAACTAAAAATATCTATCTTTTGTGTTGTTTCCAGTTTTTCCACCAATTTTTCCGCACGAGATAACGTACGGTTAGCAATAGCTAAGCCGTTCACTCCATGACGCAATAAATGACGGCTGACTAATTCAATGGTTTCTCCGGCACCCACAAGCAAAATATTCAAATTGCGTAAGCTATCAAAAATTTGACGAGCTAAACTACAGGCTGCATAAGCAACCGATACCGCACTTTCTCCAATATGAGTTTTAGTACGAACTCGTTTTGCCGTAGCAAAAGTTTTTTGAAATAAGCGAGATAACTCAGTACTCATCATGCCAATATCAGAATGCAGTGAATAATACTCTTCACTCATTTGATAGGCCTGTTTTACTTGACCTAAAATTTGCGGCTCACCGAGAATCAAAGAATCTAAACCGGAAGCAACTCGCATTAAATGACGAGATGCTTGTAAATTCTGCTGACTATATAAACAACTTTTCAGTTCTTCTAAATCTACTTGATGGATATCTGCAAACCATTGAACACAACTATCTAACCAGACTTCATCATTTTGAGGTCCAACATTTTTATTATGTAAATACACTTCCGTTCGATTGCAAGTTGATAAAATCACCGCACATTCTGCCAGCTGAGTTTGTTTAATTTGCTTCAATGCCAACAAGTGCTTTTCTTCAGAAAAAGCAACTTTCTCTCGTAGTGCAACAGACGCAGTTTTATGATTAATACCGAGAACAAGAATGGTCATAAATAATTTATTGTTGGGAAATTCATGTAAAAAACGTCGCTATTCTAATAAATTGTCTCACATTGAGCAAATTCGATTGTCTATCAATACAATAGAATTGCCAATTTAGGTTAAAACATATCTTTTGCTTTACGCAACTCAATAAATTCCTCAAGGCCCTCAACTTGCAAAAATGGGTTAATTTGTTTTTCTAATGCTAATGTTGTCGGCAAACTGGGCTTATTTTCTGCTCTTAGTTTTTTTACTTTTTCAAGTTGCTTTTGAACCGCACTTTTATTTTTGCCTGTAGTTAAAGCAAACGCTAAATTGCCTAACGTATATTCATGAGCTGGGCAAACTATTGTTTCATCCGGCAAGGATTTGAGTAACTGTAAAGAAGTAAACATTTGCGAATAGTCTCCCGTAAAAACACGCCCGCAACCGGCAGAAAATAAAGTATCTCCACAAAATAAATGACCATCTACCAAAAAACTAAGATGCTGTGCCGTATGCCCGCCGGTCGGTAATACATCTATATGATATTCATCAATAATTAACCTTCCTGCATCAATGACTTGTGTCACCCCTTGATCGGCACATTCTGCCGGACCATAAATATGAACATGAGGATAAAACTGCTTAAATTCAGCCAAAGCACCAATATGATCCCTATGGTTATGTGTGATCAGCAAAGCTACAATCACTAAATTTTGTGCCTGTATAAATTGAGATAATGCAGCTATTTCCGGTATATCGATCACAATTACAGATAAATTCTCTCGTTTATACACCCAAATATAGTTATCATTAAGTGCAGGAATAGGAATTAACATCAAGCTCCTCCAAAGGGTATCAAGTTAGAAAATATGAAATTCAACATAAAATCAGTAAAAAATTATCGATTGCCGATGAGTTGGCAACATATCCAAAAAGGAACAATGTATTGTAGCCTAATCAACGAATTTTTTGCAGATTGGTTTCAAAAAGTCTTAGGCGATCAGTGGCTCATGATTGGCGGATTAAGTGCAGAATTAGAACTCAATTTACCTTTACGCCACAAAATAATCCTCATGCCGGAAATGACGAAAAATCCTACCGCACTTTTTCCGGCTAATCAAAACGTAACAGAAGAAATTAGTCTGATACAAGCTGATCCATTACAACTTCCTTTTGTACAACAATCTATTCACGCTTGTGTATTAGCCAATACATTAAACTTCACGCAACATTCCCATCAATTATTAGGTGAAATAGCCAGGGTTTTAGAAAATGACGGTTATCTCTTTATTTCCTTATTTAACCCTTATAGCCCATTGATTTTCAAACAAAATTTAAATCATAAAAATCAAACCGCACTTCCCTTTAAACAATATTTCACTTGGCGTATCCTTGATTGGATAAAATTATTAAATTTTGAAATACTCGATCAAGTCAATTTGAGTGAAAAAAAACAACAAGATTGCTTTTCTCCTTTAACCTTAATAGTGGCACAAAAAAGAACCTATCCTTTTCCTCTATATAAGATAAAAAATAAAATTGTACCATATCAATCCTTTCAATTTATGGGAGAAAATACTAAAAATGCCACCTAAAATTACGCATTTTATTTCACATATTCACTCTTAAATTTAAATATTGATCTACGTCAAGAGCGGTGCAAATAGCCGTTATTTTTCGTGTGTGCCTAGTGAATTACCAACATCATATCGTTACAATATAAGAGTATGATTTTTTTGTTGTAATTGATTTATTGAATTTTATTTTGGGGGAAAAGCGAATGGCAAAATCAAATAAAAAATGGCTGTTTAGTGGAATCGTTGGTATGTTATTAGGGGTGATTATTTTAGCGGGAGTACAGTATGCAATGAAAGCAACCAGCACCACTGAATTTTGCGTTTCTTGCCATTCAATGCAACAACCTCAAGCAGAATGGGAAGCCTCTATACATTTCTCTAACCGAAAAGGGATTCGTGCCGAATGTGCGGATTGCCATATCCCGCAAGATAACGTTTTCCATTATGTGAAAACAAAAGTCTTTGCAGTGAAAGATCTTTGGCATACTTATGTTACTGATAAATTGCCTGATGAAGAAGCATTTGAAAAGCATCGTTTAGAAATGGCGAAGTCCGTTTGGCAAGATTTAAAAGAATCAGATTCTGCCACTTGTCGCAGTTGTCATAGTTTCGAAGCAATGGAAATGTCTTCGCAAACATCGACAGCACAAAAAATGCACAAAACCGGCATCGAAACAAATCAAACTTGTATTGATTGCCATAAAGGTATTGCTCATTTTATGCCTGAAATAGAGGTTGATGATACAGCCGCATATGGTGAATTAACTAAACATGCAGGAGAATTTAAGCAAACCGATAAAATATTATATAGTTTGGCAATGAGTCCGGCACAGCTGGCACAAGGCGATGAAGTGCGGTTAATGCCGTTTGCAGAAGTGAATGATTGGAAATTGCAAGATGACAATATTATCGGCACAATTCACGGTTGGCAACAAGTAGGTGCGGAAACAATAGTCTATGCACAATTAGGGCAACGCATTATGTTGGCTTTAGGTGATGGAATTGAGAAAAATGTGAACGTGTTGCAAACTGTTCATGACAAAGTCACAGATTCTGAGTGGAAAGAGGTTACGTTTGAAATAAACGTGGCAAAAAATGTACTAACGTCTAATTTAGAGGCATTAAATCAGTTTGGAAATAATTTAAATCAAACTCATTGTAGTGGTTGTCATGCACCAATTGGGGCAGATCATTACACTGCAAATCAATGGATTGGTGTTGTAAATTCGATGAAAGATCGTACATCAATGACAGCAGATGACGTACGATCTGTAACAATCTATTTACAACGCAATGCCAAAGATTTTGGCGAAAAAAGCCATTAAGCTACACTTAAAGGAAACGCTGAAATTTTTGAAAAAACTGACGACTCCGAGCTTGTTGACCTAAGTTGCAAAATAAGGTTGCAAGCCTGTAACATTGTCAAATGTTGCACATGGTATAACTAGAAATGGTTGTGCCACTCCCTTTAGAAAGGTGTCGAAAATAAAACTTTCACAATGTGTTGGAGAAAGTGCGGTGTGTTTTCTAACCGTTTCGATGTCTTTTCTTTCACCAGTTCATTGTGAGCCTAGTAAATAACGAGGTTTAAAATGAAAACACAAAATAAAGTTAATACAAGTCGCCGTGATTTTTTAAAAAATTCATCATTAGGCGTGGCTGGCGTATCTCTAAGTGGCGGTGTTGTCGGAACATTAGCTTCGAAAGCTGTGGCGGCTGAACAACATACCGTTGTAACAGCTGCTCATTGGGGGGCTTTAGGTGTAGTTGTAGAAAATGGCAAGGTAGTTAAATCAGGATCTGCAATGCCAATTTCAGTCGAAAATGAATTACAAAGCGTAGTAGCTGACCAACTTTATAGTGAAACAAGGGTAAAATATCCAATGGTTCGTAAAGGATTTTTGGAGGGTAATAAAGATACCAGTTTGCGTGGACGTGATGAATGGGTTCGTGTTTCTTGGGATAAAGCCTTTGATTTAGTTGCAGGTGAAATGAAACGTGTTCGTGATGCTTATGGTGCAGGCAGTATTTTTGCCGGTTCTTATGGCTGGTATAGTTCAGGTGCATTACATGCCAGTCGTACCTTGTTACAGCGTTACATGAATGTTACCGGTGGATTTGTCGGAGTCAAAGGGGACTATTCAACAGGTGCGGCACAAGTAATTATGCCTCATGTATTAGGTACAATTGAAGTTTATGAACAACAAACCAGCTGGGAAACCGTTTTAGAAAGTTCAGATATTGTTGTGTTATGGGCGGCTAATCCTCTTACGACTTTGCGAATTGCATGGACTTCTACCGATCAACAAGGTATTGAATATTTCAAAAAATTGAAAGAAAGCGGTAAACGTATTATTTGTATCGATCCGGTTAGAAGTGAAAGCTGTGAATTCTTAAATGCAGAATGGTTACCTGTGCATACAGGCACCGATGTTCCTTTAATGTTGGGGATTGCACATACGTTGGTTACTACAGATAAACATGATAAGGCATTCTTGAAAAAATACACTACTGGCTATGATAAATTTGAACAATATTTATTAGGAAAAACTGACGGTCAACCGAAAGACGCAAATTGGGCAAGCAAAATTTGTGGGTTACCTGCAGATATCATCAAACAGTTAGCAGCTGATTTTTCGTCAAAACGTACTATGTTAATGGGCGGTTGGGGTATGCAACGTCAACGCCATGGTGAACAAACTCACTGGACATTAGTTACTTTAGCGGCGATGCTGGGACAAATTGGGTTACCTGGAGGCGGATTTGGTTTCAGTTATCATTATTCTAATGGTGGTGCACCTTCCGCAGTCGGTGGTATTATTGGTTCAATTACAGCTAATCCATCAGTACAAGCCGGAGAAAAAACATGGCTGGATGATACATCAAAATTCTCTTTCCCATTAGCACGTATTGCTGATGTATTGCTGAATCCTGGAAAAACAATTGATTATAATGGCTCTAAAGTGACCTATCCTGACATTAAGTTAATTTATTGGGCGGGTGGTAATCCTTTCGTTCATCACCAAGATACAAATACATTAGTGAAAGCATGGCAAAAACCTGAAACTGTTATTGTCAATGAAGTTAACTGGACACCGACTGCTCGCATGGCGGATATTGTATTACCAGCCACAACGAGCTATGAACGTAACGACTTAACTATGTCCGGTGATTATGCCATGATGAATATTTTTCCAATGAAACAAGTTGTCCCTCCACAATTTGAAGCGAAAAATGACTATGATATTTTTGCAGAATTAGCCAAACGTGCAGGAGTAGAAGACAAATTTACTGAAGGAAAAACGGAAATGGAATGGTTGCAAGATTTTTACAACGTGGCATTTAATGCAGCACGTAAAAATCGTGTACTTATGCCGAAATTTGAAAAATTCTGGCAAGAAAATAAACCTGTTAACTTTAAACCAACTGAAAAATCAAAAAAATGGGTACGTTACGAAGCATTCCGCAATGATCCTTTACTGAATCCACTTGGTACACCATCAGGAAAAATTGAAATTTACTCTGATGTTGTCGCAAAAATGAATTATGATGATTGTAAAGGTCATCCATATTGGTTTGTTCCTGAAGAATTTGCAGGTAATACAACGACGGAAGCCCCTTTAGCATTAGTTACACCACATCCTTACTATCGCTTACACAGTCAATTGGCTCACACATCATTACGGAAAAAATATGCAGTAAACGATCGTGAACCTGTGCTAATTCATAAAGAAGATGCAATGGCTCGTGGCATCATGGATGGTGATATTGTTCGTATTTTCAACAAAAGAGGACAAGTATTGGCAGGTGCGGTAGTTACTGAAGGAATTATTAAAGGTACGGTCGCATTACATGAGGGGGCTTGGTATGATCCGGCTGATTTAGGTCAATCAGAACAACCTTTATGTAAAAATGGTTGTGCCAACGTACTGACACGTGATGAAGGTACTTCAAAATTAGCACAAGGTAATTCCCCGAATACATGTATTGTTCAAGTGGAAAAATACACAGAAACTGCACCGAAAGTGACGGTATTTGACCAACCGAAACAGTCTGTGTAGCATAATTTATACATTTAAGGCGATCTATGATCGCCTTTATTTTTTCAAAAGTGTCAAAGTGCGGTAAAAATTTTAAAAAATCATATCATTGATTATGTCATTTATTGTGCTTAAGATACTGTCTTTCTTGTTCAAGTAAATTTTCTTGCTGTTTTGGCATCTGCAAATAAAATCCATTTTGTTTAATTTGTTGTTGCACATCTTCATTGTTAGCATTAATCAATGATTTTTGTCCTGCTAAATTAAATAACATCACAAAAATTGGCTTGCCGAATGACTCAAGTAAGGAAGATGGAACGGAATCAAAATGCCCCCGTTTTTCAATATAAAGATACATCCCTTCTTTTCTTTTAGTCTTGTAAATAGCACAAAGCATTTTCTTTCCTTATATAGTGAAAAAATAAGCTACTTGATAACCAAGTGCGGGGAAAATTTTACTATATTCAACCCATTAGATATATCACTTGCTGTTTAGCGATAAACTTCGCTCAAATACTCTGCCAAAACTCAGTATCTAATTTCTGTTCAGCCTTACGCAATAACTCTGCCAAATCCTGATACGTTGGTTGCTCAATAGAAACAAGATTAGTATTTTTTTGCTGTAACACCTCAACTATCTTATCAAACCATACCTTTGTTTGTGGAGGTAAAGGCAACTTTGAGCGTTTACCTAGCCAATATAGACCTTGTAATGGCAAGCTCAACGCAAACAAAGCGGTTAAAACTGCAATAGCTAAAGCAACCAAATCATGTTTTATATAAACTTGTTGCCAAACTAATGAAAATACTGCTAAAAACGGCATAAATTTTTGTGCAAATAATGTTACCTTAATAACTCGATTTTCAGGAAAAATAATACTCAGTTTAGGTATTGAAGGCCAAGTTTCCAAATAACGTTGACCTAATTTTAGTGTTTGATACATATTCGTTTAGAATTATTTATAAAAAAATCTATTATTTTTATCAAGAAAATTAAACGATGAGTTTGATACATTTTTTGATAAAAGTCGTATTTTTTGATTTTACCAATTTATTTTATTATCTGAAAAGTGTATTCTATGCAGGGCAAAGACTTTCATGTCAGTTCATTTACTTGGAATATTGTTGAGTAAATGAATTTATTTTTTAACTTAACTTTCAAAATAGGTCTCGTATGTCTCAAAAATTAGTCCTAATTCTTAACTGCGGTAGTTCATCTTTAAAATTTGCTATTCTTGATCCAGTTTCAGGTGCTGAAAAATTATCAGGTTTAGCCGAGGCCTTCTACCTACCGGATGCCCGAATTAAGTGGAAACTTAACGGTGAGAAAGGTAATGCAGATTTAGGTGCTGGTGCAGCACATAGTGAAGCATTAAACTTTATCGTTTCAACTATCTTAACTGAAGATCTTAAAAATTCAATCGCAGCCATTGGACACCGTGTTGTTCATGGAGGTGAAAAATATACCAAATCTGTTGTTATTACCGATGAAGTTATCCAAGGTATTAAAGATGCTGCTGAATTTGCTCCTCTTCATAACCCTGCACATTTGATCGGTATTGAAGAAGCATTTAAAGCATTTCCTCATTTAAAAGATAATAACGTAGCCGTATTTGATACAGCCTTCCATCAAACAATGCCAGAAGAAGCATTCTTATACGCTCTGCCATATTCTTTATACAAAGAACATGGCGTTCGTCGTTATGGTATGCATGGAACCAGCCACTATTTCGTGAGTCGTGAAGCTGCCAAACGTTTAAATATTGCTGAAGATAAAATAAACGTAATTACCTGTCATCTAGGCAACGGTGCCTCTGTTGCTGCAATTCGCCAAGGTAAATGTATTGATACTTCCATGGGCTTTACTCCACTGGAAGGCTTGGTGATGGGTACTCGTTCCGGTGATCTTGATCCAGCAATCATTTTTTACATGCACAATACGTTAGGCATGTCAGTAGCACAGATCGAGGAAACTTTAGTTAAAAAATCAGGTTTGTTAGGTTTAACAGAAGTCACGAGTGATTGCCGTTATTCTGAAGATAACTATGAAAAAGAAAGTGCTGCAAAACGTGCATTAGATGTATTCTGCTATCGTTTAGCAAAATATATCGGTTCATACATGGCTATTATTGGCGAAAACTTAGATGCGATTGTCTTTACCGGCGGTATTGGTGAAAACGCCGCCTTGGTTCGTCAAATTACTTTAAATCATTTAAAACTATTTGGTTATAAAATTGACGATGAGAAAAACTCAGCAGCTCGTTTTGGTAATGAAGGTGTTATTACAGCGGATAATACGCCAATCGCAATCGTTATTCCAACAAACGAAGAACTTGTAATTGCACAAGATACTGCTCGTTTAAGTTTCTAATTGTAATCTACAGGCTGCCGATAAATTCGGCAGTTTCTTTTTTAACAACATTATTTAAGGTTTATTATGTCTCGTACAATTATCCTTATTCCTATTAGCACCGGTGTTGGTTTAACCAGTGTAAGTTTAGGTTTAATCCACGCTCTTGAGCAAAAAGGGGCAAAAATCGGTTTCATGAAGCCAATTTCGCAACCAAGTACCGATGAAGATAAATTAGACCGCACTACTTCAATTGTGCGTACCAGTACAACACTTGAAACAGCCGAACCGTTTATGCTAAGTGTGGCTGAAAATCTAATCGGTCAAAATCAATCCGATGTGTTACTGGAAAAGATTGTTGAAAATCATCAACAACTAGCTAAAAATAATGAATTGATTATTGTTGAAGGCTTAGTTCCAACTCGCAAGCATGGCTATGCAAACAGTATCAACTACGAAATTGCAAAGGCGTTAGATGCTGAAATCGTATTAGTTGCAGCACCTGCAACAGAAACGCTGGCAGAGTTAAAAGAACGCATTGAAGCGGCAGCCTCTCAATTTGGCGGAAAAAATAATCCAAACTTACTTGGTGTCATAATTAATAAATTTAATGCACCAATTGATGAATCCGGACGTACTCGTCCAGACCTAAGTGAAATTTTTGATGCTTACCAACATAAACAAAATAACCTTAATGAGGTTTACAAGCTATTTGAAAAAAGCCCTATTAAAGTATTAGCTTGCGTTCCGTGGAATGCGGAGCTTATTGCAACTCGTGCTATTGATTTGGTCAATCATTTAGGTGCTTCTATTCTACATGAGGGCGATATTAAAACTCGTCGTATTCGTAGTATTACTTTCTGTGCTCGTTCATTACAAAATATGGTTGAGCATTTCAAAACAGGTAGTCTGTTAGTTACCTCCGCTGATCGTCCTGATGTCCTAACTGCCTCCGCACTTGCTGCGACTAACGGGATCGAGCTAGGTGGTATTTTACTCACAGGTGGTTACAAAATTGACAATCAAATTAAAAAACTATGCCAACCAGTATTTGAAAATACCGGCTTACCTATTTTTCGAATTGAAGGTAACACATGGCAAAGTGCATTGGCTCTACAAAGCTTCAACCTTGAAGTACCTGTTGATGATAAAGAACGCATCGAAAACATTAAACAATACACAAGCCAACAATTTAAATCTTCATTTATTGAAAATTTAGTTGCCGCCTCAACTCGTCCTCGTCGTTTATCTCCTCCTGCATTCCGTTTTCAATTAACTGAGTTAGCTCGTGCAGCCAAAAAACGAATAGTATTACCTGAGGGAGATGAACCTCGTACAGTTAAAGCTGCTAGTCTTTGTGCAGAACGTGGTATTGCAGAATGTATCTTATTAGCAAATCCTGATGATGTTAAACGTGTTGCTGATGCTCAAGGCGTTGTATTAGGAAAAGGTATTACAATAATTGATCCTGTCTCTGTACGTGAAAATTATGTAGACCGTTTAGTAGAATTACGTAAAGCCAAAGGTATGACTGAAACGTCTGCACGAGAGCAATTAGAAGATACCGTCGTATTAGGCACTATGATGCTTGAGGCTAACGAAGTCGATGGACTTGTTTCAGGTGCGATACATACAACAGCGAATACTATTCGTCCACCGATGCAAATCATTAAAACAGCACCTGGTAACTCAATTGTTTCTTCAATTTTCTTTATGTTATTACCTGACCAAGTACTTGTTTATGGCGACTGTGCAGTTAATCCGGATCCAACCGCAGAACAATTGGCAGAGATTGCAATTCAATCTGCTGATTCCGCAAAAGCATTCGGTATTGATCCAAAAGTGGCGATGATCTCTTACTCAACAGGCACGTCAGGTTCCGGTGCTGATGTTGAGAAAGTAAAAGAAGCAACTCGTATTGCCCAAGAAAAACGCTCGGATTTATTAATAGATGGCCCATTACAATATGATGCGGCAGTAATGGAAGATGTAGCAAAATCTAAAGCACCAAATTCTCCGGTTGCCGGTAAAGCGACAGTATTTGTCTTCCCAGATCTCAATACCGGAAATACAACCTATAAAGCAGTACAACGCTCAGCAGATTTAGTATCTATTGGTCCGATGTTACAAGGTATGCGTAAGCCGGTCAATGACCTATCTCGTGGAGCATTGGTTGATGATATTGTGTATACTATTGCATTAACTGCAATTCAAGCGACACAATAAAAATTTGCGGAAATAGACCGCACTTTCATAAAAATAAGACTCTATAAGTAGAGTCTTATTTTTTATCAAAATTTTTGACTTAGTTCACAAATTTAAAACATTCTATATGACAAAGTGCAATTGCTAAGTTACTATCTTCCTCGTCTGAGATAAATTACATTTCATTTCTAAAAAGGGATAAGCTATGGTAAATGTTTTATCACCAAATCAAGTTTGGATACTTGTAGATCCAAAGCTATCCCTGTATTTTCCCATAACTCCTCAATCCTAATAATATTTTTGTAATATACATTTTTTAATCAATTATTTGAGGATTTAATCATGGAAAATTTCGAACATTTACCAGAACCGTTCCGTATTCGTGTTATTGAACCTGTCAAACGTACAACTCGTGCCTATCGTGATGAATCTATCTTAAAAGCAGGCATGAATCTATTTTTATTAGACAGTGAAGATATTTTTATTGATCTATTAACTGATAGTGGTACAGGTGCCGTTACTCAAGATATGCAGGCTGCCATGCTAAGAGGTGATGAAGCTTATAGCGGAAGTCGCAGTTACTATGCTCTTGCCAATGCAGTGAAAGAAATCTTTGGTTATGAATACACAATTCCAACCCATCAAGGTCGTGGTGCAGAACAAATTTATATTCCTGTCTTGATCAAAAAACGTGAGCAAGAAAAAGGGTTGGATAGAAATAAAATGGTTGTTTTCTCTAACTATTTTTTTGACACTACTCAAGGTCATAGCCAATTAAATGGTGCAACTGTACGTAATGTCTATATAAAAGAAGCTTTTGACACAGATGTAGATCATGATTTCAAAGGTAATTTTGATTTAGAAAAACTGGAACAAGGTATTTTAGAAGTTGGAGCAAATAATGTTCCTTACATTGTATGTACTATTACCTGTAATTCTGCCGGTGGACAACCGGTATCTCTTGCCAATATGAAAGCCATGTACCAAATTGCACGTAAATATGATATTCCTGTGATTATGGATTCGGCTCGCTTCGCTGAAAATGCCTACTTTATTCAACAACGTGAAGCAGAATACAAAGATTGGACTATTGAACAAATTACTTACGAAAGCTATAAATATGCAGATGCCTTGGCTATGTCTGCAAAAAAAGATGCAATGGTACCTATGGGAGGACTACTCTGCTTCAAAGATAATTCAATGGAAGATGTTTACAACGAGTGTCGTACACTTTGTGTTGTACAAGAAGGTTTCCCTACCTATGGTGGTCTAGAAGGTGGTGCAATGGAACGCCTAGCTGTAGGTTTACGTGATGGTATGCGTCAAGATTGGTTAGCTTATCGTATTAGCCAAATTGAATACCTTGTACAAGGTTTAGAAAAGATCGGTGTTGTTTGTCAACAACCCGGTGGACATGCCGCCTTTGTGGATGCAGGCAAATTATTACCACATATCCCAGCAGAACAATTCCCAGCTCAGGCTCTTGCTTGTGAATTATATAAAGTAGCAGGTATTCGATCCGTAGAAATCGGTTCTCTCCTATTAGGACGAGATCCGAAAACAGGTCAACAATTACCTTGCCCGGCTGAATTGTTACGTTTAACTATTCCTCGTGCGACCTACACTCAAACACATATGGACTTCATCATTGAAGCATTCAAACAAGTGAAAGAGAATGCAAATAATATCAAAGGGTTAGATTTTACTTATGAACCTAAAGTACTGCGTCATTTCACCGCTCGATTAAAAGAGATTTAATTTTGGCACCGCACTTTTAACAAAAAGTGCGGTGTTTTTTTATAGTTTTCAAAAGGAGCTATATTATGCAAAAATCACCTTCTATTTTCGGTGGCGCTTGCATTATTGCGAGTGTCTGTGTCGGTGCCGGAATGTTAGGCTTACCTACATCTGGTGCGGGAGCTTGGACTATTTGGTCTGTCCTCACCATTGGATTTACGATGACTTGCATGACGTTATCCGGTTGGTTATTACTTGAGGCTTATAAACATTTTGATTTACGAGCTTCTTTTAATACAGTCACCAAAAGCCTATTAGGTAATACTGTCAACATCATCAACAATTTATCCGTTTATTTTGTTGGAGGTATTTTACTGTACGCTTATACTACAGCATCAGGTGGCATCCTAAGTGGATTAACAAGTGAAATGTTCAACATTGACTCTCGAGTTTGGTCAATTATCTTCGTTTTGATATTCTCTTTCTTTGTTTGGCATTCTACTCGCATTGTCGATCGCATTTCCGTTATATTAATTATTTTTATGGCAACCTCCTTTGTGCTTAGTGTATTTGGCTTAACTAAAAATATTGACTTAGCCATTTTATTTAATACAAATACCGGCTCAGATAATAACTATGTCATATACACAATGGGTTTATTACCCGTTGCATTAACATCTTTCGGTTATCACCACTCGGTTGCAACAATGCGTGCATACTATAAAAATGAATATAAAGCCAAATTAGCTATTTTAGGCGGAACAATAATTGCCCTTACACTCTATTTACTATGGGTCATTTCCATTTTTGGTAATCTGCCACGAAATCAATTTGCACCAATTATTGCCAGTGATGGCAATTTAGATGTGTTACTCAAAGCTTTGGGAAATGTAATTGAATCTGCATCGGTTAAACAAGCTATTAATGCTTTTTCCATTGCTGCAATTCTATCCTCTTTCATTGGTGTAGGTTTAGGTGTATTTGACTTCTTGGCTGACTTATTTAAATTTGATGACAACAAAATAGGGAGAACAAAATCTTGGGCAGTAACTTTCCTTCCTCCATTAATATTATCAGTTGCTTTCCCATTAGGTTTTTTGAAAGCTATCGGTTATGCAGGTGCGGTGGCAACAATTTGGGCTTGTATTATCCCTGCATTATTGGCTTACAAATCACGTCAATTACCTAATGGTAAACAAGGATTTATGGTTGCAGGCGGAAACGTCACTATTCTACTGGTTATTCTATTTGGTATTGTTACCGCACTTTTCCATTTTCTATCGATGTTTAACATATTACCCTCTTTCAAAGGATAAAATTTTGACTGAATTCTAATACCCTAAAATTTTTAGATAAAAATATAGCTAAATTAGCTTCTCATTTTTGCTGAAATAAGTTATATTACCGCCCCAGTTTAATAACGTGGTTTAGAAATCTTGTATAAATAAAAGATTGACTTTCTCAACCACGTTCAACACTCTTTCTATGGTAATGTTTTTTCTGCATCAGCAACATGTTAATATATATCCATAAATTTTCATTAAAAAACATCAAATCTTGTGATTTAGTTACCATTCTATTGAATTTGTTACATCTGAAAAGAATTAATCTTAACTTACCGGGACGCTATTTATAGCGTCCTTTTTTATTAACCATTATTTATTCATGGAGAAACTTAAAATGAAAAAACTTTACATCAGCCCTGCAATATTAAATGCTCCTTGCCCTTGGTGTTCTGAATTAGAAAACTTACGTGAACTTTACGCCTGTGAATATACAGGTGCGGTTACAACCCGCACTTCTATGCTTGAACCTTATCCACACGATTGGGCAAAAAACCAATATGTATTATTTGATTCAGCCTCACAACAAGCCGCCGGCGTCAATACAGCAAATGCTACTCTACAACAAACTACCAGCTTAAATACAATTGGACTTAGTCCCAATAATTTAGCGACTACCATTCGCTTTGTTCGTACTATCTCCGATGAATTAAAGACTATTTCCAACAAGCCTTTCATTATTTCCGTGTTTGGTTCACCTGAAGAAGTGGGAGAATGCTATGAGCAAATCGTGGCTCTGCAAACAGAAGTGAAGATGCCCTTAGCAATGGAAATCAATATTTCTTGCCCCAATATGCCCGGAGAAATTTCGCCTGCCTATGCCGCAGAAGAGTTATTACCTTATTTAAATGCGTTACAAACCACTTTAGCCAAGTTAAGTCTAGGGGAAGAGGCTTTACCGATTGGCATTAAAATTCCACCATTTACCTATCAAAACCAATATGATGAATTAATTAATGGACTATTAAAATCGCTAACAGAAAATAAAACACTACCGATTTCCTTTATTACTTCTACTAATACGCTTGGCTCTTCATTAGTGATGCAAGAGGGGAAATCCATATTAAATTCTGAAACAGGAACAGGTATTGGAGGACTGGCAGGAACAGCAATTCACGCATTATCATTAGGCAATGTCTATACTCTGCGTCAAATGCTGGATAAAGAACCAAAATTAAAAGACGTACAGATTATTGGTGTGGGCGGTGTTAATGACAAAGCCGGTTTTGAACGAATGAAAACCGCTGGAGCGGATTTCGTTGGGTTAGCCACCGCACTAGGAGTCAAAGGGATTCAGATTTTTGCAGAGATTTTGGAAGAATAACGCTTGCAAGTAAAGAAATTTGACGTATGTTAGATTAGTGATTTAAGATTATTGCTATGCTTTTTATCGATTATTCATTTTCAGGAAATCATCATAGCTTCTCGCTTTCTACATAACCCAAAATTTCCCAATCCAACCCGCACTTTTTGTTAAAAAGTGCGGGCTTTTTTTACTTTTTTACTTGTACTTCTCACTTTTTTGCTTCTTATCTTCATTTTTTACTTTTTTTATCTTTTTTCACATTTTTTTCATTTTTTTATTGACAGTCCCCCCCCCCCGCTTATAATCCACCGCCCTTTATGAAATAACCCTTAAAGGGTTTTTGTTGTACATAGGATTTTAAGATTTATACATCTTAGTGGTTTTTCATCATCAATCGTCTCATTTGTCGCTTTTTTCTCATGAGACATTATTTTTTTATTAGAGGATTTTTTTTCAAAATGAACATGAACAAAACTTTTTTCCCTTTATCTTTAACTGCGGTAATGATTTTTAGTGCGAATGTGGCTATGGCTCAGGCAGGTAAGAATTATTTTGCTTTTGAGGCGGATGGTACTACAGCTACTGGTACCGCCGATACTTATGAAGATAATATCGCCGTAGGAAAAGGTGCAAAAATCGAAAAAGTAGGTGGTAAGGCTAAAGCGGCTATCGCTGTTGGCTTTCAAGCCATAGCAACCGGCAATCAATCTATCGCTGCTGGTTACAAAGCAAAAACAACCGCTCAATCAGGAACGGCTGTAGGGGGAGAAACAGAGGCAGGCAATTATGCTTCTGCTTTTGGTCAAGGTGCTAAAGCAAAAAATTATCTCTCCACAGCGATTGGTTGGGGTACAAAATCACTAGCAGATCGTGCAGTAGCGGTTGGTTCTGGAGCTGAAGCTTCGGGCTTAAAATCTGTAAGTATTGGTAATACTGCCAAAGCATTAGCAGAACATGCTGTGGCAATAGGTAATGTAACTCATAATCACGGCAAAGAGTCTGTTGCTATAGGTTATAATAACACTATAGAAGCAAGCTCTAACAATACTGTTGCTGTAGGGAATAACATTAAAACCACCGCTACAAACTCCGTCTTCCTCGGTGATTCTTCTGCTTATGTAGAAAAAGGCGAGACAACAGGCGGTATCGGTAAAGTCGACGGTAATTACGCCGGTGTTGATGCGAAAGGTGTCGTTTCCGTGGGAAACAAAGGCAATGAACGTCGTATTCAAAATGTTGCTGCCGGTTTGCTTTCTCATCGCTCAACCGATGCGGTAAACGGTAGCCAATTACACGCAACCAACCAACGTGTTGAAGAGGTCAACAAAGACGCAAAAGCCGGTATCGCCGCCGCTATGGCTTTCAAAGAAGTCCCTTTCGTCCCGGGAAAATGGTCTTACGCCGCCGGTGCCGCTCGTTATAGCAGCGAAAGTGCGGTCTCTTTAAACCTCGGTAGAACTTCCGCAAACGGAAAATATGCCATATCCGGCGGCATTTCTTCTGATAGTAGAGGCCGAGTTGGTTTCCGTGTCGGCATCAGCGGCGTATTTAACTAATTCATCATATAAAACTAAACCGGCGATAGCAGTGTTGTTATCGCCGGTTTTTTGTAGATACTTTCGAGAGCTGACTAAGCTTACCCACCTAACATTTTATATACAATTAAATTGCCCAACCGCCAATATAAAAAGCAACCAAAACAATGGCAATGATGACTGTACCTACATTAAGTTTTTTCCAATCACCACAAACTAAACGACCGATAACTAAAGTTGCAAAACCTAGCATAATTCCGGTTACAATATTTGCAGTTAGTACAATAAATACGCCACAAACCAGTCCGCTCATTGCTCCAACAAAATCGCTAAAATCAAGTTTGCTGACATTGCTTAACATTAATAATCCTACGTACATTAACGCAGGTGCAGTTGCATAGTTTGGCACCAAACTTGCTAATGGCTGGAAAAATAGCATTAATAAAAACAGTATACCGACAACAATCGCTGTCATACCTGTTTTACCCCCAGCAGCAGTTCCGGCGG
Organism: Histophilus somni; assembly: GCF_014202395.1. Taxonomy (GTDB): domain Bacteria; phylum Pseudomonadota; class Gammaproteobacteria; order Enterobacterales; family Pasteurellaceae; genus Histophilus; species Histophilus somni. Next base: position 255,233 of record NZ_JACHGQ010000001.1, read on the forward strand.
CAGATTCAATATATACAGCGGCAGGTGCGGTACCAAGTGTCCCAGATAATAAGCTACTTACGGAATCCGCTGTTAATGCTTTGCCGCCATTGATAATTTGACCATCTTTATCTAATAAATTTGCTTGACCTGCAACTGCACGAATTGTCCCTGTTGCATCAAATACTGCGGTCATTACTAAGGCAAAAACAACAGGTAAAATTGCCGGTTGTAATGCTCCCATAATATCCAATTCTAAAAATAAGGATTGTTCACCAAAAGTCGGTAATCTGAAAATTTCGCCTTTAAACTGTACATTTTGATCCCAAATAAGCCCTGCGATCGTAATTGCGATCATAACCCATAAGATCCCACCTTTGACTTGCATTTTTTCCAAGCCAATAATTACAGCAAGTCCAACCAAAGACATCAGCACAGAGAAAGACGTAAAATCACCAAACTTAACTAATAAGCCATTTTGATTGGCTACAATAATACCCACATTCGTTGTAGCGATAAGTAGCAAAAATAAACCGATACCAATACCTGCACCATGTGCAATACTCGACGGAAGATTACGTAAAATCCAAGAGCGAATACCTGTTGCAGAAATTAAAGTAAAGACTATCCCCATAAGAAATACCGCACCTAATGCGACAGGAATACTCACACCTTGTCCCAACACTAAGCTAAATGCAGTAAAGGCGGTTAATGAAATAGCACAACCAATCGCCATCGGTGCATTTGCCCATAAGCCAATTAAAATTGAACCTAATCCTGCTACCAAACAAGTTGCTATAAACACACTTTCTGCCGGAAATCCCGCTGCACTCAGCATATTCGGTACAACAATTACTGAATAAACCATAGCCAAGAAGGTTGTTAATCCGGCAATAATTTCTTGACGTACGTTAGAACCACGTTTCGTCAACTCAAAAGTTTTTTCTAAAGACATAGCGTCCCCTATAGGCAAATTAAAATGAATAAAAAAAGTTCGCGTATTTTACCTGAAACTTTCAAATAGTAAACGTTTGCGTAAAAGATTTTATCTACTTGTTATGTGAATAAAAAAATCCTATCATGAACGTGAAAAAATCATCTATACTGTTGAAAAAATTTATACATACGGAAAAATTATGGAAAAATCTCACTCAATGCTACAACAAATCTTTAGTCGTAATATGCTTATTTGTGTGTTTACAGGCTTTAGCTCAGGATTACCTTTTTATATTATCATTTCCTTATTGCCACTTTGGCTACGTAAAGAACACGTAGATTTGGAAACCTTAGGTTATTTTACAGCTACAACGCTTCCTTTTACTTGGAAATTTCTATGGTCTCCTTTACTTGATCGTTTTATACCGCCCTTTTTAGGACGGCGTCGAGGTTGGTTACTCATTTCGCAAGTTTTACTGCTCATTTCACTCGCTTTCTTCGGTTTTTTACAACCAAGCTCCTCCTTTAATTTACAACTGATTGCAGGTATTGCAGTGCTGGTGTCTTTCTTTTCGGCAAGTCAGGATATTGTACTTGATGCTTATCGCCGAGAAATTCTCTCTGATCGTGAATTGGGCTTGGGTAATTCTATTCATGTAAATGCCTATCGTATTGCAGGGCTTGTTCCCGGCTCACTTTCTTTAATTCTGGCAGACTATTTACCTTGGAAAACGGTCTTTTTAATTACCGCACTCTTCATGCTTCCCGGTATTTTTATGACCTTATTTTTAAGTAAAGAACCTCAAATTCAGCTAAAAAATGACCGCACTTTAAAAGAAAATGTGATCGAACCGTTCAAAGAATTTTTTACACGCAAAGGCACGTCTTCCGCACTTGGTATTCTCGCTTTTATTTTTCTCTATAAAATTGGCGATAGTATGGCAACAGCCCTCATTTCGCCGTTTTATCTCGATATGGGTTATAACATGACCCAAATTGGCATAGTGGTCAAAAATTCTTCCTTGTGGCCGATGCTCATCGCCAGTATTATTGGTGGTGTCATCATGCTGAAAATCGGAATTAATCGTGCATTATGGCTTTTTGGTGTTGTACAAATTGTAACAATTTTAGGCTTTGCATGGTTGGCAAAATTAGGCCCATTTGAAGAAATAGATAATTTTGCTCTGATTTCCCTCAGTTTAGTAGTTGCCGCTGAATATATCGGCATCGGCTTAGGTACTTCTGCCTTTGTCGCCTTTATGGCACGTGAAACCAATCCGATTTATACCGCCACTCAATTGGCTTTATTTACCAGCTTTGCCGCCTTACCTCGAGTTACCTTCAATACACAAGCAGGCGTTTTAATCAACTACTTGGGATACTATGACTATTTTTGGTTTTGTTTCTGGTTAGCCATTCCCGGTATGCTTTGCCTATTCTGGGTTGCTCCTTGGAATTCAAAAGAAGATACACAACAATCAAGATGAAAGGTGACACTTTTTTTGTTAAAATTCTCCAAATTTTTACTGATCACATGGCATTATGACAAATTATTCAGCACAAGAAATAACCGTTTTAAAAGATCTTGAACCCGTTCAACTTCGCCCCGGTATGTACACGGATACGTCTCGCCCTAATCATTTAGGGCAAGAAGTTATTGATAATAGTGTTGATGAAGCACTTGCAGGGCACGCAACCAAAATTGAAGTTATTTTGTATAAAGACCAATCTCTAGAGGTGATTGATAATGGGCGTGGAATGCCTGTCGATATTCACCCGACAGAAAAAGTATCCGGTGTTGAAGTTATTTTAACTAAACTTCACGCTGGCGGAAAATTTTCCAATAAGCACTATGAATTTGCAGGTGGTTTGCATGGTGTGGGTATTTCTGTAGTAAATGCCTTATCTGAGCGTGTAGATATTCAGGTAAAACGTAACGGTGAAATCTATAAAATTGCCTTCGAAAACGGCGTTAAGGTAGAAGAATTAGAGATTATCGGCACTTGCGGAAAGCGTACAACCGGGACCTCCGTTCACTTCAAACCTAATCCGAAATATTTTGATAGTGCTAATTTTTCAGTCAGTCGCTTACGTCATTTATTGCGTGCTAAAGCAGTTTTATGTTCAGGATTAGAAATTAAATTTATCGATAAAATCAATAACACTGAGGATACTTGGTTATACCAAGACGGTTTATCTGATTATTTAATGGAAAATGTTAATGGTTATAACCTCTTGCCACAAACCCCTTTTGTCGGTGATTTTACGACGAATAAAGAAGCGGCAAGTTGGGCATTATTATGGTTACCTGAGGGAGGCGAATTACTTAACGAAAGCTATGTCAACCTTATTCCAACCATTCAGGGAGGTACTCATGTCAATGGCTTACGTCAAGGTTTGCTTGATGCTATGCGTGAATTTTGTGAGTTTCGTAACCTATTACCCAAAAATGTCAAATTAACCGCTGACGATATTTGGGATCGCTGTGCTTATGTGTTATCAGTAAAAATGCACGATGCACAATTTGCAGGTCAAACCAAAGAACGACTTTCCTCTCGTCAAAGTGCGGTCTTTGTTGGCGGCGTTGTAAAAGATAGTTTCAGTTTATGGCTAAATCAAAATATTCAAGATGCCGAAGAACTTGCAAAAATGGTGATAAGTTCAGCGGAAAGACGTTTACGTGCAGCAAAAAAAGTTGTGCGTAAAAAATTAGTCAGTGGTCCTGCTTTACCCGGAAAATTAGCGGATTGTAGTGAACAAGATTTAAGTAAAACGGAGCTTTTTTTAGTAGAAGGAGATTCTGCCGGTGGCTCAGCCAAACAAGCTCGCAACCGTGAACATCAAGCAATTCTCCCATTACGGGGAAAAATTTTAAACACATGGGAAGTTTCACCGGATCAAGTTTTACGTTCACAAGAAGTTCATGATATTGCTATTGCATTAGGAATTGATCCTGACAACGAAGATTTATCTCAATTACGCTATGGTAAAGTTTGTATATTAGCCGATGCCGACTCTGACGGATTACATATCGCCACATTACTTTGTGCTTTATTTTTACGTCATTTTCCAAAATTAGTGCAAAATGGCCATGTTTATGTCGCAATGCCGCCACTTTATCGTATAGATTTAGGTAATGAAGTTTTTTATGCTCTTGATGAAAACGAAAAAGAGAGCATTTTGGCACGCTTAAAAAATAAGAGAGGCAAACTCAATGTTCAGCGTTTCAAAGGGCTAGGTGAAATGAATCCTAATCAGCTACGTGAAACTACAATGGATCCAAACACTCGCCGTTTGGTGCAATTAACCTACGAACCCCACGAAGAAGATCTATCCACGTTAGAATTGATGGATATGTTATTAGCTAAAAAACGTTCCGAAGATCGGAAAATTTGGTTACAAAATAACGGTGATCAAGTAGATTTAACTGCTTGACTTAGTTTATAAAATACGTTCAAAAGTGCGGTCATTTTTCAAATTTTTTCACTCTCAATACCGCACTTTTTTATCATTAAAATATAAAAGATAACATTATGAAAACTGAGATGAATTACGAAGGCATTGAACAAATGCCACTCCGCCAGTTTACGGAAAAAGCCTATTTAAATTACTCCATGTATGTCATCATGGATCGAGCCTTACCTTTTATTGGCGATGGGCTAAAACCTGTTCAACGCCGTATTATTTATGCAATGTCTGAGTTGGGACTCAATGCGAGTGCAAAATATAAAAAATCTGCACGTACTGTTGGTGATGTGTTGGGGAAATTCCACCCGCATGGCGATAGTGCTTGTTATGAAGCAATGGTACTGATGGCACAACCTTTCTCTTATCGTTATCCTCTCGTGGACGGTCAAGGCAACTGGGGGGCACCTGATGATCCTAAGTCCTTTGCCGCCATGCGTTATACTGAATCTCGCTTATCAAAAATTTCGGAAATTTTATTATCTGAATTAGGACAAGGCACAGTCAATTATCAAGCCAACTTTGATGGCACATTAGAAGAACCGCAATATTTACCTGCACGCTTACCTCATATTTTACTCAACGGCACAACAGGAATCGCTGTAGGTATGGCAACGGATATTCCACCGCACAATCTTAATGAAGTTGCCGATGCCACAATTATGCTATTAGATAATCCTAATGCAGATTTAGATCAATTGATGACCGCACTACAAGGTCCTGATTTTCCAACTGAAGCGGAAATTATTTCACCGAAAGAAGAAATTCGTAAAATTTACGAACAGGGACGTGGCTCAATTAAAATGCGTGCGGTATGGAAAAAAGAAAATGGCGAAATAATTATTACCGCACTTCCTCATCAATCTTCTCCGTCAAAAATTGTGGCACAAATTGCCGAGCAGATGCAGAATAAAAAACTGCCAATGGTAGAAGATATTCGTGATGAAGCGGATCATGAAAATCCAATTAGATTGGTCATCGTTCCTCGATCAAATCGAGTAGATACAGATGCACTTATGGCTCATTTATTTGCCACAACTGATTTAGAAAAAAGTTATCGTGTTAACATGAACATGATTGGCTTGGACAATAAACCCGCGGTAAAAAATCTTGTTCAAATTCTAACGGAATGGCTAACCTTCCGTCGTCAAACGGTGACTCGTCGCTTACAATACCGTTTAGATAAAGTGTTAGCTCGTTTACATATTTTAGACGGCCTACTCATCGCTTTTTTAAATATTGATGAGATTATTGAAATTATCCGTAATGAGGATAAACCCAAAGAAATATTAATCGCACGCTTTAATTTAACAGATGAACAAGCAGAAGCGATTTTAAATTTACGCTTACGCCATTTAGCCAAATTAGAAGAACAAGAATTGCAAGCTGAAAAAAATAATTTAGCAAAAGAACGGAACAGTTTAGAGCAAATATTAAACTCTGAAATTCGCTTAAATAATTTAATTAAAAAAGAAATTCAGCAAGATGCGAAAACTTTCGCAAGCCCTCGCCTATCGCCTTTAGTAGAACGTGCTGAGGCAAAAGCAATTTCTGAAACAGATATGACACCGAGCGAACCGATTACAATTATCTTATCGGAAATGGGTTGGGTACGTTGTGCAAAGGGACATGATATTAATGCACGGGCTTTGAGCTACAAGACCGGTGATAACTATTTGACCCATGCCTGCGGTAAAAGCAATCAGCCGGTGGTCTTTATTGATAGCACAGGACGTAGCTACACTTTAGATCCGCTTTCCTTACCTTCTGCCCGATCACAGGGAGAACCGCTTACAGGAAAATTGACCTTACCTAGCGGTGCTACTATTGAACATTTACTGATAGAAAACGAAAATCAATCTTTGCTTATGGCATCTGATGCAGGATATGGATTTATTTGTAAATTTGAAGATTTGGTATCTCGCAATAAGGCAGGAAAAGCGGTTATTTCCCTACCGGAAAATGCCAACGTACTACCTCCATTAGTTTTGCAAAATTCTACCGCACTTTTGGTCGCTTTAACTTCCATGAATAGAATGCTGGTTTTTCCTGTTGCCGACTTACCTGAATTATCCAAAGGTAAAGGCAACAAAATCATTCATATTCCCGCTGCAAATGCTAAAGAGCGGTCAGAATTATTGGTCAAATTATTCTTGATCAGCGAAAAAACCAGTCTTGTCTTTCATGCTGGAAAACGAAAAGTCACCTTAAAACCGGAGGATATACAAAAATTTCGTGCGGAGCGAGGTCGCAAAGGATCGCCTCTACCGAGAGGATTACATAACGGTGTGACTATTGAACTTATTGATAGTTAGGAATAATTTCTGATATTGATAGAAATAGGCTTTTTTCGTTGTAACAATGCTAAAAATCTTGTACCAAATGAGTTAGAATATCGCTACTTTTTTATTAACAAAACAAAAGGAAAATAAATATGTACGTTGTTATTTTTGGTCGTTCAGGTTGCCCGTATTGTGTTCGTGCAAAAAACTTAGCGGAAAAATTAAAAAATACCCTTGAAGACTTCGATTATCGTTATATTGATATTGTTGCTGAAGGTATTAGTAAAGCGGATCTATCATTGTCTGTCGGTAAACCGGTAGAAACTGTGCCGCAAATTTTCATTGATGAAAAACCTATTGGCGGTTGCACAGATTTCGAAGCATTGATGAAAGCACAATTTAATGTTGTCGCTTAAGAGTAAAAATTGGTCATTTTAATCTGCACTCTAACAGTTTAACAGACTTATTAAAGTGCAGATTTTTATGTATATAATCTTTGCTTTTTGAAGCTAATAAATTATTTCTACCGCACTTTCTCTTTCACTTTATTGGCACTAAATAAAGTCGTCTTTAATGTTCCCAATAATTCTGTTTGGATATAACTTAAACGCAATTTCTCCTCTGGAGCAACGGCTATAGGGCGACAAAATTCCATCGCTTTAATACCTAAGCGTGCAGTAAGTATGCCCACGCCAATCCCTTGAGCAACTCGTGCGGATAATTTTGCTGTTATATCTTGAGATAACCATTCTAAACCGAGATCTTGAATGACGTCTGCCGCACCGGCAAATGCCATATTAACAAAAACCATACGTAACAAACGGAGACGACTAACATAGCCCAACTCAATACCATAAAGTTTTGCTAATTGATTAATCAAACGAATATTACGCCAAGCGATAAAGAACATGTCCACAATGGCTAAAGGGCTAACTGCCACAATCAATGCACTTTCAACGGCATTTTTGCTAATAAGTTTCTTCGCTACCCGATCAAAAGGTATTAGTACATTTTGACTAAATAAACGCAGAATTTCTTGTTCAGTGTAAGCTTCATGAACTTGTTCTTGCCAAGCAATGAGTTGTGGCGATTTATCATCAATTCCCATAAGCGAGGCAATTTTTAAACACAACTCTTTGCCCTCAGAAGAAACCTCAGTTAAATTAACCGCACTTTTTGAGCGAATTTCTCGGCTTTTTTCTTGTAATATCAAACGCTTTTTTAGTTGAACTAAACGTCGCCATTCTTTTATTATTGTTCCAAGCCCTAACAAAACCAAAAATAAACTGACCATAGCAAAAACAAAAGCAATCCATTGATTATCCCGCCAACTATCAACCAACCATTGCACCGATTGAGCCAAAATGCCACAGCTAAACAAACAGATCGTAGCCATGAGCAATTTTTGCCACATTGTCACTTTTGGTCTAACCATATGCTGAAAAGGAATATCTGTATTTTGCCGATCCATTGTTGTTTCAAATTGAGAGCAGTCCATTTCTATATCTAATTCGTCTTGCTCAAATTCTTGTTTAGGCTCAAAATTTTCTGTGATTTTTTGCTCAACATCTTCTTGTTGAAAAACCTTTTTTGGCATATTTATATCCTAATCTAACTTGTCTGCTAATAAAAATTGTAAGACAGCATCCATACGTAAATGGGCGATTGGCTCACCATTTTCCACTGTAAGAGGTTCGAATTGATCAAACGCAAAATGATACTTCTGCCAAAAGTCTGCATGAGGCAATTTACTCGGTACACTTCCGGGATATACAACAATTTTTTTCTTATCTATTGATCTAATTCCTTGTAATGCTTTGATCTTTTGTCCATTTTGCGTTACTTGTACTTGTTGAGTAGAACGAATGGCGGAAATTGCAGTATATTCAGTATCTATTCCTTCATATTCTACGTAACGCCCTCCCTCTTGTACTAATTGACGCATTAAACTCACTAAATTCGGAAATTGCTCCAATGTAATGTGATCCGCTTTGGTCGCAATAAACATTAATTTATCAATTTTTGGCGAAAACAAACGATTGAATAAAGTTCGCTTGCCATAATGGAAATTTTTGAATAGTTGCTGTAAAGCATTTTGCATATCCTGAAACGCTTGGCGACCATAATTAAGTGGTGTTAAGCAATCCGCTAAAATCACCTGACGATCAAAAGTAGAAAAATATTCTTGATAAAAACCTTTCACTATTTTTTGTTGATAATGATGATAACGCTTGCTCAACATCGCAAAATAACTGTCAGATTTAGACCGCTCTTTTAGTCTTTTCCACTCTTGCTCAGTTAAATGAACCAGAGGAAAAAATTGTAATACCGGAGCACCTTTTAATTCACCGGGTAGCACAAAGCGTCCTGGTTGTGTTAAATGAAATCCCTGTTTTTTACAAGCAAATAAGAATTCAGTATAGTCTTGGGCAAGTTGTGCCAATATCTCTTCATTTGCCGGCTCACTTAAATCTAAAGTGCGGATCTTATTCAGCCAGTTTTGTGCTAATTCTTGTCGTTGCTCAATAAATAGCTCTTGTTGCTGTAAAGACCATTGTTGAAAATCCAAATCCAGTAAGGGCAGATCCAGTAACCATTCACCCGGATAATCAAAAATTTCTACATATAATGTGCCTTTTTCTTTTAAATGTCGCATTAAGCCATCTTTACGTATATAACGAATGGCTAAACGTGTTTCACTGACACTCTCCGTTGATTTAAACCAACTTGCAGGCTCACGCTTCAACGCTTTCATATTTTGTTCATAGTCAAAACGAGGAACACTGAGATCTCGTTGTTCAACACGTTTTACACCAAGAAGACGGTTATTTTGTGCAGGTAAAAATAGCGGAAGATGTTTATTGTCAATGGAATTAATATGTAATAGCTGATTAATAAAACTTGTAATAAAAGCAGTTTTACCGCTACGACTCAGCCCTGTAACGGCAATACGTAAAGTGCGGTCCATTCCACGATTAATGAGTTCATCAAGTTCTTTATGGATAAAATTAAACATTTTTATTTCTATATTGCGTTAATATGCCTTACAATTCCCATATAATTTATCATAATTAATTAAGTTATGTTGGCAAAAAAGATTTTTATATTATGTACACTCTTCTATGGGCTACTCTTTAGTTTGCCCTCTTTTAGTGCCCCAAAAATACCCAAAATACTCACTAACAACGGTTTGATTTATTGTACCAATGCAAGCAGTTTTTCCTTTAATCCTCAAACTGCAGATGCCGGAACCAGTATGAATATAGTCACGGAGCAAATTTACAATAAATTATTTGAAATTAAAAATCATAGTGCAACTCTTGAACCAGTTTTGGCAAAATCCTATAGTATCTCACCTGATGGGAAAATTATTACAATTAATTTACGCAAAGGCGTTAAATTTCATCATACAGACTGGTTTACACCAAGCCGTGATTTTAATGCGGAAGATGTGGTTTTTTCATTAAATCGCATACTCGGTCAAAATATAGCACTACCGGAATTAGATCAAAACACTCTTCACTATAAAAATCCACAATATAAGGTCTATCACGAACAACGTAAAAAAGTGCATTTTCCTTATTTTGACAGCATTAAATTAAATGAAAAAATTCAGGAAGTGAAAGCAATCAATCCTTACCAAGTTCAAATTATCTTGTTTAAACCCGATGCTTCCGTGCTTTCCCACCTAGCCAGCCAATACGCCATTATTTTTTCTCAAGAATACGCATTGCAACTCAATGCGGACGACAATTTAGTGCAATTAGATAATTTACCTGTCGGCACAGGTCCTTATCAGGTTAAAGATTACTTTCGTAATCAATATGTTCGTCTTGTTCATAACCCTAATTATTGGCAAAAAAATGTAAACCTGGAAAACGTGATCATTGATCTTTCCACTAATCGCTCAGGCAGATTAATTAAATTCTTCAATAATGAATGCCATATCGCCTCTTATCCAGAACTGAGCCAATTAGGGTTATTGCGTCACAATGATGAAAAATATTATATAAAATCAATTGAAGGCATGAATTTATCTTATATCGCATTTAACTTTCAAAAAACACTTATGCAAGATCTGGAGATTCGTCGCCATATTGCTCATGCAATTAACCGCCAACGTATTATTAACCTGATTTATCATAATACAGCAAGTGTTGCGAACAATATTATTCCATCAATATCTTGGGGGGCAGTTGTAAATACAACTGATTTTGCCTATGACTATAATGTCAAAAAAGCAAAGGAATACTTTGCAGGAAAAAATATAAATCTAGATATGTGGGTTATTAATGAAGAACAAGTGTATAACCCTTCGCCAATAAAAATGGCTGAATTAATTAAAGCAGATTTAATTAAGGTTGGGGTGAATGTAAATATACGTAACGTTACCCGCACTTATTTAATGAAACAGCTTCAAGAACAAACTGAGGATTACGATATTATCTTAACTGGCTGGTTAGCAGGAAATCTAGACCCTGATAGTTTTATGCGTCCCATTTTAAGTTGCGGTACACAAAACGAAATAACTAATTTTTCAAATTGGTGCCATGCACCTTTTGAACACGCCTTAGATCAAGCATTAGCCGCATCGAACTTACGTGAACGTGCAAAATATTATAATATCGCACAAGAAATTATTTTATCCGAAATCCCTATTCTTCCTATTGCTAACGTAAAACGTGTTCTGTTAGCAAATGCAAAAGTACAGGGAATTGAATTAACGCCGTTTGGCAATATTAATTTTTCAAAACTGTCATTTAAAAAATAATAGAAATTATAAACAGGTAATAAAACAATGCTATTTTCCTTTTTTCGTCACTGCATTTTAGTTATCAGCACGCTGTTTATTTTATCTCTCATCAGTTACAGCATCCTGCTCAAAGATCCATTAAATCAAGTGCTAGCAACACCGCACTTTTTTTCAGGGTATTTTTTCTATCTACAAAATTTACTACAAGGGGATTTTGGTATTACTTACCACGGCGGAGAATCACTAAAAGAATTGATTTTTGCTGTACTTCCTCCTACATTAGAGCTATGTGTTAGTGCAATGCTGTTAGCATTAATTTTCGGTATTCCTCTTGGATTACTCAGTGCATTATATGCAGATAATTTGTGTGGCAAAGCTATTCGTTCTTTCTATATCACAGGTATTGCTATCCCCGTTTTTTGGTTAGCACCAATCTTGTTGTACTTTTCAGCTATTCAAAATTGGGAAATTTCAGCAATTGGACAGTATAATTTATTGTATGAGATAAAGCCCATTACAGGCTTTCCTATTATTGATGTTTGGTTTACGGATCAGCCTTATCGTATTAAAATGATTCAAAATGTTTTGCAACATCTTGTGTTGCCCACATTAGTTCTCGCAATTCTACCAACTATGGATATTATTAGAATCGTTCAGCAACGAGCTGATTTTTTATTCACCCAAAGTTATGTCAAAATTGCAGAAACAAGAGGGTGGTCAAAAAGAAAAATTCTACAAATCTACATTTTACGTAACACAATACCTATCATGATCCCGCAAATGAGTCGTTTATTTACTCTTGTTATGGCTCAATGTATGCTGATTGAAAGCACGTTCGGTTGGTTCGGTATAGGTCATTGGTTAATAGATGCAGTTAGACAACAAGATTATAATAGCATTTCAATAGGCATTATTGTTGTTGGATTTTGTATTATTGCAGTGAATTTATTTACTGAATTCTTATCCTTTATTTTGGACCCATTTAATAAGAAGAACTGGTATGCTAGATAAAGAACCTGAAGAATTTCGCGAAACACAAGGATTAAAACATATTTGGAAATTTTTCTACCAAGATAAATTGGCATTAACTGGCTTTTATCTTTTTTTATTACTCATTATTACCGCACTTTTCAGTCAATTTATCGCACCTTATAGTGATACAGCACAGTTTATTGGTTTTGAGTTACTACCTCCCTCTTGGGCTGATAACGGAAAAATTGCCTATTTTTTCGGAACTGATGATATTGGACGAGATATTTTTAGTCGTTTGATTCGAGGTACAACTTACACTTTTGGTGCCGCCCTCATTGTTGTATTATTCACATCTATTTTGGGTGGAATTCTTGGTATTTGGGCAGGATTATCACAAGGGTTAAAAGCAAGAGTCTTAGGACATTTTTTTGATATTTTCTTATCAATCCCTATTTTACTCATCGCTATTATTATCGCTACATTAATGCAACCAAGCTTAATCAATGCAATGCTTGCCATCACGCTTGCATTACTTCCCTATTTTATTCATGAAATTTACCAAGCCGTACAACAAGAACTGAAAAAAGAATACATTTTGATGCTACGACTTGATGGTGCAAGTAATTGGCAACTTGTAAAAGAAACCATTTTACCTAATATTATTATTCGTTATATTCATGAAACCAGCAGAGCATTTATCATTGCCATTATTGATATTAGTGCATTAAGTTTTATTTCGTTGGGTGCACAACGACCAACGCCAGAATGGGGAACAATGATAAAAGATTATATAGAATTAATTTATCTTGCCCCTTGGGCAACAATCTTACCCGGTGTTGCTATTATCATCACCATTGTTATCGTTCTCATTTTGACTAATGGGCTTTGTAAAGCCATAGAAAAATATTATGGATAAGGACAACCGACATGGCTTTACTTGATATTCGTAATCTTTGTATTGAAATAGAAACACCAAAAGGACGAGTCAAAATTATTGATAATGTTAATTTAACCTTAAATGAAGGTGAAATCTGTGGTTTAGTCGGTGAATCGGGTTCCGGAAAAAGCCTGATTGCTAAAGTTATTTGTAATGCAATTAAGGATTCTTGGATTATTACAGCCGATCGTTTTCGTTTTGACGATGTAGAACTACTAAAACTAAATCCCAAAAAAAGACGTAAACTGGTAGGTAAAGAAATCTCCATGATTTACCAAGAGCCTTTAGCATCTTTAGATCCCAGCCGAAAAATTGGACAACAACTTATTCAGAGCATTCCCTCTTGGACATTTAAAGGGCGATGGTGGCAATGGTTCGGTTGGAAAAAACGTCGTGCTATTGAATTATTACATCGTGTAGGTGTGAAAGATCATAAAGATATTATGCAAAGTTACCCACATGAAGTAACTGAAGGTGAAGGACAAAAAATTATGATTGCCCTTGCAATTGCAAACCAACCTCGATTATTAATCGCTGATGAACCTACAAATTCTCTTGAGTCAATGACAAAAGTACAAATATTTCGTTTACTTGCCAGTATGAATCAAAATCAGGGAACAAGTATTCTGCTGGTAAGTAATGATATAAATAGTATTAGTGCATGGTGTGATAGTTTTTCAGTTCTTTATTGCGGACAAAACGCTGAATCAGGATCTAAAGAAAACATTTTAGAAAATCCTCACCATCCCTATACAAGAGCATTATTACATTCTATTCCTGATTTTAAACAGCCCTTAGTACATAAAAGTCGTTTGAGTACGCTAAAAGGTGCTGTTCCATTATTAGAAGGAATGCCTATCGGTTGCCGTTTAGGTCCACGTTGTCCTTTTGCACAAAAAGAATGTATTCGAAAACCAAGTGCACAACGGATTAAACAACATGAATTTTTCTGCCATTTCCCTATTAATTTAAAAGAAAGTCAACGTAGAGAAAAAGAAATGGAAACTGGCCCATTAGTCGTAAACACAACAAAATAAGAACAGGAAGTAAAAATGAACTTACTGGAAGTTTCAGGTTTATCAAAATTTTTTAATGATAATATTGGTATCTTCAGCACAAGCCAATTTAAAGCTGTAGAAAATATTAGTTTCGTTTTGGCACGAAAAAAAACATTGGCTATTATCGGTAAAAATGGCTCCGGAAAATCAACTGTTGCCAAAATGATCGTTGGTATTATAAAACCCACATCTGGCGAACTTCTATTTAAAGGAAATCCCTTAGAGTACGGAGATTATCAATATCGTTCACAACATATTCGCATGGTCTTTCAAGACCCCTATTCTGCCTTTAATCCTCGTTTAAATGTAGGACAAATTTTAGATGCACCTCTACGCCTGACAACCAACCTAAACGAAAATGAACGTAATCTTAAAATAGCTGAAACATTACGTTTAGTGGGACTTTATCCCGAACATGCCAATGTAAAAATTAATACTATGTCCATCGGTCAAAAACAACGTGTTGCTATTGCACGTGCACTTATTCTTGGACCGGAAATTATTATTACCGATGATGCTCTCGGCTCACTTGATGCGACAGTCAAAACTCAATTAATAAATTTGATGTTAGACATTCAAGAGAAACTCAGCATCTCTTATATTTATGTAGGTCAACATTTAGGCATCATCAAACACATAGCCGATCATGTATTAGTGATGGACGAAGGACAAATGATCGAATATGGCGATACAAAAACAATCTTTACCCAACCACAAAGCGATATAACCAAACGCCTCGTTGAAAGTCATTTTGGACAAGTACTAGATGAAAATGCGTGGAGCGTTTAAATCACTTACGCAAGTTCATTTCTTCTTTCTACTGCATTCCATAACACAAAAACAAATGAATATTTTTTCCGTGTTCGACAAATGTTTTTCCGTTTCAATTTTGTTAAAAAAGTAAACATTTTGTAAAAAAATATATTGACAGTACCCCCCCCCCGCTTAAAATTTCGCCCGCTCCGGTAGGACTACCTACCTCTTTTTAATTATTGTCATAAATAACCGCACCATAATGCGGTTATGTTTTTTGTGATTTTTCTATATTAATTTTTTATATTAAGGATTTCTTTCAAGTGAAAAAATGTTATTTCTCTTTATCTTTAGGTGCGGTGCTTGTTTTAGCTGCTAATTTAGCTGTAGCTCAAAATAGTTCTCTGGATATTATAAAGTATGAAAAAGAGGGTATTTATATTGGGAAAAGTATTACAGAAGTTCCTAAAAACATACCAAACGCTAAAGCCGTTGCCGTTGGAGATAGAACTAAAGTCGGTGAATCCGCTGTTGCAGTAGGTTATGAAGCAGACGCTCAAAAAGAAGGGGCAACAGCAGTAGGGCGTGGTACTAAAGCTCAATCGTATGCCGTGGCAATGGGGCATAAAGCAGAAGCAGGTGTACAAGCGATTTCTATAGGTAAAGATGCTAAAGGGACAGGAACACTTTCAGTAGCATTAGGTGATGAAGCAAAAGCAACTCATAACCACACTTTAGCATTTGGTCGTAGGGCATCAGCTTCGGGAGATTCTAGCCACGCATTTGGTTATGGTGCTACGGCAACAGGTACTTATAGTAATGCATTTGGGGTAAATGCTAAAGCAAGTGCGGTACGCTCTCAAGCTATTGGTACTGATTCGTTAGCATCTGGCGAAGGTTCAATAAGCTTTGGTAGTGGTGTACATACAACAGGAAAAAATTCATTCTCAGTTGGTCGTCAAATTACGAATAATAGTAAAAATACTGTTGCTATAGGCTACAACATTCAACATACAAAAGATAATTCTGTATTTCTAGGCGATAGTTCCGCTTACACCGCACCGAGCGAGACTTCAGGCGGTATCGGCAAAGTCGACGGCAATTACGCTGGCGTTGAGGCGAAAGGCGTCGTTTCCGTAGGCAGCAAAGGCAATGAACGTCGTATTCAAAATGTTGCAGCAGGTTTATTGTCTCATCATTCAACCGATGCGGTAAACGGTAGCCAATTACACGCAACCAACCAACGTGTTGAAGAGGTCAACAAAGACGCTAAAGCCGGTATCGCCGCCGCGATGGCTTTCAAAGAAGTCCCTTTCGTCCCGGGAAAATGGTCTTATGCCGCCGGTGCCGCTCATTATAGCAGCGAAAGTGCGGTCTCTTTAAACCTCGGTAGAACTTCCGCAAACGGAAAATATTCCATATCCGGCGGCATTTCTTCTGATAGTCGAGGGCGAGTAGGTTTCCGTGTCGGCATCAGCGGTGTGTTTAACTAATTCATCATATAAAACTAAACCGGCGATAGCAGTGTTGTTATCGCTGGGATATAATCGATAAAGCAACCGCACTTCAGTGCGGTTTATCTTATTAAGCGTTAATCTTAGCTAAATTCTTTTTTTCTTCCAATTCTTCCCAACGCAAAAAAGCCCTCTCTAAATCTTGCTCCATATCTGCTAAGGTCTGTAATTTTGTTGAAGTATATTCATGCGGTTGCTGAAAGAAGTTCACATCACTAATTTCCATTTGAAGTGCGGTGATTTTTTCCTCCAATTCTTCTAATAACTGCGGTAATTGCTCTAATTCCAACCGCTCTTTATAGGATAATTTAACTTGGCGAGTTTTGTATTCTGCTTTCTCAACGACTGAATTTACGCCTCTTTTCTCTTCTTCATGTTTTTTCTGCTTAACTTGTTCCTCTGCTTTACAAGCAAAATAATTAGCTTGCTGTTGTTTTGCATCAAAAAAACCGCCCACATATTTATTCAGAACGCCATTTCCCTCAAACATATAACATTCAGTTGCTGTATTATCAATAAATTGACGATCATGACTGACAATTAAAAGTGTTCCTTGATAATCCGCCAATAATTCTTCCAACAATTCCAATGTTTCCACGTCTAAATCATTTGTCGGTTCATCAAGAATTAATAAATTATTGGGTTTGAGTAATAATTTTGCTAACAACAGGCGATTACGCTCTCCGCCGGAAAGTGCTTTTACAGGTGTCATAGCACGTTTAGGCGGAAATAAGAAATCTTGCAAATAACCTAAAACATGGCGTTTAATACCATTCACTTCAATATCTTGTTTGCCATCAGCGACATTATCCATAACCGATTTTTCCGGATCGAGATCGGCACGATACTGATCAAAATAAGCAATTTCTAATTTTGTACCGCAACGAATTATTCCGGACGTTGGTTTAATTTCTCCCAACAACAACTTGATAAACGTTGTCTTACCACACCCGTTTACACCGACTAAAGCAATTTTATCTCCACGCAAAATGGTCGTTGTGAAATCTTTTAACAAGGTTTTCCCTGCTACCTCATAACAAACATTTTCTAATTCAAACACGATCTTTCCTGAGCGACTTGAATTATCTAATTGTAGTTTAGCTTTGCCCAGTACCTCTCTCCGTTGCCGACGTTCTTCACGCAATGCTTTTAACGCTCTTACACGACCTTCATTTCTAGTTCGGCGAGCTTTAATTCCTTGTCTAATCCAAACTTCTTCTTGTGCTAATTTTTTGTCAAAGAGTTCATTTTTTAGTGCTTCAACCCGTAAATTTTCCTCTTTGGCTGTTAAATACAAATCATAATTGCCCGGATAAGAAACTAATTTACCTCGATCTAAATCCACAATACGTGTCGCCATTTTTCGAATAAAAGAGCGGTCATGAGAAATAAAAATAATACTGCCACTAAAGGTCAATAAAAATTCTTCGAGCCATTCAATTGCGTCAACATCTAAATGGTTAGTCGGCTCATCAAGTAATAAAACATGTGGATTACAAACTAACGCTTTGGCAAGGGCAACTTTGCGTAGCCACCCCCCTGACAGCTCATTTAATAAAGTATCTGGATTCAAATCTAATTTAGTTAGAATTTCTTTAATTTTTGTTTCAAATTGCCAACCGCCGGTATGTTCCAGTTCAGCTTGAATATGTGCTAATTGATTAAGCAATGTTTCACTGTATTCTTTTTCTAATCGTAGAGAAATACGATGATAATCTTTTAATAAATCAGCTAAATGTCCAATACCTTCCGCTACATAATCAAATACATTGCCTTCTGCATAGTTTGGCGGATCTTGAGGTAACCGAGACACAATCAAATCTCGTTCAAATTGCAAGTGTCCATCATCCATCATGACGTCTTGTGCCAATATTTTCATTAATGTCGATTTTCCTGCTCCATTACGACCGACTAAACAAACTCGTTCACCCGCCTCAATATGTAATTCTGCACAATCTAATAACGGCTGATCACCAAAAGAAAGATAGCCATTGGTTAAACTCACTAATGCCACAATAATTCCTTAATATGTTTAAAAGTTAAATAGGTTATTTATGCGGAAATAAGATATTCTTATTCGCTTGCTTTGTTCTGTCGATACAAATCTTTGCTATATATCACACCACTGTCATTGTTCTGTTCAATACCCAAAATGTTGTTTTGCCAAACGGGGATAAGAGGCTGAAAAATAGGCAATACCACTTGCTCTTGTTGCAAAATTTTTATTATTTCCATATACAAAATATTACGCTCTTTTTCTTCTAAAGACTGCAACGCTTTTTCCAGTAATTGATCTACTTGAGGATTTTGGTAGCCTGTTTTATTGTCCGGACTCTTAGAATGAAAATTAAGCAAAAAACTTGACGGTTCCTTATAATCTGCACACCAGCCTGAACGGATAATATCAAAATCACCAATTGCCCGTTGTTGCAATAATTCTTCTCTTGAAACCGGATTTGCTCTTACATGAATTAAATCTGATTGCGACCAATGTTGAATAAATTTTCTTGCAATGTTTTCTTGTATTTCCGTTTTATCGTAAGTTAACGTGAATTTTAACGGCGATTTTTCTGTAATTTGGCTTTCTGCGAATAATTTTTCCACAATAGTCGGCTCCCAAATGTCTTCTTGTCCTAATCGCAAAGAATGAGGCAAAAAAGAATGAATTGCTTGCATTTTCGCTGAAAAAAAAGTTTGTGGAATGGTTGCCATTGAAATTAATGCTCTACGAACCGCACTTTTTTTCAAATGGGGGTGAGAAAAATTAAACTCATAAAAATAAACACATAATTGGGGCAAATAAATTAAGTTTTCCTGCGATGATTTTGCATTCAGAACGAAATCTAAAGAGTTAATCGATTGATTTTGGGAAATTTCTCGATAAATAACTCGATCAAAATAAACGTTTTCCGATTCTCGATAATAAGGATTTTTTGCTAAAGCAATTTGTTTTTCTTGTCGTTCAGCAATTTGATAAGCACCATTTGTTATAAATTCATTATCTGTCGATTGATATTTAGGTAATAAAACAGCATGGGTCAACATTGCCGGTAATTGTGGTGTCGGTTTATCAAGTTGAATATGTAACAAGCGTTCATTTGATGCAAAAACCCCCAATTTATCCACAGGTAACATTTTATTTAAAACTGATTCCGCATTACTGACATTCATTAGACGAAGATAAATCTTCAATGGATTATCAGATAAAGCCAGTCTATGCCAACTATCCACAAAATCTTGTGCGATGACCTTGACGCCGTTAGACCATTTTGCATCTTTACGCAACACAAAAATCCAGTTTTTGTTGTCTTCCGTTTGCCAATATTCTGCAACCGCAGGAATAATCTTACCCTGCGTATTGTAGCTTGTTAATCCTTCGAAAATATCACGCAAAATCTCTGCCTGTCCTTCTTCTTTCAGCAACAAAGGATCTACGACCAACTCAGCATAAATACCTCGTGTTAATTGCTTTTTTTCTATTTCTTGCAACTGAACTTGCTCAGACTGTTTATGTTGAAAAACTTCAGTCTTAATATTTTCTTGTTTTTCATTACAAGCAGATAACAGAAATACACCAAAAAGTACCGCACTTTTTAGTAATAAAAAAAGATAAATACGAAAGAAATAAAAAGGCATTTTTGTTACTTATTTAAATTATTTAGGGCATTATACAAAAACACTTGGACAATACCAGTTAAGTTTTTAAATTTTTGATTTTAAATAAGAAATACCAATATTTAATGACCAAGGCGATAAGAATGATCGCTTTTCCGACCGCACTGGGTGTAAAGTAAAAAGCCATTGCCATCATAACAGTCGCAAAAATCAAGATATTGTATTTTGTTTTTTTGTACATTCCCTTCTTTTCTTTGAAAGGTAAAACATGCTTTTGGTATATTTTTGTTTGCAAAAACCAATTATGCACACGCTCCGAACTTCGACTAAAACAAAAAACAGTCAAGAGTAAAAATGGAAAACCCGGTAATCCCGGCATAATAATGCCAAGAATACCTAATGCGAGAAAAATAAAACCAAAACTTAAATAAACGATTTTCATACAGCTTACTAATAAAATAAAAACAGTTTTCAATTATTCTCATTTTTTTTAGATTTTCAACCCTGATTTTACTCAATCAGTAACTAAATCATTAGTGCTTTAGTAATTTATCGACGAAAAGCCTTTGGGGTTATCCCATAGGCTTTCTTCATTACTGCATAAAAATATTGCAAAGAAGGATAACCGCAGATTTCAGCAATTTCTGGCATAGAAATATCGGTAAAGCGAAGTAAATACACGGCTCGGTTAAGTTTTTCTTCATGGATAATTTGATGAACGGTTTTGTTTAATTCCAATTTGAAACGTTGTTCCAAGTTAGAACGGGAAATTTTTAAATGATCCAATACTTGCTCTGTTTTAATACCATGACAGGCTCGTTGGCGAATATAATGCATTGCTTGAATCACAAAAGGATCACGCAAAGAACGGTAATCCGTAGAAGCCCTTTCTTCTACTTTTAAGGGAGGAATTAAAATTGGTTGTAATCTCACTTTATGTCCACTTAACAGGCTATGCAACATTTTCGCTGCTTGATAACCAATTTGTTTGGTACCTTGAGCAACAGACGATAGAGAAATGCGAGATAAATATTGGATCAATTCTTCGTTATCAATACCAATCACACAAAGTTTCTCAGGAACGGCTATTTTCAAATATTCGCAGGCTTGTAATAAATGCCTTGCCCTTGCATCCGTGACTGCAATAATGCCGGTATGTGCCGGCAATGTTTGTAGCCATTGGCATAATTCAGATTGTGCCACTTGCCAACTGCCTGAATCAGTTTTATCACCTAAATATACAGAAAATTGATAAGCATATTTTTCCATTAGATCTACAAAAGCATTTTTCCGCTCATTTGCCCAATGCCGAGTGCCTTGAGTCGGCAAACCATAGAAGGCAAATTGACTAATTCCTTTATGTTTTAAATGGGAAAAAGCGGTTTCGACTAAAGCGTAATTATCAGTAGCGACATAAGGAAAGTGCGGATAATCAGCAAAATTCTGATAAGACCCCCCTACCGCAATAGTGGGAACATCAATATTTTTCAACAAGGAAACGGTTTCAGGATCGTCAAAGTCTGCAATAATACCATCAATAGACAGTCGTTCAATGGTTTCTTTATGGTAAACAAAATCATCCTCCACAAAAATATTCCATGTGCATTGCGATGCTTGAATATACTGTCCAATGCCAGCCACCACCTCTCGATCATACACCTTATTGGCGTTGAACAATAAAGCAATGCGGTAATATTTTTGTGTGTTATCCATGTATCTTCCTTTAATAATATCGAGCTTTAGCTTCACCATACAAATACGAAAAATTGCTTCATATAAAATTTTCTAAAACTAACCGCTCTTTTTCACTGGTTTTAATTAAAAGGACGAGTAATTCCTTAAGTATTTTCTTCCTACGTTACTCTTGTTTTAATTTAGCGATACCAATCCCACTTATACCGTAGATCATCGCAAATACAATACCGCTCCAACAAAGGATTGCCCAAGGTAAATAAGTTAATGTGGCAACACCTAAAGTACCAGCCATATAAGCCCCTGCAGCAGTCCAAGGAAGGATAGGCTCTATAATTGTAGCTGAAT
This sequence comes from Histophilus somni, assembly GCF_014202395.1. GTDB lineage: Bacteria > Pseudomonadota > Gammaproteobacteria > Enterobacterales > Pasteurellaceae > Histophilus > Histophilus somni. Next base: position 277,537 of record NZ_JACHGQ010000001.1, read on the forward strand.
CCTCAACAGTACGACTTAAATTTTTAGGATGTAAACCTCTGTCAATGTAAGCATCTTTAAGCATTTCTCCTGGAATTAATATTGATATTTGCCCATTGCAAGTCACACCAATCATAGTAAGACCACAAAGAATAGTAATAAAAATTAATGAAGCCGTTGATCTCACTAATCTCAATAAGTAATTAATGATTACATCTAATGCACCACTAAGTGAAAGTATCCCTGCAAAAGATAACGCACAAAAACAAATTAATAAGGTTCCCATCATAGAATTCATCCCTCCCCGATTCAGTAAACGGGCAAGATCTGAACTAATATTTAAAGAATCAGGTAACATTGAGATATTAAATCCATTTAATGCACTATTAATAACATCATTTAATGAGAAATGTTGAATAAAAATTGCATTAAATGATGCTATAACTGCTGAAAATAACATAACTGGAATTGTTGGTTTTTTGGTGATAGATCCCCACAAAATAATTATTACAGGTATCAATAAAAATAAATTAAAATTATAAATACTTTCTAACCCTGAAATCATCAATAATACTTTATCAGGTGTTGCTACATTATCAATATTAATATTAAATCCATATACAATATAAACTAAAGCAGAAATTAGAAAAGATGGTAATGTTGTGTAAAGTAAGTGAGCAATATGTTCATATAAATCAACATTAGTTGCAGCAGAAGCTATATTTGTTGTATCAGATAATGGTGAAAGTTTATCTCCAAAATAAGCACCGGCAACAATGGCACCCGCTGTGGCAGCTAAATTGGCATCCAAACCAATTGCAACACCCATAAATGCAACACCAACTGTACCCGCTGACCCCCAGGATGTTCCTGTACAAATTGATACTATTGCTGTTAGAAATAATGCTGTAATATAAATAAATTTAGGATCAATGACCTTTAATCCATAATAAATCATCATTGGTATAGTACCGCCAATGATCCAAGTTCCAATTAATAAGCCAACAGTAATTAAAATTAATAATGCAGGCATAGTTTTAGATATTTTAAATGAAATTGAATCTAAAATATCATTATAAGAATACCCTAACTTTTTCACTAAAATACCTGCAAATACACATGAAAGAATCATTAAAGGCTCTGGTGGCAAATCAAAAAATGCATAACCGCACCCCAATAAAAATAGCATAAATAAAATTGGAGATAATGCCTCTAATAATTTCGGTTTTCTTTTCATATTATTTTCCATAATTTGATTCCTCTAATAGCAAAATTAATCCTTCTTTTATTTTTCTTAAACAAGATATTAAAACTATTCTTGGCATAGCTATATTCATTCTAAAAAAATATTCACCACCTCTTAAGAAATCAGACCCCCAAGACATTTCAATTTTAGATAAGTTAATGAGCCAATATTTTAATTTATCTTCATTTAGATTTAATTTTTTATAGTTAATCCAAACAAGATATGTCCCTTGACTATTAACAACCTCTAACTCAGGAATCTCTTTTTCAAAAAAATCTTTCACCAAAGATCTATTTTCTCTAATATATTCCAATAATTCTTTTCTCCACTCATCACAATTACTATATGTAATTATTAATGCAGATGCAGAAAAATAATTTGGATTATGAAATCCCAATGCTTCTAAGTGATGTTTAAATTTATTTCTAATGCAGGTATTTTTTATTAATAAGTTTGATATTTCTAATCCAGGAATATTAAAAGTTTTAGACGGGGATGTACATATAATAGAATTATTCTCAACATATTCACTAACAGATGAAATAAAAATATGCTTATTGTTGGAAAAATTAAAATCTGCATGTATATCATCAGATATAATAAAAACGCCATATTTTTCTGCTAACATGGCTATTTTTTCCAAATCATTTTTACTCCATACTGTTCCTGTAGGATTATGTGGAGAAATAAATATAAATACTTTTGATTTCTTAAAGCAATCTTCTAACAAATCAAAATTAATATAGTATTGATTATTTTTATATATTAAATCACATAAAATTGCATTTCTTTTATTTAAAGAAATTGCATTTACCAATGGTTTATAAGAAGGTGATAAAATAGATATATTATCATTTATACATGTAAACTCTCTGATATAAATAGAAACAGCCTGTATTATTCTTGGACAAAATACTATACTTTCTTCATCTATATAACTTCCATAATGTCTTAAAAAATATTTTTGAATTATTTTTTTATAATTATTAGGAAAAATAGTATATCCATATATCCCTTTTTTATTTAACTTTCCTAAATACTCTATTAACTCTCTAGGTGAAGGAATATCCATATCAGCTACCGACATAGGAATAATATCTTCACTATATTTTTTTGCTAATTCCCATTTAGCACTATGACAATCTCTCCGCTCAATAATACAATCCACAGATAACTCTTTCATGGAATTCCCCTGTTTTCTAACTTTAAGTAAGTTTATCTATTGAAATTAATCTTTTAAATTATTAATTTTAATATTTAATTTACTTTTTTTCTTTTTTGTGATCTAGTACACAAAATAAGATATGAAAAATAAAATGAAAACAAAATAAAAATTTTCCTATGAACTATTAATAAAATACCCCTAAATTATTCACATTTTTTAGACCTCAACCTTGATTTTCTAGAATAAATCCCAATCTACTTACCACTTTTTTATATAAAATAACTGTCTATTTTGAGGAACACTTATGTCTAATCCACTGTTAACCCATTCAGAACTTCCACAATTTTCAAAAATCAAGCCTGAACATGTTCAACCGGCGATTGAGCAATTAATCCGAGAAAATCGTGAAACAGTAGAACAACTGTTAAAACAACCGCACTTTACGTGGGAGAATTTTATTCAACCCCTAAACGATAAAGAGGAAAAACTTGGTCGTGCTTGGTCGCCTGTTTCTCATTTAAATGCGGTGAAAAACAGTCCTGAATTGCGTGCCGCTTATCAAGCTTGTTTACCGCTGATTTCAGAATATAGTACTTGGTTAGGGCAACATAAAGGGTTATATAATGCCTATGTGCAACTAAAAAATAGTCCGGAATTTACCCAATATACGGTTGCACAAAAAAAAGCGATAGAAAATGCGTTGCGTGATTTTGAATTATCGGGTATTGCCTTATCAGAAGATAAACAGCAAAGATACGGTGAAATCGTTGCTCGTTTATCTGAACTAAACGCTAAATTTAGTAATAATGTCCTTGATGCAACAATGGGATGGGATAAAGTCGTCGAAAATGAACAAGATCTAATTGGCTTGCCTGAAAGTGCATTACAAGCAGCAAAACAATCCGCACAATCTAAAGGGCTTGATGGTTATCGTTTTACCTTGGAATTCCCTAGTTATTTACCCGTCATGACCTATTGTGAAAACCGAGAACTACGAGAAGAAATGTATCGAGCTTTTGCTACTCGTGCTTCAGAACTGGGACCAAATGCAGGAAAATGGGATAATACAGATGTTATGCAAGAAATTTTGACTTTGCGTGTCGAACTTGCTCATTTGTTAGGCTTTAATACTTATACAGAGCTTTCCCTTGCGACCAAAATGGCGGACACTCCACAACAAGTTATTGATTTCTTGGAAAGTTTAGCAAAACGTTCAAAAAATCAAGGCGAGAAAGAATTGACCGAATTACAAGAATTTTGCCAAAAAAATTACAATATCACCGCACTTGAACCTTGGGATATTAGCTTTTATAGCGAAAAACAAAAACAGTATTTATACTCAATTAATGATGAGGAACTTCGCCCTTATTTTCCAGAAGATCAAGTTATTTCAGGTCTATTTGAATTAATTAAACGAATTTTCAATATTCGAGCAGTAGAGCGTTTTGACGTAGACACTTGGCACAAAGATGTACGCTTCTTTGATTTAATTGATGAAAAGAATGAAGTGAGAGGAAGTTTCTACTTAGATCTTTATGCTCGAGAAAATAAACGTGGCGGTGCTTGGATGGATGATTGTATTGGACGAAAACGTAAAGCTGACGGTTCAATTCAAAAACCTGTTGCATACCTGACTTGTAATTTTAATGCTCCGATTGGCGACAAACCTGCTTTATTCACCCATGACGAAGTCACTACCCTATTCCATGAATTTGGACATGGTATTCATCATATGCTCACAAAAATTGATGTCGCTGATGTTGCCGGAATTAATGGTGTACCTTGGGATGCAGTAGAATTGCCAAGTCAATTTTTAGAAAATTGGTGTTGGGAAGAAGAGGCGTTAGCATTCATCTCAGGACATTATGAAACCGGCAAGCCACTACCAAAAGAAAAATTAGATCAATTACTAAAAGCGAAAAACTTTCAAGCGGCAATGTTTGTTTTACGTCAATTAGAATTCGGTTTATTCGACTTCCGTTTACACCATTATTTTGAAGCTAATAAACCAAATCAAATCTTAGCGACCTTAAAACAGGTTAAATCTGACGTTGCGGTGATCAAAGGTGTGGATTGGGCAAGAACACCTCACAGCTTTAGTCATATTTTTGCAGGCGGATATTCTGCCGGATACTACAGCTATCTTTGGGCTGAAGTTTTATCTGCCGATGCTTATTCCCGTTTTGAAGAAGAAGGAATTTTTAATGCGGAAACAGGTCGTTCATTTTTAGATGAAATTTTAACTCGTGGAGGATCGGAAGAACCTATGATTCTATTTAAACGCTTTAGAGGTCGTGAGCCTCAATTAGATGCACTACTACGACATAAAGGTATTGCTTAAATTAATTTAGTATTTACGAAAAGTGCGGTTAGATTGACAAAAAATATCGACACTAATAGAAAAAAGGGCGTATAAACGCCCTTTTTTGATGGATAGCAATCAAGAATTACCAGCTATAACCGATACCTGCACCCACAGAGGTTTTCTTATCGCCATGTCCTAAGCTGAATTTGACGCTAAGTTTGCCGTTATCGGACACTCTGGAATAACCTACCGCAAAGGCTTGCGTACCCATATAGTTACCGGTCGCCAAACTTAACGTACTTTTACCCGGTAATATATTGACCGGCAAGTTCGCTTGTGCAACAGCTTGAGCAACCCCTGCTCGCATATCTTTGTTTAAGATATTGACTTGGTTTTGCAAGTTATTAATACGCAAGCTATTGTTTTGAACATGCACATTAGTTTGATGTAACTGAGCCCCATTTACCGCTTGACGACTATTTTCAGAAAGTTCTCCCGCTGCAACATTATTTAACACAACAGGGGCTTTTGTATCTCCTCCATTTCTATCAGCATTCACTAACGACAGAGCTGGATTTGCCACCGCATTGGCTTTTTCCTTGGCTTTACCATTTTCAACATCTGAAACGAGGTAATATTTACCTTCTACTTTAACTAAGCGATTACCTTTGTTATCAGTATAAACCATCGGACCAATTACACCGTCCTCAACATCATCTCGGTTTTTCTTCACCGCACTTTCCGTTGCTGCACGAGTTGTATCGGTACCATAATCGCTATCTGTTGGATGACGAACTGCCAAGCCTGTTATCTTGCCACCTTTTTCACCCGCCTCAATAACAAGCTCTTTGTCTGTATGAGATAATACCAATTTACCTGCTTCCAAATGGCTTTCTTTACCATCAGAACCCGTCAAACTTATCTCGCTCGTGCTAATTTCAGCACTGTTATTACCATCAGTAACGACCATACCGCCAGCATCCATGACTGTGTTATTACCATCATCGTCTTCCATACTAATCGCATTTGGATTTAAATCTAAAGACATACCAGGTGCTGTTTCATCTTTAATAGAAATAGCTTTAAACTCAGGTTTATCTGCAATATTGATCACAACAGAATTTTGATTGGCAATAGTAACCACATTCTTAGTGCTAAATCCATCAGCAATTGCTTTCTTAGCTACCGCCAATTTAGCTTCATATTCTGCTTTTTTATCATCATCAACTTTTCCATTCGAAATATTCATTTCTTTTAGAATTTCTGCTTTCAGATCTCTACCTACAATAGATATTTTTTCGCCTAAATTTCTATGAATATCTTTTCCTGTACTGACACTGAAATTCAAACCTGCTTTCGCCAAAGCGGCTATATCAGAACCTGTCGCAACATTATCTTTCTTAGTTGATAACGTTCCGTTTTCTTTAATAAGTTCTTCAATTGCTTTTGCTGCTTCATCTTGGTCTGTTGAAGCCTCTGCACCTAAAATACTTTTTACATTTCCAATTGCTATCGGAGATTTATCATCTCCTCCTTTTGGCATTAAGTTTACGATAACTTCATCATTTTTTAATGCTTTTAATTCAGTCATGCTAGAATTTTTCGGATCTCTTGGTTTATATGAAGCAGTTTTCTCATCGTAATAATACTTATTCAGATCAGCCTCTTTATACAGTTTACCGTCCAACCCTCTCACAACTTTAGCGTTATCCTTTATCGTAGCATATTCAAAAGGTTGACCAGCTGTCACTTCTTTTATTTTGCTATCAACATAGTTTTTATTCGCTGCAATGCTTCCATCCGTTTCATTTGGCTTAATGTCCGCAAGACCTTTGATCGTACCGAAACCGATTTTCTTACCACTCTCGTCTTTTGTAGAGAAAGTAATAGATGGTCCGTTATCAACAGCAGGCAAGCTTGGATCAGCTGGAGTCGCTGAACTAGTTGAATCAGCTGGTGCTGAACCAGCATTAATCACAATTGATGGTGTGCTAGCAGATGGATTATTCATTCCACTCGCCCCTTTCGGTGTGAGGGAAATACCATCGTCATTAATAGTGACTTGAGAACCTTGCTTGCCCACTTGGAAAGTCGCCCCCTTAGTCGGATCTAACGTAAGTTTCGTCACTTCTCCAGTTGCACCATTTGCACTACTTCCGCCCGCACTTGAACCTGCACCGCTTCCATCCGCACTTCCATCCTTAGGTTTGGAAGAAATCGAGGTGATATCAGTTAAATCATTTTTTGTACCAATGGTTACTACAGCTGTTGTTGGGGTAGTAGTGGTTGTTGGTGTACTTGTTGGCATTGTGCTTGAGGTAGCACCTGTCGTAGCCATGCCAGCACCAGTTGAAGCGGTTGTACTTGGCGAAGCCATCCCGTTTGAACCGCCACCATTTGAACCTGCACCATTTGAGCTACCTCCTCTATTTGCACCACCGCCGTTTGTACTTGTACCACCTGACGGACTGCTTGCCACTGCCACTGCTGGTGCTGGTGCTGGTGCTGGTGCTGGTGCTGGGGTAGAAGTTACCGCACTTGTGCTACTTGCAGACGTTGCCCCATTTTCCGGTTTTTCACCCTCTTTAGCTAACGTTAATTGAATATTCAAGCCAGCATTAAACTTCAACGTATCATTACGACCAATTTGATAAGTTGTACCATCACCATTCGCCACATTGAATTTAAAGCTATCTAACGCTTGTTCAAGGTAGGACTTGGTGATTAAGTCGTTACCACCAATGCTATTACCACCATACATTTGCGGTGTAGAAAGTGTCACTTTGCTAAATATCGGTGCGTCTTTAAACCCGATTTCGATCTTAGCGTTTCCACTCTCGTTGGTATATCGAGTGATTAGGTTATCTCCTTTATAGTCCCCAATATTTATTGTAGGTGTACTCGGTTGTGAAGATGTTATTACTCCATTTGTTGATGTACCGGATAATTTAACAATAGATATGGTTGAGCCTAGTTTTATGCTGGTATCATTGCTATTATTTGACGGAATATCAGCTTTATACTTATATCCTTTTTCAACTATTTCCTTAGAAATTTTCGCTAAATCTCCAACATTGACGGCATGAGTTTTAATCGATGATTTATCAAAATTTTCTCCTATTAAATCGTCTAAACCTTTTCTTTCTTGATCTTTTCCGTTGTGTTTTTCTAATAGTCCACTTTTTAGTCCAATCAATTGTTTTTCATTTAAATGTACTCCTTTGTAAGAAAGAACCATTTTTGTTCCATTTCCTGTAAGAAGTAAATTTTTAATTGTTTTGCTAGATCCATTTTTATCATTTGCATTAAATTCTATTGAACTACCTTTATTTTCTATTGTTTTAATATTTGATAATTTCTCATTAAGAGATATTTCTAATTTTTTATCTTTACCACTACTTGATTTAACGGCAATATTTCCATTTGTTCCTTTAAATTTAGCAGTTTGAGCTTTATTTAAACCCTTACCAACTATTTCTAAAGTTTGTGATAATTTTTTGTGTATCTCTTGATTATCATTACCTTTGAAATTTAATCCAAGTCCATCAACATATTGTTTATTCACCGCATCGTGTTGATTTTTTGGATTGGCGACATAAACAATTCTTCTTTGTTGCGTATCACTACCCACAGACACCGCATCTTTCTCACCTTTTGAGTTATTACCTAAGATAACAGCATTTTTTACTTTGTCGTCTGTCGTGATATTTGAACCCAAGACATAAGTGTGTTCGCCAGCTAGCGTATTATAAGCACCCACAGCATAGGAATGCTCTCCGCTAACCGTGTTTCTTTTTCCTAATACCCCTGAATATTTACCGCTCACGGTATTTGTTGAACCGATTGCCACAGACTCTTCGCCGTCCATTTTGCTATCGCTACCTAACACCAATGACTTGCGATTTGTAGCACTTGTGTTATAGCCAATTGCAATGGAGTCGGCATTTTGTGTAACGGCTTTCAGACCTATACTGATTGAATTATCCCCATCAGCTTTAGTTTCCGGTGAATCAGAGATTTTTACAGAGTTAGTTCCTTTACCTTTTAAATAACCGATTAAGGCTTTAGCTTGTACTAATTCAGTGTCGCTCTTGTCAGTGCTATCTAACTTGATTTCAGCAATACCGACATTGCTACCGAATGTTTTTCTGCCTTGTTTCTTCTTCTCTTCATCTTCACCAATATTCGACCCATCGACTTTGAGATAGCCTTTATCTAAATCAGCTGTTGTCGTATATTTTTTCAACTCTGTTGCTACCGCTTTAGAAGTCACGACTTTTTCATCGTCTTCTTTAACTTCTGTTGCTTTATTTAATTTAAGCGTGAGTGTGCCGGCCTCTTTAGCATCACCATTGGTAGATGGTGTTAAGGATACAGTGATGTCTTTTTCAACAGTCGCACCGGTCGTACCATTGCCCACTGTCGAGCTATCAATGGTTAACGTACCGCCCAATTGTAATGTGGTTGAAGTTGGCATGCCATCATTGCCTTTAAAGGTCAAGCCACCATTCACGGCGGTGATTAATTGGTCAATCGCCCCCTTAAAGGTTGTAGGACCTGTAGCCGTAGTCGTGCCACTATTCGCTTCTTTAGTACCGCCTTTGATAACATCAAAATTTGGCTGCTCAAATGCAATTTTCTTACCATTGTCATCTTTAACACTAACCCCTAAATGAGTAGCTAAATCGGCAAGTTGTCCGCCTGTAATAGCTTCTGATGAACTACTTTCTATCTTACCAACCGCCACATTTGAGATTTTCACGGCATTTCCGCTATCGGATTTAGTAAAGGTCAACGTACTTCCGCCAACTTTTAACTCTGCCTTGTTGCCAGCACCATTTTTAAACACTAAAGCGTTATCCCCATCTTTACCGATGGTAGATAAGCCAGTGGCTTGTACTCCGCTATTCGTTGTGTCTTTTTTCAAAGTAACGATTGAACCGTTTTCAGGGCTTAACTCGATTTTGTTAGATGTTCCATTGCTAACTTTAATGCTTCCTTTATCTTTACCCGCACTTAAGGTCGCACCGGTATTATCCAATGCCAGACTTGAACCGTCTTTCGCATTTTTTAAAGTCGCCTTGGCATCTTCTAGTTTTAATGCGGCTTTATTCTCTCCTTTGGTAATTTCAGAAACACCGCTAAATGTGCTTCCTTTTAAGGTTACGCTTTCTGGCTTCTCACCTGATGAGAACGTAATAGTTTTCTCGTCCTTATCCAAAGCGATTTTTGCTTTCTCACCATTAGCGATGGATTGAATACCTTTTAAATCCTTATTCAAAGCGATTTCCAGCGTTCCGGCTTTTGCAGTGGTGAAAATATTTTGATGGTTATCCGCACCATTTTGCACCGCACTTGAGGCTGACGTTGGGCTTGAGGCATCACCTTTCGCACCTTTAATGCTTACCGTTGCACCAAGTTGGCGAGTAAATTCATTGCCTTGATCCCCAGCAAACTTCAAGCCTTTATTAATGGTTTTAATACTTTCCTCAATCGCACCTTTAAACGTGGTCTGAGCCTTAACCGCTGTATCTTGTCCAGTTTCATCTTTCAATTTGGTAAATGCGGTTTGTTTAAAGCCATCTCCGCTATCCGCTTTTTCCGCACCGAGTACACTTACACCTAAATTAGCAAACACATCAATTACACTCTTAAGTTGCCCACCATTAATCGCATCGGTTGACCCTGTATCGACTTTACCATCTGCGACGTTAGTTATTATTCTCTCGTTTCCTGATGATCCAACGCTAAATACTGATTTTGTTGTATCTCCTTCAGTAGTTCTCCAAGTAATTTTTATATCATTTGTTCCTGAATTAGAAATTAACCCAGCTGGTGAAGGTTGTTTAGTTTTAGCAACAGAATTTTTCCCCAAAGCAATCGAATCGCCAGCCGCACTTTCAACTTTCGCACTATCCCCAATCGCCACAGCACCTGTTGCGTTTGCTTCAACATTCGCACTCGTACCAATAACAACCGCACTTTCCGCTTGAGAAATTGCCTGTTTGCCGATAATGACGGAGTTTTTGGCGTTTGTTATTTGTGGTGAACTGTCGCCTCTATTTCCTATTACGATTAAATCATCGTTGCCACTTCCTACATTAATATTACTTCCTATTGCAACAACATTATTACCGGAACCATTTATTGTTATTTTGTTTCCTAATGCTACTGCCCATTTAGCATTTTCTATTTTTGTGTCAGATACACCGATGGCTATTGAAGCATCGCTATTTTCTAATACTTTTGTCTCATACCCCAACGCCAAAGATTGAATTGATTTAGCTTGAGTATTTGCACCGATTGCCATTGACCATTTGGCATTTTCTACCAATGAGTTATAACCAATAGCGATGGCATCGTGTGAACCTTCATCTTTTACGCTTGCCTTAGAACCTATGGCGATAGAATTTTGGGCTTTTGCACCGTCGTTGTTGTAATTCTCACCGTTTTGAGTTCCATTTGGTCCTTTTACCGATAAATAATGCAATTTTGAGGCGGTTAATTGTTTGACAGTTACCGCATCGTTCTCAGCACTTCCATCTGCAATACCCGAAATTTTAACCTTGTTATCATCTGATTTGGTGAATGTTAAAGAAGCTCCACCGACTTTTAAGCTGGCAGTTGGTGAAGTGCCACCGGTTCCACTTGTGCCATTTTCAAACGTTAAAACATTATTATCATCTTTCCCGATAGATGTAATGTCTTTTAAATTTTGATTAAGGGCGATTTCCAGTATTCCACCGTTTTTGGCGGTAGTGGTAATGTTTTGATGTTTGGCTGTACCCGCACCTTGAGCAGGTGTTTGTGCGGTGGTTTCCGCTCCCTTAATCGTCAAGGTTGAACCGAGGTAGAGTTGTTGCTCACTATTGCTACCATCGCCTTTAAATTTCAAGCCCTCGTTGATTTTGGCAGTATTGGCATTGATTGCGTCTTTAAATGTATCTTTAGTTGCTTCATTTGCTCCGCTTGTATTTTTCAATGCGGTAAATGTAGTTTTCTTAAAGCCGTCTTTGTCAGCTTCGGCTTTTTCAGCACCCAATACATTTATCCCTAAATTAGCAAAGACATCGATTACGCTTTTTAGTTGTCCGCCGTTGACGGCATCAGTGGAACCATCTCGGACTTCACCAGCGGCAACATGCGTAATAATGCGTTCAGCGTTTGTATCACCAACACTAATGACTTCTTTCATATCAGCAGGATTTGTAGTTTTAGAAGCCCCTGCTGTTGCTGTTGCTGTTGCCCAGCTAAATTTGACTTCATCTTTTCCTGCATTCGGTATAATTCCACTAGGTGCGGTCTTTTTCTGCACAATTACTGAATCCTTACCCAACGCAAAGGAATTGTCGCCGTTGGTAGACCCATTGCCGACATTGATTATCGCTAATTTATTGGTTACTTTATCCGTCAAAGAAAATGTAATTTCTTTACTATTGCCAGTACCATTTTTCGCTTCGCTGGTTAAATACGTTCCCTCGCCCTTAATCGTGATTTTATCGCCGAGTGCAGCTTTAGCCTCACCTGTATTCCCTGCAAAGGTCAAGCCTTTAGTCACAATCGCTTTAGCGACTTCGGACAGGTCTTTCACATTCACGGCGTTGTTGGCAATACTTGTACTATTGCTACCACCAGTCGTGCCGTCAGGATTTCCTTCGAGGATTTTTTTAATAATGTCAGCATTTCCGTTTCCACCAGCTCCGCTTCCAGTACTAGTACCATTTAATCCTAAACCGCTTTCAAGTTTAGTGATTTTTTTATTACCTAAATCTAATCCATTGTCACCAAAGGTAAATGTTCCACCGCCAGCGGTGATTTTGACATTTGGCGTTGTGGTTGTGCCACCTGTGCCGGTGCTATTAAATTCAATTTTTGCAACCGCACTTCCATTGCTGTCATTTTTACCACTAATAGAAGTAATACCTTTTAAAGCATCAGATAACCCTATTTCTAAAGTATCTTCACTACCTGATTTTTTCTTAACCGTAATGTTATCAGGTGCGGTGGTAATTTGAGTTGTTAAAGTTGCTGTTTCTCCAACTATTTTTAAAGTACCGCCTAGTTTTGTTGTTATTGTGCTTGAAGTGTCATTTCCTTGGAATTTAAGTCCTTTATCAACCAAGCCTTGAGCAATATCAAGTAAATCTTCTACATTTACTGCTCTGCTTAATTTGTCTTGATTATTTGATGTTCCACTTGGTTGTGGTTTTAGTTTTAATAATTCATCTAATTTTTGAGTACTATTATTGCCACTAATACCGGTAGAAGAACCAATATCAGTTAATCCGCTTGATAATCCTGAAATCTGGACTTTTTGATTTCCATTACTTCCGGTTGGTGTAAATGTTAAATCAGCATTACCCACTTTTAAAACAGCGGTATTGCTATTACTACTTCCATTTTTAAAGATTAAAGCGTTTTGGTCATTTAACCCAACATGAGATAAACCGGTAGCTTTAACATGAGCACCTCCATTCGTCGTATCTTTTGCTAGTGTTAATGTCGCTCCGTTTTCAGGACTTAACTCAATTTTCTTATCACTATTACTTGTAATTTTAATACTTCCGGCATTATCTCCAGCTGTGATTGTTGCTTCAGTATCTTTTAGTTCAAGTTTTGATTTGCCATATTCTAATTCTACAGTTGCTTTATCAACACCAAGTTTTAATGTAGATTTATTATCTTTACTGCTAATTTCAGACACGCCACTGAATTTATCGCCAGTTAGTGTTACAGAGTTACTGCTATCTCCAGCTGTGAAAACGATAGATTTTGTACCGTTACTATTGAAAGTAATTTTAGAATTTTCATCTTTTCCAACTGATTCGATACCTTTTAAATTTTTAGACAATTTAATCTCTAAGGTATCAGCTTCATTAGTCGTGCCATTTTTCTTAGCGACGGTAATGTTACCAGCTGCAGTTTCTGTTGTTTGTGTGCTACCTGTTGACGATGTTTCTCCAACTATTTTTAAGGTTTCCCCCAGTTTTCTGGTAACTTTGTCATCATCACCATTTCCTTGGAAAGTCAGCCCTTTATTTTTTAATTCATTAGCGACATGAAGTAAATCTTTAACATTGACTGCTTTGTTTAATTTGCCATCATTTGAAGATCCGCTTGGTTGCCCATTTGTCCCGATAAGTTTTAATAATTCGTCTAAGTTTTGTCTAGTAGATCCACTGCTGGTATCTAATCCACTTGCTAGATTTGTTATTGGTTTATTGGCTAAATCTAATTCGCTGTCAGTGAATTTATAGGTTGTACTCCCTGCTTTAAAGTCTATTTCATTTGAACCATTATTTTTGAAAGTGATTTTAGCCTGATCATCTTTTCCAATTTCAGACACACCACTGAATTTATCTCCGGTTAGTGTTACTTTATTGTTTGTATCGCCAGCTGTGAAAACGATAGATTTTCCACCATTATTTTTTAGCTCAATTTTTGTATCATTATTAGCAATTGAAGTGATACCTGTTAAAGTATCTTTTAAGTTGATACTGACTTTTTTATGGTCCTTATCAACTGTAGTTTCAATATTTTTACTATCTCCTGCAATTATTAATTCATTATGATCTTTATCTAATGTATATCCTTCTCCAGCCTTAGAATTATCCCCCTTAACCGTGAAATTAGCGGCGACTTTTTCTAATCTTTTGTCTAAATATGCCTTATTTACAGCATGTTTATCATAAGCACTTTTTTTAGCACTATCTAAATTATCAGGAATTTCTTCTGTAATTAATACATTTTTAAAAGAAGGTTTATCTTTTATTCCTATTAATATGTTTTTATTACCTTTTTCATAATGAGTTTTAATGTTATCACTTTTAAATTCTTCTCTATTTATATTTCCCGCCTTGATTGTTAATTTATCGCCTAGATAATGCGTTCCATATTCATCAGGTTGATCGCCAACGCCAAAAATAAAGCCTTGATTAATCGCTGTTGTATTTTGACCAATTGCGTCTTTAAAGGTCATTTCTGTTGGTGTTGAAGCAGTTGTTTTCCCATTATATTTAGCTACTTCAAAATTCGATTTTTTAAATCCTGCTGTATCGCCGTCGGCTTTTTCCGCACCCAATACATTCACCGCTAATTTAGAAAATTCATCGGCGACAGCGTAAAGTTGGCTTCCGTTGATAGCGTCGGTTGAATTTTTATCTACCGCACCTGCAGCGACGTGTTTGATTTGTCTTTCCTTGTCTTTATTGCCTAGGCTGACAACGGATTTACTGGCTCCAACGCCAGCAGTCCATTTAAATTTCACACTGTTGCTTGAGCTAGCCTCGCTAGGTGCGGTTTCTTTTTCAGTCGCTTCTGACCCTTGCCCCAACGCAATGGAGTTGCCGGCGTCGGTTTTTACTGTTGCACCTTGTCCAATCGCTACTGCACCGACGGCGTTTGCCTCTGCTTTAGCACTATGACCGATAATCACCGCACTTTTTGCACCCGTTTCAGCTTTTGATTTTGCCCCAATAAGCACACTTTCTTTTGCAGTTTCAGCTGTCGCTCCATTACCAATCAGAATTAAATCATTATTAGCAATTCTTGTTTTATTTTTTGGATTTTCCTCATTTGTTTCATCTTTGACTTCAATATTATTCCCCAGTGCAACAATATCCGTACCATTTTTAATTTTATTTTTATTCCCGATAGACGCTGTCCAAGCTGCATTCTCTATTACAGTACCATCTTTTTTGTCACCTCTTTCCACATAAACCGCACCTATAGCAATAGAACTTTTTGATTCTACTAATTTTGTTCCACTACCGATCACAACAACCGCACCATTTGTCTCTTTAAAGCTTTGCGTAACTGTATTATTAGACCCCATAACAAAAGAATTCGGTACGTCAATACTTACATCTCTACCTATAGCAACCGCATTTTCTGCTTCAGATTTAGCGTTATATCCTATCGCTATACCTGCTGTTGCTGTCGGTTTTGTTTTTTTAGGAGGCACTACAGTAGTAGGATCTACTACTTGAGCATTCACCCCAATAGCAACAGAATAATTTGCTTTTGCTCCATCGTTATTATAGTTGACTGCGGCTTTATCATTCCCTTGTACTGATAAGAAATGTAAATTCGTCGAAACGTTTTGAAGTTTGTTATCCACGTATGCCTTATTGACAGCGTGCTGATCATCTGTAGGGTTGCCGGTAAGTTTTACAGTCTTAAATTCCGGATCGTCTTTCAAGCCGATGGTGAATGTCGCCGTTGCATTACTATCTTCTTTGGTAAATTGCGTTTTTAAGTTTTTACCTAGATGCGTTTTTGTTTTTGAATTACCTGATTGTGGAATATCCCCAGCCACGATTTTTATTGTTGAACCAAGGTAGAAAGGCGTATTATCTTTTGTTTCATCACTAAATTTATACCCAGAGTTAATCGCACTAATAGTATCCTCTATCGCTTCTCTGAATGTTACGTTGACGCCTTTATCACTACCAATATACTCTACAGCGGCAAAATTTTTTTTATTTGAATCGTTTGATAATACAAATTTTGTTTTATCATCTGTTTTTGGTTGTATTCCTAATATACTTCCTAGGTTATTAAGTTGTGCCCCAGTAATCGCTTGATCGGATTTGTTGGAAATCTCTCCATCTAAAATATTAGCAAATTTGATTCTTTCGCCCATATTTCCGAGCGAGTATTCTTTACCATTGATCATTTTACTTTCCGTTTTTTCATTCGCCCCTTTTGGACCAACGAAAACATTTTTTGCGTCAACCGCACCTAAGTCCTTGTAAGGCGTGCCGTCTTTGGTGTTGACTTTATAGAACTTACCATCATCACCTTTGGTCAGCTTAATGATCTTGTTTCCCTCTTTGGTATAGTAAGTTACCACGCCCTCTTTTTTTACATAGGCTAAGGCTCTTAATTGTCCAATCGTCGCCACGTCAGAATCCAACGCACCCGGTGCTACCCCGACAATCCGTCTTAAGCCCAGTTCTCTCTTACTGTTATTCCAACCTACCGACACAATACCCGCCGTTTTATTGGTTCTTAACGTATAAGATGAACCCTCCGGAATATAAGGGTCTAAATCAATTGCCTCGTCTCCGTTGAGCGTGGCTGTGTTTTTGTTACCATTTCGATAGAAATATTTCGTCGTGGATTTATAGCCCAACGCAACGGAGTTATCCATGGTCGCTTCGGTTTCATTACCGATGGCTATCGTGTTTTGACCGTTTCTTTTTATAGAGTTAGTTTCATTTTTTACCGCACTATTGACCCCAATAGCGATACTGTTTTGCCCCTCTGCACGAGACAGCGATCCTAACGCCATTGATTGTTCTCCTATAGCCTTGGATCCATAACCTAGTGCGGCTGTTTTTTCCTTAGCACCATACGCATAAGGACCGATGGCAATTGAACGGTTACCCTTAGAATACGCTTGTCTTCCTAATGCAATTGAGTTCTCGCCTAAAGCATATACATAATAACCAATCGCAACTGCTCCGCTATTTTTACTTTCTGCCTTTTCTTCTCCTGTTCCTTGTTGTCTAACTGCTTTAGGTTTAAAATACTCATCTAATGTTCTACTTATTCCTCCATTGCTGGGATTATCTAATTTACCAAGTGCATTAACTGTACTATCACCTTCATACCAGTAATCACCAAATCTTTCTACCGTTTCTGTAAAATGATCTGATGGTGCAACATTAGCTAATGCTCTTTTACCGATGGCGACTGCTCCGCTACCTCCCGCATAAGATTGATAGCCATACACCATCGAGCCATCGTTAATCGCTTGCACTTCATTACCGACACCAATTGAATTATTAGCATACACATAGGTTTCATTACCAACAGCTACTGCTGAGTTTCCTTTTGCATAGGTTCCAATACCAAAGGCGGTTGAATAGTTCCCTTGTGCTACAGAGGCTGTACCTATCGCCACTGCGGATTGCCCATAAGCAACGTTGCGGCTACCTATTGCAATAGATGAGTCGCCATATGCCCAGTTATGGGTTTTGTAAAAATATTTTTCGGCACCAGCTTCATTAGTACTTAGGTAGCGTCGATAGTCTTCTTCAGTCACATCTAAATTGCCACTATCTATTGCCGAATATTCATTTGTATAATTGAAATTTTTTCCTGCTTTTCTAAATAGTCCCCACACCTCATATGCTAACCCTTTTTTTGTATATTTAGTTACACCTTTTCCAATATTATCCGACCCGATAGATATTGCTGATTCTCCCCATGCCACCGCATCATTCCCCAATGCGGTAGATTCATTTCCCTGTGCAAATGAACGATAACCAACAGCTGTTCCTTGGTGTGGTTCCCCTATTGAAACAGTAGAATTATTTTTCCCAACAATAGTTCCATATCCTATAGAGGTAGCTCCACCACCTCCCCCTACAGCTCGAGAACCAATAACAACTGTTTTATAAAAATCTTTATTTCTCAACTGCGTGACAGCCCCTGTTCTATTCATTCCACTCGATAGTATAGTTGCTTCTCTATTTTTAGGATCATCCATATCCCTTCTATCGTTCCAAATTCCAGTTCCTTCATTTAAATCTACAACCTCTTTTCTACTATTTTCAAACTCAATCCATACATTAGCCGTATACCCCACATTCGGCAACGCCACCGACAACGCTAACGCCAGCGGTGCAAGTTTAAACACCCCTAAAAAATTATCCAAAAACACACCGCACTTCGGCTGACGCCCCGACGCTCCCTCAACACGGCTCGCCACTTGGCGGTTATTCGCTAATTCAGACACAACTTTCGTTTGACCTGTTGTTACATCGTATTTGGTTTTGAAGATTTTGTTCATAATTTGTTCTCTTTAATCTTTTAAAATGGGTTTTTTATTGATTTATTTTGTTGATTTTTTAAACTTTTTTACGGTTGTTTATTGATTTAAACGCTTTACTTTTTAGATAGATTGATAAATAAATCGGCGATGCCTTGCTTTTTAAGACACAACAAAAAAAGGCGAATAATACTTTCGCCGAAAGGTTGAGGTT
>NZ_JACHGQ010000002.1 GCF_014202395.1 Histophilus somni
AACAATATCTTAAAAATCACCTATTTCAACCTCAACCTTTCGGCGAAAGTATTATTCGCCTTTTTCTGCTTTGTCTTAAAAAGCAAGGCATCGCCGATTTATACCTCATTAATCTGCCTAAAAAGCAAAAATTTTAATCCATTAATAACTATAAAAAAGTTAAAAAAATCAACAAAATAAATCAATAAAAAACCTAATTTTAAAAGATTAAAGAGAGTGAATTTATGAACAAAATCTTCAAAACAAAATACGATGTAACAACAGGTCAATGTAAAGCCGTTTCTGAGTTGGCAAGCAACCGCCAAATAGCGAGCAGTTCGAAGAGTAAACCAAAGTGCGGTGTGTTTTTGGGTAATTTTTTAGGCATTTTTAAATTTTCACCGTTGGTGTTGTTGATGTCGGGGATGCTTGGTGTGAGCAGTGTTTCATATGCTGACATAACATATATTGATATGGACGGAAATACCGGAGCAGCGGGTGTACGAGAAAATTGGAGGGAAGCAGATTATTGGAAAAAAAACGGTAGAGAAAACACTCTTCTAACACAGGTTCAAAATAGTCCTCGTAAATATGATAAAGATGTTAATACTAATGTATATAAGTCTGTAATAATAGGCCCTCACTCTGCAGGCGTGAATACGAATCACGATCAATCTACTGGTGTAGGTATGACTATTTTAGGCCATGGTGCTGTAGGTCTTGCTTCTCAAACAACTGCAATAGGAAACAATGTATATTCTGGAGGGCAACAAGCAACTGCTTTAGGATCGGACGTAATGGCTGCTGGTTATGCTTCTATTGCAATAGGGAATGATGATATAGCTAATACATATCGAGACAAATTACCTGAAAAAACCATTATGAAAATCTATGGTTATGATACAAACACAAGATATAGTGGAACTACTTATAAAAATATATTAAATGAACAGAACTTTAAGATAAAATACGGAATAAATAACGGTGTAGATAACCGGATTTATTCTCCTACTTACGCAGCAGGCGTGGCATCAATAGCCATTGGTTCAAGATCTGTTGCCTATGGAAATGCTTCACTAGCTATAGGTACATTATCATTTGCTTTAGCAAATGATTCTACTGCAGTTGGAGTTCGTGCGTTTGTTAATGACGATGCAACTGGAGGAGTTGCTATAGGAGACGAATCAAGGGTTTTTGCTGCGAATTCATTTGCTATAGGTAATGAAACAGAAGCAACTAACCAAGGTGCATTAACATTCGGTTCAGGATCAAAAGCAGTAGGAATTGGATCAATAGCCATAGGGTCAAATGTAGCATCTAATGCTTTAATCGCAAGTAATGGGTATGAGACATTTCAAAATTCCATTATGCAACACACACAAAATTCATCTCCTGTTGTAGAAGTAGATCGACATAATGAATATAACACCCTTTTTAAAATCGATGAGAACAATTTAAAATACGGAGATGAAAATCATATTGTCAAACTTGGTTTTAATGCTTCTAACCCTAGTAATAGTAAAAATCCAATATCAGAGATAATTGAAAAAGTAATTAGCGACAAAAAACGAATAGCCTTTAGTCACGAAAGGGATGAAGTCATTGAAACAACAAGTAAAATATATAAAACAACTAAAGAAGGAGATCACTCTATATCTTTAGGATATCATCTTTCAAATAATGGGGATAATACTATTACTATAGGTAGTGCATCAGTAGTAAGAGGAGCAAACTCTGTAGTATTAGGGGCATTAAATAACATCGGTAAATATGCACGAAATACCATCGCACTTGGGATTGGTACTAATGTATATAAAGAAAACTCTGTTGCTATCGGTACAGGAATAAATGTCATCGGTGCAGGAGCAGTTGCAATAGGTTCCGGAGTTGGTGTTACAAAAGACAATACAATATCAATAGGGTATGGTTCTCATGGATTATCAAGTGAAAGTATAGTTCTAGGAAATTCTGCAAGTTTAAAAGATCATTCAAAAAAATCTATACTAATAGGTAATAGTGCAAAAGTTGAAAATCAAAGTCAAAATAAAAATGTAAAAATAGCAAATTTAAAGAAAGGAAAATTTGGACTTGAGGCTGAAAAAGTAGAATTAGAAATGTCAGCAATTTCTATAGGTACAGAATCATATGTTTATTCTGAAAAAGGGATAGCTTTAGGAGATAATGCAAAAATTGAAGCAAATTCTGAAAATGCAATTGCTTTCGGGACTAATTCAAAAGCGAGTAAAAAAAGTGCAATCGCTTTAGGTAATGAAACCGAAGCGACGATGGAAAACTCCGTCGCCTTGGGCTATAAATCACATACAAAATATTTTTATCAGGATGCTAACAAAAATACAGCAACCTTAACCGGAAAAGAAGCCATTGATTTAACCCCATATGTTCCAGAGGGGTCAAGCTATAGTTTAAGAACTGATAAATCAGCGGGTATCATTTCAGTCGGTTGGACAAAGGGTAACAGTGGAAGTCAAGAACTGGGCTTAAGACGGATTGTCGGGGTGGCACCGGGTGCGTTGGATTCTGACGTGGCGACGATTGGACAATTAAAAGCCTTAGAATATGTAAAAAGAGAAGGCTTAGTCGTTTATTATACGCAAGAGGGTAATCAACTATATAAATTAGTTAAAAGTGCGGAGGATGGCAACTTCTATAAGGCAGATACAAAATATGGAACACCAATAAAAGAATTAGGTTCAGTATCACAAGACAAAGTATTAGTTGGTGCAAAAGGCAATAAAGAAGAGAGTTTTGATCATAAAGGGAAAAATTTTGTAAACATAGGCGACAAAATCCGCTTCGGGCATTTGAAAGATGGCGAGATTAAATCAGATTCTGATCAGGCGATTACGGGGAATCAGCTTAAAAATGTGGGTGATATTTTAGGTGTGTCAGTAAATACCCCCAATAACACGCAATTTGATAGTTATAAGTTTACAGCGGTTGACTATAAAGGTTCTCAAAAGAAACAAAAAACTATTTTTAAAGATGCTATTGAAGAACTGATTACAGCGGTAAATAAGGGAATTGTAATCCAAGACGCTGACAGCCATACAGGTACACTTAATTTAGGTTCGACGTTAACTATTAAAGCGGGAAATATCGATAAACCAAAAGCTGATGTAGATGGATTTAGCAGTGATAATATTAAGACAAGCTATCAACCAACCAGAAAGGAACTGTTAATCGGTATCAAAGATAAACCGGTATTTAAAGAAGTAACAATAAGTGGCACTGTGAATGATAGAAGCGATAAAAAGACATTAACAACGAAAGAATATGTCGACGGAAAACTTGCCAATGTTGCAACTAGTTTTACTGTAAATGGTAATACGGGAAACTATATTGTTCAAAGTGCATTAAATATTAAGGGGAAAGCAGACGCTAGCCAACATAAAAATATTACTACTGAAGCTAAAACTAATGAAAAAGAGTTGGAAATATCTTTAAATAAAGACTTAAAAGACATTGCAAGTATTACTGGAGAAGGGATTAAAAGCGGTAAAAATACTGTATATAGCAAGATAGCATTTAATAGCACAAATGGGTCAAATGCAACGACAAATGTAACAATTTCATCAAATGGGGCAAACTATACATTTGATAGAACGGGCTTTGATATGTCCGATAGAAGAATTACCCGATTACAAAGCGGGTTAAATACACAGCATCATGGACCTAAGGGAGCGAACGGAAATCCGGAAAATGTTTCAAAAATATTAGATGGCAGTTACATAACAACAATTAAAGGAAATGCTGTCAATGTCAGCGATTTATCCAACGTGGCGAAAGCGATTGTGGAAAAAGGACTGAAATTTGCCGGAAATTCCGGCTCTGAAATCACCCGTAAATTGGGCGAAAAACTCACCATTAAAGGCAATGGTACGGATCTGACTTCTAAGACTGATAGCAACAAAGGGGAAATTACCTTTACTTTGCACAAAGCAACAAGCATTGATGACAATACGGCAACAAATAGCAATAAAGACAAAGTTGTCACCGCCGGAGCGGTTAAAACTTATCTAGATTCGAAAATTGATGAGATTAGTACAACCTTAGGGTTAGAGGCGGATAATTCTAAAAATAGCGGTCCGACCGGTAAAGTGAATTTGAAAAACGAAAAACTTAAAGTGGCAGGAACGAGTGATGAAATTGAGACAAAAGTGGAGCAGGATAAACAAAGTATTACTCTCAGTTTTGCCCAAAATACCAAAAACAAATTAGGCATGATTACGGTAGATGGCGATAAGCTCGCATTGGGTAAAAATGCAAAACCTGTCGATAAAATGACCGCACCTAAAGAAGCAAAAGTGACTGTCGGCAGTGACAACCTTAAATTCAACTGGACAGGCGGTGTCAGTGCTGATGACAAAGAGCAGAGTAAAAAATCGGTGATCAGTGTTGGCGATACCGGCAAAGAACACCTGATTACTCACGTTGCTGCGGGTAAAGTGGAAGTAAACTCCACCGACGCTATTAACGGAAGCCAGTTATATGGCGTAGTAGATGCGTTTTCTAAATTAGCTATTAATGTATTAGGAGCAAAAGCAGACCTAACGAGCGGATTTAAAAAATCAAGTTTTGATGTTGTTAAATATAATGGGAATACAAATACTCAAACATCAAAAGAAATGACCTTTAAAGATGCCATTGGTCAAAATACAACAGCGATTAATAAAGGGCTGATCATTAGTGATGGCGGTACTCCTGCTGGAAAAGGAACGCTTCAACTGGGCGATACCTTACACATTAAAGCGGGGAATATCGATAAACCGACATCTAATGTAGATGGATATAGCAGTGATAATATTAAGACAAGCTATCAGCCAACCAGCAAGGAACTGTTAATCGGTATCAAAGATAAACCGACATTTAAAGAAGTCAAAATTAGTGGAACAGTTACGGATAATAGTGATGGAACGACATTGACCACGAAAACCTATGTGGACGGGAAATTAGCTAATTTCGCCGCTAATTTTGATGTTAAGGGGGATAATAATAACGTAGTATATACATTAAATAAACAGAACAATGTCTTAAATATTAATGGCGATACTAAAAATATCACCACGGCAGTGGATAAGAACGCTAAAAAAGTCAGTATCACATTAAAAGAGGCTTTAACGGGCATTACATCTATTGGTAAAGATACCAATAATCAAATCGCATTTTCGGATAGCGGGACAATCCTTAAAGCTGGTGGTTCCAGTTTAAATTTAACTGGTTCTAGTGGCAAAGTTAAAATTTCCAACGTAGCAAATGGTACATCTGATAATGATGCTATTAACAAATTGCAACTCAATTTTGTTGTGAGTGCTTTAGGCGGAGAGGCGAAAATAGGTGCAGACGGAAATGTAACAGCACCGTCTTATACGCTAGCTAATGGAAATAAGGCATCATATACGACAGTGGGAGATGCTTTATCTGCTCTTGATGGGGCACTCACTTCGGTAAATGGGGCAGGTATTACCTTTAGTGATGGGACTATGAATAATGACTTTGTTAGAAAAAATAGCGAGAACGACAAAAAAGTTGTCATTAAATCAGGAAGCAATATTAATGTTTCATTATCTAAAACAAATTCTGATAAGACGGGAGAATTTACGGTAGCACTAAATAAAGACTTAGAAGACATTAATTCTATCACTCTAAAAGATAGTGGTGGTCATAGTGCTACAAATAAAACAGGAAAAATTACTATTGATGGGGTTACTGGAGATGTTAAAGTTCAACACGGTGACGGCAGGGCTTCTAAAATAGTTATTGAAAGTGGATTGAATGCTTTAACTGGTAACGATGAAATTCAAGTTACTGGTGGCGGAAAAGTATTTGGTAATGCGTCATTAAGTTTAAAAGATGCTTCAATTGCAGGGACAAAATTAAAAGATAACACAATAGCGGAGGCAAAACTCGATCAAGGTATTAAAGATAAACTTAATAAAACATTTATGGTTAAGGCAGGAGGTACCACTAGCGATAACCTAATAGGAAATACTTTAGAATTTGCAGCAAAAGATTCTAATTTAACTGTTGAATTAGATAAGTTTAATAAGAAAATATCTTATGGATTAAGTTCAACATTGACGGGAATTGAGTCTATCGCTAAAGACAAAACAAAAATCTCCTTAGCAGATACGAAAATAAAGTTAATGCCTGAAGAAGGTGCGGCATTAACATTGACAAAATCCGATACGGATAAGGTCAAGATTTCTGGACTGGGAGACGGGCAAATTGACGGTGCTTCAAATGAGGCGATTACCGGAAAACAATTGCATGATTTGGCAGGCAAATTGGGTGTTGCAGTTAGTGCTACCTCTAAAACCGGATTTGATGAACCTAAATTTGCAAAAATAAATTATCACGATCAAAAAAATCAAGGAAAAACCACCTTTAAAGGGGCAATCGATGATTTGATCGTCGCGGTGAATAAAGGACTGGTCGTGGGCGATGGTACAGCAACAGGCACGCTTCAACTGGGGGATACCTTACACATTAAAGCAGGGAATATCGATAAAAAATCAACCAGTGATGATGGATTTAGTAGCGATAATATTAAAACATCATATCAACCAAATACAAAAGAGCTTTTAATTGGCATAAAAGATAAACCATCTTTTAAACAAGTAACGGTCACTGAAGAAATAAATGAGAAAAGTCCAGAGACTGCCTTAACCACTAAAAAATATGTGGACAGTAAAGCGACTCAAAACGAGCAAGCGATTGCCAACCAAGAGATAAAATACAAGGCTAATGGAGCAGGTGATAATAAAGTTAAACTTTCCGAAGGTCTTGATTTTAAAAATGATGATAACATCACTGTCACAGCAGAGGCTGGCGGTGCGATTACGCATAAATTAAATGCCGATCTGAAAAATATCACTTCGATTGCAGGTAAAGGTGACCGTGGCACGACTCCGAAGATTGAATTTAATAGCACTGCAAGCGGTGGTAATGGTTCAACCCCGAATGTCAAAATCACCGCAGATGGCGGAGAATTTACCTTTGGCAATGAGGGTTTAGATTTAGGTAGCAAAAAACTCACCAACCTTGCAAGCGGTTTAGGGTTGAAAGATGCTGGTACTGGAAACGGAAATGCCGACATTATTAAAAAAGTCCTCGCGGGAACTCTTGATAATGGCAGTAACATTAAATCCACTAACGCCGTCAATGTCAAAGACCTGTCCGAAGTCGCTAAAGCCCTTGTGGAAAAAGGACTTTCATTTGAGGGGAATGATGGAAGTAGTAATAAAGTTACTCGCAAACTCGGTGAGACGTTGAAAATTGTGGGCAAAGGAAGTGGTGCTAACTCAATAACAACCACTAAAAATAATATTAAAGTGTCTAAAAATACAGCAAACGATGGACTGGAAATTGGCTTGTCTGATACTTTAACAGGTATTAAATCTATTGGTAATGGCGATAATGCGAAAATTACTTTAAGCGGAAGTAATGGAAGCAAGGACAAAATTAGCTTCAAAGCAGGTAGTTCAGAGGTTACCCTAGCCGATGGTAAATTTAGCGGTGTTTCTGAAATTAATAAAGAATCAGGCAAAGCTGCGTTGAAACTTGAAGCCGACAAAGCGACCTTAGAAAGTGCTAGCGGTAATTCCAAAGTGGAATTAAAAGATAAAGCAGTAACCATTACAGCTAAAGAGGATAAAGGATCGTTAAAACTCACCGAAAACACTGCAACCTTAGAAAGCACGAAAGACGGCTCAAACGTTACTTTAGATGGTACTAGTGCAACGTTAAGTGCTGGTAAAAATAAGGGTAGTATTAAAGTTACTAATAACGGCACTCAAAAAATCGAGTTAAGCCCGGAAAACGGCTCAACTGTTACGTTTGCAAAGGACACAGCAAATGGTAATACTGTCAAAGCCACCGGCTTGTCTACCATCGGTAAAGATGATAGTAACGCCTTAGTGTTTAAAAATGGCACCGGAAACACCGCGGAATTAAAAGTTGGCGGAAATGCGTTGACCTTTACACCAACGAATGGAGCCGGAAATGCTAAAACCGTGAAAATCTCAAATGTGGCAGATGGAAAAATTGATACTAATTCAACTGAAGCCATTACGGGTAAACAACTGCATGCTTTAGCTACTCATTTAGGGGTTGATGTTGATAGCTCAGGTAAAACTACGTTTACAACACCATCATTTAACCCGATAAAAGGTGGTACAAGTTCAACTGGTGGTACAACTAATAGCAATACAGGTCCTACAACTTTTAAAGAGGCTATTAATCAGTTAATCACCGCAGTTAATGGTGGATTGACATTCAAGGGGAATGATAATGGTAGCTCCCCAAGCTCAACCACATTACAATTAAGCGGTACGTTGACCATTGATAGTTCAACAAGTAAGGTAAAAGCCGATGGTATGGCAGAAGCCACACAAAAAGACATCACCGTATCATTAGCACCATCTAATGGTAACAATCCTCAAAGTGCGGGTACACTTACGCTGAAATTAAATAAAGCAACCACGGTTTCTGACAGCGATGAAAAAGT
Source organism: Histophilus somni (assembly GCF_014202395.1). GTDB lineage: Bacteria > Pseudomonadota > Gammaproteobacteria > Enterobacterales > Pasteurellaceae > Histophilus > Histophilus somni. The sequence continues at coordinate 8,507 of NZ_JACHGQ010000002.1, forward strand.
CGTGACTTCTAAAGCGGTAGCGGAGAAATTGAAAGAGTACACACCGACCGCAAAATTAGAAACAGACTTCTTAAAAGTCACTGGTGAGAATATCGGAAAAGACGAAGAAACCAAAAAAACTGGCAGAAAAACATTTGGCAAAAATGTCGGTATTGCTGAAATCAAACTTGGCGATACTGAAAAAAGTTCAACAGAATTAGTACAGGCTGATGCGGTGATAGAATACCTAAAAGGCACGGGGAATAAATCCGTTAAAATTTCCGATAATCCGGAAACCAAGGCAGATGGCGAAGGCTCAATTGCGGTGGGGGATAAAGCCATCGCTCAAAATGTCGGAGCGGTTGCTATTGGTCAAAATTCCGGAGCGAAAAATAACGGAGCAATCTCTATCGGTAAAGGCTCTGATGTTACCGAAAAAGACGGTATCGCCATCGGAACAGGAACTAAAGTTTCAGGGCAATCATCAGTGGCTATCGGCGAAAAAAATGAGGTATCCAATGCACAATCCTATGTATTGGGATCGGAAAATAATATCAAAGGTAGAGATGTCGTCGCTATCGGTTCTAAGATAACGGCGGATGATAAAATTCACGATGCGGTTATATTGGGTAATGGTTCAACAGGAGAAGCAAATACTGTGTCTGTAGGTGGACCTGACGTTGGAAAACAAAGAAGAATTATATATGTAGATACCCCAAAAAATAAATATGATGCTGTCAATAAAAACTATGTTGATGAATTAAAAATAACCTATAAAGCGAATGGAAATGGAGCAACAGATAAAAAACAAACCGTAAAACTAACGGATGGCTTGGACTTTAAGAAAGGTGAAAATGACAATATTCAAGTCAAAGTAGCCGAAAATGGTTCAATTCAACATAATCTAGCTAATCAACTTAAAGATATAAACAGTATCTGGGGTGGTAAAGATGAAATGGGGGCGAAAATCACGTTAGAAAAAGCTAAAAAAGAAATCAGCCTGAATGAGTCAAAACTCAAAGATCTCACAAATGGTGAAATTGATGATAAATCAAAAGACGCTGTTACAGGTAAACAACTGGCGGATTTAGCTAATAAATTGGGTATTGAGGTTGATACTTCAAAAACCACCTTTAAAGCTCCAACTTTTGATGACTTCAAATTAAAAGGCATTAATGGAAACGATGGAACTGTACCAAAAAATATCGTTGAAGGCTTGAAAAATGCTGTTTCTAAACTCAACGAGGGTTTGAAATTCAATGCGGATTTGCCAGCCAGTACAAACGGCACTCAAAACACACCGCACTATCTCGGCTCAACCATTAATATTGTTCGTTTGGCTTCAAATACGGCAGGGGCGACATCCACACCAGCTCCGGCGGAGACTTCATCACAACCAAATATTGCTGAGTTTAAAGGCGATAATTTAATCACTCGATATACCAACGAGAGTGGAAACGCTAAGATCGAAATCGGGTTTAAAAACGCACCGATGTTTGAAAAGGTTATGCTTTCTCAAAAACAAATGTATGAGAATGGTAAGAATAGCAAAGTTGGAGAAAATGACTTGATTACCAAATCCTATCTTGAAGAAGCGTTAAGTAGCTTTAAGTTCAAGGTTGAAAATGGTGGCGGTCAAACTGTTGAAATCGGTCGTGGCGATACGTTGAAATTTACGAGTGGTCAGAATATTAAAGTAGATTTAGCTAAAAACGGTACAACACCATCAAGTACGGGATCTACCAGTCCGAGTGATTCCGCACCGGCTCCAACACCAGCTGCTCCAGCACCAGTATCATCAGCAGCTCCAAGCAGTTCATCAGGTGGTGCAGGTTCAAACGGCGGTGGTTCAAATAGTATGGCTTCGTCAGGTGGTTCAAATGGTGCAGGCATGGCTACGACAACGCCAACAAGTACACCAACTACCACGCCAACCACCACTACCCCAACAACAACGGCTATGGTAACCATTGGCACAACTGAGGATTTGAAAAATATAACATCAATTTCCTCACCGTCTAAAGGAGCGAATGCAGGTACAGGCGGAAGCGGAAGTACGGGCGAAAATGGTGCTGGTTCAAATACAGAAGTCACCAAACTTACGTTAGAAGCGGAGAAAGGTGCGACATTCCAAGTTGGCAATCAAGGTACTGAAGTAAATATCAATAAAGATGGTATTTCACTTACACCACAAAGCAAAGATGGCAAAGCAACCTTAAACAAAGACGGCTTAACCGTGGGCGATAAAGAGGCAGCTAACGGCGACAAAACCCATACCGTTTATGGTAAAAACGGCTTGACTGTAAAAGGCAAAGACGGTTCAAAAGAAGTCGTGAGCTTGAAAGTGGCTGACGGTGAAAACAGTCAAGGCAATAATGGTGGTAACGGTCAATCCGCTACCCTTGCGTTTGCAAAAATCGGAAATGGAAGCGGAGCTGGAACAGGTGCTGATGCAAAAGGCACCGGCAAAATCACCGGTCTTGCTGATATTAAACCGGAGGAAACAGACGGCACCCTTGCAGCGAATAAAAACTATGTGGATGAAAAAGTATCCGACTTAAACAATAATCGCCCGTTTGATTTTTATTTAGGCAATGAAAAAGTCGTGAAAGGGGCTGATGGCAGTTTCCACAAAGCAGACAAACCTGCTGAAAAACTTTCTGAGGAAGAGAAGAAACAAGTCGTGATTAAAGCCGAACCGACCACCGCACCTATCGGGATTAGCAATGTGGCGAGTGGTTTGGGTATTACAACACCAGCAGACGAACAAAAAGAAAAACTTAATCAGCTTGCTGAGGAAGTGAGTGAAAAAGTGACGGCATTAGGTGAAAAAATGAAAGATTTTTCTGAGAAAGCAGAAAAATTTGCTGATTTACAGTTAATGGTAGACAGTTTAAAACAAACAGTGGATACCATGCCTGATGGAAAAGCTAAAGAAAAAATGCATGAGGATTTGGAAAAATACAAAACGCAATTATCAGCTTCCAAAAAGGATAAAGATGACGCCAAAGAAGCCGTAAAATCGGCACGCAACGAGTTAATCGAAGCAAATGGGGACTATAACGCTTTTTCCGAGGCGATGGCAAAAGTCGAAGAACTGGTTGAATCGGATAGCCAAGCCGAGTTAAGCAATGTCGCTACTATTGGCGATTTGCAAGCGGTGGCAAAATCCGGCTTGAAGTTTAAAGGCAATGACGGCGTGGAAGTGCGTAAACAGCTGAGTGAAACCCTGTCCATCACAGGCGAGGGAACATTTAACAGCAACCGCACTGCTACCGGCAATATCAAAGTGGAAATGGCACAAGACGGCAAAGGCTTAGAAGTTAAATTGTCCGATCAGTTGAAAAATATGACCTCTTTTGAAACCCGTGAAGTTGAGGGTAGAAAATCTACTTTAGACAGCAACGGCTTGAGAGTGGTCAATAAAGGCAAAGATGGCACTGATGATAAAGCCAAATCTGCAACTTATGGAGCGGAAGCGGTGGTGTTGGAAGATAAAAACAAAAGCGATAAGGCTGTGATGACCGCAGGTGGTATCCGTTTTGCGGACAGTTCAACCCAAGCGACCGCACTAAGTACCGAGCTGAATAAAAACGGATTGACAGTGAACGGTGCAGACGGTCAGATTCACATTGATGGTACAAAAGGGGTTATCACCGTGCCGAATATTAAACCTAATGCAGATGGTCATGTGGTAGTAAACAAAAACTACGTGGATACCAAAAACAATGAACTGCGGACACAAATGAACAATAATGATCGCAATATGCGTGCGGGTGTGGCACAAGCTGTTGCACAAGCGAACTTACCGATCAATATATTACCGGGTAAAAGTACGTTAAGTTTGGCGACCGGTAACTATATGGGGAGTCAAGCCTTTGCGGTAGGTTATTCCAGAGTGTCCGATAACGGTAAACTTAGCGTTAAGTTCAGCTTAGGACATGGCGATAAGAAAACTTCTGTGGGTGCAGGTATCGGTTATAGCTGGTAATTCTTGATTGCTATCCATCAAAAAAGGGCGTTTATACGCCCTTTTTTTATATTTTGTCTGCATGATGAATTAAAACAAAACGTTCCCAAAGTTGTTCTTCCGTTTCAATATGTTCCGGATCGGTTTTAATGCAGTTGGTAATGGGGCAGACGTTTTGACAGGTAGGCGTATCATAATGTCCCACACATTCCGTACAAAGATGAGGATCGATAATGTAAATTTCATCACCAATTGAAATGGCATCATTAGGGCATTCCGGTAAACACATATCGCAATTTGTACATTTATCAGTGATGAGTAACGCCATGTCCTTTAACTCTGTTGTAAAAAGGGCTGATTATAAAGAATATCCGTTGAAAACTGAATAGGGATTTCAGTTATTCCGGATTGAATTATTATTAATAGAAACGTGAGTTTTTTGTTAATGATTTAATTTATGCAACAAGATATTAAAGCCAATTTGATCTAGTTCGTTACAACCTGTTCATAACTAGGTATAATGTGCGGTAGTTTTTATCAATTTTAACCAATATAAGGGGTGAATTATGTCAGTAATTAAAATGACCGACCTAGATTTAGCAGGTAAGAGAGTATTTATTCGTGCAGATTTAAATGTGCCGGTAAAAGAGGGGAAAGTCACTTCCGATGCACGTATCAAAGCAACTATTCCTACGTTAAAACTTGCACTTGAGAAAGGTGCTAAAGTGATGGTAACTTCTCATTTAGGTCGTCCGACAGAGGGGGAATTTAAACCTGAAGATTCATTACAGCCTGTTGTTGATTATTTGAAAGGTGCCGGTTTTAATGTTCGTTTAGCGCAAGATTATCTAAACGGTGTAGAAGTCAATGAAGGTGAAATTGTTGTTCTTGAAAACGTACGTGTGAATAAAGGTGAGAAGAAAAATGATCCGGAATTAAGTAAAAAATATGCCGCACTTTGTGATGTATTTGTTATGGATGCTTTCGGTACGGCTCACCGTGCACAAGCCTCAACTTACGGTGTAGCAGAGTTTGCCCCTGTTGCTTGTGCCGGTCCATTATTAGCGGCGGAATTAGAGGCGTTAGGTAAAGCATTAAAAGAGCCTCAGCGTCCAATGTTAGCGATTGTGGGAGGTTCAAAAGTATCCACTAAATTAACTGTCTTGGACAGCTTATCAAAAATTGCTGACCAACTGATTGTTGGTGGCGGTATTGCGAATACTTTCATTGCTGCAGAGGGGCATAATGTGGGTAAATCCTTATATGAAGCGGATTTAATTCCTGAAGCACAACGTTTATCAAAAGTAACGAATATTCCTGTTCCAGTTGATGTGCGTGTGGGCACTGAATTTTCAGAAACCGCACTATCAACAGAAAAAAGTGTAGCCGACGTTTCCGGAGAAGAATCCATTTTTGATATTGGTGATAAATCAGCAGAGCAATTGGCTGATATTATCCGCAATGCAAAAACTATTCTTTGGAATGGTCCTGTGGGGGTCTTTGAATTCCCTAACTTTCGTAAAGGTACTGAAATCGTTTCTAATGCGATTGCTGAAGCAACCGCAAATGGTGCTTTCTCTATTGCCGGTGGTGGTGATACTTTGGCGGCGATTGATTTATTCGGTATCAAAGATAAAATTTCTTATATTTCGACCGGTGGCGGTGCATTCTTAGAGTTTGTAGAGGGCAAAGTATTACCAGCGGTTGAAATTTTAGAAAAACGAGCAAATGGTTAATTTTGTAAAGTGAAAAGCATTATACTTTACGTTGTAGATTGATTTAATTTTTAGTAGTGCAAGAATTGCACGTTATATAGGAAATATAAAAATGGCAAAATTACTAGACATTGTAAAACCTGGTGTATTAACCGGTAACGACGTTCAAAAAGTATTTGCTTACGCAAAAGCAAATAACTTTGCAATTCCGGCAGTAAACTGTGTTGGGACAGATTCTGTGAATGCAGTATTAGAAACCGCTGCACGAGTAAAAGCACCTGTTATTATTCAATTCTCAAACGGCGGTGCGGCGTTTTATGCAGGAAAAGGAATTAAACCGGCTAGCGGTATTCGTCCGGATGTATTAGGTGCAATTGCGGCTGCTAAACATGTTCATACATTAGCGGCAGAATATGGTGTTCCGGTTATTCTTCATACCGACCATGCGGCAAAAAAATTACTTCCTTGGATTGACGGTTTATTGGAAGCAGGCGAGAAACACTTTGCTGAAACAGGCAAACCATTGTTCTCATCTCACATGATTGATTTATCCGAAGAGCCAATGGCAGAGAATATGGCAATTTGTCGTGAATACCTTGCCCGCATGGATAAAATGGGGATGACATTGGAAATCGAAATCGGTATTACCGGCGGTGAAGAAGATGGTGTAGATAACTCAGATGTTGATGAATCTAAACTTTATACTCAGCCGGAAGATGTCCTTTTTGTTTACGATCAATTAAGTCCAATCAGTCCACGTTTTACTATCGCAGCAGCATTTGGTAATGTTCACGGGGTATATAAACCGGGCAACGTAAAATTAAAACCGTCTATTTTAGGTGCATCACAAGAATTTGTTTCTAAAGAACGTAATCTTCCGGCGAAATCATTAGACTTCGTATTCCATGGCGGTTCAGGTTCTTCAACGGAAGAAATTCGTGAAGCGATCAGCTACGGTGCAATTAAAATGAATATTGACACGGATACTCAATGGGCAACTTGGGAAGGCGTTTTAAACTTCTATAAAGCAAATGAAGCTTATTTACAAGGTCAATTAGGTAATCCGGAAGGACCTGATGCACCGAATAAAAAATACTATGATCCTCGAGTTTGGTTACGCAAAGCAGAAGAATCTATGTCTAAACGGTTAGAAAAATCTTTCGAAGATTTGAACTGTGTTGATGTACTGTAATTTTTCAACATAATCTAAAAGAAAACCGCACTTAATGTGCGGTTTGTTTTTTGGTGTGTTTCGTTAAATTTGAACGTTAGTATAGACTAAAGGCTTTAATATAAGGCAGTTTTCCTTTTTTCAGCATTTCATCTATATTATTTTTATGATCCGAAGGAGATAATCCACGTAACTCAAAAGTGAGGCTTAAGCTATTATCATAAAGCACTTCATCATTGCGTTGATTTGCTCTATTGGTTACATAACGTCTTGCTCCAACACCTATAGACCAGCAACAAGAGTTATATTGTATTCCCAAATATTGTTCAACCGGCTTTTTCAATGCGAGATCTTGATAATAGCGACCAACCAGTGTCCAATGATCAGTTAGCTCCCAAGCTGTTGTCATACCAAGTTGTTTTATACTTTGCTGATAAGTATTTCTACCTTTCAAATTTTGATTGATATAAGATTGGTTAACATAGCGATAACTGAGCTGGATTAAGTTGTTTTTCTCCGGATTGTATTCTAAGACGGTATTTGCCAAAGATGTTTGGTTTAAATGTGTGTCATATTGATAACTTCCACGCCAATTCCATTTGCTATTGATACGCCAGTTACTTTCTAAAGACCAGGAAGAAGATCTGCCTTGAGCCGTATTTTTTGGATTATTATCTGTGCGAGAGTCTTTAAGGTAATAAATTTGTCCAATAGATAAGTTAAAGCGTTCATTTGCATTTTTATCATAAAATCTGGTCGTTCCACCAAGAGTAATTTGATTTGCTGAAACTATGCGATCTAAACCGCTATAACGGCGATCTCGAAACAAAGAAAAATAATCCTGTTGTAATAAAGTTGAGTCGTAACCGAAACCTAAGTAATCATTATTTTGTTGTTTTAGACCAATATCCGACTGATCTTTATAAGGGCGGTACAAATATTGAAATCTTGGCTCAAGAGTTTGGGTATAACCTTCAATGAAACTTTGTCTATTTGCTAAGACCGTTTGAAAATCCAGCTTGATTTGTGGTAAAACACGATTAACCGTTTTTTTAATCTCTTCTGCATTTTCTCCTTTACCTCGTTTTTGTAGATAGCGTGTTGCGTAAAGTTTAGTTTCAATATTTAAACTGCCGTAACGATTGGAAAGTGGAAAAGTCAAACTCGGTTCTATATGGAAACGCCAAGCAGTTGGCATTAACGCACTGTCATTATCAAAACGAACTACTTGTGAAAATAAACTAAAGTCAACTAAGCCATTAGCAATTTCGTTGCGATAATAATTAAAATCAATTTGTGGCAACGCACGATAAGGTCCAATATCTACTTTATCGAAAATTTGGAATTGTTTCGCTGAAATAGAAAGGTTGTAATTCGGTTGATAGTAAGAAATGCTCGCCTGTTGATCTACATATCCGTCTGTACTGTTTCCATATTCAGACTCAAAATCATTGAAATAATGTTTATCGCTTACTTTTGTATAATTTACATTTAAACGCCAATCTTTTAGAAAATGAGAATTATGTCCCCAATAAAAGAGATGACGTGAACGAGCCGTATTTAAATAGTCAGAATGACGATCTGTTTTTAAGTATTCAACGACAAATTTTCCCTCACCGATACGAGTCAGATAGCGAGTTTCTGCATTTAATTGCCAACCTCGATGAGACATATATTTAGGGGTAAATGTCGCATCAAAGTTTGGTGCTATATTCCAATAAAACGGTTGTGCATACCAATAACCATGCCGAGTTGAGATACCTGCTTTGGGAATAAGTAATCCGGATCGACGGCGATCACCGATAGGTAATTGTAAGTAAGGCGTGTAGAAAATAGGGATACCGGATACTTTAAAACGAGCATGCCACATTTCCGCATATTCTTCTTGAATATGTTGACGCATTTCCTTAGCCTCAATTGACCAAGCTTCGCTATTAGGCAAACAAGATGTGAAGGTTGCATTTTTCATCACTCGATAATGTTCACGAAGTTCAACTTCATCAGCAGTTCCCCGCCCTTGTCGTCCAACCAATTGATAATCTGCATCTTGGATATTGGCATCTTTGCTATCAAGGTGAATTTTAGCATTATCACCATTGAGCTGAATTAAATTATCTTTGTAGTCAAACCCATTTTTAGCATACGCATAACGTTTCGCATTATCTTTTCCGTGTTGCTCAATTTCAATCATTCCCGCTGTTAAATGACGGTTGCCCTGTTTAACATTAACATTTCCTTCGTATTGAGCATGTGTCGATTGATTCATTTTGGCGTGATCCGCTTCAATATAAACCGGCAATTCATTGGGATCGCCTTGAACGATTTCACCTTGAAAATGAGGAACACCGATCAAACATTGCTGTTGTAAGTTCGCTTGACTGGACGTGCTATAAAGTGCGGTCAAAATTGACAGAGAAAGTACAGTGTAATAATTTTTTTTCATTGTTGAGCTATTTTGTTTGCCAAAAATTGCCCTCGATTATAAATAAAATTGTGCTAAAAAGCATTATAAATAAGGTGAAGAATATACTTATTCTGTGCGCTTAAAAGTAAAATAATGATTTCATAATTTCAAAGATATGGTATTGTATGCGAGTTCAATTCTTTATAGCTAAATAAAAGGAAAGACTATGACAACACAATTAGACGCTTTGCGTAATATGACCGTGGTAGTTGCCGATACGGGAGATATTGATGCGATTAAAAAATATCAACCGCAAGATGCAACCACAAATCCCTCTTTAATTTTAAGTGCATCATCATTACCGCAATATGCTCCATTAATTGATGAAGCGATTGCTTATGCGAAAGCAAAAAGTGCGGATAAAACACAGCAACTAATTGATGCAGAAGACAAACTGGCAGTAAATATCGGTTTAGAAATTTTAAAAATTGTTCCGGGACGTATTTCTACTGAAGTAGATGCCCGTCTTTCTTATGATACACAAGCAACGGTAGAAAAAGCACGTAAACTTATCGCACTTTATAACGAAGCAGGTATTAGCAACGATCGTATTTTGATCAAAATTGCTTCTACATGGCAAGGTATTCGTGCTGCAGAAATTCTTGAAAAAGAAGGGATTAATTGTAACTTAACGCTATTGTTCTCTGAAGCACAGGCTCGAGCTTGTGCTGAAGCAGGTGTTTATTTAATTTCACCTTTTGTAGGACGTATTCTTGACTGGTATAAAGCAAACAGTGATAAGAAAGAATATGCACCGGCGGAAGATCCGGGCGTCATTTCTGTTACAAAAATTTACAATTACTATAAACAATACGGTTATAACACTGTTGTTATGGGAGCAAGTTTCCGTAATGTAGGTGAAATTACTGAATTGGCAGGTTGCGATCGTTTGACTATTGCACCGGCATTATTAAAAGAATTACAAGAAAATAGCACCGCACTTGTGCGTAAATTAGCGTTTAAAGGTGAAGTTAAAGCAAAACCTCAACCGTTAACCGAAAGCCAATTTTATTGGCAACACAATAGCGATCCAATGGCAGTTGAGAAATTAGCTGACGGTATCCGTAAATTTGCTATTGACCAAGAAAAATTGGAAAAAATGTTACTAGAGAAATTCTAACATTGTATTAAAAATGAATAAGGACGAAAATTTTCGTCCTTATTTTTATTTTCAATCTTAAGGGAATGATTTTTACATCGTTGCTGCAATATATTTTAACATCACGCCTGCTGCAATGGCGGATCCGATCACGCCGGCAACGTTTGGTCCCATTGCGTGCATTAATAAAAAGTTCTGATGATCAGCCTCTAAGCCTAATTTATTCGATACTCGAGCCGCCATTGGCACGGCGGAAACACCTGCCGAACCGATAAGCGGATTGATTTTATCTTTACTAAAGCAGTTCATCAATTTTGCCATTAGGACGCCACTCGCTGTCCCTATGGCGAAAGCGATTATGCCGAGCAATAAGATACCTAACGTTTGCGGTTGTAGGAATTTATCTGCAACTAATTTTGCACCAACGGATAATCCGAGGAAAATTGTTACAATATTGATTAAGGCATTTTGTGCAGTATCACTTAAACGCTCAACTACCCCACTTACTCTCATTAAATTACCAAAGCAAAACATTCCTAATAACGGTGCTGCATCAGGCAATAATAAAGCAACAAGCACCAATAACACGATCGGGAACAAGATTTTTTCCCGATTACTGACATTACGCAGTTGCACCATTTTAATTTTACGCTCTTGTTTAGTGGTTAAAAGACGCATTATTGGCGGTTGGATAAGTGGGACTAATGCCATATAGGAATAAGCAGCAACGGCGATAGCCCCCAATAATTCAGGGGCAAGTTTACTTGCCAGATAAATAGCGGTTGGACCATCAGCACCACCAATAATCCCTATTGCCGCAGCTTGAGGCAAGGTAAATTCAATGATCCCTAACCCGTTTAATGCTAACGCCCCTAGCACAGTGGCAAAAATTCCGAATTGTGCAGCCGCACCCAGTAATAAAGTTTTTGGATTAGCAAGCAATGGACCAAAATCCGTCATTGCACCAACCCCCATAAAGATAATCAATGGTGCGGCACCTGAATTAATGGCGACATCATAAAAAGTGGACAACACACCATCGGTATAGCCTAAATCTTTCGCTAATAATTCTGCTTGCACATGTAACAACGCCGGTGCTTTTTCCAGTACCTGTTTTATTGCCTGTACGTCGGTATCGCTATGCAGTAAATTTGCAAGCGTAGATAAATGTTGGTTGTTATTGCTATGAAGTAAATTTTCCAGTGCCGAAAACGCCATATTCGCTTCAGGAATATTGGATAAAAGTCCCCCAAATCCAATCGGTAGCAATAAGAGCGGTTCAAATTTTTTCACAACTGCAAGGTAGAGTAAGAGCAAGCTGATGACAAGCATAATTGCCTGCCCCCAACTTAAATGCATAATGCCTGTTCCTTGTAATAGGGCGAGAATACTTTCCATACTAATCTCCGATTACGCTAAAGTTAATAAGATATCACCCACAGCCACAGTATCACCCGCTTTCACTTTTATACCCTGTACAGTTCCTGAGGTAGCGGCTCGAATTTCTGTTTCCATTTTCATTGCTTCTAAAATGAGCAAGGCTTCTCCTTCCGCAACTTGTTGTCCTTCTTTTACCAGTACTTTCCAGATATTTCCAGCCATAGGTGCATTTACCGGTATATTTTTTGTAGTTGCACTTGTTGCCGATTCTGTTGATTGTGTGCTAGGTGCGGTCGAGACAGGTGTAATATGACTAATATCACCGCCTTCAGTAACTTTCACTACAAAAGATTTTCCCTCTACCTCAACCGTGTAAACAGCACTATCATTTCTACTTGAAAGTGCGGTCGGTTTTTCACTTGTTTTTACTTCGTTGGTTGGTACCGGCTCAAAAGCATTCGGATTACCTCGATTTTCTAAGAATTTCAATCCAACTTGAGGGAAAAGTGCAACAATTAATACATCATCAATTTCATTCTCTGCAAGTTGAATACCTTTTTCTTTTACCATTCGTTTTATTTCTGTGGATAGTTTATCCATTTCCGGTGCAAGATGATCTGCCGGACGATCAGTAATAGGTTGCTCACCCGCTAAGACTTTTGCTTGTAATTCTGCATTTACCGGTGCCGGGGTGCGACCATATTCCCCTTTCAAAATACCTGCGGTTTCTTTTGCGATGGTTTTATAACGCTCACCCATTAATACATTAATCACTGCTTGAGTCCCGACAATTTGTGAGGTTGGTGTAACTAGCGGAATATAGCCTAAATCAGCCCGCACTTTTGGAATTTCCTGCAAAACTTTATCCAGTTTATCTGAAGCATTTTGTTGTTTGAGTTGATTTTCTAAATTAGTCAGCATTCCTCCCGGTACTTGAGCAACTAAAATACGGCTATCCACGCCTCTCAATTGCCCTTCAAATTTAGCGTATTTTTTGCGTACATTACGGAAATAATCAGCAATACGCTCAAGTTGTGGAATACTTAATCCGGTATCGTACTGTGTGTTATCTAATGTAGCTACTAATGCCTCTGTTGCCGGATGTCCGTAAGTACCGCTCATAGAGGAAATTGCTGTGTCAATGCCATCCGCACCTGCTTCTATGGCTTTGAGTAATGCCATTTCCGCCATACCTGTCGTTGAATGACAGTGCATATGTAAACGCACATCGTAGCGTTTTTTGATTTCGCTGACTAATTTGTATGCCTCGACAGGAGATAAAATTCCGGACATATCCTTAATGACCAGCGAGTCGATCCCGATTTCTAACAATTGCTCTGTGGTATCTAACCACGTTTCTAAAGTATGCACCGGACTTGTTGTATAACTCAATGTACCTTGTGCATGTCCGCCATTTTTACGCACCGCTCTTAACGCTTGTTGCATATTTCTTGGATCATTCATGGCATCGAATACACGAAATACGCTCATCCCATTTGCAACAGCACGTTCAACAAATTTATTTACAACATCATCAGCATAATGACGATAGCCCAATAAATTCTGCCCACGTAATAACATTTGCAAAGGCGTGTTCGGAATAGCTTTTTTCAACTCACGTAAACGAACCCAAGGATCTTCCCCTAAAAAGCGAATACAAGCATCAAAAGTTGCACCTCCCCAAGCCTCAAGCGACCAGTAGCCGATTTTATCCAGTTCGGCGGCAATAGGTAGCATATCATCAAGGCGTAAACGTGTAGCAAAAAGGGATTGGTGTGCATCACGCAAAACCACGTCAGTTATAGAAATTTTTTTCTCGTGAGTAGCCATTTATATTCTCCGTTATTGTAAATTTTGTTGACGACGGTGATGTGCTATTGCTGCTACAATAACCGGACGTAAACGCTCTAAATCATTTAATTCTGTTGTAGGAATAAACGCTTGCTGAGGAAGGGTTGGTTCAGATGAAAAGTAACCGATAAGTTTAGACATCAGTTTTATAGCAAAAATTAAAATTAATAAAAAGACTAAAACAAAGCCCATACCGGAAAGCATTAGATTTACGCCTTCTTGTATGAGTTGTACGTTTGTGTTTGTCATAATTATTCCCTTAAAAGCTATTTAGTTTAATAACATGTCTATCATACATTTTTTATGGAAAAAGTTTGAACTTGGAGCACATGTTATAGGATTTATATTATTGCGACATTTTAGCTTTTGTATCTTTGCTTGAAAAGTATAGAATGCAATTCATTTCACTGAATTTTTTAAAGGATAATAAAAATGTTACTTCCATTTATATTAATTGCATTATGTGCAGGGATCGCATTAGCCGCACAAGCGGCAATTAATACTCAGTTAGCACAATCTCTCTCGGGACAACCTGTCTTTGCAGCCTTTGTTTCCTTTGCGATGGGAACGATAGCGTTATTTTTCATTTGCTGGTGGAAAATGGATTTATTTTCAGCACTACAACAAGTCCCTAAACAACCCTTATGGAAACTCATCGGCGGTTTATTAGGTGCATTAGCGGTATTTACCACTATCTTTCTTGCACCCAAAATCGGCGTCACCAATATGCTGTTCTTTATTATTGTCGGTCAATTACTGACTGCTTTGATCATTGATCATTTCGGTTTAATCGGAATGACGCAAAGAGCGGTAAATGTTTGGCAACTTATCGGTTTTGTTGTCATCGGTTTCGGTTTATTGTTATTTTTCTTTGGGAAAAAACTTTTTCATTAATGCCCTCTATTTATTGTAAAACCTATTAAAATTCATTTAATTAATAGGTTTTACTAAATTTATTTTACTTTTCTACTTGAAATATCGTTGTTTAATCTTACTTAACTAGTGAGCGAATAGAAGGCGTTTCATTATGTGGTTAATTTTTACGATGAAACGCAGAAATTAATTTTAGGAGAGATTATGAACATAGATAAACTTACGACTAAATTTCAACAAGCTATTGCTGAAGCTCAATCTTTAGCCATAGGAAAAGACCATCAATTTATTGAACCAGTTCATTTAATGACCGCACTTTTAAATCAGCAAGATGGTTCAATCCCGCCATTATTAACAGCAAGTGGGGGAAATTTAGCATTATTGCATAATGACTTAGCTGCAGAATTGAGCCGTTTACCACAAGTTTCGGGGAATAATGGGGATATTCAGGTTTCCAGAAGTTTGGTCAAATTATTAAATTTATGCGACAAACTGGCACAACAACGGCAAGATAAATTTATTTCCTCTGAATTATTTTTATTAGCAATTCTTGAAGATAAAGGTGCTTTAAGTGAAAGTTTGAAAAAGTGCGGTATAAAACAAGAAAATTTACTACAAGCCATTGATAAATTGCGAGGAGGCGAAAAAGTGAATGAACAAGGTGCGGAAGAAAATCGTCAGGCATTAGAAAAATATACTATTGATTTAACTGCACGGGCAGAAAGTGGAAAATTGGATCCTGTTATCGGGCGTGATGAAGAAATTCGCCGTGCCATTCAGGTTTTACAACGTCGTACAAAAAATAATCCAGTATTAATTGGGGAACCGGGTGTAGGTAAAACAGCGATTGTGGAAGGGTTGGCACAACGTATCGTAAACGGTGAAGTACCTGAAGGCTTAAAAGGAAAACGTGTTCTTTCTCTGGATATGGGAGCGTTAATTGCGGGAGCCAAATATCGTGGTGAATTTGAAGAGCGTTTAAAAGCGGTTCTCAAAGAATTAGCTCAAGAAGAAGGGCGTGTGATTTTATTTATTGATGAAATTCACACTATGGTAGGTGCGGGAAAAACTGACGGGGCAATGGATGCGGGAAATTTGTTAAAGCCAAGTTTAGCTCGTGGTGAACTGCATTGTGTAGGTGCAACAACTTTAGATGAATATCGCCAATATATTGAAAAAGATGCCGCACTTGAACGCCGTTTCCAAAAGGTATTTGTTGGTGAGCCGACAGTTGAAGATACGATTGCCATTTTACGTGGGTTAAAAGAGCGGTATGAAATTCATCACCATGTGCAAATTACCGATCCGGCAATTGTTGCGGCAGCGACCCTTTCTCATCGTTATATTTCCGATCGTCAATTACCGGATAAAGCTATTGATTTAATTGATGAGGCAGCCTCAAGTATTCGTATGGAAATTGATAGTAAGCCACAACCTTTAGATAGGTTAGAACGCCGTATTATTCAATTAAAATTGGAACAACAAGCGTTACAAAAAGAAGATGATGAAGCAAGTCGCAAGCGTTTGGATCTTCTTGAGGAAGAGCTTGGTGAAAAAGAACGTGAATATGCGGAGTTGGAAGACGTTTGGAAGGCGGAAAAAGCCGCACTTTCGGGTGCTCAACACATCAAGGCAGAGCTGGACAATGCCAAAATTCAAATGGAGCAAGCTCGCCGAATCAGTGATTTTGCGAAAATGTCTGAGTTGCAGTATGGTCGTATTCCTGAGCTGGAAAAACAGCTTGCACAAGCTGAAAGTGCGGAAGGAAAAGAGATGACTTTATTGCGAAATCGTGTTACCGATGAGGAAATCGCTGAAGTGCTTTCACGTGCGACAGGCATTCCTGTTGCAAAAATGATGGAGGGCGAAAAAGATAAATTATTGCGTATGGAACAAGAATTGCATAAGCGTGTTGTAGGACAATCAGAGGCGGTTGTTGCTGTCGCAAATGCTATTCGTCGTAGTCGTGCCGGATTATCTGATCCAAATCGTCCTATTGGCTCATTCTTGTTCTTAGGACCAACGGGCGTAGGGAAAACCGAACTTTGTAAAACGCTTGCTAACTTTATGTTTGATGATGAAAATGCCATGGTGCGTATTGATATGTCTGAGTTTATGGAAAAACATAGCGTTTCACGTTTAGTCGGTGCACCTCCGGGCTATGTTGGTTATGAAGAAGGCGGTTATTTAACCGAAGCCGTTCGTCGCCGTCCGTATTCCGTAATTTTGCTTGATGAAGTAGAAAAAGCCCATAGCGATGTCTTTAATATTTTATTGCAAGTGTTAGATGACGGACGTTTAACCGATGGACAGGGTAGAACGGTTGATTTCCGTAATACCGTAGTGATTATGACTTCAAATTTAGGCTCTGATTTAATTCAAGGCAATAAAGAGTTGGATTATAATGCGATGAAAGAAGTTGTTATGTCAGTTGTAGGGCAACATTTCCGACCTGAATTCATCAACCGTATTGATGAAACTGTGGTATTCCATCCATTAGCTAAAGAAAATATTCGTGCCATTGCCACTATTCAATTACAACGCTTAGTGAAACGTATGGAAACTCATGGTTATCAACTTGAATTTACCGATGCAACTTTAGATTTTATTGGTGAAGTTGGCTACGATGTGATCTATGGAGCAAGACCATTAAAACGTGCTATTCAACAAGAAATTGAAAATCCATTAGCACAACAAATTTTATCAGGGCAATTATTACCGGGTAAAAAAGTCATTGTGGATTATGTTGATGGGAAGGTTGTTGCAAAACAGTAGTTCATTTTAGCTAAATTAAACCCGGCTTTTAGTCGGGTTTCTTTTTTTCAAAGTGCGGTAATAATTTGCCGGAATTTTTGCCCTTTGCCTTTGATTGAGCTTGTTGAGAAATATCGCTAAAATACACCGCACTTTTTCCCTCAAATTATTTTTATAGGATTTTTTATGTCACAGCCTCGTTTTGTACATTTGCGTGTACACAGTGATTTTTCCATGATTAACGGCATTACTAAGGTAAAACCTTTGATAAAAGCCTGTGTGCAACATGAAATGGTGGCAATGGCATTGACTGATTTTACTAACTTTTGTGGCTTAGTTCGTTTTTATGGTGAAGCACAATCCTCAGGCGTTAAACCTATTATCGGTGCTGATGTTCTCGTGAAAAGTGATTTGTTGGGAGATGAACTTTTTGAACTGACGTTATTAGCCAAAAATAACGAGGGTTATCATAATATTACCTTATTACTTTCGAAGGCTTATGAACGTGGTTATTATAATTTACCTTACATTGATCAGTCTTGGTTGGCAGAACATCATGAGGGAATTATCATTTTATCCGGTGGTCGCAATGGCGATGTAGGGAAAAAATTACTGAAAAATAATTCTGCTGATGTGGAAACTGCGGTAGCTTTTTATCAAGAATATTTTCCCGACCACTTTTATTTAAGTTTAAGTCGCACCGGTCGATCCGATGAAGATCGCTATATTCAATCTGCTTTAATACTTGCACAGCAAAAACAATTACCTTTAGTAGCAACAAATGATGTGTGTTTTTTAAGTCCGGAGGATTTTGAGGCACATGAAATTCGAGTTGCCATTCATGATGGTTACACTCTTGATGATCCGAAACGCCCGAAATTATACAGTTCACAACAATATTTCCGCTCGGAGCAAGAAATGTGTGAGCTGTTTGCTGATATTCCTACCGCACTTGAAAATACCTTACTAATTGCTCAGCGTTGTAATGTTACTGTGCGTTTAGGTACTTATTTCTTGCCACAATTCCCAACAGGCGAGTTAAGTACAGAAGACTTTTTAATTCAAAAATCGAAAAAAGGCTTAGAGGAACGTTTAAAAGTTTTATTTCCTGATCCTCAAGTGCGGTCAGAAAAACGAGCAGTTTATGATGAACGTTTACAAACAGAATTAGACGTAATTAACCAAATGGGCTTTCCCGGTTATTTTTTGATCGTGATGGAGTTTATTCAGTGGTCAAAAGATAATGATATTCCTGTAGGACCAGGACGTGGTTCCGGAGCAGGTTCTTTAGTCGCCTATGCGTTAAAAATTACCGATTTGGATCCTCTTGAATTTGATTTGCTTTTTGAGCGTTTTCTCAATCCTGAACGTGTTTCTATGCCGGATTTTGATGTGGATTTCTGTATGGACAAGCGAGATCGTGTGATTGAGCATGTTGCAGAAACTTATGGGCGTGGAGCGGTTTCGCAAATCATCACATTTGGAACAATGGCGGCAAAAGCGGTTATTCGTGATGTGGGGCGTGTATTGGGACACCCTTATGGTTTTGTGGATCGTATTGCTAAATTAATTCCCGCCGATCCGGGTATGACCTTGACAAAGGCTTTTGAGGCAGAACCGAGATTATCCGAAATTTATAACAATGATGAAGAAGTGAAAGCCTTAATTGATATGGCAAGAAAATTGGAGGGAGTAACACGTAATGCGGGTAAACATGCGGGCGGTGTAGTTATTTCTCCTAGTTTAATTACAGATTTCTCACCTCTATATTGCGACTCGGAAGGGAAACATCCTGTTACACATTTTGATAAAAATGATGTTGAATATGCAGGATTAGTGAAATTTGACTTTTTAGGCTTACGCACGCTGACCATTATTAAATGGGCATTGGATATGATTAACGCTCGTTTGGTTAAAGAGGGTAAAAGTGCGGTAGATATTTCGACAATTCCTTTAAATGATCCCGATTCATTTAACTTGTTAAAAAAAGCTGAAACCACAGCAGTCTTCCAGCTGGAGTCGAGGGGAATGAAAGATCTTATCAAGAAACTTCAGCCCGACTGTTTTGAGGATATTATTGCACTTGTAGCATTATTCCGCCCCGGTCCTTTAGAGTCTGGAATGGTGCAAAACTTTATCGATCGTAAACACGGAGTGGAACCTGTTTCTTATCCTGATGTTAAGTATCAACATGAATCCCTTAAGCCGATTTTAGAACCTACCTATGGGGTTATCGTTTATCAAGAACAAGTCATGCAAATTGCACAAGTACTGGCGGGATACAGCCTTGGCGGTGCGGATTTATTGCGTAGAGCGATGGGTAAGAAAAAACCTGAAGAAATGGCGGCACAACGAGATATTTTTGAAAAAGGTGCGATAGCAAAAGGGATTGATGGCGATTTAGCCATGAAAATCTTTGACTTAGTGGAAAAATTCGCCGGTTATGGTTTTAATAAATCTCATTCTGCCGCTTATGCTTTGGTTTCTTATCAAACCCTTTGGTTAAAAAAACATTATCCCGCTGAATTTATGGCAGCGGTGATGACCTCAGAGATGGATAACACAGACAAGATCGTGAGCTTTTATGATGAGTGTTTACGTATGGGTCTCACTATTGTTCCCCCTGATATTAATACAGGCAAACATCATTTTAGTGTGAATGATAATGGTGAAATTGTTTATGGTATTGGTGCGATAAAAGGCGTTGGAGAAGTCCCAATAAATGCAATAGTTTCAGCCCGTGAACAAGGCGGAATTTTTAAAGATTTATTCGATCTTTGTGCGAGAGTAGATTTAAAACAGATTAATCGTCGCACCTTTGAAAATCTAATTAAATCCGGTGCGTTTGATAAATTGGGTCCACATCGAGCCGCACTTGCTCAAAATTTGGAAGATGCGTTGAAAGCATCGGATCAGCATGCAAAAGATGAGGCGATAGGACAGGTTGATATGTTTGGTGTACTAACTTCAAGCCATGAAGATGTTGAAACCGCTTATGCACACACGCCACGTTGGAGCGAGAAACAAATTTTAGACGGTGAGCGTGAAACATTAGGTTTGTATTTAAGCAGTCATCCGATTACTCGTTATTTAAAAGAGTTGTCTCATTACAGTTCGACACGTTTAAATGAGTTATCTCCAAACACTCGAGGCAAAATAAGTACTGTTTGCGGTTTAATTGTAGCATTAAGATTTGCAGTGACGAAAAAAGGAAACCGATTAGGTATTGCAACTTTAGATGACCGTTCCGGGCTTTTAGATATAACGTTGTTTGCTGATGCTTTAGAACGTTTTGGTGATAAATTACAGAAGGACACCGTTGTTATTGTTTCCGGTACAGTCAGTTTTGATGATTTTTCTCAAGGGCTAAAAATGTCTGTACGAGAGTTAATGACTTTAGATGAAGCTCGTAGTCGTTATGCAAAAAATTTAGCCATCAGCTTATCCCAAGAGCAAATAACACCGCACTTTATTCGCCAACTCAAAGGAATTATTGAACCTTGTAGCGGCGGTTCTTTGCCAATACATCTTTACTATCAAAGTAAAGACGGACGAGCTTTGATACGCTTCGGTGTGCAATGGTCTGTTTATCCAACAGATGAGTTATTGAGTGCACTGGTAACAATGTTAGGAGAAAATGCGGTTGAGCTTGAATTTGACTAAATAGATCTACCAAATTTTACTTTTACTGATACATAAAGAAGTAATTTGCTAGACAAAAATGCTTTTTTTTGTTACGTTCCACAGGCTTGCTGAATTTGCAAAAATATTTTGCTAATTTTTCCTATCCTAGTATCTGATTTAATAATATATACAGGAACAACAATCAAAAAAAGGGGTTAATATGACTTTTGGTACTTATGAAACAGTGGCATTAGCCTGTTTGGTTTTATTACTGGGCTATTTTTTAGTGAAACGTGTACATTTCTTGAGCGAATACAATATTCCGGAGCCGGTGGTTGGTGGCTTTATTGTGGCTATTATCTTAAGCATTGTGCATCACTTTTGGGATATGAGTTTTAGTTTTGATACTAAATTACAGACTACAATGATGTTAGTGTTCTTTAGCTCAATTGGTCTAAGTGCCAACTTTGCTCGTCTAGCGAAAGGCGGTAAACCTCTCGTTATCTTTTTATTCGCCGCACTTGGTTTAATTATTCTACAAAATACAGTCGGTATCGGAACCTCTATGCTTGTTGGTTTAGATCCTGCTTACGGGTTAATCGCAGGCTCCGTTACATTAACGGGTGGCCATGGTACAGGAGCTGCTTGGGCAGAAACTTTAAGTAATCGTTTTGGCATTCAAGGGGCATTGGAACTGGCAATGGCTTGTGCGACATTCGGTTTGGTTTTTGGGGGGATTATCGGTGGACCGGTAGCCAGATTCTTATTGAAACGCTTGCATAAAGCGGAAGTACCGGAAGATGAAAATGTGGACGATATAGAAGAGGTATTTGAAAAGCCCGTATATGGCCGCAAAATCAATACTCGTTCAATTATTGAAACCATTACGATGATGTCCGTGTGTCTGATTGTCGGGCAATATTTAGATGTGCTTACAAAAGGAACCGCACTTCAATTACCGACGTTTGTTTGGTGTTTATTTACCGGTACGGTAATTCGTAATGCACTCGCTCATGTTGTGAAGTTCAAAGTAGCGGATGAGGCAATTGATGTGTTAGGTACAGTGGGTTTATCACTATTTTTAGCTATCGCATTGATGTCTTTAAAACTTTGGGAATTGGCTGGATTAGCATTACCAATTTTAGTCGTACTGTTAGCACAGGTTGTGGTAATGGCTACCTATTCTATTTTTGTGACTTATCGCATGATGGGACGTGATTATGATGCCGTTGTATTAAGTGCAGGGCATTGTGGTTTCGGCTTGGGGGCGACACCAACAGCCGTTGCGAATATGCAAGCAGTTACTTCTCATTTCGGACCGTCCCACAAAGCGTTTTTAATTGTGCCTATGGTTGGTGCATTCTTTATCGATCTGTTAAATAGCGTAGCATTAAACATCTTTTTAAATATTGTTGATGTTTTACATTAATTAAAATATGGATAAAAATACCGCACTTTTTAAAAAAGTGCGGTATTTTTTATTTATTTCCTAAGTTTGACCAATTCAACTTTGTGGTTTTCTCCTTTTTTTAGGATTAAATTCGCTCGTTCTCTTGTCGGTAAAATATTTTGTTTCAAATTTAAGCCATTAATATTATCCCAAATTTGACTTGCGGTTTCGATGGCTTCCTGTTCAGATAAGTTGGCATAATGTTTAAAGTAAGAATTCGGATCTGTAAAAGCACTGCGACAAAATTTTAGAAAGCGTTTTATATACCATTCTTTTAATTGATCCTCCTCTGCATCAACAAAAATTGAAAAATCAACAAAATCAGATACGAACATTTGATTTGATTTATTAGACCCAATTTGCAAAACATTAAGACCTTCTAAAATTAAAATATCCGGACGATCAACAATATCAAATTGGTTGGGTATAATGTCGTAGGTTAAATGAGAATAAATTGGTGCTTTAACATTTTTTTTACCCGATTTAATATCAGCTAAAAAACGAATTAATCGCTGAGTATCATACGAAATAGGGAACCCTTTTTTTTGCAACAAATTTTTCTTCTGTAATATTTCCAGTGGATATAAAAATCCATCAGTGGTAATTAAGTCTACCTTTCTTGCAACGGGCCAATTGGCCAATAGCGATTGTAGAATTCGGGCTGATGTACTTTTACCCACCGACACACTACCTGCAATACTAATGATATAAGGTACTTTAGGATTATGCCCGCTGAGAAAACGTTTGAGGACAGTCTGCCGTCGTAAATTTTCCTCTATATAGTAATTAATCAGACGAGCAAGAGGTAAGTAAATTGTACTCACCTCCTCTAAAGAAAGCTCCTCATTAAAACCCAATAGTGGCTTCAAATCCTGCTCTGTTAGTTTCAAAGGTACTGATTTTCGCAATTCAGCCCACTGTTGCCGATTAAAAGTTAAAAAAGGCGTTAAGTGGTCAGAAAGTTTAATAGTGTTGAGTTCTTCCACGATAAATTCTACTTAAAATGACAGAAAGAGATAAAAATATACATTATAAATGCTAAAACAAGTATCTGGAAAGAGACTAAATCAACTGTTTTTTTCACAATTTTTATATATTTTGCCTGATTATTAATCGAATAATAAAAAAAGTGTTTTTTTTTCGAAAAAAGACTTGTCAGGGGTAATTTTTTCCATATAATACGCCTCACTTGCTTACGATGCCGACTTAGCTCAGTAGGTAGAGCAACTGACTTGTAATCAGTAGGTCACCAGTTCGATTCCGGTAGTCGGCACCATTCTAAAGTAAACAAGTATTCATTTTTGCGTGGAGGGATTCCCGAGCGGCCAAAGGGAGCAGACTGTAAATCTGCCGGCTCAGCCTTCGAAGGTTCGAATCCTTCTCCCTCCACCATTCTTAATAATGAATTCTGATGGGACAGTTGAATTATGGACTGCGGGCATCGTATAATGGCTATTACCTCAGCCTTCCAAGCTGATGATGCGGGTTCGATTCCCGCTGCCCGCTCCAGGCGCTGATATAGCTCAGTTGGTAGAGCGCACCCTTGGTAAGGGTGAGGTCGGCGGTTCAAATCCGCCTATCAGCACCACTTCTTGTTTCAACTATCCTTTTAATTAAACCGTAAATCATACATTAGGTTAATGTGGTGTTATTGTACCATCGATAACCGTGTTTTTTAGAGGGACTCTCAATGTCTAAAGAAAAATTTGAACGTACAAAACCGCACGTAAACGTGGGTACAATCGGCCACGTTGACCACGGTAAAACAACTTTAACAGCAGCGATCACGACTGTATTATCCAAACACTTTGGTGGTGCAGCACGTGCATTTGACCAAATTGATAACGCACCGGAAGAGAAAGCACGTGGTATCACTATCAACACTTCACACGTTGAATATGATACAGCGACACGTCACTACGCACACGTTGACTGTCCGGGACATGCTGACTATGTAAAAAATATGATTACAGGTGCGGCACAAATGGACGGAGCTATTTTAGTGGTAGCGGCAACAGACGGTCCAATGCCACAAACTCGTGAGCACATCTTATTAGGTCGTCAGGTAGGTGTACCGTACATCATCGTATTCTTAAACAAATGCGATATGGTAGATGACGAAGAATTATTGGAATTGGTTGAGATGGAAGTACGTGAATTACTTTCTCAATACGACTTCCCGGGCGATGACACACCAATTGTACGTGGTTCAGCATTACAAGCATTAAATGGAGTTGCTGAGTGGGAAGAAAAAATTCTTGAATTAGCGTCTCACTTAGACAACTATATTCCGGAGCCTGAGCGTGCGATTGACCAACCGTTCTTATTACCGATTGAAGATGTTTTCTCAATTTCAGGACGTGGTACAGTAGTAACCGGACGTGTAGAGCGTGGTATTATCCGTACTGGTGAAGAAGTTGAAATTGTCGGTATTAAAGAGACAACAAAAACCACAGTGACGGGTGTAGAAATGTTCCGTAAATTATTAGACGAAGGTCGTGCGGGAGAAAACATTGGAGCATTATTACGTGGAACAAAACGTGAAGAAATTGAACGTGGTCAAGTATTAGCGAAACCGGGTTCAATTACACCGCATACAGACTTTGAATCGGAAGTGTATGTGTTGTCAAAAGAAGAAGGTGGACGTCATACACCATTCTTCAAAGGTTACCGTCCACAATTCTATTTCCGTACTACTGACGTAACAGGTACAATTGAATTACCGGAAGGTGTTGAAATGGTCATGCCTGGCGATAACATCAAAATGACAGTAAGCTTAATTCACCCGATTGCGATGGACCAAGGTTTACGTTTTGCGATTCGTGAAGGTGGACGTACTGTAGGTGCGGGTGTTGTTGCTAAGATTATTAAGTAATACCGAATTCCTATTTGTATAGGTTTCGACAGAAAAGGGATCTTATAGATCCCTTTTTCATTAAGATTAAAAATAGCACGTAATTTATATTTTTTGATAGGCAATAAAATAAGAAAGTGCTAAAATTGCTCGTTCAAATAGGATTCCAGTATAAAATTAAATGATGGACTAATTTATGGCATTAGAAATTACAAAAAATAAAGCAGCTCCGGAAATTGAGCAAAAATCGAAAGGTCTGAATGGCTTTTTATGGTTGTTAGTGGTTGCTATTGTTATTGTGGCGGCTGTAAGTAATATTTACTTAGTAGAAAAATTTTCAACAGCTCTTCGTGTTGTGGGTATTGTTGTTGCTTTACTTATTGCTTTAGGTATCGCCGCTATTACTAATCAAGGTATGAAAGCCAGAAGATTTTTTTCCGATTCTCGTATTGAGCTGAGACGAATCACATGGCCTACTCGCCCTGAGGCAATGCAAACAACATTAATTGTATTTGCTGTGACTGTAATAGCATCATTAATTTTATGGGGATTGGATTCGGTTATCGTTTCATTAATTACATTTTTAACGGATTTAAGGTTCTAATATGACAGAAAATACAGCCAAAAAACGCTGGTATGTCCTTCAAGCATTTTCCGGTTTTGAAGGTCGTGTTGCTGCGACATTACGAGAATATATTAAATTACATCAAATGGAAGAACAGTTTGGTGAAGTATTAGTTCCAACAGAAGAAGTAGTTGAAAATGTTGGTGGTAAACGTCGTAAAAGTGAGCGTAAATATTTCCCTGGTTATGTTTTAGTTCAAATGGAAATGAATGACTATACTTGGCAGTTAGTCCGCAGTGTTCCACGAGTGATGGGATTTATCGGTGGAACACCAGATAAACCGGCACCTATTTCACAAAAAGAAGCCGAACGTATTCTTAATCGTGTACAAGAAACCGCAGATAAGCCTCGTCATCGCAAAGAGTTTCAACCTGGTGAAGAAATTCGTGTTACTGAAGGACCGTTTGCCGATTTCAATGGTACGGTTGAAGAAGTGGACTACGACAAAGGGCGTCTTAAAGTTTCTGTTTTAATCTTTGGTCGAGCAACTCCGGTTGAACTCGAATTCAGTCAAGTTGAGAAAGCAAACGGTTAAGTTCTTTTAATTTTATATCTCTTTTCCAAACCCGGCATTTGCCGGGTTTTTATTCATATATGACTTCAAGAGTATATGAAGTCTTTGCTCTTCATTTAGTAGTCTAAACACATTCTTTTGACAAGCTGGTTGTTATTTTATCAGGATAAAAACTTTCTGATTAATAAACGACCATATCATCACGATGAATAGCAACAGAACCATATTCATAACCGAGGATCTGTTCAATATCTTGCGATTTTTTTCCTTTTATTTGTATGAGAGAATCGCTGTTATAGCGAGGTACGCCCAAAGCAATTTTTTTACCGTTCGTGCTACAAATTTTAACAACTTCACCACGAGAAAAACATCCTTCAACGCTGATAATACCTGCAGGTAATAGAGATTTATGCTGAATCAATACCGCACTTTCTGCTCCCTCATCAATAGTTACTATACCTGCAACCGGTGCAGCAAAGATCCACTGTTTACGGCTTTCCAAGCGATCTGTCTGCACAACAAATTTTGTGCCGATGTCTTTTCCATAAGCCAAATTGACGATGACATTTTCAAGATTACCCTGTGCAATAATGGTTTCAACACCGGAACGAGTCGCTATGTCAGCAGCACTAATTTTTGTTGTCATTCCTCCCGTCCCTAACGTTGTCCCACTTCCTCCTGCAATAGAGCGGATATGATCAGTAATTTTATCAACTATGGAAATCAGTTTTGCTTGAGGATTTTTTCTTGGATCACTATCAAATAATCCACGTTGATCTGTTAGCAAGTAGAGTTGTTCTGCTTGTGCCAAAATAGCCACTAATGCAGAAAGGTTGTCATTATCCCCCACTTTAATTTCAGCGGTTGCAACCGCATCATTTTCATTAATTACCGGAATAATTCGGTTATCTAATAAAGCATGTAACGTATCTCTTGCGTTCATAAAACGTTCACGATCTTCAATGTCCGCTCGAGTTAACAGAATTTGCCCAATATGAATATCATAAATAGCGAAAAGTTGTTCCCACGTTTGAATGAGTTGACTTTGTCCTACTGCTGCTAGTAATTGCTTTGAGGCAATTGTTGGAGGAAGTTGCGGATGATTGAGATAATGTCGCCCCGCTGCCATCGCTCCGGAGGTAACAATAATTATACGAAAGCCTGATCGATGCAACTGTGTGATTTGACGCACAATTTCCATCATGTGAGGGCGATTTAATTTTGATGAACCTTGCGTTAAGGTGCTGGTACCAAATTTTACCACAATAGTTTTATTTGTTTTTTGTGTTTCCATAGTTGTCTTTACCTGAAAAATTTCCCCATAAGTTACCATTAAAGTTAGGAAAAATCATGCGATTTTCATTGCTGTTTTATGATTTAAAACAAAATTGATACAGAAGAAAGGCATATAATAAGTGCGGTCATCTTTTTTAATAGAATGAGGTGTTTTTATGAATACTACAGAGGATAATAGCTCATTTCAACAACGAGAAATAACAAGAACTTGTGCACAAGTTGCACAGATGTTATTGCAGCATGGTGCAGAAAGTACATTGATTGTACAAATGGCACAACGTTTAGGTTTTGCATTGGGAATAGATAGTGTGGAATGTGCACTGACACCTAATGCCGTCATTATTACTACATTATATGATCACAATTGCATTACTACGGTACGCAAAAACCTTGATAAAGGCATTAATATGCAAGTGGTAACAGAGGTACAACGCTTGGTAATTATGGCAGAAAAAGGACTATATGATCTGCAACAGATTCGCAAAAAATTAGATGGTATTAAGCCTTTAAAATACAATCGTTTTGTAGTTGTTACTATGATCGGATTGTCCTGTGCTTGCTTTGCCCATTTATCTGGTGGAGATATAATCGTTTTTTTAATCACATTTATCGCCTCATCTATCGCTATGTTTATTCGTCAAACTTTAGCTTTGCGTCATTATAATCCTTTGATTGTTTTTGCTATAACCGCTTTTGTTGCCTCTATGGTGGCGGGTTTGGCTGTTAAATATGAATTAGGTAATGATCCGCAAATAGCCTTAGCCTCAAGTGTACTGTTATTAGTACCGGGGTTTCCATTGATCAATTCGCTTGCCGATATTCTAAAAGGACATATTAATATGG
This sequence comes from Histophilus somni, assembly GCF_014202395.1. Lineage (GTDB taxonomy): Bacteria > Pseudomonadota > Gammaproteobacteria > Enterobacterales > Pasteurellaceae > Histophilus > Histophilus somni. Next base: position 36,969 of record NZ_JACHGQ010000002.1, read on the forward strand.
GAATTGCACGTTGGACTTTGGCAACAGTATTAACTTTTGGTACTTGTTTAGGAATTGTATTTGCACTAAGTTTTTTACATATTGCCAATTGGGGGCGTTAATCATGGACCTTATCTTAAAGTTATTAGATGATATGTTTTTTGCAGCTATTCCTGCCGTCGGATTTGCTTTAGTGTTTAATGTACCTAAGAATGTTTTAAAATATTGTGCATTTTTGGGGGCATTGGGGCATGGGACAAGAACTTTCTTAGTACATTTCGATATTCCTTTAGTTTTTGCGACTTTTATAGCTGCCAGTGTGGTTGGGTTTATTGGCGTATATTTATCGCATCGTTATTTGGCTCACCCGAAAGTTTTTACTGTCGCAGCGGTTATTCCAATGATCCCAGGCGTTTTCGCTTATAAAGCCATGATCGCAATTGTTCATTTGCATCATTATGGTTTCAATGAACAACGTATAGCACAAATGACGGAATATTTTCTCAAAACAGGTTTCCTCATTGGAGCACTTGTTTTTGGCCTAGCATTACCCGGCTTATTGTTTTATCGACACAAACCTGTAGTATAGTCACTCTCGCTGATAAACTTTTTTGATTTTTGATAAGGAAGAAGGAAAGTAAATGAAACTAAGTATAATTGTTGCTATGACAAAAAATCATGTGATTGGCAAAAATAATCAAATGCCTTGGCATTTGCCGGCTGATCTTGCTTGGTTTCGTCAAAATACTGGCGGAAAACCCATCATTATGGGGCGAAAAACCTTTGAAAGTATCGGTCGTCCCTTACCGAATAGAACCAATATTGTACTTTCTCGTTCGCCTTATGAACACGATGGCATTATTTGGAAAGACAATCTACAAAGTGCGGTAGATTTTGTGCGAGAAAATCATCATGAAATTATGTTGATTGGCGGGGGCGAATTATTTAAGCAATACCTTCCTCAAGCAAATAAATTATATTTAACGGAAATTCAAACAGAACTTGAGGGAGATACTTTCTTTCCTGAATTTAATTGGCAAGAATGGCAGATTGAATTTGAGCAACAACGTCCGGCAGATGAGAAAAATCCTTATGCTTGTCGTTTTCTAATTTTAAACAGAAAGTAAGCTTATGCTGCATTCTTTTACCATTGTATATTTATACGTATAATGTGCGACAATTTTCAAGAAATTTTTATTTTTAGGCGATGTTATGCAACTTATTCGTGGTTTTCATAATTTACCCGAGCCTTTAAAACAGCAGGGTTGTGCTGTAACTATTGGTAATTTTGATGGTGTTCATTTAGGGCATCAATCTATTTTGCAACATTTAAAAGCGAAAGCAAAACAACTGAATTTGCCCGTTGTAGTGATGTTATTTGAACCTCAACCTTATGAGTATTTTCAAGGTGATCAGGCACCGGCAAGGCTTATGCGTTTACGAGATAAACTCGCCTATTTGGCACAGTTAGGTGTAGATTATGTTTTCTGCGTTAAATTCAACCGCACTTTTGCCCAATTAAGTGCGGAGCAATTTATTTCAGATTGTTTAGTGAAACATCTGAAGATGAAGTTTTTAAGCATTGGTGATGACTTTCGGTTTGGTTTAAATCGAGAAGGCGACTTTCGACTTCTGCAAAAAAAAGGGCAACAACAAAGCTTTATAGTGGAAGATAATCGAAGTTTACAATTAAATGACCAGCGTATTAGTAGCACCGCCATTCGCCAAGCCTTATCAGAAGATAATTTAGCGTTGGCAGAAAAGTTACTGGGTAAGCCATATCGTATTTATGGACGAGTTGCTCATGGCAATAAATTAGGACGAACTATTGGTTTTCCCACTGCAAACATTTATTTACATCGGCAAGTTAATCCAATTAAAGGTGTATACGTTGTAAAAGTGCGGTTAAAAAATGGCGATATTTTTCAAGGAGTTGCCAACATTGGCAAGCGACCTACTATCAATGGCGTAAAACAATTATTGGAAGTGCATTTGTTTAACTTTGATCGTGATTTGTATGGTCAATCCTTGCAAATTGAATTTTGCCATAAAATTCGCCATGAAAAAAAATTTCCTTCTCTAAATGCCCTTAAAAATCAGATTGAAAATGATGTTGTTGTGGCAAAAAAGTATTTTCAGCAAGTCTTGAACCTTTGACCGTTAAGGATTTATGCGTATAATGCTAAATCGCTTTTGCTTATTTTCTTGTTGCAAATAAATTATGTTAATGCAAGAAATTCTGTTAGGACATTTCATGAAAAAGTTAAAAAATTTGTTGCTGATTTCGGGTACATTTATTCCCTGCTTGAGTTTTGCCCAAAATATCATTTTAGACGGTTATAAAGATCTTAAATTCGGCATGACCTATCAACAAATTGCCGACTCTAAATTATGCACCGGTTGGGAATATTACCAGCCATTAAATTCTTATAAATGTCAGCATTTTTTATTTAACGGCAATAATCGAGAGGCAACCGCTTATTTTAATGGACAAGTATTGAACAGTATTGCAATTGACATTTTGAATTATAGCCAAAACAGACCGCCCTTCCCACGTGAAGTACAAGAAGTGAAAGATATTTTAAATGGATTGCCCCAAAAGTATGGTCCGCCGACAAAAGTAGTATGCGGTGCAGATTATGCTCGGTCAAATGAAGAATGCAATATTAATACTACAGATATTAATTTTGATGATTATTGGATGGTTGAATTTCTGAATGGACAAATTCGTTTGGTAAATTCGGTAAATCAATGGGTTATCCTTGTGTATTCCAGTGCGAAAACAATCTTGGATTCATTATAAAGTTGAGAAATAATTAATATGACAGACTACAAAAACACTCTAAATCTCCCTGAAACGGGTTTTCCAATGCGAGGTGATCTGGCTAAACGTGAGCCAGATATGTTGAAGAACTGGTATGATAAAAATTTATACCAAAAAGTGCGAGAAGCCTCTAAAGGTAAGAAAACCTTTATTTTGCACGACGGACCTCCTTATGCAAACGGTACACTTCACCTTGGTCATGCCGTCAATAAAATTTTGAAAGACATTATTATGAAATCTAAGACCGCACTTGGCTTTGATACACCTTATGTGCCGGGTTGGGATTGTCATGGTTTACCGATTGAGTTAAAAGTAGAAGGTTTGGTAGGTAAGCCGAACGAGAAAATTTCAGCAGCAGAGTTTCGTCAGGCTTGTCGTGATTATGCAAAAGAACAAGTTGAAGGTCAAAAAGCGGACTTTATCCGTATGGGCGTACTGGGAGATTGGGATAATCCTTATCTTACAATGAATTTTGAAACTGAAGCAGAAATTATCCGCACTTTAGGTAAAGTGATTCAAAATGGTCACCTTTACAAAGGTTCAAAACCTGTTCATTGGTGCTTAGATTGTGCTTCATCACTGGCTGAAGCGGAAGTGGAATATGAAGACAAAGTTTCGCCATCAATCTATGTGCGTTTTGCGGCGGTAAGTGCGGCGGAGGTTGAAGAAAAATTCAATGCACTTGGTAAAGGTCAAGGAGCATTGTCTGCGATCATTTGGACGACAACACCTTGGACATTACCGTCTAACCGTGCGATTGCAGTGAATGCAGAATTGGAATATCAGCTTGTTCAACTTGGTAACGAGCGTGTCATCTTGGCGACAGAATTAGTGCAAACGGTACAAAATGCGTTAGGAATTGAGCAGATACAAATTTTAGGTTCGGCAAAAGGTGGCGATTTAGAACTTATCCGCTTTAATCACCCATTCTACGATTTTTCTGTCCCTATGATTCTAGGCGATCACGTTACCGTTGATGGGGGTACAGGTTTAGTTCATACCGCTCCGGATCACGGTCAAGATGACTTTGTGGTATCAAAAAAATATGGTTTGGAAATGGCTGGGTTGGTGGCAAATGACGGTAAATTCATTTCTTCAACGCCATTCTTTGCCGGTAAAGGCGTATTTGAAGCCAATGATTTGGTATTGGAAAAATTGAAAGAAACGGGTGCATTGCTTAAATTGGAACGTATTAAACATAGCTATCCACACTGCTGGCGACACAAAACACCCATTATTTTCCGGGCTACACCACAATGGTTTATCGGTATGGAAACGCAAGATTTGCGTATAAAAGCATTAAGCGAAATTAAATCTGTGCGTTGGATTCCAAGTTGGGGGGAAGCTCGCATTGATAAAATGGTAGCAAACCGTCCGGACTGGTGTATTTCTCGCCAACGTACTTGGGGGGTACCGATGACTATGTTCGTACATAATGAAACGGAAGAGTTACACCCTCGCACGTTAGAATTACTTGAAGACATAGCAAAACGTGTTGAAAAAGCAGGTATTCAAGCTTGGTGGGATCTCGATCCTGCGGAATTACTGGGTGAAGAGGCAAAAACTTATCATAAAGTGCCGGATACGCTTGACGTGTGGTTTGACTCGGGATCAACTTATGCTTCCGTGGTAGAGCAACGCCCTGAATTTAACGGTAAATCTACGGATATGTATTTAGAAGGGTCAGACCAACATCGTGGCTGGTTTATGTCTTCGTTGATGTTATCTACTGCAACTAACAATAAGGCACCTTATAAGCAAGTACTTACCCATGGTTTTACGGTGGATGAAAAAGGTCGGAAAATGTCCAAATCTCTCGGTAATGTTATTGTGCCAAGTGAAGTTTGGAACAAAAACGGGGCGGATATTTTACGTTTATGGGTAGCGTCCACTGATTACACAGGAGAAATTGCCGTTTCACACAAAATCTTAAACAGTGCAGGCGACACTTACCGCCGTATCCGTAACACTGCTCGTTTTTTACTAGCAAATCTAAACGGATTTGATCCAAAAAACGACCTAGTTAACCCTGAAGAAATGATTTCTCTTGATCGCTGGGCAGTAAGTTGTGCTTTAGAAGCACAAAACGAAATCAAAGAAGCTTATGATAACTATCAATTCCACACAGTTGTACAACGCTTAATGCGTTTTTGTTCAATTGAGATGGGATCATTTTATTTGGATATTATCAAAGATCGCCAGTATACAACTAAGGCGGATAGCCTTGCTCGTCGCAGTTGCCAAACGGCATTATGGCATATTTCAGAAGCTCTTGTGCGTTGGATTGCACCGATTTTATCTTTTACTGCTGATGAAATTTGGGGCTACTTGCCAAAACTGGATAATCGTGCTGAATTCGTCTTTACCGAGGAATTTTATGATGGTTTGTTTGGGCTAGATGAAAGCGATAAATTGGACGATACTTACTGGCAACAGTTATTAAAAGTACGTGCCGAAGTGAACCGTGTATTAGAACAAGCACGTAACGACAAATTAATTGGAGCAGGACTTGAAGCTAAAGTCACCGTCTATGCAAGCGAGGAAATTCGTCCATTACTGGAACAACTCGGTAATGAGTTACGCTTTGTGTTGATTACCTCACAAGTCGTAGTGAAACCGTTGTCGAAAGCCGATGTAGCTGAAAGCGAATTGACAGGCTTAGCGATAAAAGTGGAACGTGCCGATGGGGAAAAATGCCCTCGTTGCTGGCACTTTGCTACAGACATCGGATCAAATAAGGAACATTCTCACATTTGCGGACGTTGTATCGAAAACGTAGAAGGTAGCGGAGAGCAACGTCAATTTGCCTGATTGATATTGAATACTGACATTTTCCTAAAATCGCAACTTGACATATTTATTAGATTACTCATTTAAGATTTTGTGATGTTTTGAGTAAAAAATAAAAAGGCGTATCAAAATACGCCTTCTATAACTAATAAACAATTGGATAATCGTTAGAAACGGTAGTTAAGATTTAAGCCATACAGATTGGCTCGTGCTGTTGATTGATAATCTGCATCTATTCTACCTACTTCATAATTATCTTTGCTTGTAAATGAGTGGTTCTCTTTAAATTTCTGTTTTTTACCGCGTAAATGAGCAAAGCCCATGTCGACAGAAAGATTTGGTGTGAAATGATAGGTTGCCCCTAAGCTGTACCAAGTGCGGTCGGTATCCGGAATGGAAGCAGTTGGGTGGTCGGCGGATTCATCATAAGCAATACCTGCACGTAAAGTTAATTTATCATTCACATCATAAGTTGCCCCTAAAGCTACACGAGAACTGTCATGAAAGTTTTCATCTTTATGAAAAGCGACTTCACCATTGGAATAAGCGGCATGCAAACTTTGTAAACGGCTCCATTGCGTATATTTATAGCTGTAGTGCATAGCAAATTTTGCTGTTAATTGGTGGAAACCGGAAATTTCGAAATAGCTCGGTAAATGTAAAGTTAACTTACCTTTTGCACGATGAAGCTTAATCTCTTCTTTGCCAAGTATATAACCCAATGTATCATTATCTTTAAAATCAATATCTACTTTAGAATGGTAGGCAATACCGATACGATTATCTTGATTAAATTCATAAACCGCACCGATATTCCAACCCAATCCCCATGCATTGTTATCTTGTAAGCGTGCTACAGTACTGTTTTCATGAAATGTTAGGCTAGATGCCGATGATACTATTGATGGAGAGAGTAAAATAAGCAGATCATTGTCATCACTACGTAAACTATCAATAGTTTTCTTTAAAATCCCTGCACGGCGTTCAAATTTCGCTTTGGCATAAATGGCATTTAATCCTGCACCAACGCTTAATCCTTTGCTGACACGATATGAACCGCTTAAATTCAAATTAATAGAATCCATCTCGCTTGTTCCACCCAAAACACCGCCAACATAATCATCTTTATATTTACTTCTCAAACTAAAGTTCATATTCATGCCTGCACCGATGGCAAATTTATCATTAATAGGGGTTACAAAATACAGATTGGGAATAAGGGTATTCGGGACGATATTTTTTTGATTGGCTTTAACATTTAGAATATCAGGAGAAGAAGGAATTGGTGATGTGCTAACGTCTATTTTTCCGTTTACATTAATGTTGGAATCAACGTATACCCCCCCATGAGAATTGTTTCGCTTTAAACAAACTCATTAATGCAGGGTTGGTTGCTACAACGGCGGCATTATCAGCAATTGCCGCTTCACCTGCATAAGCACGCCCCAAACCGGAACTGGATACCTCGGCGAGTTGGAAAGCAGACGCATTGACATAACTCGCTGATAATGCCAACGCTGAAGCGATGAGAGATTTAGTAAAAGTGATTTTTTTCTTCATTTTTGTATTACCTATCTGTTTTGGGGTTAAAATTTCTCAAATTCTAGAGAAAATTCCAAACAATGGCAATATAAGTAAATAAATTTTATCCTCTAATTTATTCAATTTTGCTGGAAAAGAGCGGTTAAAATACAACAGAATAATCGAACTAAACTCACATAGAATTTAATTTTATCGCAACGTGCCGTAAATCTCCGTCTTTCAGAGCGTGGATATAAGGTATAAAGTAAGATATAATCCTTCCGCCGTTAGAGAGATGTTTAAGATTTTACAATAACGGCTATCAAAGTAGATCCTGCGAAACAGAACGCACGAGCGTTTAATCGCAAGATAATTTAAATTGGGTGTTATATTACGCCCGTTTTTCATCTATTGGAAACCATATGAATTTATCAAAAACAGGACTTCCATTTCTTTGGATAAGTGCGGTTGCTTTTTTTACTGATTTAATAACAAAACTCGCTGTAGTAAAAAATTTTTCTTTATACGAAAGTATTAATATATTGCCTTTCTTTAATTTAACTTACGTGCGTAATCACGGGGCAGCCTTTAGCTTTTTGGCTGACCATGCAGGTTGGCAAAAATACTTTTTTATTTTATTGGCTTTAGTCGTTTCCTTCATGATTTTATTTTTCTTATATAAAAATCAAGCAACACAGAAACTACAAAATACAGGCTATGCGTTAATGGTTGGTGGAGCTTTGGCAAACGCAGCCGATAGAGCTTATCATGGCTTTGTGGTAGATTTTTTTGATTTTTATTGGAAACAATGGCATTACCCCGTATTTAATATCGCTGATGTTGCAATTTGTATTGGTGCCGGATTATTGGCTATTGATGCTTTTAAGCAAAACGATAAAAAAGAGAGCAGGCAGAACTAATGAAAATCATTTTGGCTAATCCTCGTGGTTTTTGTGCCGGTGTTGATCGAGCTATTAGTATTGTGGAGCTGGCATTAGAAATTCACGGAGCACCTATTTATGTGCGTCATGAGGTTGTACATAATCGTTTTGTTGTGGATGGATTGCGTGATCGTGGGGCAATTTTTGTAGAAGAATTAGACGAAGTGCCTAATGGTGCTATTGTAATTTTTTCTGCACATGGCGTTTCGCAAGCTGTTCGTCAAGAGGCTAAAGAGCGGAATTTAAAAGTATTTGATGCCACTTGTCCTTTAGTGACAAAGGTGCATATGCAAGTTGCTCGTGCCAGCCGTAAAGGAACAAAAGCCATTCTCATTGGGCATGAAGGACACCCCGAAGTTATTGGCACAATGGGACAATATGATAACGATAAGGGCGGTATTTATTTAGTAGAAGATGTGGAAGATATTGCCAAACTGACTTTACGGAATGATGAAGACATCACGTTTATGACACAAACCACATTATCAATTGATGATACTGCCGATGTCATTGAGGTACTAAAACAAAAATATCCGGCCATTCAAGGTCCTCGCAAAAATGATATTTGCTATGCAACAACTAATCGACAACAAGCCGTTCGTGAATTAGCCGAATTGTCCGATTTAGTTATTGTGGTCGGTTCTAAAAACTCATCAAATTCCAATAGATTAGCTGAACTTGCTTCAAGAATGGGAGTTACTGCAAAATTAATTGATGATGCAAATGATATTGAGGTGAGTTGGTTAAATAATGTGAAAGTTATTGGCTTAACAGCCGGTGCTTCAGCTCCGGAAATATTGGTTCAATCGGTGATTTCCCGTTTAAAAGAATTAGGTGTTGATGAAGTGGATGAGCTTGAAGGTTGCGAAGAAAATACCGTTTTTGAAGTGCCGAAAGAGTTGCGAATTAACAAAGTTGAGTAGAAAAAATGCCATTTAGTATGGCATTTTTTATTTCATCTGAATACCTCTTGACGTCCTCCCCTAGCTAAAGCAAGGAGATTCCTACCAGCTCCCATTGCAAGCAATGGGCTACTCTCGGAGGGTTTCTGCTGCTGACCGCCAATGCGATTCACTTCACAGACGCTACGGGCACGTCCTGCCCTGATTATGCCGTCATTGAGAGTCTAAAGCGACCTCTGTTAGCAGTAAGAAGTATATCATATTTGTGCCTTATATCCACGCCCTAAAGGACGGGGCTACGGCACAGTCTGGTAAACACCTTTAGCTTAAGAGAACCGTCAAGCTAAGAAATATTTGTAAGCAGGACTGTCCGTTACATCTTGATAAGTATAAGCAAGTTCTTTTAAATGACCGTTGAAACGAATTTCATCATGCTCATCTAACTGAAAGCCTGCCAAAACGTTACCATAGTCTGCACCATAAGCACGATAATGGAAAAGGGAAATATTCCAATGCGTACCTAACATCATCAAGAATTTTAACAACGCACCTTTTTGCTCAGGAAACTCGAAATTATATAACCGCTCTTTGCTATTGCTGGTTGTTCGTCCTCCAATCATATAGCGAATATGGGTTTTCGCTATTTCATCATCAGAGAGATCCATAACTTTATAATCATTTTGTTCAAGTTGTTGAATAATTTCTAATTTTTCTTTTTCACTACTAATACGAACACCAACAAAAATACAGGCTTGTTCTTTATCGGCATAACGGTAGTTAAATTCGGTAACAGGGCGATCACCTAACAGATGACAAAAACGTAGGAAACTACCTTTTTCTTCAGGGATAGTTACAGCAAAAATTGCTTCGTGTTTTTCACCGATTTCACAGCGTTCTGACACATAACGCAATGTATGAAAATTTAAATTTGCACCGGACAAAATATTAACCAACGTTTCACCTTGAATATTATGTTCTTTCACATATTTTTTTAAGCCGGCTAATGATACGGCACCGGATGGCTCTGCAATAGCACGCACATTTTCAAACATATCTTTCATTGCCGCACACACTTCATCACTATCAACAAGTACAACATCATCAATATATTGTTGACATACACGGAAAGTTTCATTACCGATACGTTTTACCGCCACACCGTCAGCAAACAACCCGACACGCTCTAAATCTACCGGTTGACCAACTTTCAAAGCGGCGTGTAAACAAGCTGAATCTTTACTTTCTACCGCAATCACTTTAATGTCAGGCATTAATTGTTTAATTAAAACAGCCACGCCAGCTGCTAATCCGCCACCGCCAACAGGAACAAAAATACGATCAATATGACTGTTTTGCTGCAATAATTCCATGGCTAAAGAACCTTGACCTGCAATAACTGCAGGGTGATCAAAAGGCGGAATAAATGTCATACTTTTACTTTCAGAAAGCTCTATCGCTTTTGCTTTTGCCTCATCAAAGTTTGCACCATATAAAAGCACTTCGCCACCATAACCACGCACTGCATCTACTTTAATGCGGGGGGTATTTTGCGGCATAACAATCAATGCGTTTAATCCCAGATTTTTCGCTGACAGTGCGACACCTTGAGCATGATTTCCTGCGGAAGCGGTAATCACACCGGCATTTTTTTGCGGTTGGCTAAGACCGGCAATCATGGCATAAGCACCACGCAATTTAAAGCTATGAACTAATTGGCGATCTTCACGTTTAACTAAAACGGTATTACTTAAACGCTCAGAAAGTTTGAGCATAGGTTGTAAGGGTGTAACCTGTGCAAGTTCGTAAATTTTTGAACTTAAAATTGCTTTAAGGTACTCAGCACCAGAAGGCTGTTCGGTTAAATTACTTATCATATTCTTCACCATAACTTAGGATATTTCGTTTAAATATTAAAATCGGCATTACGCCAAGAATCTCTTTTTTCAACACACTTTGTTCTTCTAGATTACCATAACAACTATGCTGATGTAATGTACAAATGTACACTTTGCTTCATTAATGTATAGAATCCTTTTGTGTCCATTACATCTGCGAAGTTTTTTTTTAATTTCGTTATGCTATAATGATGCCTTAAAATTAAGATTAAGGTATTTTATGTTATCCGTATTTAATTTCATTGATCTTCTCGGTACATTTATCTTTGCCTTAAGTGGTGCGGTTGCAGGGGTGAAAAAACAATTTGATTTATTCGGTGTTTTTGTTGTCTCAGCAGTAACAGCGATAGGCGGTGGAATTATTCGAGATTTATGCCTATCAGCAACACCGCCGGCAGGCTTGGAAAATATCGCCTATCTATTAATTATCCTTTTAGCCGTGTGTTGCGTATCTTTTTTTCAAGAAAAAATAACGTCGTTCTCAAAGGTGAGCAACTTACTTGATGCCGTTGGATTAGGTTTTTTTGCAGCTTTCGGTGCAAATAAAACATGGTATCTAACGGAAAATATTCAATTATCCATTATTTTGGGCTGTATCAGTGCAGTGGGCGGTGGTTGTATCCGAGACATATTGACGGCAAAACCGCCGTTAATTTTTCAGTCTGAAATATATGCCAGTGCGGCAATTGTCGGTGCGACAATAGAATTATTGGGTTCAACCGGTTTAATTTCCCCTTTGCTAAGTCCATGGCTGGCAATTATAACCTGTACACTCATCAGAATGCTGGCGATAAAATATCGCATTCAGTTTCCTTTTATTAAAAATAAATCTTTGTAAAAAATAGACCGCATTTCCTCCGAATCATTTTTAACTAAAGCATGTTTTCCGCCAGAGCCAAACTCTGGCTTTCAGGCTGGCGAATATCAATTTTGATAACATGCTGAATTTCCATATAAACTAAAAATAATAATAAAAATTATTATCATTAATTGACATACACAGGATATTTTTATATAACTGGTCGTACATGTTTACACCATGAATTTAATCATAAATAACTAGGATAAAAATGATGACTAATAAATTTAAACTCACTGCGGTAGCGTTTTCCGTATTAAGCACTTGTGTTTATGCGGAAGAAATGCTCGATCAAATTAATGTAGAATATAAACTGCCACCTAAACAGGAAGTCTTTAAAAAAGCGGGGGCAACCAGTGTGAGAGAAAATATTTCCACGTCAACGCAATCCATTGATGACATCATCAGAACGGTACCGGGTGCGTTTACCAACCTTGATAAAAGTTCGGGGACAGTGTCGGTGAACGTTCGTGGTCAAACAGGATTTGGACGGGTGAATACGATGGTAGACGGTATTTCGCAAACCTTTTTTGCCACATCAGGAGATAACAGCGAAAAAGCCGGTGGAACCTCTCAATTCGGTGCAACCATTGACCCTGCGTTTATTACCAGTGTAGATATTCAACGAGGAAGTTTTGACGGTAAAGCGGGGGCTAATGCTCTAGTAGGTTCGGCAAATTTTAGAACAATCGGTGTTGATGATGTGATAAGTGAAGGCAGAAATGTGGGTGCTTTATTAAATGTTGGCGGAGGAACCAATGCAACCGGACCGAATTATATGGGTGCAGTTGCCTTTCGCTATCCTTTTTCCGATACAAGAACATTAGGTTTTATGTATGCCTATAGTTGGCGTAAAAGCTCGCAAGATTTTAAAGTGGGGGGGGGGGGTAGAAGTATAAAAGATGTTGACGCTGAAGAAGTGGGAAGAATAGTTAAAGAAGCTTGTAAAGGTGAGCCTTTTTGTAAAGAAGATGAAAAACGAAAACTCTATGGATTACAACCCTATGACCCAAGCAAATTACTCCACTATCCCCAAAGCCATTTAGCCAAAATCGAATATAACGATAAATATAATAAAGCTACCGCTCTTTATCGACCGCACTTTCAGGCAGAAATTTAGAGAATAAAAACTACCAGTTAAACTACCAACTAAAACCGAAAGAGAATTTACAATTTGAATTAATCTTGGCGGATAATACCTCTACGCAAACCTATCACAAGGGAAGCGTGTTTAATGGTAAAATGCTGAAAGATGTGTTGGAAAGCAAAAATAGTGCGAAAACCACGGATATAAATATGCATTTTTCTATTCCATTCACAGAAAAATTCTCTTATGAAGCAACATTAGGTGCCAATATCCTCAAAAATAAATACAGTAAAAATCGACATCCTCGTGAATTAGGTTATTATTTTGACGGCGGAGAACCTAATTCACGTGATTTCTGTGATTACGTTGGTAAGTATAAAAACGCATGTATATATCACGGTATAAGATCGAATACGTTCCAACCCGACGGCGAACAACGTTTTAAAACCCTCTATTTTGACCAAACCTTTAAATACGATATTTATACCTTAAAAGTCAATGCCAATCGCCAAATCTATAAATATAGCGGTGCAACTTTCCCTCGTGATCCTAGAGATAGAGTAACTAGATATTTTCCAGCTGACCCTGAACAAAAAACAAAAGATGGGTATACAGTTTACGTTAATGGTAATTCATCAGCAATAGTTCATAAGTATGGTTATGACGGTGCGATAAAATTTGGATGTTATCATTATGAAAATGACGAGGAACAATGGGTAGATGTTTATAACTGCCCGACTTTCTACTCTGTCCAAAAGGGGAATTCAAGAGCACATGATAACTATTCTATGTCTTTCTCTGCGGATTTTCACCCGCTCTTTTCGCCATTTGTAAGTTATGCCAAAACCCATCGGGTCCCGAATATCAAAGAGATGTATTTCTCCGAATTTGGTACATTAGCCATAAGACCCGATTTAAAATCAGAAAAAGCCAAAACCATTCAATTCGGCATTAACGGTTATAAAAATGGGATATTCTCGGATTTTGATGCACTAGGCTTTAAGGTTTTGGCGTATCAAACGAAAATCAGAGATTATATTATCAATATCAAACAAGAATGTAGTTCAAACGCTTGGAGAGGAGCAGATAAAGCACCGACTATTTATGACTGCGTTGGGCATCTTACGCATATTAACTATGAAGGTGGCAAAACAATCTTGAAAACAGAAATGGTAGACTCAGGGAGTGGTTTTAAGGTTCCTTTAAACCAACTCATTCCTGCTGATTCATCACCTATTGTTAAAATTCAGGGATTGGAACTTGAATTAAATTATGATATCGGTTGGTTCTATGCCAACTTATCTTATGCCAGACAAAAAACCAATCAGCCAAGTTCATATTCTGATTCCAGTAATAGCGTGGGGGACGATAGTGAAACCGGACAATATTTACAAGGGTTCGGCTTAAGTAAAATATCGTCTCTACCGAAAGATTACGGTTCCCTTGACCTAGGAACACGTTTATTTGACGGAAAATTAACATTAGGCGGTACTGCTAAATACTATGGTAAAAGCAAACGAGCCAGACTTGATAAAGCAGATGGCGATGTTATCTTGCCTGGAACTTTTACTTCTAGAAAGACTGGCGAGACATTTCTTACTTATGTAAGAATTAGCGGCACGGAAGAAATCAAAGCACAGCCAATAATTTTCGATTTTTACGCTATCTACCAACCAACGGAAAACTTAACTATTAAAGGCGAAATTCAAAATGCCTTTGATAAAAAATACATTAATCCGCTAGATGCGAATAACGACTCGGCAAACCAAATGACTTATGCTATGGGCGTGGGCGATGGATACCAGAAAGCCTTAAACAACTATTCAAAAGGACGCACATTTGTTTTAAATGTAAATTATAAATTCTAAAGCAGAGAAAACAGTTGTCTAAAAACTAGCTTAAAGCCTTATAGCACAAGGCTTTAAGCTTTATTTTTGAAAAATGAATAAACAACTGTTTTGCCAATAAAAGTAGCTTATACTAGTTTAAAGCAATATCACAATTATCTATTTACTTTCGAGAAATATTCTGAGTTAGATATTGAAAGGACAATAAATAGAACCAAGGGTCTTTTTAAAGAGTTAAAGCAAACGTTAAATAATCATAACGGATTAAAAAAGCACAACTTTATGTTTATAAAGTATTTTTTAAATAAAAGCTACAAACATAATCAAAAATAAGGTTGGCAACTATTTCTCTACTCTGCCTAAATGTTCAGATTACACAAAATACAGATAAAATCTAATCACTTGCTTGTAATTATTTGATTTACACGAACGTCAAAAACATCCATTTCCGCCGCTAATCCGGCTTGTACGCCCAAATCCGTATCTTCAAATACAAGGCATTTTAACGGATCAAGATTTAATAATTCTGCACAACGCAAAAATGTATCCGGCTCAGGTTTGTGATTAATCACGTCTTCCGCTGTCACAATAGCACCAAAATAAGACTGCAATTGAAATTTCTCTAAAAGCATTTCCGTAACGTAACGATGTGAACCTGTACCGAGAGCTAAAGGCTTTTGTCCAACATATTGTTTCACAATATCCGCAGCAGGCAATAAAGTAGCATTTTTCATGATTAATTCAATTCCATATTTACGCTTTAAACTAATCACATCTTCCATTAAATATAACGGCATTTGTGCTTTTTCCATTATGGCTTTGGCAATAGTTCTTACCGGAGCTCCCCCCAATTGATACATAACATCTCCATCCAAAGCATAGCCCATTTCAGCACCAACAAGCTCCCAAGCTTGTTTATGACAAGGCATAGTATCAATTACTGTGCCATCCATATCAAAAATTAATCCTTCATATCGTGCGATAATTTCCTTGTTTAACATCTTAATTCCTATCGTGTAAAATTTTGTTTATTTTCCTACAAAGTTGTGATCTATGCACTACTTAATTGTGTTTATTTCAGGTAAAGTAAACTATCCTTTTCATAATGGAATGAAATTCATGTTAATACAGCAAAGGCTGATTTTTTTAGTTCAACGCCATTTAATTGATGAAGATATTATGACAATTACTCTTAATATCCGAAATCGTCTTGGTAAAAAATGGCGAGTAAATTTAAAAACGAAACAAGTAGACATGTTACTCATTCATTTAGCTATGGCACTAGGCAGAATAAAAAGAGGATATGTGGCTAAAGCACTAAACCCAGATTTTTTTTCAGAGATCGAAAGAGCGGTCTGTTTTACAAAAATTTTGAAATTACACCAAGAACTATTAACCTTTATTCCCTTCCCTGTTCCCAAAGAAGAACAATCTCATTTCATCGCTAATATTTATTCTCTTTCATTAGCACAACCTTGGATTTTAACACCCTAATAATGTCACGTGGGAAATGCTTTCTTTTCTATTTTTTGCCATAGAAGATTTTTCTCTTATTCTATACGAAGTATCAGATTTCTGTGGTTTGTAATAACGGCGGTTTTTCGGAAAGTTCTTACTATTTTCATTAAGTGACCCTACTGCAAATACTGTTTTTTTCGAAAATGTATTACAATAAGAAAAAAGATCCCCTAAATACTTAGGGGAAAAATCGTTTTTATGGAGTAACAAAACCCATTGCACGATAAACTTTATCTAAGGTTTCCTTTGCACGCTTACGGGCTTTTTCTGCACCTTCAGCCGCAATTTTATTTAATAATTCTTCATTGTTACGGAAATGATAGAAACGTTCTTGTAATGTAGTCAGCATAGTAGCAACCTCATCTGCCACCGCACTTTTCAAGTGTCCGTACATTTTCCCTTCAAATTCAGCTTCCAATTGGACAATAGATTTTCCTGTTACACCGGATAAAATATCTAATAAATTAGATACACCTGCTTTATTTTTTACATCATAACGCACAACAGGCGGTTCATCTGAGTCTGTTACAGCTCGCTTAATTTTCTTCACAACTGCTTTGGGATCTTCTAACAAACCAATGACATTATTACGATTTTCATCCGATTTAGACATTTTCTTCTCAGGTTCCAACAAGGACATTACTCGTGCACCTGCTTTTGGAATAAATGCTTCTGGCACAATAAAATGTTCCCCATAAAGAGCATTAAAACGTTGTGCAATATCACGTGTAATTTCTAAATGTTGACGTTGATCTTCACCAACAGGTACTTGATTTGCTTGATAAAGTAAAATATCTGCCGCCATTAAAACAGGATAGGTAAATAAACCTACATTGATATTGTCAGCATGACGTGCCGATTTATCCTTAAATTGAGTCATTCGGCTCATTTCACCAAAGTAAGTGTAGCAATTTAAAATCCATGCCAATTGGGTATGTTCAGGTATATGAGATTGAATAAAAATCGTACTTTTCTCCGGATCAATACCACAGGCTAAATAAAGAGCCAATACATCTAACGTTGCTTTACGTAAAGTGTCCGGATCTTGGCGAACTGTAATTGCATGTAAATCTACAATACAATATAAACACTCATACTCATCTTGCATGTTTACCCATTGACGCAACGCACCCAAATAGTTACCAATAGTTAATTCACCTGAGGGCTGAACACCACTTAATACAACCGGTTTTGTCATTTTTTATCCTTATTGTGTAATTTTTAAAATATCAGCAAAATCATCAAAGATCCAATCAGGTTTTGATTGTGCAATTGGAATATTATAGTTATAACCATAAGTTAACCCAACCACAGCACAACCTGCAGAATGAGCAGCAAAAATATCATTTTGCGAATCGCCAACAAAAAGAATTTGTTTCGGATACAGACCAAACTTGCCACATAAATAATAGAAAGGTGCCGGATGAGGCTTAATTTCCGGTAAAGATTGTCCCCCCAGCATTTCACTAAACAAATGATCGATCCCAAAAGCAGTTAAAATAGGCTGAACATGTTTAGTTGGTTTATTCGTCACGACTGCTAAAATGTAGCCTTGTGCTTTTAATGCTTCTAAGGTTTCTTTCACATTTGGATATAATCGACTGATATTACAAAGATTTTCGCCATAATAAAAGCCAAATTGACGTTTAAAATATTTAAACTCATCTTCCGTTAACTCTTTTTCAGCTTGTGTACAAGCCCAATCCACTGCACGTTGACTCAGAACATCAGCACCATTGCCAATCCAAGTCATCACCAAGTTTTCCGATGCTTGTGGCAAATTAACGTCTTTCAAAGCAGAGTTAATTGATAAAGCTAAATCAGGCAAACTGTTTACTAAGGTACCGTCCAAATCAAAACCAATTAATTTAAATTGTGTCATTTTGTTTCCTTCTCTCTTATTGTAGAAAGTTGCTGACGCATTTCATCAATAACTTTTTTATAATCAGGCTGATCAAAAATTGCAGATCCCGCCACAAACATATCGGCTCCAGCTTGAGCAATTTCAGCAATATTATTCACTTTTACTCCACCGTCTACCTCTAAGCGAATGTCCAAGCCACTTTCATCAATAATTTTACGAGCCTGTTTTAACTTTTCTAATGTGCTTGGAATAAAAGCTTGTCCCCCAAATCCGGGATTCACAGACATAAGCAAAATCACATCAATCTTATCCAATACATAATCTAAATAACTCAATGGTGTTGCTGGATTAAAAACAAGACCGGCCTTACAACCACAATCCCGAATCAGTTGCAAAGAACGATCGATATGTTCACTGGCTTCCGGGTGAAACGTAATATAATCAGCACCGGCTTTAGCAAAATCAGGAATAATACGATCTACCGGTTTAACCATTAAATGTACATCAATAGGTGCTTTAATTCCATAATCACGCAATGCCTTACAAATCGCAGGCCCAAAGGTTAAATTTGGTACATAATGATTATCCATCACATCAAAATGAATTACATCAGCACCGCTCTTTAGCACATTTTCTACATCTTCACCAAGACGTGCTAAATTAGCAGAAAGTATAGATGGAGCAATTAAATAAGGTGTCATTTTTATCTCTCTTTTCCTAGTCGAAAATTCCGTATTAGTGTACAACGTTATCGTCCGGTAATTAAAGGGATATTTGCTTATCTTGGCAAAGATCCCATAAAAGAGCGGTTAAATTAATAAGTTTTTTTCAATCTCTTTACAGTACGTTGTAAATTTGAACGGCTATCAAATGCACCTCGTTTAATCCGATGAGGTGTTGGCAAATCTTCGATCAATGCTTTCGCATCATATTGACTGACAGGAATACTGTGACCAATATATTCTTCAATTGCAGGCAGATTAATCGCATATTCTTCACAAGCAAAACTGATTGAAATACCGCTTTCACCCGCTCGCCCTGTTCTTCCAATACGATGTACATAATCCTCACAATCATCAGGTAAATCATAATTAAACACATGAGTCACATCCGGAATATGTAACCCTCGTGCTGCCACATCTGTCGCCACCAAAACATCTAAGGTTCCATCCGTAAATTGTTTGAGTAAAGATAAGCGTTTTTTCTGCATTACATCACCGGTCAATAATCCTACTCGATGACCATCCGCACTTAAATATCCCCATATTTCCTCACAACGATGTTTAGTATTAGAAAAAATAATGCAACGCTCTGGCCATTCTTCTTCTAATAAAGTCATCAACAATGCCATTTTATCTTGATTAGAAGGGTAAAATAACTCCTCTCTAATTCTATGCCCCGTTTTTTGTAAGGGTTCAATTTCTACATACTGTGGATCATTCATATGTTCAAAAGCAAGTTCACGAACCTTATAAGACAAAGTTGCAGAAAAAAGCATGGTTAAACGTTGTTGAGGCACCGGACATTTACGTAATAAATAACGAATATCTCTAATAAAACCTAAATCAAACATTCGATCTGCTTCATCTAACACTACCACTTGAATATAATCTAAACGAATAATTCCTTGCTTAACATAATCAATTACACGCCCTGTAGTACCAATTAAAATATCAATACCCTGATCAATTACCTTTAATTGTTTATCATAGCCCTCACCACCATAAGCTAAGCCTGTTTTCAACCCTGTTGCTTGAACCAGAAAATTCGCATCATTTGCAATTTGTACAACCAATTCTCTAGTCGGTGCCAAAATTAACGCTCTCGGTTGTTCTGAGGAATTTATATTGTTTTTTTGTAGTAAATGATGAAATGTAGCGGTTAAAAATGCGATCGTTTTTCCTGTGCCGGTTTGAGCCTGCCCAGCTATGTCTTGCCCTTTTAAGGTGATAGGTAAAGACAATGCCTGAATAGGTGTACAAAACTCAAAGCCTTTTTCTTTTATCGCTTGTTGCACGATACGATGTAAAGCAAGATCAGAAAAACGTTGTTGTGAAAGATGACTATTTTGCATAAAAATTATCAGTAAAGAATTTGGGTGATAATAACATGAACGGAAAAAATCCTCAAAAAATGTCCGCACATTTATTGATTTTTAAGTTAGATAGCTAGACAACTTAAAGATTTAATGATAAATTTGCACGCAATTTCATATTTACATTCAATTCATTTATCAATTCATTTTTATAACATTCTCAATTATTTATTATGCATTTAACAGAACTTAAAAATAAACCTGTTTCTGAACTTGTAGAATTAGGTGAAAAACAAATGGGCTTAGAAAATTTAGCTCGTTTACGCAAACAAGACATTATTTTTGCAATTTTAAAACAACATGCGAAAAGTGGAGAGGACATTTTTGGAGGAGGTATATTAGAAATTTTACCTGATGGTTTCGGTTTCTTACGTTCTGCCGATAGTTCTTACTTAGCCGGTCCTGATGACATATATGTTTCTCCAAGTCAGATTCGTCGTTTCAACCTGCAAACGGGCGACAAAATTGAAGGAAAAATTCGTCCGCCAAAAGAAGGAGAGCGTTACTTTGCCTTGCTAAAAGTTGATCGAGTCAATGACGATAAACCAGAAGTATCACGTAGTAAAATTCTCTTTGAAAACTTAACTCCACTACACGCAAATTCACGCCTCAGAATGGAGCGTGGAAATGGTTCAACGGAAGATTTGACTGCTCGTATTTTAGATTTAGCCTCCCCTATCGGTAAAGGACAACGTGGTTTAATTGTCGCTCCGCCAAAAGCAGGTAAAACCATGTTGTTACAAAATATTGCACAAAGTATTATTCATAACTATCCGGAATGTGAGTTAATTGTATTGTTGATTGATGAACGTCCGGAAGAAGTAACAGAAATGCAACGCTCAGTAAAAGGCGAAGTCATTGCTTCAACCTTTGATGAACCGGCAGCACGCCATGTTCAAGTTGCAGAAATGGTGATTGAAAAAGCAAAACGTTCCGTTGAACATAAAAAAGATGTGGTTATTTTATTAGATAGCATAACTCGCTTAGCTCGTGCTTATAATACGGTAACACCGGCTTCCGGAAAAATCTTATCAGGAGGTGTAGATGCCAATGCATTGCATCGCCCAAAACGCTTCTTTGGTGCGGCCCGTAATGTTGAGGAAGGCGGTAGTTTAACCATTATTGCCACCGCACTTGTGGATACCGGATCAAAAATGGACGAAGTGATTTTTGAAGAATTTAAAGGAACTGGGAATATGGAGTTGCATCTTTCCCGTAAAATCGCAGAAAAACGTGTATTTCCTGCTATTGACTTCAATCGTTCTGGTACAAGGAAAGAAGATCTTCTGACTACACCAGATGAATTACAAAAAATGTGGATTCTACGTAAAATTCTTAATCCAATGGGTGAAATTGAGGCAATGGAATTCTTAATTGATAAGCTAATGATGGCAAAAACCAATGAAGAATTTTTTGAAGTTATGAAACGTTCTTAAAATAAAAAATCTCATTGCGAATGAAACGAAAAAGTGCGGCTTAAAACAAACCGCACTCAACCCACTGCAGACAAAAGTAAAGTTTTTCTCCCAAATTACGATCATCTACAAATAAACTCTTCGACAGCATAAAAAAGAATAATCCCACCTTCGAAAACGCACGAAAAGGTAGGATTATTATTCTGACCTTGGGTGTCCACCAAGTCTTTTCTGAACTAGAAGATTGAAAAAATCAAAATTATTTGATTTCTACTTTCGCACCAGCTTCTTCTAATTCTTTCTTAAGTGCTTCAGCTTCTGCTTTAGAAATACCTTCTTTTAAGTTAGCCGGAGCAGATTCTACTAGGTCTTTAGCTTCTTTTAAGCCTAAACCAGTCGCACCACGTACTGCTTTAATTACAGCTACTTTATTAGCACCAGCTTCAGCTAAAACCACATCGAATTCGGTTTTTTCTTCAGCTACTTCAGCTGGACCAGCAGCTACTGCTACCGCTGCTGCCGCAGCAGAAACACCAAATTTTTCTTCCATTGCAGAAATTAATTCTACGATTTCAGTGACAGTTTTTGAAGCAATCGCTTCAATGATTTGTTCGTTAGTTAATGACATAACAATCAATTCCTAAAGTAAATAAATTAAACGAGTTAAGAAAGGCTTTAATTAAGCCGCTTCTTGTAATTTGTCGCGGTATGCCGCAAGAGTGCGAGCAAGTTTGCCTGCCGCTGCTTCTTTCATAGTACCCATTAAACGTGCAATTGCTTCTTCGTAAGTCGGTAATGTTGCTAAGAACTCAACATTTTGGATCTTACCTTCAAAGGCTGCACCTTTAATTTCAAACTTATCGTTAGCTTTAGCAAAATCCTTGAACAAACGTGCAGCCGCACCTGGATGCTCATTAGAAAATGCGATAAGTGTTGGACCTACAAACGTATCTGTTAAGCACTCAAAATCTGTGCCTTCTACTGCACGACGTAATAAAGTATTACGTACAACACGCATAGAAACGCCAGCTTCACGAGCTGCTTTACGTAACTCAGTCATTTTATCAACAGTAACACCACGAGAATCCGCAATAACTGCCGATAGGGCACCTTTGGCTGCTTCATTTACTTCAGCAACAATTGCTTGTTTGTCTTGAAGATTTAATGCCATTGGCTTTTAGCTCCTGAATACACTCCGATTGATCGGAATTATAAAACTTCTCAAAAAAACACCGCACTTTTGCAGTCTTCTCTGAGGCTAAGGTGCACAGAAGCAAGAAAAATTCTTATTCTGTATCACCATCTACGTAGGATTATTAAGAAATATTCTTTCCCCTACGGTCTTGGACGGGGCTTGAGAGGTCAAGCACCAACCAGAAATTATGCCATAAGGCAAAATAGAGGCGTGCATTATATATACAAAATACGCCTCTGTAAAGGTTTGGCTATATTAATTATAAGCTACTTTGATCAACAGCAACGCCCGCACCTTGAGTAGTAGAAACACTTACTTTTCTAATAAAGATACCTTTTGCTGTCGCAGGCTTCGCCTTAGTCAAGGCAGCTAATAATGCTTGCAAGTTTTCTTTTAATTGTTCAGCAGAGAAATTTGCTTTACCGATTGTAGTATGAATAATACCGTTTTTATCATTGCGGTAACGGATTTGACCGGACTTAGCATTTTTAACCGCTTCAGCAACGTTTGGTGTAACGGTACCAACTTTAGGATTTGGCATTAAGCCTCTAGGCCCTAAAATTTGACCTAGTTGACCAACAACACGCATTGCATCAGGGGAAGCAATAACAACATCAAAGTTCATTTCACCCTTTTTGATTTGCTCTGCTAAATCTTCCATTCCTACTAAATCAGCACCAGCTGCTTTAGCCGCATCAACATTAGCACCTTGAGTAAACACAGCAACACGTACTGAACGACCTGTACCATGTGGTAACACGGTTGCACCACGTACATTTTGATCTGATTTACGTGCATCAATACCTAAATTGACTGCAACGTCAACGCTTTCAACGAATTTTGTTGAAGTGAATTGTTTCAACACCGTAATAGCTTCATTGATTTCATATTGTTTTGTTGAATCAACACCGGCTTTGATTGCTTTCATACGCTTAGTAAGTTTAGCCATTAGATTAACCCTCCACTACTAAACCCATTGAACGTGCTGTACCTTCAATAGATTTCATTTTAGTTTCAATTGTTGCACCGGTCATATCGGCTGCTTTAGTTTCAGCAATTTGACGGATTTGATCTAAAGTGACTTTACCTACTTTATCTTTATTAGGTTTACTAGAACCAGATTTAATTCCAGCAGCTTTTTTCAATAATACCGCTGCCGGCGGAGTTTTAGTCACAAATGTAAAAGAGCGGTCTGCATAAACAGTAATAACGACAGGAATCGGTAAACCTTTCTCTAGACTCTCAGTACGAGCATTAAATGCTTTACAGAATTCCATGATGTTCACACCTTGTTGACCTAATGCTGGACCAACAGGTGGTGATGGGTTAGCCATACCTGCTGCGACTTGCAACTTAACGTATGCTTGGACTTTTTTTGCCATTTTTAATTTCCTCTTTGCGGGTAATAACGCCGTTTCAGCTCCCCATTTCATACAAGCACAATGTGCCACACAAAAATATGACCCTGTCAAAGGGTCATAAGTGAATACGGATTATACTGATTTCATGTGTAATTTTCAAGTATCATTACTATTGATTATTTTGAACATAATCAATTGCTGATTGAACTGTTGTAATTTTCTCAGCTTCTTCATCCGGAATTTCAATATCAAATTCTTCCTCTAAGGCCATTACTAATTCAACTGTATCCAAAGAATCTGCACCTAAATCTTCAATAAATGAAGCTTCAGGCTTAACATCATCTTCTTTAACACCTAATTGTTCAACAATGATTTTTTTTACACGTTCTTCAATGCTCATTTTGCTTTTTTCCTATTAATGGTTAGCGATAAGATATAATAGTGTATGTATTTTTTATGAAGTTTCAAGCTGTTTTTACTTTTACAAGGTCAAACCACAATGATACCTGTCTCAGTACACAAACATAAATACGTTATGTTAACCTGTAGAATGCAACAGCCAACGTAACTCGATTGTTTCAATAGCTACATTACCACAGTCAGGATTTTAACATTACGCCTTATCTTTGGCTAGCCTGAAATCCCTCTTTCTACTAAGGTAAATACATTCCACCGTTAACATGTAATGTAGTACCTGTAATATATGACGCGTCCTCCGATGCCAAAAATGCAACAGCTTTCGCAATATCTTTTGGCTGTCCCAAACGACCTGTCGGCACATTTGTCAGAATATTTGCTTTTTGCTCGTCAGTTAACACATCCGTCATATCTGTTGCAATGAAACCTGGAGCTACAACATTCACAGTTACTCCTCTTGCTGCAACTTCTTTTGCTAACGATTTTGTAAAGCCAATAACACCCGCTTTTGCCGCACAATAGTTAGTTTGACCGGGATTTCCCATTGAGCCAACTACTGAACCAATATTAATAATGCGTCCACCTTTTTTCATCATCGGACGTAATACAGCTTTAGATAAACGATAGATAGACGTTAAATTAGTTTGCATAATATCAAACCAGTCATCATCTTTCATACGCATTAATAAACCATCACGGGTAATTCCTGCATTATTCACTAGAATCTCAACATCACCCACTTCAGCTTTAATGGCACTCAATACAGCATCTATTGAATCTTGATCTGCGACATTTAATACCAAACCTTTACCCTGTTTGCCTAAATAAGCAGAAATACTTTCCGCTCCTTTTTCGCTTGTTGCAGTACCAATAACAAAAGCCCCCTTGCTCGCTAATTCTTCTGCTATTGCACGTCCAATCCCACGTGTAGCACCTGTTACTAATGCTATTTTTCCTTGCATCATCTACTCCTCAATAAAATAGGCTGTTTAGTATCAGCCTCTGTTGTCATAAATTAATCTAAGCTTTCTTCCACTGTATTCAATGAAGATAAATCATTGACTGCTTTAGCATTCAACTCTTTAACAATACGACTAGTTAATCCAGTGAGCACCTTATTAGGTCCCATCTCAAATAAAAGTTCAATTCCCTCTCTTGCCATATTCTCAACTATTTCAGTCCAACGTACAGGACTATAAAGCTGACGCACAAGTGCGGTACGAATCTTAGTGGTTTCATTTTCTGCTTTCACATCAACATTATTAATAACCGGAATTTGTGGGATGCTAAACGTCATTTTTTCTAACGCTACTGCCAATTCTTCTGCTGCTGGTTTCATTAATGCACAGTGAGAAGGCACGCTGACTGCTAACGGCAACGCACGTTTTGCTCCCGCCTCTTTACAAGCAACAGCAGCACGTTCTACTGCGACTTTTGCTCCTGCAATCACCACTTGTCCCGGTGAATTAAAGTTTACCGCTGACACAATCTCACCTTGTTCAGACGCTTTGCAAGCTTGAACAATGCTTTCATTATCTAAACCTATAATTGCGTACATGGCACCTGTTCCTTCCGGAACTGCTTGTTGCATTAACTTACCACGAAGTTGTACCAACTTAATTCCATCTTGGAAATCAATTACACCGGCACATACTAGAGCGGAATATTCACCTAAACTATGTCCTGCCATCACTTCAGGTTTTAGGTGAGGATATTTTTGTTGCCATACACGATAAATTGCCACGGAAGCAGCTAAAAGTGCGGGTTGTGTTTGCCACGTTTTATTCAATTCTTCTGCAGGACCTTGTTGCACTAACTGCCATAAATCATAACCCAAAACGGAGGAAGCTTGCTGAAAAGTTTCTTCAACAATCGGATATTCTGCAGCCAATTCAGCCAGCATTCCCACTGCTTGTGAGCCTTGTCCAGGGAAAACCATTGCAAATTTTTTCATTTTTATTTCCTACTAAATAAGTATATTCAATTTTTGTTAAAATTTAGAAACGAACCAACGCAGAACCCCAAGTCCAACCACCACCAAATGCTTCTAATAATAATAATTGACCACGCTTAATACGCCCGTCACGTACAGCTTCATCCAATGCTACAGGCACTGTCGCCGCACTTGTATTACCGTACTTGTCTAAAGTAATTACCACTTGATCTAAAGACATATTCAATTTTTCAGCAGTTGCCGTGATAATACGTAAGTTTGCTTGATGAGGTACCAACCAATCTAAATCAGCTTTGTCTAAGTGATTATCACGTAAAGTTTCTTCTACTACATTAGATAATTCTCGTACTGCAAGTTTAAAAGTTGCATTCCCTTGCATTTGAATATAACCGGATTGTGCTTCACCATGTTGAGTTTGAGGAAGAATTAAGGCGTTACTTTTATCTAAAGAAGCATGTAAATGAGTAGAAATAATCCCTTCAATATCGCTGCTTTCCAAGATCACGGCACCAGCACCGTCACCAAATAAAATAACAGTGCTACGATCCGTTTCATCTAACTTACGAGAATTAATATCTGCACCAATCACTAAAGCTTTTTTTACTTTACCTGTTTTAATGAATTGATCTGCAACACTTAAAGCATAGATAAACCCCGTGCAAGCTGCCGCCAAATCGAAAGAAATTGCATCATCAATGTCCAACATACCTTGAATTTGGCATGCAGCACTTGGATAAGCATAGGAGTGGCTGGTAGTCGCAACCAAAACCAAATCGATATCGTTAGGGCAAATATTGGCTAACTGAAGTGCATTTTTAGCGGCCTCAAATCCCATTGTGGCAACTGTTTCATTTTCACCGGCGATACGACGCTCTTTTATACCGGAACGAGTAGTAATCCATTCATCAGATGTCTCTACCATTTTTTCTAAATCAGCATTAGTCCTGATATTAGCCGGTATATAACTACCGGTTGCTAAAATTCTACTGTACATAATTATCTCATCAAGTTACGTCTTAATTTTATTCAAACCGGCAAGATTTTCTTTAACCTTTCTTTGAAGATTGTAATGCCATATCTCGAATAGCTTTATATTCTTTATATTCTTTGGTTTCCTCAATACCTATATTTAACAAAGCTGCATATAGATAAAATAAACCTAGCTGGTATTCTACAAAAATGTGAACTAAGGTATGAACTAAACCCTGATTATTTTCAATCACATGAGAGCAATGACAGACGGCTAAATAATTTTGACTATCGATTGGAAAACGTTGACGTAGAGGAAAATTTTGTTGGTTATTAGCAAACAACAAAGACAGCATTGGATGCTTACCCAACGCTTTTACCAATTCGCAGATAGTAATACGGGGACTCATGTCCCCGCCCATCATATCTAACACAACAGTTAGATGACTCAAGTGATTACCTTAAACAATCAACGATTATTTATTGATCACTTTACGACCACGATAATAACCATCTGCGGTTACATGGTGGCGTAAATGAGTTTCTCCGCTTGTTTTGTCAACCGATACAGCTGCAGTGGTTAACGCATCATGTGAACGACGCATATCACGACGTGAACGAGATTTTTTATTTTGTTGAACAGCCATTGGCTATACTCCTAAATTTACTTTTTCTTTAAACTAGCTAATACAGCGAACGGGTTCGGTTTTTTTGCCAGCTCTTCCGGCAATTCGCCAAAAACCTGTTCAGCCACGGACACTTCACAGTGTTCAGATGAATGCATCGGAACAATTGGAAGAGCAACAATCAGTTCATCTTCAACCGTTCCAATTAAATCTATTTCCCCGAATTCATTTAATTCTATCGGTTCATAAATCTCTGGCAATTCATTGATCTTACCCAAATCAGACACTGGACTATAAGAAAACTCACATTCCAATGATTGACTGAAAGGACAACCACAACGTTGACATTCTAATTCCACATCAACACTCGCTCTTCCTTTCATTACAGTCAATTTTTGCGGATCAACGAAAAACGATAATGTTACCTGCACATCGCTGAGCACTTTGACTACTGACTCCGCTAAACGAGTAACTTGATTGGACACATAACAACCTTGATAATCCAATCTACGCTGTGCATCTTTAATCGGGTCAACAGTTAGGGGTAGTTTTACCTTTTGCATAGGGCGTGAATATTACCTTTTGATTGTCAATTAGTCAAAGGAAATTATCAAATTTTATGCGAAAATTCAGAATTTACTGTAAGCTAAAGTAACCATAATGGCAAAACAAATTTCTCTTCAAGACAGCGTTTATCTCTATCCTCCAAATTTCGATCTATTTTATCTTGAGTTTGAAAGAGCATAGAAATAAGACAATACACATTTCGTTGATTTCAATATGTTACGTTTAATTCTCAAAACGCCCTTTTTTAACTTGCCATAAGCCTAATAAGATCCCACATAATAAACCACTAATATGAGCACTGTTGCCCATATAAATACCTACAAGCGGACTAATAAAACCTAAGGCGATCCCCATAATTAACATCAAGAAAAAACCTGATGGTAAAGCAAATTTAGCATAATGAAATTTATCTAAAATAAATACATAACCCAATACCGCATAAACTACACCAGATAACCCGAAGAAACGATAATCAGAGAAATAATTTTGCACGACTCCGGTCAAAATAGATGAAACAAAAAAGAGCAACAGTAATTTTTTTGCATTCAGCTGTCGTTCAATTGCCCCGCCAAATAACCAAAACCAACTTAGATTAAATAAAAAATGTAGTGGCGAGAGATGCACTAAACTATGCGAAATATAACGCCAAATTTCTGTTTGTTGTGCCGGATTTGCTGGATAATGAGCAAAATAGAAAATACCTTGCTCAAATCCCAAGTTCTGTAAAACGTAAATTAGAGTGCAAAGTGCGGTAATAAATAAAGTTATTTTACCTTGTTGGAACCATTTCGATGAGATTTTCCAAATAGCCACCCATGATGTTTTTTTGTACTGAATGGAATGTGTATCGCCGGCTTCCCAAGCTGCCTGCTGATAACAAGGGTTAAAAGGATCCTGCAGAAAAAGTATTTTCTCTTGTTCAAGCTGTGTCAATAATGGATGATTTTCTTCGATAAAAACACCACGCACCGACCGATTATATTTTTCATCAATATAGTTTTGAATGGTCAATTCAAGCAAATACTTAGCTCGGATATAATCACGAAACCAAATAATAAAATTCTCTCTTTCACTACCAAATAATAGTTTCATTTGCTATATTCCTGTTCTCTTGTATATATTATCGAGGATAAAAATGAAAAAACAAAACATGCCAACCGGATTTAGTAGATTTTCTTGGGCACTCGTTGGGTTTTGCCTACCTGTTTTGCTTTGGCCATTAGCTCTCTTAATCTCACCTAATTTCATTAAAAATCCAAATTTGGATGATTTTCAAATGAGATGGATGTCAATTTTCTTTTGGGCTTATCCTTTTATTTTAGGCATTATTGCTCGTTATTCATTTAAATTAAATCAACGTAACAGTAAGCTGGCAAAATATGTTTTGCTACTAAGTACGGTGATTTTTTATAGTGTTTTGATCTATGTTTGTGCGGTTGGATTAAACTAAGGCAGGAATCGTCTGCCTTTTATTTAATATCCACTTTCCACCGGTAAATTCGCTTGTACCCAACCGGCGAAACCTCCAATTAAGCTATAAACTTCATCATAGCCTTGCTCAACTAAAAATTGTGCCACATTGCGGCTACTCACACCATGATAACAACTCACAATAATCGGTTGGTCGTATTCATATTTCTGTTGGAATTCACTAAAACGCTGATGAGTTAAATGAAAAGCACTTTGCGGACGACTGTAAATAAAATGGGATAAATCACGAATGTCTACTAATACAGCATTCTTATTATTTAATATTTCCCATGCTTGTTCAGAGTTGATTTCTTTGAATGTAGTCATTTTATGATAGTTTAACAATAAAAGTATTTCGCAATATAACACTGTTTCTTTATAGGGTAAACTCACTTTTTCCAAAAAGGATTTTACAGTAAAATACACCGCACTTTTATTAAGAATTACAAGGTTTAGCCAATCAAATGACAATATTTGCAAAAGATAAGTTGATTGCTTATGGACAATTAATGCGTTTAGACAAACCTATCGGCACATTGCTTTTACTTTGGCCAACGCTTTGGGCATTATATCTTGCCGAAAAAGCGATGCCTACCCTATCAGTTTTAGCAATTTTTATATGCGGCGTATTTTTAATGCGTTCAGCAGGTTGTGTCATCAATGATTATGCAGATCGCCATATTGACGGAAAAGTTAAACGAACTTCACTACGCCCACTTTCAACAGGTCGAGCAACACCTCGTGAAGCAAAATGGTTATTTATCGTCCTCGTTTTTTGTTCTTTTTTATTAGTCCTTTGTTTAAACCTTTATACTATTGGTTTATCTGTGATTGCAGTCATTTTGGCATTTATTTATCCCTTTATGAAACGTTATACACATTTGCCACAATTTTTCTTAGGGGCGGCTTTTGGCTGGTCTATTCCAATGGCTTATGGTGCGACTATTGAAGCATTGCCTCTAGAATGCTGGTTATTATTTATTGCAAATTTATCTTGGACAGTCGCATATGATACTCAATATGCCATGGTAGATCGTGATGATGATTTGCGTATTGGCGTGAAATCAACGGCGATTTTATTTGCTCAATATGACAATAAAATCATCGCATTATTACAAATAATAACGCTGATTTTTCTCTTTTCCGTGGGTTATTTATCACAATTAAATAACAGATATTTTATTGTATTGGCTATTGCCGGCTTATTTTTCGTTTACCAATGCCGTTTGACTAAAAATAGAGATAGAGCGAGTTGCTTTAACGCTTTTTTAAATAACAATTATTTCGGCTTGACCGTTTTCATTGCTGTTTTATTCGGTATTTAAAAAATCAAAATCCCAAAAAACACCGCACTTCTTAAAGCAAGTGCGGTGTTTTTATAAATTATTTAGTGAAAGCTAAAGTAAAATACTTGCAAACAATAACCCGAAACCTAAGCTAAATGCCATACTTAATAAACCTGGAAGCATAAAGCTGTGATTAAAGATAAACTTACCGATTCTTGTTGTGCCTGTTGTATCAAAGTCAATTGAAGCAATAATTGGACCATAGTTTGGAATAAAGAAATAACCGTTTACTGCTACAAATACCCCGATTAAAATCGCAGGTTCAATACCTAATGCAATACCTAGCGGAAATAAAGTTGCTACAGTCGCCCCTTGACTGTTTACCAAAACAGAAAGTAAGAACAGTGCAAATGCAAATGCCCAAGGTGCGGTTTCAACTAATAACTTCACACTTTCTTTAATGCCTGCAATATGACCTTGCATCAATGTATCTCCCAACCAAGCAATACCAAAAATTGCAATCACCGCACGCATACCAGCATGGAATACGGAACCTTGTGTAATTGCGTTACCATTCGGTTTACAGGTTAAGATAATCAATGCACCAACAGTTAACATAACGATCTCAATAGTGTGAGCCATACCCATAGGTTTATCGTTGAATGATGGACGTAACTCCGGATACGCTCCCATCACAACAACAAGTAATGCACCGAATAAGAATAAGCCCACTGATAATTTCGCAGTCGGTTTTATTTCAATTTCAGCAATATTACTTACGCTGTTTTCTTTGACATACTCAGGATTTTGTAATAAACGTTGATAATTCGGATCGTCTTTTAATTCTTTCCCCATTTTATTGACAAAAACACAAGCAAGTGCTATGCCTAAAATAGTTGACGGAATAGTAACCATTAAGACGCTACCCAAGTTGATTCCTTGTGGTTCTAAATAGTTCACAACAGCCACTACAGCGGCAGCGATAGGACTTGCTACAATAGCAAATTGCGATGCAATTACTGCCATTGAAAGTGGACGCTCAGGACGAATACCGCTGTGACGACTTACTTCTGCGATAACTGGTAATACAGAATAAGCTACATGGCCAGTACCGGCTAAGAAAGTAAATAACCAAGTTACGGCAGGTGCGACAAAAGTGATATATTTAGGATTTCTGCGTAAAATATTGGTTGCGATTTTGATCATATAATCCAAACCACCGGCTGCCTGCATTGCAGCAGCGGCAGAAACTACAGCCATAATCATAAACATCACATCAATCGGTAATCCAGCAGGTGGTAACCCGAAGCCGAAGGCGAGAATACAAAGCCCTAAACCACCCATAACGCCCAAACCGATACCACCAATGCGTGCACCAATCAGAATACACACTAAAACGATAGCGAATTGAATATAAAACATTGTTTTTTCCTATTTTTTCTACTTAAAAATCGTTTCCGATAAAATCGGAAACCCTCTTTCAACAAATTTATCAAGACTTCCTTGAAATTTGGGGCTAATATACCAATAAACAGGGAAGCTATCTATAATATAGATCAATTTATTTGCAAGACTTTCTTTGAAAAATTTTGAAAGATGAAGAAAGTGCGGTTATACTTAGCCCTTTATTTTTAACCTTAACTTTAACCCTGAAAAATAGAAAAAATGCAAGAATATCTCCCTTTAGCAACAGAGTTTGCAAAAAATCATAGCCTAATGGTAATAGCATGGATTGCCGTATTTGTCATGTTAATTTATACATCGGTAAAATCATTTACCAGTAAAGTTACGGCAGTAGAAAACGCCGAAGCGACTCGTTTAATTAATAATGAAGAGGCTATTGTTATTGATTTACGCACAATAGATGAATTTCAACGTGGTCATATTATCAACAGTATCAATGTATTGCCAACAGAGATTAAAAATCAAAATTTAGGAAAAATTGAACAACATAAAGATACCCCTGTAATTTTAGTTTGTGCAACAGGTATGAATGCAGGTGCATCAGCAGAATTATTAGTTAAACAAGGATTTAGTCGAGTTTACTCACTGAAAGATGGTATCAGTGGCTGGATTACGGCAAATTTACCTTTAGTCAAAAAACATAAATAAGGATCGAAAAATGACAGAAAAAAATCAAGACGCAGTAACAGAAGAACAAGGAACAGAAGTTGTTTTACAAATTCAACGTATTTACGTTAAAGATGTTTCTTTTGAAGCACCTAATCTACCACACATTTTCCAACAGGAATGGAAACCGAAACTGGATTTTAATTTAAGCACAGAAACAACCCATTTAGCAGAAGATCTTTATGAAGTTTGCCTGAATATCTCTGTTGAAACTACAATGGAAGGCAGTGAAGATGTTGCTTTTATATGTGAAGTAAAACAGGCAGGCATCTTTGCTATAAGCGGTTTAGAAGATGTACAATTAGCACATTGCCTAACATCTCAATGCCCAAATATGTTATTCCCTTATGCACGAGAATTAATTTCCAGTTTAGTGAATCGTGGCACTTTCCCGGCTTTAAATCTAGCACCGGTCAATTTTGATGCCTTATTTGTTGAGTATATGCAACGTCAACAAGCACAAGAGGAGTCAAAAGCTGAAGAAAAAGAAAAGAAAGAAGTCCATTAATCTCTCAGGGTGTTGTAATAACACCCTAATATTTTTCTATTAACTCCGAAAATTCTAAGAAAAAAAAATATGAATGATAACAGTCCTTCTCCAACTCCAATCACCGTAATTGGTGCCGGTGCTTATGGAACTGCCTTAGCTATTGCCTTTTCTCGCAATGGTTATCCAACCTACTTATGGGGACATCATCCTCAACATTGTCAACGCTTACGTAATGAGCGAAAAAATCAAGCATTTTTACCTAATATTCACTTTCCTGATTCTTTATATGTAGAAGACAATTTAGCACAAGCCATTCAACACTCCAGAGAGTTATTAATTGTTGTACCAAGTCATGTTTTTGGCGACGTTATCATGCAAATTAAACCGCACTTAAGATCGGATCAACGTATCGCCTGGGCAACGAAAGGACTGGAGCGAAATACAGGACGCTTATTACAAGAAGTTGTTGAAGAGCATGTAGGATATGGTTATCCTTTAGCAGTCTTATCAGGACCTACCTTTGCTAAAGAATTGGCTGCCGGTATGCCGACAGCTATTACATTAGCCTCAAATAACGAACAATTTGCCTTAGAGTTCCAAGAAAGAATTCATTGTAGCAAATTCCGAGTCTATATTAATCAAGATATGATTGGTGTACAACTAGGAGGGGCGGTTAAAAATGTAATTGCTATTGCTGCAGGGATTTCTGATGGTATGGGGTTTGGTGCTAATGCACGTACAGCATTAATTACTCGAGGAATCGCTGAAATCAGTCGTTTGGGCATATCTCTAGGTGCAAATCCAAATACCTTTATGGGAACATCCGGCTTAGGGGATTTAGTCCTTACTTGTACCGATAACCAGTCTCGTAACCGTCGTTTTGGATTAATGTTAGGACAAGGTTTTGATTGTACAACGGCTATCAATGAACTTGGTCCGGTTATAGAGGGTTTTTACAATACAAAAGAAACCTTTTTATTAGCCCAGCAACAGGGTGTAGAAATGCCGATTACCGAGCAGGTATATCAAATACTATTTTGTGGTAAAAAACCTGAAGATGCAGCTATTACTTTATTGGGAAGAAAACGCAAAAGGGAGTAACATGTCAATAGAAGTATGGAGTCTTATTCGTGCTGAAGCAGCAAAACTCGCTGAAAATGAACCAATGCTAGCCAGTTTCTTTCATGCAACTATCTTAAAACATAACAATCTAGGCAGTGCATTAAGCTATATTCTTGCGAACAAATTAGCTAATCCAATTATGCCCGCTATTGCATTGCGAGAAATTATTGAAGAAGCACATCAAAATCAACCGCAAATTATCGAAAGTGCGGCTTGCGATATCCGAGCCGTGCGTCATCGAGATCCTGCCGTAGAACAATACTCTACACCGTTACTTTATTTGAAAGGCTTCCACGCATTGCAAAGTTATCGTATTACCCATTATTTATGGCAACAAGGACGAAAAGCATTGGCGATCTATTTACAAAACCAAATATCCGTTGCCTTTGATGTAGATATCCATCCCGCAGCAAGAATCGGTTGCGGCATTATGTTCGATCATGCCACAGGTATTGTGATAGGAGAAACATCTGTCATTGAAAATGATGTATCTATTTTGCAAGGTGTAACTTTAGGGGGAACGGGCAAAGAAAGCGGCGATCGTCATCCTAAAATTCGAGAAGGTGTGATGATTGGGTCCGGAGCTAAAGTGTTAGGAAATATCGAAATTGGGCGTTACGCTAAAATTGGTGCAAACTCCGTAGTGTTACAATCCGTTTCAGAATACACTACTGTCGCTGGTGTGCCTTCTCAAATAGTAGGCAAAAATAAAGGGGCGAAACCTGCATTTGATATGGACCAATACTTTATTGATGATGCAATTAACTTAAATATCTAATTTTTTAAACGAACCATGAGAAGCAGTCAGCAAAGGAACTCAGATGAATCTAAAAAAATCCCTACTTATCGCCCTACTCTCTTTCGGTATTGTCCAATCTACATGCCGAAACAGATACCGAAAGATTTAATCGTGCTTTACAATTTATTAAACAACAAAATTATTCTGACGCTTTTCCCTTATTCAAACAACTGGCTGAACAGGGAGATGCAAATGCACAACACAATCTCGGTTTGATGTACGAATACGGAGATGGCATTACTCAAAACGATCAACAAGCCGTCTATTGGTACACGAAAGCTGCTGAACAGGGAGAGGCACATGCACAAAACAATCTCGGTCTGATGTATACAGATGGGGGAAAGGGCATTACTCAAAACTATAAACAAGCTGTCTATTGGTACACACAAGCTGCTGAACAGGGATATGCAAATGCACAATACAATCTCGGCGTGATGTATGCAAACGGACAGGGTGTACAAAGAAATGTTTCTAAAGCTAAACAATATTATAGATTAGCGTGCGATAATGGCTTAAACATTGACTGTCAAACGTATGCAAAACTAGATAAGAAGGGTATAAAATAGCAAAAATTTCCTGACAATATGATCTGATTGGACTGATTTAATTCAAGGACTGCACTCTGTATTCTGCAGGGTTCAGTCCTTTTAATTTACATAATAAACATATTTCACATCACATCCAACCTTTTTAGATGAAGAAAGTATTACCCTAATCTTTGTCGCACAATTTCAAATAGACAAACGCCTGTGGCAACAGAAACATTTAATGAAGAGACGGAACCCGCCATAGGAATGCTAATCAATTGATCGCAAGTTTCACGGGTTAAACGACGCATTCCATCTCCCTCAGCCCCCATAACAAGTGCTAAACCGCCGGTTAATTTCGCTTCGTATAAAGTTTCAATCGCCTCGCCAGCCGTACCTACAACCCAAATATTATGTTGTTGCTGTAGATCTCGTAAAGTGCGGGCTAAATTTGTTACACGAACAAGAGGTACAACTTCCGCCGCTCCACAAGCGACTTTACGAGCAATCGCAGTCAATTGTGCCGATTTATCTTTTGGCACAATCACAGCACAAACACCGGCAGCATCTGCTGATCGTAAACAAGCACCTAAATTATGTGGATCTGTGATACCATCCAGTACCAGCAATAATGGATTTGCTTTTTTTTGTAAGATCTCAACCAAGTCATTTTCATTCAACTCTTTAGCTGGTTGAACACGAGCAATGATACCTTGATGTACTTCTCCGTTCGCTTTTTTATCCAATGTATCACGATTCAAAAATTGTACGCTTATACCTAATTTATAAAGTTCATTCAGTACGGATTGTAACCGCTTATCTTCCCGCCCTTTTAGCACATAAACTTCGATCAAACGTTCTGGTGCATTAATAAGAAAAGCCTGCACCGCATGAATTCCATAAATATTTTCTGCCATGATTTTTTATCCTTTCTGTTTTTTCTGTTTTCTTGTTTTACTTGCCGGACTTTGTTGTTTTTTTGATAAGTTTTTCGTTTTTTTCACCGCACTTTTATGTCGCTCGATCTTAGAAGTGCGGTTCTTTTCTTGGAAGCTTTTTTGTTTCGCTCGCTTATTCGCCGTTTTGCCGGAACGTCTAGGTTTACGCTGACTCGATAATAAAACAAAATCCACTTGGCGTTGAGCTAAACTGACTGCCTCAACACGGATTTTAACTTTATCACCGAGACGATAGGTCGTACCGGAATTTTCCCCAATTAAACGTTGTTTTATTGAGTCAAATTGATAATAATCATTATCTAAGGTTGAAATATGAACTAGCCCATCAATAAATAAATCATCTAAACGAACAAACAACCCAAAACCGGTTACAGAAGAAATAATACCGTCAAATTCATCTCCAACATGATCTTGCATATATTCGCATTTTAGCCAATCTGCCACTTCTCTTGTTGCATCATCAGCTCGGCGTTCGGTTAAAGAACAATGATCACCGAGAAGATCCATTTCTTCTAGGGAATAATGATAACCGCCGGTATCGGTTGTTTTTCTTTTAGAACCTTGCTGTTTTGCTAATAAATATTTGATACTACGATGTAACGTTAAATCAGGATAACGGCGAATAGGCGAGGTAAAATGTGCATATTCCGTTAGTGCTAAACCAAAATGTCCAATATTATCAGGGTGATAAACAGCTTGGCTAAGTGAACGAAGTAGCATAGTTTGAATTAATTCATGATCCGGACGTTCACGAACTTGGGCTAACAACTGTGCGTAATCTGCGGTTGTGGGGTTTATACCACCTTTTAACGTTAAGCCACATTCACGTAGAAAAGCACGAAATGCACTGAGTTTTTCTTGACTTGGTCCGGCATGAATACGGAATAAAGCGGGTTCTTGATGACGTTCCATAAAATTAGCTGCTGCAATATTTGCTAAAATCATACATTCTTCAATGATTTTATGGGCATCGTTACGCTCCACAGGTTCAATACATTCAATACGTCCCATTTCATTGAAGACAAACTTAGTTTCAATAGTTTCAAAATCAATGGCTCCACGCTGATAACGAGCTTGCAGCAGAGCCTGATACATTTGGTGCAATTCTTGTAAGTGCGGTACTAAAACATGATAGCGTTGTTGTAATAATTCATCACCTGCCAAAATTTGTGCAACTTTAGTGTAAGTTAATCTTGCATATGAGTTCATGACCGCTTCATAAAAACTGTAATCAGTCATTTTTCCCTGTGGCGAAATTCGTATCTCACATACCATACACAAACGATCAACCTGTGGATTAAGCGAACATAATCCATTCGATAAAATCTCCGGCAACATTGGTACAACTCGGTTAGGAAAGTAAACCGAATTGCCACGCTGATATGCTTCGTTATCTAATGCAGTACGCAAACGTACGTAATAGCTCACGTCGGCAATGGCAACCCATAATGTCCACCCGCCATCACCACTTCTTTGACAAAAAACCGCATCATCAAAATCTCGTGCATCTTCACCATCAATGGTTACCAATGGTAAGGTTCTTAAATCTCTTCGTCCTTGTTTTGCTTCCTCCGGCACACTATCCGTATATTTTCTTACTTGTTTTTCTACCGCACTTGGAAAAATATGAGGAATATCATGATTGCGAATAGCAATTTCAGTTTCCATTCCCTTTGCCATATTCTCCCCAAGAATTTCTACAATTTTTCCAACCAACTGCGTAAATGTTGCTGTACGAGGTTTAAGTTCAACCACAACTACCTGTCCCATTCTCGCTCCGTTGCGAAACTCATTCGGAATCAGAATGTCACGATTAATACGGCTATCATCCGGCACGACATAACCAATCCCCTCCTCCATGAAAAAACGCCCAACAATATGTTTATTGCGACTTTCTAACACTCGAACAATACGCACCTCTGAACGTCCTTTACGGTCATAGCCATTAGGTTGTGCCAATACAAAATCACCATGGATAACTTTTTGCATTTGAATATTTGGAATAAACCAATCTGACTTGCTTCCTTCGATTTGTAAAAAACCATAGCCTTCACGATGACCAATCACTGACCCCTTTAATAAATCCAATTTTTCAGGCAAGGCATAACACTTTCTTTTAGTAAAGACCAATTGCCCTTCATTTTCCATTGCACGCAAACGGCGACGCATTCCCTCTTTTTGTTCAGAATCAACGATAGCCAATGTCTTGAAAAGATTTTCTTTCGACATAGGTGCATTAAAATCACGAATAATTTGTAAAATAAACTCTCGACTTGGGATTGGATTAGAATATTTCTGTTGCTCTTGGAAAAAATACGGATCTTCTGTAAGTGCGGTGATTTTTTTCGCTTTTTTGTTTGTCTTTTTCGGGGTTCTCATGCTTTAGACCTTTGATTGAAAAAATTTAAAATCTTGCAAAAACAATTCTTTAATTTCGATTGGATATTGATTTAAAAGCAATACTGAACGACGAGCATATAATCCTGTTGCGGTATCGTATATCCATTCAAGTGTTTTTCTTTTTGGTTGTTGAGGGAAAAGCCATAAGCCAATAGGCGTTGAACCTACATTGATAATGTCAGGTGCAACATTCTCAATCGTAGATTGTGGCAAACGAGTTTGTGCAAAAATCCAAGCTTGCTCATCACCTTTTAATATCACTTCACGCAACCAAATTGGCTCATGATGTCCGGTAAATCCAAAAGACATGTCAGAAACCCATTTTTCCGCCACAATTTCAACTTTCAGTTGCTGACAATATTGCTGTAATTTTCGAGTTAATGAACCTTGATGTAATAGCCAATCTTGTTTTTGCGGAGATAAAGTAAAAATATCATTCTGCCATTTTGTAGAGGAGAGAATTTGTCGAAATAAAGAAATATTCAAAATTAGAGACCGCTTGTTAAAATTATCTGAAAAATTTTCGCCATTATATCAGTAAATATTTAATCACGTTCTTTATTCTTCACATAAGTCGATTAATATCTCACTTAACCAAATATTTAACTGATTTTTCGCCATTTCATTTTTAAGTAACGCTTAAAAGCCTCCGCCAAAACAGGACATTCAATTGCTTGTTCTAATTGAGTTTTAAGCTCCACAGTCGCTTCCGTTGCCAGCAAATAATTTAAATATTTAATGGTTAATTTTGGGTAAGGGTTAACTAAACTCCGGATTTTATCCCCTTTTTTGATCACGCCATTTTTAATGACTCTCACATACCAACCGGTCAGCCCTGTTTCTACAACAATCGCTCGAGTATTTTTATTATTGGCATTTTTTGACAACGTTTCACAAGGTATGCGAGGTTGTGAAATTTCAATTTGTACATCTCCGATCTGGTACTGATCGCCGACACATACATTTTCTTCATCAAAAAAAGAAACAATAAAATTTTCACCATAGATAGCTTCTCCTTGATAGCTATCATGCTTACCCAAAAGAGCGGTTAATTTAGCAAAAGATCTTTCAGCCATAAAAAACAGTGCTTTATCAATGCCTCCATGATGTGCTTTCAGTCCAACATCATTTCCTTCCGCACCTAATTCATGAACGATAGCTTGTTCCATCGGTTTTTTCCGAATTGCCGTTGACATCTTTGAACCATTTTCAAAAACAATCTCTTCAACCAATCCCAATTTAATCGCTAAAACAGCACCTTCCACAACTTATCTCCCTTTAAACTAACCATCTATTTTGTATAATAATTTATACAAATTTAGACCGCTCTTTAGCTTAATGTAATAACATCCGGTAATTTCACTAATTGGTGAATCAATAATTCAATAGCTCGCTCACTTTGCACAGTAAGTCTCAAATCAATAACATTACCTTTACTTTCACTATGTAGAATAATGACTTCAAAACCACGATGGCGGACAACTCTTAACAAACGCTCTAAAGTTTCAGGGCGTTTGTTTGCTTGAATAGTTAAATCGTAAGTTTTCATTGTTTACACCCCAATATCTTCTTCAATCATATTACTGTTACATGTATTTGGCGGTACAAGTGGCCATACATTTTCTTCATCTGGGATACAGACATGTAGTAAATAAGCTTCTTTGGCATTTAATAATCGATCCAAAGCATCGGAAACTTCACTTGCCTTTTCAATTCGTTCACCTGCAATACCAAAGGCAGAAGCAAGAGTAACAAAATCAGGATTATCATCTAAAACAGTGTGGCTATGGCGACCATGAAAAAAGAGCGATTGCCACTGTCGCACCATACCCAAACGTTGGTTATCAAGCAATAAAATTTTGATTGGTAAATTTCCACGCTTGATCGAACCCAATTCTTGAATATTCATCATCAATGAGCCATCACCAGTAATTAAAATAACTGGATCTTGGGGACGAGCTTTTGCCGCACCGATAGCTGCCGGCAAGCCGAAGCCCATCGAACCGAACCCTGCAGATGTAATATAATTTTCAGGTTCATAATGTTTCATATGTTGTGCCGACCACATTTGATGTTGCCCTACATCAGTTGTAATCACCGCATTTTTTGCTTTGCGTTCGGATAATGTGTGAAGTAATGCACAGGGCTCTATCTCTTTATCTTCTGTATTTTCAATATAATTAAAATCAAAACTTGCTTTTAACTGCTCAATATCTTTACGCCACGGTTCAATATCCAATAGTTGGGCAAGGTTAGTAACCGCCTCCACCAAATCCCCTTGTAGTCCAACATCTGCTTTACGGAGTTTGTTAATTTCAGCAACATCAATATCAATATGAATAACTTTAGCATGTGGTGCAAACGTATCTAATTTTCCCGTTACACGATCATCAAACCTTGCCCCACAAGCAATAAGTAAATCACATTCTTGCACAGCATAATTTGCCGCTTTTGTACCGTGCATTCCAATCATTCCCATATAGAGTGGATGTTTGGGAGGTATTGTTCCTAAACCTTTTAAGGTTGATACTGATGGAATATTTGTTATATCAAGAAAAGTGCGTATAGCTTTTACGCCACTCATACCATCCGAGCTTTTTGCCATTCCAACACCGCCACCTACATAAAGCACAGGGCGTTTTGCTTGAGAAAGTAAATTTTTCGCTTGCTCAAGTGCGACTAAATTTTGTAAAGAATCCGCAATTTTGGGATAAACAATGGGTTTTAAGGATGTAGGTGCAAATTGCACATCTTTTGGAAGATCAATAAGCACAGGACCGGGGCGACCACTTTGTGCAATTTGGAAAGCTTTCGCAATGATTTCAGGTAATTCATCAATATGTTGAACGATAAAACTGTGCTTAGTACAGGCAAGTGACAACCCAAGAATATCAGCTTCCTGGAAAGCATCTGTACCAATAAAATTTGAGGCAACTTGTCCGGTAATTGCAATAATGGGAATTGAATCCATCAAGGCATCACCTAAACCGGTAATTAAATTTGTTGCCCCCGGTCCCGACGTCGCAACACAAACACCGACTTTATTTGTTGATCTTGCATATCCAATAGCAGCCATTGCTGCACCTTGCTCATTACGACAAAGTAGATGATCTAAACCAGAATCATAAATTGCATCATAAACTGGCATTATCGCCCCACCGGGATAGCCAAATAAGGAAGTTACGCCGTGAGCTTTTAAACATTCTACGACCAAATTTGCTCCATTCATTACATATTCCTTTTTGCGTTTACTGATTGTGAAAATAAAAAGACATTATTGATGTTTAACATATTTTTTTTAAAAAACAAAGAAAGTAATGTCACTTTTTTTGACATTGCGGACAAAAAAAGCTATTTCTTTGCCCAATAATAATACTTTTTATCTTTGTACCGCACCTTGGACAAGGCTTGTCCTTATTTCCATAAACCAAAAGTTTTTGAGCAAAATATCCGGGGCGACCGTCAGGTTGTAAAAAATCTTTTAGGGTTGTTCCTCCTTGTTCAATAGCTTCGTTAAGCACTTGTTTAATAGTGAAAACAAGTTGTTCAGCCTGTTTTTTTGTCAATGTTTTGGCGATCTTTTGTGGATGAAGTCCACATAGAAATAAAATTTCATTCGCATAAATATTTCCAACCCCTACAACAACGGAATTATCCATCAAGAAAGTTTTAAGTGCGGTGCTTTTTTGACGAGATTTTTTGAACAAATAAGCAGAATTAAACGTTTCAGATAAAGGTTCCGGCCCCAACTTGAAAAAAAGATGAAATTCACTAAGGTTATTCGTCCATAGCCAAGCACCAAAGCGACGAGCATCGTTATAGCGTAGTAACTTGCCGTTGTTCATAACAATATCGAAATGATCATGCTTATTGACAGGATTGTCATGCGGCACAATGCGGACTGAACCGGACATACCTAAATGTCCGATAATGTAAC
This sequence comes from Histophilus somni, assembly GCF_014202395.1. Classification (GTDB taxonomy): domain Bacteria; phylum Pseudomonadota; class Gammaproteobacteria; order Enterobacterales; family Pasteurellaceae; genus Histophilus; species Histophilus somni. The sequence goes on from NZ_JACHGQ010000002.1 coordinate 80,715, forward strand.
CTTGTTCCGTGTGGATAATGAGATACTTGGCTCGACGAGTTAAGTTAAGAATTTTAACGTGTTTAAATGTGCTGAGTTCTTTACTTACTTCCCAGCGTAATTTGGGATTACGTACTACTATTTTTTCAATTATAAACCCTTTTAAATAAGGGCTTACGCCCTTTAAGGTTGTTTCAACTTCAGGTAATTCAGGCATGTTTTTTTTCCAAGAGTAAGTCTTTCAGCTATCTTATGGCAAAAAGTAAAATTTGAAAAAATAAAAAACCCGAACATGTCGGGCTTTTTTATCGTGAAAACTAAATTATTTGATTTTAGCTTCTTTGTAAATAACATGCTTACGCACAACCGGATCAAATTTTTTGATCTCCATTTTTTCCGGCATATTGCGTTTATTTTTAGTCGTTGTATAAAAATGACCTGTTTCAGCTGTTGAAACTAAGCGAATTTTTTCACGAGCACCTTTAGCTGCCATTTTTTAGCTCCTTAGATTTTCTCGCCACGAGCACGGATTTCAGCCAACACTGCATCAATGCCTTTTTTATCAATAATACGCATACCTTTCGCTGTTAAGCGTAAAGTTACGAAACGTTTTTCACTCTCAACCCAAAAACGGTGAGTGTGTAAGTTAGGAAGAAAACGACGACGAGTCGCATTCATTGCGTGCGAACGGTTGTTACCAACTGCTGGACGCTTGCCTGTTACTTGACAGACTCTAGACATATTAATCTCCAATAAAAATATAAGCTCGAGCTTAGGGTTCGGACCACTTCAAAATTCAAGATTTTGAAGGCTACCTCGTCAGGTCGCATAGCCGACCCACTATATTAAAGGTCGTGAATTATACGACCTTTGTTTATCATTCTCAAGCCTAAATAGATAAATTCCCTGAAAAAAATGATAAAAATTTACGCAAATAGATTGAATAATTCATCGAATGATCCTAGATCCAGCCTTGTTCTGCAAAGGAGAAATAGTTACCTTTACCAATGATAAAATGATCTAAAACACGGATTTCCATTAATTCTGATAGTTGTTTTATATTCTCGGTCATTTTTCTGTCTGCCATGCTTGGCGTTGAAACACCGGAAGGATGATTATGTGCAAGAATAAGTGCGGCTGCATTACAAAATAGTGCGGTTTTAATAATCTCACGAGGATAAACATTTGCCTGGTTAATGGTACCTAAAAACATTTCCTCTTTTTTTATTAAACGATGTTGATTATCCAAAAACAGTACCATAAAAATTTCTCTATCTTTATTTTCCAATTCAGTCTGTAAATACATACGAACCGTATCAGGGCTGGTAAATTCTTGTGCAAACTGTAATTCTTGTAAGAGATAACGTTTGGTCATTTCAGTACAGGCTTGTAATTGTACAAATTGAGTAATACCCAATCCTTTCATTTGGCAAAAATGCTTTTGATCTGCATTAATTAATCCTCTTAAAGAAGAAAAATGAGCAAGTACCAACTCGGAGAGTTGCATAACAGGACAATTTTTTATACCTGTACGTAAGAAAATCGCTAATAATTCCTTATCATCAAGTGATGAAGCTCCATATTTCAGTAGTTTTTCTCTCGGCATTAAAGTTGTATTTTGTTGTGTCATAGAAAATTCTTGTTAGCAAAGGAAAAAATATTTAACGATAAAGATGAAGGGATTTGTTGCTGTTTTAAATACTGTATTTTTTATTTTGCGTGCAAAATCGCAAAATTAAATGTTTTCTTATGAAAAATTGCAGTAAAATGACCGCACTTTGGATTGTGATTAAGGACTAACAATGCAAAATCTTATTCGGGGAAAACGAATTGTCATTGGAATTACCGGCGGTATTGCTGCATATAAAACCATAGAATTAATTCGTTTATTGCGTAAAGCACAAGCAGAAGTTCGAGTAGTGCTAACAAATGCAGCGACAGAATTTGTAACAGCTTTAACTTTACAAGCAATTTCCGGCAACGCTGTATCACAATCTTTACTTGATCATGAAGCTGAATTGGCAATGGGACATATTGAATTGGCTAAGTGGGCGGATCTTATCGTAATTGCACCTGCCAGTGCAGACTTTATTGCACGCATGGCGGTCGGTATGGCAAACGATTTATTATCCACTATTTGTCTAGCAACGAATTCTCCGATTTTTCTGGCTCCGGCAATGAACCAACAAATGTATGCACAAACTGTTACTCAACAAAATTTAGCACAACTCATGGCTCGTGGTGTGCAGTTTATCGGACCGAATAGTGGTGAACAGGCTTGTGGTGATGTAGGTATCGGAAGAATGTCAGAACCTTTTGAAATTTTTACCGCACTTTGCCAATCCTTTTTACATACTCAAGATTTACTTGATGTAAGTGTTGTGATTACCGCAGGTCCAACAAGAGAAGCCATTGATCCGGTACGCTATATTAGTAATCATAGCTCAGGCAAAATGGGGTTTGCTATTGCTGAAGCTTTTGCTCAACGAGGTGCAAAAGTCACTTTAATCAGTGGACCTGTCAATTTAGCGACACCTCATAATGTACAACGCATTAATGTAGTTTCGGCACAAGAAATGTATCAACATGCAATACAAAGTGCGGAACAAAATCAGATTTTTATTGGTTGTGCAGCGGTAGCTGATTATCGTGTAGAACAAATTGCAGAACAAAAAATTAAGAAAATCCCCGGTAATGATGAAATGGTCTTAAAGTTGGTCAAAAATCCAGACATTCTTGCAACTGTAGCCAATTTAATGGAAAATCGTCCTTTTGTTGTAGGATTTGCGGCTGAAACACAAAATGTGGAGCAGTATGCGAAAGACAAATTACAACGTAAAAATTTGGATATGATTTGTGCAAATGATGTTTCCGGTGGGCAAGTATTTAATTCAGAGCAAAACGAATTGCAGCTGTTTTGGCAAAATGGGCAAGAGAGGTTGGCATTGAAACATAAAAGTGACTTAGCTAAACAATTGGTTGATAAAATTATTGTGCGTTATAAATGGAAATTGGAAGAAAGTAAATGAAAAAGATTGATGTAAAAATTTTAGATCCACGTATTGGAACTGAGTTTCCATTACCAACTTATGCAACCATAGGATCGGCAGGATTGGATTTACGAGCGTTGGTTGACGAGGGATTTGAAGTCCAGCCAGGAGAAACAAAACTTATTTCAACAGGTTTATCTATTTATATTGCAGATCCTAATTTAGCAGCAGTGATTTTGCCTCGTTCAGGATTGGGACATAAAAATGGGATTGTATTAGGCAATTTAGTTGGTTTAATCGATTCAGATTATCAAGGTCCACTCATGGTTTCTCTTTGGAATCGAAGTGATAAACCTTTCAAAATCGAAATTGGTGATCGTATCGCACAATTAGTGTTTGTACCTGTAGTACAAGCTGAGTTCAATATTGTAGAAGAATTTCAGCAAACAGATCGTGGTAATGGTGGTTTTGGTCATTCAGGCAAAAAATAATGGAACAACAGCAATTGGATATTGGCGATGCTGAAATCGTTGTTGCCTCAAAACAAAAAACGCAAAAAATTGAGAAACGAACAGTAAAAGAACGTCGTCAACAGGTATTAACCGTACTAACCCATATGTTACATTCAGAACGAGGAATGGAGCGTATGACGACAGCTCGCTTGGCACAGGAAGTCGGTGTTTCTGAAGCCGCACTTTACCGTTATTTTCCCAGTAAAACCAAAATGTTTGAAGCATTATTGGATAATATAGAAAATACTTTATTTAGTCGAATTAATCACTCTATCAAGAACGAAACCAATACCATGAATCGTGTGAGAGATATTTTGCAAACTATTCTTGATTTTGCACGAAAAAATCCGGGATTAACCCGAATTTTAACAGGGCATGCTTTAATGTTTGAAGATAGTCAGTTACAAGCACGAGTTGCACGATTTTTTGATCGTTTAGAATTACAGTTTGTGAATATTCTACAAATGCGTAAATTGAGAGAAGGAAAATCTTTTCATCTTGATGAAAAAATTATTGCTTCCCATCTTGTTACTTTATGCGAAGGACAGTTTATGCGTTACGTAAGAAATAACTTTAGGCACTTGCCTAATCAAGGTTTTGAGCAACAATGGAAACTGCTGGAAAGTTTATTTGCATAATAGAAATTTTTAGGTAAGATTGGAGCAATTTGCAATGCTTATTCCATGGGAAAAATTAGAAGAGCAAACCTTATTAAATATTGTGGATAGCTTTATTTTACGTGAAGGTACGGATTATGGTAGTACCGAGCTTTCATTAGCCGAAAAAAGAGAAAATTTATTTAAAAACATTCGTCAGGGGAAAGCGATACTGGTTTGGTCTGAGTTACATCAATCCATTGATATTAAAAATAAAATGGATTTTTTAAATGGAAAATGACTAGGAGATTTTATGTTAGAACAACAAGGACAATCAGCACCATCGATGGATCCGACGTTAGAGTGGTTCCTATCTCATTGTCACATTCATAAATACTCAGCAAAAAGCTCCCTCATTCATGCTGGAGAAAAGGCGGAAACCCTTTATTATTTAATTAGAGGGTCTGTTGCCGTGATGGTAAAAGATGAGGAAGGTAAAGAAATGATTTTGACTTATTTAAGTCAAGGTGATTTTTTTGGCGAAGCTGGTTTATTTGATGAAACACAGCCTCGTTCGGCTTGGGTTAAAGCTAAAAGCTCATGTGAAATTGCAGAAATTTCTTATAAAAAATTTCGCCAATTAATTCAAGTTAATCCAGAAATTTTAATGTATTTAGCCGGTCAATTAGCTCATCGTTTACAAAATACTTCAAAGCAGGTAAGCAATTTGGCATTTTTAGATGTGACAGGTCGTATCGCTCAAACCTTGTTAAATTTAGCTAAGATGCCTGATGCAATGACTCATCCGGACGGTATGCAAATTAAAATTACTCGTCAGGAAATAGGACAAATGGTAGGTTGCTCACGAGAAACTGTTGGGCGTATTTTGAAAATGTTAGAAGATCAGCATTTAATTTCAGCACATGGCAAAACTATTGTTGTGTATGGTACAAGATAAATCTTTATAACGCTATGTGAAGCCTGACAATTGGTCAGTTTTGTTTTTTGCTTATTTTAAAAATCTTTTATTCTTCCGTTTTCAAGGTAAAAAGTGCGGTGCTTTTCTGGTTGTATCTGTTGTAATTGTTCTTGAGTTATTGCAGTAACAAAAACTTGCGAACCATTTTTTTGTAAGCGTTCAGCAAGCAATGTGCGTTTATATTGATCCAATTCTGAAGCGAAATCGTCAAGTAGAAAAATACAGTGGCGTTTTTTTTGTTGCATTAAATGCTCACCTTGAGCCAAACGTAATGCACACATTAACAATTTTAATTGTCCACGAGATAAAATATCTTCAGCCGGCAATCCGTTTGCTTTAAAACGAAAATCTGCTTTTTGAGGTCCGGAAAAGGTATAACCCAAAGCACGATCTCGCTCAAAATTTTGTTGTAACAGATCCGCATAGTCCATATTTTTATCCCAGCCTTGATGAAAGCTAACAGAAATTTCTAGTTCAGGTAGAAAAAGCTGACAGGTTTTTTCTATTTCCGAGCGTAAAGCTTCCGCATACGCTTCTCGCCAGTAGCTCACTTGATAAGCAAGTTTGGTTAATTCTCTATCCCAAATTTTGAGTTTTTCATAAGAACAAACTTGTTGTAAGGCAGAATTTCGTTGTTTAAGTAAACGATTTAAGCTACTCCAAGCATTATAAAATGATGCGTTATGATGAAATAACCCCCAATCTAAATAAGCCCTTCGATAGCTGGGACCGCCATTTAATAAGGTTAATCCTTCAGGTGTAATGAGTTGCATGGGCAATAAATGGGCAAGATCGGAAATTTTTTTTGCGTCCTCGCCGTTTATTTTCATTAAAGTGTTACCTTGACGTTGTTTTTGCAAACCAACAGACCATTGATGTTGTTGCTCTTGAATTTTACCATGTAAAATAAAGTGCGGTTGCTGATAAGAAATTATTCTATTTGCAACCGCACTTTTAAATGAGCGTCCATGCCCTAAATAAAAAATAGCTTCCAGTAAACTTGTTTTCCCGCTTCCATTGTTGCCAATAATAAAGTTAAAGCCACGTTCAAATTCCAGATCTATGGCTGTTAAGTTGCGGAAATGATTGATGATTAAGCGTGATATTGCCATTGTTTATAGACGCATCGGCATAACGACATACTCTGCACTTTCATCATCAGCATCCTCTAATAAACAACTTGATGAGGCATCAGTAAAACATAATCGCACCTGTTGGCATTTTAGGGCATTAAGTACATCTAAAATGTAACTCACATTAAAGCCAACTTCCATATCTGCCCCATTATATACGACATCTAAAATTTCCTCAGCCACTTCTTGTTCCGGATTTGTTGCTGTAATCTTTAATTGATTTGAGGTCAATTGCAAACGGACAGTTTTAACTTTATCGCTAGACAGAATTGCCATACGAGCAAAAGCTTGTTTCAGCAGTTCCCAATTACCTTCCATAATATGAGTTGCATTTCTTGGGAGAACTCTACGATAGTCTGGGAAACGACCATCAATTAATTTTGATGTAAAAATAATACTTCCTAAATCAATGCGTAAATTATTTGTGCCAATTTGAACGTGAGCAGCGTGTTCGCTGTTTTCCAGTAATCTCATTAACTCTAATATTCCTTTGCGAGGCAAAATGACTGCATGTGTATGCAAATCCTGCTCTAACGGAATTGTGCAAACGGCGAGTCGATGTCCATCAGTAGCAACTGTTCGTAGTAAATTGCCTTCAGTTTCAAACTTCATACCGTTTAGGAAATAACGAGCATCTTGGTTTGCCATAGAGAATTGTGTTGCTTCAATTAGACGACGTAATGTACTTTGAGGCAGGTAAAAATCCACCTCTGATTGCCAATCAGCTAAATTAGGATATTCGTCTGCAGGTAAAGCGGTTAAATTAAATTTACTTCGACCGGATCTCACCAAAGCACGTTCTTCTTCAAAAGTTACGGTAATTTCCGCTTCATCGGGAAAACTGCGGCAAATATCTAAGAATTTTTTTGCCGGAATCGTATAACTACCGTCTTGCGATGCTTGAATAAGTTGTGCTTGTGTTGAAAGTTCTACTTCGAGATCTGTACCGGTAATACGTAAAACATTCCCCTCAATTTGCAATAATACATTGTTTAATATAGGAAAATTTGGACGACTACTTAATACACCACAAACTTGTTGTAATGGTTTTAATAGATGTTCTCTTGAAACAATAAATTGCATAGTCTGCTCCCTTATACTGACAGTGTGCGGATTAAATTTGACCAATCTTCTTGGATACCATTATCTTCTTCTCTGAGTTTTGCTATGGCCTTACAAGCATGCAGAACGGTCGTATGATCCCGATCACCGAAATTCCTACCAATTTCAGGAAGACTGCGATTCGTTAGTTCTTTAGCTAATGCCATAGCTAATTGACGTGGTCTGGTTATATTACGTGAACGTCTTTTTGATTTTAAATCCGAAATTTTGATCCGATAATAATCAGCCACAATTTTTTGAATATTTTCAATTGTTACCAATTTATCTTGCAATGCCAACATGTCTTTTAGAGTTTCACGTACAAAATCAATAGTAATCGCTTTTCCGGTAAATTCCGCATGTGCATGAACACGGTTTAATGCACCTTCTAATTCTCGCACATTAGTACGTAATTTTCCCCCAATAAACATGGCGACCTCTTCGGGTAAAACCATATTTTTTTCTTCCGCTTTCTTCAACAAAATCGCGACTCTGGTTTCCAATTCGGGAGGTTCAATAGCAACACTAATTCCCCAACCGAAACGAGATTTTAAACGATCTTCAATTTTCTCAATTTCCTTCGGATAACGATCAGAAGTCAAAATAATTTGGCGACCACGCTCAAATAACGAGTTGAATATATGGAAAAATTCTTCTTGCGTACCATCTTTACCGGCAAAAAATTGAATATCATCAATCAGTAAGGCATCAACAGTACGATAAAATCGCTTAAAACTGTCCATTCTATCGGATTTTAAGGCTTTTACATAAGATTGCATAAAACGTTCTGCATGCATATAAACAACTTGAGCATGAGGATTATTTGCTAAAATGCCGTTTCCTACAGCATGCAACAGGTGCGTTTTGCCTAGACCTGTACCACCATACAAAAACAATGGATTAGCACTTTGCTCACCCGGATTTTTAGCCACTTTCTGGGCAACTGCTCGTGCCAATTGGTTGGATTTACCTTCAACAAAGTTATCAAAGACATGATTTTTATTGAGATAAGAGCGGTAATTTTGTTGCGAAGTTATTTCATTATGACAGTTTTCATTTTGTGTCTTTTGCTCAACATTCGTTGTTGTTTTCTCAGTAGGTTTTATGCCGTCTTGTATCTTTACCATGAATTGATCATTATTCAACAATTGCTGAGCAAGCTTTGTGATTTGAGTGAGATAATGATTTTCAACCCATCCTTTAATGAAACAATTTGGTGCATAAAGTATCATGTTACTCTCACTGACATCGTCCTGTAATGGTCGTAGCCAAGTCGTAAAGTCATTTGAAGATACTTGATCTTGTAATTGTAATAAGCAATCTCGCCATAGCGTAGAAACTGTTGAACTCATTTTATCCATCTTTGCAAATTAAATAGTTGGAAGTTTTATCTAAAAGTGCGGTGTAAATTGACGGTAATTCTACAATAAACTGGCTCAAAGATCTTTATTAAAAGAACAAAAAAACTGAAAAAGGTTGCTTGAGATTTTTGTAAAAAAACGTATAATCCGAGCCGCTCTTGTGCTTTTTGATTGGAAAAATAAGCTTTATTCTGCGATTTTGACTATTCTGATTTGACGAACGCTGAATTTAAGATTAGAATTCCGATTCTTAATTTTTGATGAGCGTTGTTTTTGATATTTTACAAGGGCAATGGTATAACAAATTTTTTATTTAGATTTAGGTAGATTATAATGAAACGTACATTCCAACCTTCTGTATTAAAACGTAACCGTACACACGGTTTTCGTGCTCGTATGGCGACTAAAAACGGCCGTCAAGTTTTAGCTCGTCGTCGTGCTAAAGGTCGTAAGAGTTTATCTGCATAATCCAGCCCTTTGCTGTGGTTAAGCTAGGCTTTTCCAGGGAGTTACGATTGCTGACTCCCTCTCATTTCAAATGCGTTTTTCAAAAACCATTGCGGGTTAGCACCCCTGAAATTACCATTCTTGCTCGAAAAAATAATTTGGAACATTCTCGGTTAGGTTTGACTGTTGCGAAGAAGCATTTAAAACGTGCACATGATCGCAATCGTGTTAAACGCATTTCTCGTGAAAGTTTCCGTTTATTACAAGGACAGCTGGCTAATTATGATTTTGTAATAATAACAAAGAAAGGTATTGGTAATTTAGATAACCAGCAATTATTTCAAACTTTGGATAAGCTATGGAAACGTCACATTCGTTTGGTGCAAAAGTCTTAATTGGTGCAATTAGGATTTATCAATTGATGATTAGCCCGCTGATTGGTCCTCGCTGTCGTTTTGTGCCAACTTGTTCTTGTTATGGTATTCAAGCAGTAAAAACGCATGGTGTAGTAAAAGGTAGTTGGCTTACAGTTAAACGTATATTAAAATGTCATCCTTTTAATGTGGGCGGATACGATCCTGTTCCCCCAAAGATTAATAACAACAAAGAGAACGAATAATGGATTCTAAACGCAGCCTATTATTTATGGCACTTCTTTTCATTTCCTTCCTTATTTATCAGCAATGGCAAGTAGACTATAACACGCCTAAGCCGGAAATGACTGAACAAGCTCAGGTTTCTGAAGTAAACTCAACCGCACTTACAGCAACGTCAGATATTGCTAATGATACACAGGCTAAAGGTCGTGTTATTACATTAGAAAATGATGTTTTCCGTTTAAAGGTAAATACTTTTGGGGGGGACGTGATCGGTTCTGAATTATTGAACTATGATGCAGAATTACATTCTTCAGCACCTTTCGTCTTATTACAGAACAATGCGGATAAAGTATATATTGCACAAAGCGGCTTAGTCGGAAAAAATGGTATTGATAGTCGTGCTGGTCGTGCAAATTACCAAGTTGAAGGTGATGTATTTAAGTTAGCAGAAGGTCAACAGGAATTAAAAGTGCCTTTGGTCTTTGAGAAAGATGGTGTGATCTATCGTAAAGTCTTTGTATTAAAACCCGGGTCTTACGCATTAGAGGTCAATTTTGAAATTACCAACCAAAGCCAAAAACCGATTGAAGTAGTTCCTTATGCACAATTAACTCATACGCTAGTTGAAAGTTCAGGTAGCATGGCAATGCCGACTTATACCGGCGGTGCTTATTCATCGTCAGAAACCAACTATAAAAAATATAGTTTTGAAGACATGGAAAAAGCAGATTTAGATATTCATACCAAAGCCGGTTGGGTTGCCTTATTGCAACATTATTTCGTCTCCGCTTGGATTCCTAATCAGGATGCTAATAATACCTTGTACACGCTGACAAATACTAAGAAACACTTGGGTTCTATTGGTTATCGATCTGCTCCGATTGTAATAGAAAACGGTGCAACTGAAACTATTCATACTCAATTATGGACTGGTCCGAAATTACAAGATCAAATGGCTGATGTGGCTAATCATTTGGATTTAACCGTTGATTATGGTTGGGCTTGGTTTATTGCGAAACCTCTATTTAAATTGCTAACCCTAATCCAATCTCTTGTACAAAACTGGGGGCTGGCAATTATTGGTGTCACTTTAGTAGTAAAAGCAATTCTATACCCGTTAACCAAAGCACAATATACGTCGATGGCAAAAATGCGTATGTTACAACCTAAATTGCAAGAAATGCGTGAGCGTTTTGGTGAAGATCGCCAACGTATGAGCCAAGAAATGATGAAACTTTACAAAGAAGAGAAAGTCAATCCTCTTGGCGGTTGCTTACCAATTCTTCTACAAATGCCAATTTTCATTGCTTTGTATTGGACATTTATGGAAGCCGTTGAATTACGTCATGCCCCATTCTTTGGTTGGGTACAAGATTTATCCGCACAGGATCCGTATTTTATCTTACCGATCCTAATGGGTGCCTCAATGTTCCTATTGCAAAAAATATCACCAACACCTGTTGCCGATCCGATGCAACAAAAGGTGATGACGTTTATGCCATTAATTTTCATGGTGTTCTTCTTATTCTTCCCCGCAGGCTTAGTATTATATTGGTTAGCCTCTAACCTTATTACTATTGCACAACAATGGTTAATTTATCGTGGCTTGGAGAAAAAAGGCTTACATACCAGAGTAAAAAAATAATCCTAAATAAAAGAAAGGCATCTTAGATGATGCCTTTTTTGTTATAATTCTATACGATTTTTGACCGCACTTTTGGGAACAAATTATGAGTAGAGATACTATTGTAGCTCAAGCAACGCCTATTGGACGTGGCGGAGTTGGGATTTTACGTGTATCAGGACCTTTAGCTCAGCAGGTTGCTGAACAAGTACTCGGTAAAACCTTAACACCTAGGATGGCAAATTATCTTCCTTTTAAAGATTCTGATGGTAGTGTATTGGATCAAGGGATAGCACTTTATTTTAAAGCTCCCAATTCTTTTACCGGAGAAGATGTCCTTGAGTTACAAGGACATGGCGGACAAATCGTCATGGATCTTTTATTAAAACGTATTTTGCAAATTGACGGTATTCGTTTGGCACGACCGGGGGAATTTTCTGAACAGGCGTTTCTTAATGATAAATTAGATTTAGCTCAAGCAGAAGCAATTGCTGATTTAATTGAGGCGAGTTCGGAGCAAGCAGCACGTTCTGCATTAAAATCATTGCAAGGTGAGTTTTCAAATAAAATCAATGAATTAGTTGACTCAGTTATTTATTTACGCACTTATGTTGAAGCGGCAATTGATTTCCCTGACGAAGAAATTGACTTTCTTGCAGACGGTAAAATTGAAACGCATTTACGTGAAATAATAGCCAAGTTAGCTAAAGTAAAAAATGAGGCAAAACAAGGGGCTATTTTACGTGAAGGAATGAAAGTAGTCATTGCCGGTCGCCCAAATGCCGGAAAATCCAGTTTATTAAACACACTAGCAGGGCGTGAGGCGGCAATTGTTACGGATATTGCTGGAACAACTCGAGATGTTTTGCGTGAGCATATTCATATTGACGGAATGCCTTTACATATTATTGATACGGCAGGGTTACGTGATGCAACCGATGAGGTCGAAAAAATTGGTATTCGTCGTGCTTGGGATGAAATTGAACAGGCTGATCGTATTTTGTTAATCTTGGATAGCACGGAAAATCAAGTTGAACTGGATTTAGTGCGGTCTGAATTTATGGCAAAATTACCGCCACATATTCCTTTAACCATAGTAAGAAACAAAGCTGATTTAAGTGGTGAAGCAGAAGTTTTAGATGAACAAAACGGTTTAACTGTTATTTCATTGTCGGCAAAAACACAAAAAGGTGTTGATTTGTTGCGTCAGCATTTAAAACAGTCCATGGGCTATCAAGTCTGCACTGAGGGGGGATTTTTAGCCCGTCGTCGTCATTTAGAGGCCTTAGAACAAGCCGACATTCATTTACAAGCCGGATTGATTCAGTTGACAGAATTTTATGCAGGTGAATTACTCGCTGAAGAACTGCGTATAGTGCAACATCATCTAAGTGAAATTACAGGACAATTTACTTCCGATGATTTATTAGGCAATATTTTTAGCTCTTTCTGTATCGGCAAATAAACACAATATTTAGCTTTTCATATAAACGAAAAAACCTCTAGGCACAGCTAGAGGTTTTATTTTAACTTTTAGATTTAAAATGATGTGATATTACACAAATTAAGCATGACAACTTTCACAAGCCGCACTGAACATCCAAATTAATTTCTCATGCTCTTTAATATAATCACTCATTTGCGAAGCGGTACCTTCATCATTGGCATCTGATGCAATCGCAAGGATACTACGTTGTTGTTTTAACAATGTTTTAAACCCTTGTAGGGTACCGTTTAAACAGTCCTGTGCGTTAGTTACATTAATATGCTCTTGAATTTGCGATTGTGTCAAATATTCACTAAACGCATTACTTGGGGTATAACCTAAAGTTAAAATACGTTCTGCAATTTCATCTACTTTCACTACTAAATCATCATAAATCTCTTCAAATTTTGCGTGTAATTCAAAGAAATTTACACCTTTAATATTCCAATGATAGCCACGTACATTCATGTAGAATATTTGATAACTTGCTAATAAATTATTTAATTCTGTTGCTAATTGTTTTGAACTATTGCGATCTAAACCGATAGTTGTTGTCATAAGCTTTCTCCTATTTATGTTTATTGATGTCTTTACTGATTATATGATAAATAATAATTCCTTACTAACAAAATGGATATTATTGATAAAATTCATAGGAAATTTCTATCATTTTTTTATTTTTAATAGTTATTATGAATTTATGATAATTATCAATTGCTTAGCCAATTTTGTATGATTTGCTTACCAAACGCCGAAATATAAGACTCGGGATGAAATTGTACGCCGTAAATGGGCAAGGTTTTATGTTGCATCGCCATGATTACTTCATCATCACAAATCGCAGTAATTTCAAGATCTTCCGGAAAGTTTTCAGGACTTACAGCCCAAGAATGATAAAGTCCAATTTGAAATGTTAAGGGTAAGTTTCTAAATAGTCTCGAATTAGACCGCACTTTTAGCTGTTTAGCTTGTCCATGACGTACATTCTGCAAATTATACAATTTTCCGCCGAAAAATTCACATAAAGTTTGATGTCCTAAGCAAACACCCAAAATAGATTTAGATTGATGATATTTTTCCAGTAAATCAAAAAGTTGGGGATATGCATGAGGAACATCAGGTCCCGGAGAAATTAACAGGTGAGAAAAATTTTCTATTTCCACCAAAGATAAATCCTCTACATTCACAACTTTAAAAGGCGTACCTAAACGGCGAATGAGATCCACTAAGTTATAAGTAAAAGAGTCATGATTATTAATGACTAATAAATTTGTGTTCATGTTTCATCTTAAGCTAAAATCAGCAAATTACGTATATTACTAAATTTTTCATCACTATGTCATTGAATAACTCAAGTCAATTTCGTGATTTTGCCCAACAAGCGAATTATTTTGGGCAAAATAAATTACCTTTTTTCTTTTTGATTGATTTTGAACAGCAAAAACCAATTATTTTACCCATTGAACAAGCAGCAAAAGAAAATATCTTTTTTACTATTTTACAACCGCAAGGAATAAAAAGTAATGTAGATTGGCATTTTGAATTTTCCGCAAAAGATTGTCATTTTTCATTTAATCCTATGAAATTTAAAGATTATCAGCAGGGATTTGAGCTGGTTAAGAGCGAGTTACAAAAAGGTAACTCTTATTTGTTAAATCTTACTTATCCGAGCAAAATTGAAACAAATTATAGTTTGATACAGTTATTTCAACAAACAAAAGCAAGTTATAAGTTATTGTTTAAAAATGAATTTATTTGTTTTTCGCCTGAGCCGTTTATTCAAATTTATGAAAATAAAATTTACACCTATCCAATGAAGGGCACGATAAATGCAACGTTAGAAAATGCTGAGCAACAATTACTAAATTCACAAAAAGAGTTGCGTGAACACTATACCATTGTGGATTTAATGCGTAATGATTTAGCTATTGTAGCTAAAAATATTGAAGTTAAACGTTTTCGCTATGTTGAAAAAATTCATACTGAACGAGGTGCAATTTTGCAAACAAGTTCCGAAATTTGTGGTGAGTTAGAGGAAAATTGGCGACATAATATTGGACATATTTTAGCCGCACTATTACCGGCGGGTTCTATTAGCGGTGCACCAAAAGAAAAAACGGTGGAAATTATTCAACAAGCGGAGCAGCAAAAGAGAGGTTACTACACCGGTGTTTTTGGTATTTTTGATGGAGAAACCTTACAAAGTGCGGTCGCTATTCGCTTTATTGAGAAACGGAGCGATGGCTATTATTTTCGTAGCGGAGGTGGCATTACAATTCAAAGTGATATAGAAGATGAATACAACGAGCTGTGTGCTAAAGTATATTTACCCCTCATAAAATAAGCGAATTAAGGACTATTTAGAGCCTAAACAGCGGTTTATCCAATAGTGAGGAAAACTAAGTAGCTAGCTTTTATTTCTTTATCTCAAGATTTAAGTAGAGAAATAATTTTTGATGCAGATATGAATATTTGATAATTATTAACAGAAAATGTGGCAATTTCCTTTATTTGAAACGATCTTAATTGAACAAGGTCAAGCTAAAAATATTTCCTATCATCAGCAACGTTATGAAAAAAGCCTGCTGAAGTTTTATCCCAAAATGAAATTACAACCATTTGATTTAGCAAAAATTATTGCTAAACATACCACACTTTTCACCCACCGAGAAGGCTTAATACGTTGCCGTATTGATTACAACCATCATGATTACGTTCTTCAATGCTTTCCTTATCAACAAAAAGTTTATCGAACTTTTAAACCTGTTTTCTGTGATCATATTGATTACAGTTTGAAATTTTCAGATCGAACATTGTTAAACAACCTCTTAAAACAAAAAGAAGAATGTGATGAAATTATGATTATTCGTCAAGGCAAAGTAACGGATTGCTCTATTGGAAACTTGATTTTTCGCCAAAATAATCAATGGATAACTCCCGATAAACCGTTATTAGAAGGTACACAACGAGCAAAATTACTTGAGCAAAAGAAAATTATTGCAAGAGAAATTTTTTTCGAGGATCTGGCACAATATGAAGAAATTCGCTTGATAAACGCCATGAATGGGCTTTAAGTTTATTTTTAAAAGCGTACAATGGTTAGCGTGAAAATATCGTTGAATTAAGGAGAAAAAATGACAAAAATTATTCACACAAAAAAAGCACCGGCAGCAATTGGCCCCTATGTCCAAGCTGTGGATTTAGGTAATTTAGTTTTAACTTCCGGTCAGATTCCGGTTAACCCTGCAACAGGAGAAATTCCGGCGGATATTACGACACAAGCTCGCCAATCTTTGGAAAATATTAAAGCAATTCTTGCACAGGCAGGATTGACCGTAGCAGATATTGTTAAAACAACTGTTTTTGTTAAAGACTTAAATCAATTTGCAACCGTAAATGCAGAATATGAGCGTTTCTTTGTGGAAAATAATCACCCAACTTTCCCAGCACGTTCTTGTGTTGAAGTAGCTCGCTTACCAAAAGATGTCGGTATTGAAATTGAAGCTATCGCAGTACGTCAATAATTTCTAATCTAACTAAGGAAGAACGAGTATCAGTTTTCCAGCAAATACTCGTTTTTTCATTAAAAATTCTCTTTTTACTCCCCCCTTTTGTTATTTTTGCGATCCTGATCGTAAAAGTGCAGTGATTTTCTCGTAAGTTTTTCGCCTCCATGCAAAATGTCTGTTGTTGAATCAATTCAACAGTTCAATTTTTTAAACTTTGGTTATCATTTACTGTAAGGAAGACAAAATGAAAAAAATAACCTCATTTTTCAAATCATTATTGATGTTAAGTGTTGCTTTGGGGGCTTTTAATGCATTTGCAGAAACACCAACTCAACCACCTAGTTCAGCCCAAGCAACACAACAAGTTGAACCGGTCATTATTAGCGATAAATTGAACATCAATACTGCAACAGCGGAAGAAATTAAACACGCTTTAATAGGAATTGGAAGCAAAAAAGCCGAGGCAATTGTTCAATATCGTGAAAAATTTGGTAAATTTACCGCGGCTGAACAGTTACTTGAAGTCAAGGGGATTGGCAAAGCAACACTAGAAAAAAATAGAGATCGCATCATTTTCTAGACACATGCCAAATAACTTTTGACAATATAAATCAATATCCCCTCAATTTTTAACAATGTTGAGGGGATATTTCTGTAGGAAGCAAAAATATTTTATCATTCAGGGGACTTATCTTAAAACAGCATCTTAAAAAATACCTGCGAAGTGCTTAAAATAGCAAACTGGTTATTCATTGAAAAAGGAACGGTAATGAAACAAAAAATTGTACTAGCAACAGCTAATCCTGGGAAAGTAAAAGAAATGGCAGATGTATTATCTGAATTTGGTTTTGATGTTGTTGCACAAAAAGATTTAGGTATTGACAGTCCGGAAGAAACGGGTTTGACTTTTGTAGAAAATGCACTTCTAAAAGCACGTTATGCAGCAAAAATGTCAGGCTTACCTGCGATTGCTGATGACAGTGGATTGGTTGTTCCTGTACTAAACGGTGCACCAGGATTATATTCCGCTCGCTATGCCGGAGTTGAGGGCAAAGATGCGGAGCAGAAAAATAGAGAGAAGTTATTAGCGGAACTGGCTAATGTGCCCGTTAATGAGCGTCATGCCAAATTTGTGAGTTGTATTGTCATGCTGCAACATGACACGGATCCATCGCCAATTATTGCTGAAGGTGAATGTCATGGAATAATTGCTTTTTCTGAAAGCGGTTCAAATGGCTTTGCTTATGACAGCTTATTTTTCTATCCTGAAACAGGTTGTACTTTTGCTGAACTGGAAACATCGGAGAAAAAGAAAATTTCACATCGAGCCAAAGCTCTCGCAGTATTAAAAGAGCGGTTGAAATAATGACACAATTCTCCCTTGTTAAACTATTTCCCATTCAGCTACCTCCATTAAGTTTATATATACATATCCCTTGGTGTGTACAAAAATGCCCTTATTGTGATTTCAACTCCCATGCACAAAAGGGGCCTATTCCGGAAACTGAATATGTTACCCATTTGCTTAGTGACTTAAAGCAAGATTTGGTACGTTATCATGCCTCAATAGCCGACCGAAAATTGCATTCTATTTTCATTGGAGGCGGAACTCCTAGCCTATTTTCTGTACAAAGTATTGATTATTTATTGAATCAAATTAAACAACTTATTCCTTTTGAGGATAATATTGAAATTACGCTTGAGTCAAATCCTGTAACAGCTGAAAGCGATCGGTTTGTCGGATATGCACAAGCCGGAGTGAATCGAATTTCTATAGGGATTCAAAGTTTTAATAATGAAAAATTACAGAGACTGGGGCGTGCCCATAATGCAGTTGAAGCAAAAAGTGCGGTGCGTTTTGCTCAACATTCCGGATTAAACAGTTTTAACTTGGATTTAATGCACGGATTACCCAATCAATCTTTGGTGCAAGCACTGGACGATTTACAGCAAGCTATTGCTTTAAGACCGCCTCATTTATCTTGGTATCAACTCACAATTGAGCCTAATACAATGTTTGCATATCGTCCGCCGAAATTACCCGATGAAGATGAACTTTGGGATATTTTTGAGCAGGGTCATCAATTGTTATCCAAAGCAGGTTACCAACAATATGAAACCTCTGCTTATGCAAAAGTTGATTTTCAATGTCAACACAATTTGAATTATTGGAGATTTGGTGATTATTTAGCTATTGGGTGTGGAGCACATGGTAAATTGAGTTTTGCTGATGGACAAATTTTACGTTTTTCTAAAACGAAACACCCTAAAGGCTATATGCGTGGTGAATATCTATATGAGGAAAAAAATATCCCTTTTTCAGAACGTCCATTTGAGTTTTTTATGAATCGCTTTCGTTTATTGGAACCTATGGAAAAACAACAATTTGAACTGTTAACCGGATTAGCACAAAGTGCGGTACAAAAACAAATTGATTGGGCGTTAGAGAAGAACTATTTATCAGAAACGAACCGCACTTGGCAAATCACTGAACAAGGAAAACTTTTCCTTAATGAATTATTAACGGAGTTTTTGCCTGATTAGCTTGTGTATTTAAGTGAATAGTTTTAAAGTAGTGAACTTATAAAAACATTTGCTTTGTACGACATAAACATAAAATCATAGAAAAAGGATAAAAAATGGATCAGTTAAGCATGAAAAAAATGGCTGCTCAAGCTGCACTGCAATATGTTAAACCTGATAGCATTATTGGCGTAGGAAGCGGTTCAACTGTCAATTGTTTTATTGAAGTATTAGGTACAATAAAAGAAACAATCAAAGGTGCTGTCGCAGCTTCAAAAGCGTCAGAAGAATTATTACTCCGACAAGGTATCGAGGTATTCAGTGCAAATGATGTATCCGGTTTAGATATTTATGTCGATGGTGCAGATGAAATTAATCCGCAAAAAATGATGATTAAAGGTGGCGGAGCAGCATTGACACGTGAAAAAATTGTAGCCGCATTGGCAAAAAAATTCATATGTATAGTAGACAGTTCTAAACAAGTGGATGTATTAGGCTCAACGTTCGCTTTGCCGATAGAGGTGATTCCAATGGCTCGCTCTCAAGTTGCACGCAAATTAGTGGCGTTGGGCGGTTCACCTGAATATCGTGAAAATGTGCTTACAGATAATGGTAATGTTATTTTAGATGTATATAACTTTAAAATTATGAATCCGATAGAAATGGAAAAAGAATTGAATAATGTGGCCGGCGTGGTAACAAATGGGATTTTTGCTTTACGTTCTGCAGATATTGTTATTGTAGGTACGCCGGAGGGTACAAAAATTATTGAATAATTATTTAAATATACGGAGAGGCAATATGACAACAAAAGTATCACTAGATAAATCAAAAATTAAGTTTTTGCTTTTGGAGGGAATACACCAAAATGCATTAGAGGTGTTAAAAGCAGCAGGATATACCAATATCGAATATCATCGGAAGGCTTTAGAACCTGAAGAATTAAAAATTGCTATCAAAGATGCACATTTTATCGGTATCCGTTCTCGAACGTCTTTAACGGAGGATATATTAGCAGAAGCAACAAAATTAATTGCAATTGGTTGTTTTTGTATCGGCACAAATCAAGTGGATTTAGAGGCGGCAAAAGCACGTGGTATTCCTGTTTTCAATGCACCGTTTGCCAATACCAGATCTGTGGCTGAATTGGTGCTTGGTGAGATCTTATTATTAATGCGTAATATCCCGCAAGCCAATGCCGATGTGCATCGAGGTTTATGGAATAAATCCATGGTGGGATCTTATGAGGTTCGTGGAAAACGCTTGGGTATTATTGGTTATGGTCATATTGGATCTCAACTAAGTATTATTGCAGAAGCGTTAGGCATGAATGTGTATTTCTATGATATAGAAACAAAATTACCTTTAGGTAATGCACAACAAATGAATAGCTTAGAAGAACTTTTGAGTACCTGTGATGTGGTTTCATTACATTTGCCGGAAAATTCCTCAACAAAAAATTTAATGAATGCAGAACGCATTGCACAATTAAAGGCGAACTGTATTTTTATCAATGCTGCCCGTGGCACAGTGGTTGATATTGACGCTTTAACTCAGGCGTTAGAAAGCAAAAAAATTCGTGGTGCCGCAATTGATGTATTCCCGAAAGAACCTGCCTCGATTGAAGAGGAGTTTATCTCGCCATTGCGTGCTTTTGATAATGTTATCCTAACACCACACATTGGTGGCTCAACTGTTGAAGCACAAGAAAATATTGGAATTGAAGTCGCAAATAAATTTGTCAAATATTCCGATAATGGTTCAACACTATCGGCAGTAAATTTCCCAGAAGTATCTCTACCGGAACATAGTAATGCAAAACGCTTATTACATATTCACCATAACCGTCCGGGGATTTTAAATAAAATCAATCAAATATTTGTGGAGCAAAATATCAATATTGCAGCTGAATATTTACAAACCGAGGCAAAAATTGGTTATGTGGTAATCGATGTTGAAACAGAAGATACCGCTCAATTATTGGCTAAACTTAAGCAAATTGAAGGCACTATTCGTGCGAGGGTATTATTTTAATTTGATGCTAACAACAAGGGGGCTGACATCAGCCCTTTTTGAGTTTTAGTGCTTATGCAATCCTGTTTTGCCATAAAAATGATATATCTATCGCAATTAATCAGCCATAAGATAGGATGTGAAAATATATTCACCATTACTTCACTTTATTCGCAAAATCATTCCTAAGCTAATCAACACACCCAAACTGACACTCAAGCCAAAACTTGCTACCGCCGGAGTGGAACTTAACCCTAATAAAGCAAATGAAATAAGCGTGGTAAGTGCTGCAAGGCTAATCGTAAAACGTTTTATTGATAACGGCTCTTTCGCTGTTTGCATATAGGCAATGTAATCAATACCAATGACCGACACCAATAATAACCCAAACATAGCAAACAAACTGATGGTGATATTTAACCAACCTAAAATTGCGACTGTACACACAACTGAAATAAGCGGGATACTGAGCATTTTCAACGTTTGCGATATGCCAAACATTCGCCACAACAATAAAGCTGCCAAGCCAAATGAGAGCAATTTTAACCAAGCCGCTTGGTTGCGGGTTTGCTCAAACAACTGATTGAGATGGGCAGGTTTATCCTGCCAGTAAATATCCCGATTATTAACAATTTGCTCAAGAATTTTTGGGTTATTCAATCCTGATACTTTAATAATACTTGCTACTTTTCCTCGATCAAGCTCACCTAAATATAGATTTTTCCAAACTTTTCCCAATTCTGTATTTAAGGCCTGTTCTAAGCTAACAAGAGGCTGTTTTTCCAATTTTTTTAGCGAATGACGAATCATGTCCTTTGGAATACCAATTTCATCAAAAACGCTATAGCTTTCAGCAGGAATATTTTTTAGCTGTTGAATAAACTCCGCTTGTTGCTTTTTTGACATAATCCATTGGCTTAATGACTGAAATTTTATCAGATTATTTTCTTGTGCGAACCGTTGTAATTTCTCGGTTAGAATTCGGTCTTTTTGCAATAATTGCTCATTATTTTCAGCAGTAATTAATAAGTATTGATTGCTTAGATCAATGCCGGTAATTTGACGAATTTTTTGTGCCTGCTCAATCAATTCCATCGGCATAGCAACCCATTGACGAATATCATCTTGCCAATAGCTTTTCTGCAACCCTACTACAATGAAACCCGTGCTAACCACAAATAAAATCTTATTTAATAATGAATTAATCTTAACGTGGAAATTTATTTGCAAAATTCGGCGTAAAAACAACGACTTACCTGACTGGTAATGTCGGAAAAATAGAGGCAAATACAAGAAGGTCGTTAAGACAGCAAAAATCAACGCCATACCGGAAAAAAGTGCGGTCTGTTTTAGGATAGGTAAAGCAGTAAATCCCAGTAAAGCATAACCCAGCAAGGTCACCAATAAGCTGACAAAAAAAGTAAGGCGAAGTTTTGCCATCGCTTTATTGGCATTCCATTGACGCAAAAAGAGAGATGATGTCAGCCAATGCAATGGAAAATCAATCAGAACCCCCACTAAACTCGTGCCAATCACGAGCGTTAAAATATGAATCTGCCCAAAGCAACTAATAGTAGCAGTAATACCTGCAACCATACCTACAGAAATCGGTAAAAATAACCATAATATGCGTAAGCTACGGAAAACCAGCAACAGTAAAAGCAAGGTTAGGCTGATACCTAACCCGCCCATGATCGTGCTTTCATATTTAGCTTGTTGTTGTGAATAATCCGCAAAAATCACCGCACCTGTACTTAACCATTGACCTTGTTGTTCTTGAATAAATTGTGCATTTTGCTTAAGAAGTGCGGTTAAATTTTGCTGAGGTTTGATCAAATCTGAATCAACAATTTTGCCTGTTAATAAAACCCATGTCTTACCTTGTTGAACAGCATAGAGCATACCTGTTTCTGCATGCCACTGAATTTGGCTTTGCTGTTGAGATTGCGACAATACAAAACGCCCAAAACCAAGCCAGTCTTGTTCCAATGGCAGTAAATTTTGATGACCGAACGGGTTAATGATTTGCTCTGCATATTGCTGAAAATAACGTTCGGGCTGTTGAATAATCTGATTTCGTGTTGAAATAGGCAGTGTGGCTAATTTTAATAACTCAATCTGCTGTTGAAGTTCAGTTAAATTCGGTTGATTTTTTACAGATAACGTTTGAAATAAACCACTTTGTTGCCATTGTTCTGCAACTTTTTCCGCCAATGTAAAAGCAGCTTCTGATTGTGAATGTCCAACCAATGCAATAACTTGCTGATTAAATTGCTGTTCTTGATGTTTATCTGCCTCTAATTGAATTTTTGTATAGTGTTGACTGTCCGGCAAAAGTGTATGTAGATCCGTTTGTAACCATTTACCTGTTTGTAAATGATACATAAAAATCGCCACCACAAGACATAAAACCCCTGCAAAAATTAAGCGGTAAACGGTCAATAATTTGCGCATGCAAATTCCTATTGGAAGACAGATTGAATAAAGGGTGATAATGGAAGGTTAATCTGCTGATTATTAAACAAAATCAAGGTACGATCTCCCTGTTTTTCATGCAATTCAATACGTTGCACAGCTACATTTCCCTGAATAATAATTTGATTAAAAATTTGTTTCATCAGCAAACTGCTGGGCATGAGCTGAAGTTGCCAATTATGTTCATCTCCTGAAAGCACTACGTCAAATTGTGTCGCAAGTGCTTGAATATCGCCGGACAATAAGCCTAAGAATAGTTTAATTTGCTCACCCTGACCTAAACGAGAATGGTTTTCCCATGCTGTTCCATTCCATTGACTAATGCCTTTTGCCGTCACTTTCAATTGATGTGTAAACGGTTTTTCCGTTTCCCAAACCAACCCTTTATTTTTTATTAAAATAAATTTTCCTGAAGTGGTAATGGGTTTGGTTAAGGCTTTTAAATAACGTTGTTGACTAAATTCACCTTGCGTATTCTGTGGCTTTTGTAACAAATGTACTAAATCATCCTGAGAAAAAGCCCAAAGATTTTTGCAACATAATAATATTAACAAGACAAAAAGATATTTTTTCATTAACTCTCTCTCACTCAGCAATAAACCCATGATAGCTTTCTATCGTATCACGCCAAGATTGTGGCGTTTGTAATTGCATTTCACCGGTTGAAATATCAACGGCAACTTGGGTGGTACTACCCTTTGTCAGTTTTTGTTTGGTGGCTAAATCAGTAATGGTGTAATCAATACGGATACAGCTTTCGTATTCTACAACAGCTAAATGCACCCGAATTTTTTGGCGAAATACGGCAGGTTTTACATATTTCAAATGAAGTTGAACAATTGGCCAGCCGTAACCTTTTTCTCGCATCACATCGTAGGTATAGTGAATTTCTTCTAAAAATGCACAGCGAGCCATCTCTAAGTATTTGACATAATGCCCATGCCACATAATAAACATGGAATCTACATCAAAAAATGGAATTTCATAGTCGGAAAAATGTTCAGCGTAAATGTGTTTTTTGAGTTTCATTTTAAGCAAAAGAGCGGTTTAATTTTGCTCATTTTTTCAAGAAATTAAACCGCTTGTTTATCCTAGATTATTAATAGCTTTACTTAACAAAATCGCCTTTTAATGCTACACCAGCAATACTTCTACCTGCATGGCACTCATATTTAGTGGTACTGCTATATTCTTTTTTCTTGTAATAACTCACGAGGTTACCCACTTTAGTTGCCCCTTTAGCTACCGCTTGATCTTGGAAACGTTTCACTGCAGATAAGAATACCCATTGGCACGCTTCTTTATCTGTTTTATTCACCGCATTCGTTTTCGGGTTGGTAACCGCCCCTTTTTGAATCACTTGACCCGGTGCAGGTTTACCAAAATAAAGCTTGATTTTAGGATTCAGTATTTTTTTAGCCTCAGGAGAACTTAAGGCTTCCTGAATAGATAAATAATGGGTTGTATCACGAGGTGCACAAGCAACAATCACAACCGCAGAAAAAGTTAAAGCTAATATTTTGATCAGTTTCATAAAATCTCCTTGAGAAAAGTAAGTTAATCTTTGCGATGCCAAAAATCATAGAAATTAAACCACAAAAATGGTGATTTTGCACATTCTTTTGCCAGTAAATCCGCATATTTTTGCATGACATTTCTTATATTCTGTTCACGCACTTTTCCTCGACCTTGAATACTTTCACTAAAACGGCGAAGCTGCAAACGGTAACGCCCCTGTTCTTTGATGCAAAAGATGGTATTAAGCGGCACTTTCAATAAACTTGCCAGCAACCAAGCACCTTGAGGAAACTCGGCTGGAGAACCCAAAAAATTGACCGGCTCCGTTTTATCGCCACGTACGGGAATGCGGTCGGCGGCAATCGCAATCCATTCGCCACGATCAATTTTTTCAGCAAGTTCCAGCATTTTTTGTACATTGAGGTCTTCCACTTGAATCAGCGGTAATTCATCAGCACCTGCATCACCCAATGTTTTATTAAATGCTGCAGCATGTCGATTATGTACCAGTACATTCAGTTTAAAATTTTCGTGCTGTCCGCTACCGAACAAAGCCCGACAGATCTCAATATTACCAAAATGAGAACAAACTAAAATTTGTCCTCGGCCATTGCCGCTGATATCTGCATAAAGATTATCCGCATCATCAACGATAAGATGTTCATAACGAATTTTTTTTTGCCATACGGCGAAACGATCAGTAATGGCTTCGCCAAAAGCGAGAAATTGTCTAAATACCGCATATTTAGGTAACTTAGTTTCAGGAAAAAGAGCGGTCAGTTTTTGCTGATATTCTGCAATGTAGCACCGTTTTTGCCGAGAAGTGAGATAAAAATATAACACCACCCAAAAATTCACTACTCGAATTATGGGCAATGGCAAATACTTCACAATTAAACGAGTTAAGGTTAGAAAAAAGGCAGTACCACGCTCTTGTTGTTTTGCCCAATGTTTATTCATCGAATTTTTCCTGTAAAGAGTCGTTTGAGCATACGGAAGAAAAGGCGTGCGTGCATTTTGCTGATCAGCCAGTTATCCGCCCAACCACGAAAATGAGAGATGCCATCTTTTTCATATTTTACTGGGGTATCAACCCAAATAAGCGGAATTTTCTGCCAATAACTATGGATTAAAATTTCTGTGTCAAAATCCATACCACCACCAATTTGCTCTTGTGCAAGAATGGGCATAATTTGAGCAATAGGATAAATTCGAAAACCACACATCCCGTCTTTAATATCAAAGGATAACGTATTGATTGCATTCCAAAAATCGGTGATTTTTCGCCCATATAAGCGAGATTTTGGAGCATCTTTGCCATAAATCGGTTTACCACATACTATTGCACTCGGCGATTTTTCCGCTTGTTCGAGCATTTTCTTGACATCAATTATATTATGCTGCCCATCTGCATCTACTTGAATAGCGTGGCTAAATCCAAGTTTTTGTGCCTGTTTTAAGCCTGCTTTAACAGCTGCCCCTTTGCCGCCATTGATTTCACAAAATAAAATCGAAAACCGTTCATTTTGCGGCAATTGCTCAAGCACGGCTTTATGTTCAAGACTTGAGCCATCATCAACGATCAATACAGGTAGCCCTAATTGATTAAGCTGTTCAGCGACGCTACCCACCGTTGCAGAATGGTTATAATGGGGAATGATCGCAATGGGATTAAACGCTGTCATACAAATACCTCATACTCAAGTGCGGTACAAATTTTTTCAAAATCTAAACGGCTGATTTTCGATTGGTTATTGCGAGGTAATTTGTCCGTAAATCGCCAATACCGAGGCAAAGCAAATTTTTCTTGGGTCAGGCGTAAATGTTGGCGAAATTGTGAAATAACTGCCTTACGTCCTTGTTGTTTAAAATAGGCAATACCTTCTTTATTTAAAGCAACCCAAGCTAGTGGTCGCTGATGTAGGCAATGTAGTGCAATATAGCAATCTTGTACAAAACAATGCTTGAGCAAATCTTGTTCCATTTTCACCAATGACAAACGCTTATCACCCAATTTGATAATGCGGTCAATTCTTCCCAGTAATTCAAACCCATGCTCACTAAATTGCACCGCATCTGCCGTTTGCTCTCGTCCGACAATCCATGCATTTTCAACCCACAACGCCTCTTCATCATTTAATCCCAACCGAGTGTTCGGCATAGCTTGCCAAAGCCCGCCGGTTTGCTGACGAAAAGCAATCGCACCGGTTTCGGTACTACCGTAAATTTCAATAACGGGGCAAGGCAATTCCTCTCGCAAAGCAAGGGCGGTTTGTTCGGGTAACGCCCCGCCGGATGAAATGATACCTGCAATCTGCACATGCTGGTCCAAACTTGCCAAGTTGAGATGGCTCAATAAGGCAGGGCTACTAATCCAAAGCGTGCGATAATGACGACTTTCTGCCAGTAAATATTCAGGGTAATGTAACTGCTCACCACCTAATTTCCAACCCATTTGTAAAGGCAAAAATATACGGAAAGTCAAGCCGTAAAGATGTTGCAAACTGACGCTACCAATGACTGAAATTTGTTCATTGGCGTTAAATGGTAGGACAGAGGCTAAGGCTTTAGCTTCAGCCCACATTTGACGAGTAGTTTTATGAATAATTTTCGCTTGCCCACTACTACCTGAAGTTTTTAGCCAAATTTCGCTTTCACTCTGCTTATCCAAGAGCGGTTGAATTTTTTGAATTTTTTGCGAACACCCAAATTGCTCAACCATTTTTTTATCAAAGAGTAATGCTGAATGTTGTTCCAACCATTCAAGGTTTTCATTGAGTAAATTCGGCGGTAACAACACATTGACTTTTGCATTCAAACAAGCCAATAACACGCAGGCAAATTGATCGGCATTATCTAACCATAACCCCACCGCTTTCACCCGATCTTCCTCAAGCTGTTGGCGTATTTGCTGACAACGCAAAGCAAAATCCGCATACCCTTGATTATGTTGCTTATCCATTTTTGATTACCTCTTGTCGAACCAACCGCTCGATGCACATCAATAACCCCATTAGTACATAGGAAACTCCGCCTGAGTACCATGCCCACCAGTGATATTGTCCAGCGAGGATAAGTGCGGTGCAAATGGTAATATTTAGCACAAAAAATCCACTCCAGACTAGGGTAACTTTTCGGGTGTAACTAACGGCTTGAGGAGAAAGGTTGCAATCTTGTAGGCGAGCGAAACGCTCAATAAGCGATTGTGAGCTAAATAAGCTACCACCAAATAAAATAAGCATTGCCGTACTGATGATGACAGGATACCAATACATTGTTTCCAAACTACGAGTAAGCCAAACGATGCCAAGCAATATCGCCATTAGGATTGCCAAAAACCGATGAAAACTGACCGCTTTTATCGCTTTGATTGCCCATAATAACGCCATTATTGCTACTAAATACGAAAGCCCTTGGTGTTTTTCATCAAAAAACCACGCCAGCGGATAACCAATGCCGGTAAGCAGTAACCCCAAGTTAATCAATAAATTGAATAATTTAACCATTTTTGAAAATCACGAAACCACTGGCACACATTTCGCCCTCAGTTTTGAGCTGAAAACCTATTCGATTTTTGTTTTCTTCCCATTTTAATATGAGCTCAAATTCATCGTTTGGGCGAAGAAATTTTTGGAATTTCAAATTATCAATGCGATTCATCTGCATTTCTTTGCCAAAGTAAGCATCTATTTTCTCTTTCACCCATTGCAACTCAACCACGCCCGGCACAAGAGGAAAATTAGCAAAATGCCCTTTGAAATAGCACAGATCCGGCGGCACTTTCGCTCGGAAAATTTGGACATTTTCCTCTTGTGTTTCACTTAACCAAATAGGATTCTGCACAGGCTCACTTTGCATGCGTCGCTGCTCTATACTCACCAAACTATCCCCCCTCAAGGTCTTGACCCCAAAGGCTGTTTTATCAACCTCAACAACTTGACTATGCGTTTTCGCTGATTTTTTGAACCGCAGCAATAACATCACTGACGGTACGCACATTGCGGAAATCTTCCGCCTTTAATTTATAACCGGTTTGGCGTTTGATATAGTCAATTAAATCAATTGCATCAATGCTGTCAATTTCTAAATCTTGGTATAAATTTGTTTCAGGCTTAATTTTGTCCGCATCAATTTCAAATAATGAAACTAAGGCTTCCGTCAACACCTTTTGAATTTCCTGTTCTGTCATTTCACTTCCTTTCCTCTACTGTTTCTGACTTTGAATAAAACTTGCTAAAGTCGCCACACTTTCAAAATGATTACGCAAGTTTTGTTGTTCGCTATCCAATTGTAAACCAAACGTTTTTTGGACTGCCAATCCCAGCTCTAACGCATCCACCGAATCCAGTCCCAACCCCTCATCACCAAATAATGGTGCATCAGTGTCAATATCCTCAACACCAATATCCTCAAGTGCAAGGCTGTCAATAATTAATTGTTTAAGTTGTAATTCAAGTTCCATTATTTAGTCCTTTGTTTGTGAGTTAAAATAATCTTCCAAGTATTGATTTAAACGGCGAGAGGCAATAGGCAAGGGCTTTTCCGCCGACCACTTTTGCGGATCGATATCTTCGCCCACTGTTAATTCATACGTAATCTTAGTTTTAGGAATTTTATACCAAGGTTGTCCTTTTTTAAAATTTAACGGGGTCATTTTAATCACCACCGGCGTGATCACTTTTGCACTACGCAACCCAATAGAAACCGCACCGCGATGTAATTTCACCACACCATCCCAACCTGTACGAGTCCCTTCCGGAAAAAGTAATAAGGATTGTTCTTGTAAAATCCGATGGCTCATTTCCAATAATTCTTCCGATTCTGTATTCGGCACAAAACCACAGGCTTTTATCGGGCTGCTCATAGCAGGATTTTTTAACAAATCTTGTTTCACAATGCAGTTAAACTCCGGCACTTGACTAAAAATCAGCACCACATCAAGCAAAGAGGGGTGATTAGCTAAAACTAACTGTCCTTTACGCCCCAATCGCTCAAAACCATGGTAACGAACCTCTAAAATACCCGCCCAAATAAGATAACGCACAAAAAATGCCCAAGTACGACTGACAATTTTACGTCCTTTTAATTGCGTAGCTAAATCTGCCTTGAGATATTGCTTTGCATAAGGATAAAGGATAATTTTAAACAGCACGCCGACGAAACCGAACAATATAAAACCAAATAACGTACCGAGAAAACGCCTTAGCCAATCAAGTTTTTCTTCCATAACCAAGTTCCTCCACGACTACTTTGGGTTTGCCATTGGGATGCCCCCAAATATTGCTGTTGTACCCAAGCAAGTGCATTATCAAAAAATACCGCACTTTCAACAGCTTGCGATTGCAAACTAAGCTGATAAGTCGAGCCTTTTTCCACCACCATCGCCAACGCATAAGACAAAGGCAAACGCTCCACGGGTTGAGCATTGTATTTCACTGATAACGGTGTTTCCGAAAGCACGACCAGCACCTTTTCTTGTCCATCATTTAAGAGTAGAAAAGCCTCTAATAAGGCAATTTCCAAGCTATCTTTTAAGGCGGTAATAGCCGTCGTTTCATTTTTAACCTGACGCATTTCAGACCATTGTCCAACAAGGGCATTATGCACCGAAAGACTAAATGAAGTAGGAGACACATCTCCTTCAGTTAAGAGAGAATGCCACAAGGCAAAGCTACGATTGATTTCTCCATTCAGCGAAGCATACACCACCGGCAAATTATTCTCTTGTTCGGTTAATGGCCATGCCGCCTCAAAAAATAAACGTGCACTTTCACTTAAACGCCGACGTTTTAACGGCGGTAAAAAAGCCAGTTTAGGTGCAACAGTTTCACGTTTAGCAACACTTTCCATCCAATACTGCTCGCCTTGTTGCCAATCCTCTCCGGAAAGCTCTTTATTACAGACAATATTCCACGCATGAAGATTAAATGAAAAATTACAGATTTGTTGCGTCATTGTTTAATACTCTTTTGAACAAAGTCATTATCGATATTACACCCATCATTTATCATCTTTGCCATACGCTTTTTCTCTATCCACAACTTTACAAAACGCCGCTAATTTTAGCTAATTCCATAGCAATTTCTATAATGTACACCCCGAAATGTAGCGACTTATTACCACTATTCATCCGTCCAGCGTTTAAAAATAAGAGAAGTATTCACCCCACCGAATGCGAAATTATTGTTCATGACATAATCCGTGTGAATTTCTCGTCCATCATGTTGAATATAATCCACCTTACCACAACGCTCATCTACATTGTCAAGATTAATCGTTGGTGCAAACCAGCCATCTCGCATCATTTCAATGGAAAACCAAGATTCCAATGCACCGCAAGCTCCCAACGTATGACCAAGATAACTTTTTTGAGAACTCATGGGAACATACCCAAATACCGCTTCAGTGGCTTGCGTTTCTGCAATATCGCCTTGTTCGGTAGCGGTACCATGCCCACTGACATAACCAATTTTACTCGGTTCAATCCCTGCATCTTTCAGGGCTAATTCCATACAACGCTGCATCGTATCTTTTTGCGGGCGGGTAACATGACTACCGTCACTATTTGCACCATAACCGACCACTTCGGCAATAATATTCGCTCCACGAGCTAATGCATGCTCAAGCTCTTCCAACACAAACATACAACCGCCCTCGCCAATCACTAATCCGTCACGTGCTTTATCGTATGGACGTGGCGTATGGCTTGGATTGTCATTATTACGACTTGCCGCATAAAGGCTGTCGAAAACATAAACCTCTGACGGACAAAATTCTTCACCACCGCCAGCAAGCATCATAGGAATCAATCCGTATTTAATGGCTTCATAGGAATAGCCGATCGCTTGACTGCCTGATGAGCAAGCACTGGAAGTAGGGATAATCCTACCTGTTAAACCAAAGAAAATACCAATATTTGCCGCCGTAGTATGGGGCATCATACGTACATAAGTGTTGGCGTTGAAACCGTCTGACTTACCGGTCATCAAAAGTTCTGCCGCATCTTTAATATCATTAGTAGAACCGGTAGAAGAACCGCAAGCCACACCCATTCTACCGTCTTTCAGATATTCTAAAATAATACCGTCTTCGTCCAATAAAGAAGCGTTAGCCAAGGCTCGCTCACTGGCATCAACTACGAGCTGAGAAACACGCCCTAAACTGCGTAATTGCTTACGGTTCCAATGTTTCGGAGGATAGTAATCCTCAATAACCGCACCTAAACGAGCATCCAATTCGGGAAAACGTTCAACCCAATCATTCATAGATTTGACGGCATTTTGTTTACGTTGAAAAGCTGTTTTTATCTTCTGCCAATCATTCCCAAAAGCAGTGATACCGCCAATTCCTGTGACTACCACCCGTTTCACTTCGTATCCTTTTTGCTGTTAATGTTCAATTGTGAATAAAAATATTGAAATCCTTACCGCTCTTTAACAAAGCCCGCCATTCACTGCAATCACTTGGCGAGTAATATAAGCGGCTTTTTCATCCATTAAAAATTGCACGGCATGAGCGACTTCTTCAGGATCGCCCATGCGTCCGGCAGGGATCATTTTTAAAATCTCATCTATCGGGACATTTTCGTCCAGAATATCCGTGTCAATTAACCCCGGAGCCACACAATTTACCGTGATTTTACGTTTTGCCAACTCAATAGCCAACGCCTTGACCGCACCGATAAGTCCCGCTTTAGACGCACTGTAATTCACCTGTCCACGGTTACCAATCAAGCCTGAAACAGACGTAATACACACAATTCGCCCCGCTTGACGACGACGGATCATCGGCATCATAATCGGGTGCAACACATTATAGAAACCATCTAAATTGGTGCGTAACACGCTATCCCAATCATCATCGGTCAATGCCGGAAAAGCATTATCACGGGTTAGCCCTGCATTAAGTACTATGCCGTAATACGCACCATTTTCTTCTACATCCGCCTCTAAAATTGACCGCACTTTTTCACGATCAGCCACATCAAATTGGAGTACTCTTGCATTTTGCCCTAAAGCTCTCACCTCTTGTGCCACATTCTCCGCCTCCGCTATACGAGAACGACAATGCACCACAATATCATACCCCTGTGTGGCAAGGTTTAAAGCAATCGCTTTGCCAATACCGCGACTTGAGCCGGTAATAAGCACTGTATTTGCCATTATTGTTGTTCCTCCTTAGGACTAAACACATTCAATGCCCCTTCCAAAATCACATGATTATCGGCTAAATCAATAAGCTGACAATCAAATACACCAAACCCCGTCGCATCTTGAATGGACATGTTTATTTTAATCTGAAGACGGCTACCGATCGCAATCTCATCTTGGTAAATATGTAATTTACGCGTGCCGAGTAAATACCCTAAACGCACCAGCTCATTGGCTTGAACAGCCATACATCCCGCCCAAGCAGCCACACCTTGAGCCATAATTTCGATACCGGAAAATGCACTGAGTTTACCTTCTCGAATAAGAATATTATCGCTTTTAATCCTTGCCTCGGCGATCAAAAAATCTTCGCCAAAATCCGTAATAAGATCAAGCAACACCATATCGTTACTATGCGGCAGCAAGGGAGCCACTTGCGTAATCGGACAATGCAAATTAACCATGCTACTCCCCCAACACCAAAACCGAATTATTCCCGCCAAAGGCAAAAGAACTGCTTACACCAATACGTCTATCCATTTTCCAATAACTATCCCGATCTGTAATAGCAAGTGCGGGCAGATTTTCATCTTTTTCTTGATCCCACAATTGTGCGGGAAGTTTACCCGTTGGATTATAATCTCGACTGATCATACCCCACAAAATCGCCGCTTCAATAGCACCTGCCGCACCCAGCGTATGTCCAGTATATCCCTTAGTTGTGGTACAAGTGGTCTTATCTCCGAAGATCCTTTCAACCGCAAGGCTTTCCATGTGATCATTTTGAACCGTGCCAGTACCATGCAAATTAATCCAACCAACCTGTTCAGCCTTAACATTGGCGTTTTTTAAAGCATTCTCAAAAGCGGAAATTGCTCCCTCGCCTTCAGGATGCGGAGAAGACATATGATAAGCATCACTACTCGACCCATAGCCGAACAATTTTAGGCTTTCATCATTTAACCTTGTTTTCGTCATTAAAAAGACCGCCGCACCTTCACCAATATTTATCCCGTTGCGATAACGAGAAAACGGATTAGTACGCTGTGCAGAAAGCACGGATAAAGAATTGAACCCGCTCACCGTTAGCGGTGAAAGCGTATCTACACCACCACAAATTACCGCATCACACAAATTATTTTTCAATAACCGAGCCGCACTGATTAACGCTCTAGCACCCGAAGTACAGGCGGTAGAAATACCATAG
The DNA here is from genome assembly GCF_014202395.1 of Histophilus somni. GTDB lineage: Bacteria > Pseudomonadota > Gammaproteobacteria > Enterobacterales > Pasteurellaceae > Histophilus > Histophilus somni. The sequence continues at coordinate 114,917 of NZ_JACHGQ010000002.1, forward strand.
ACTAAACCGCTTAAACCATAAACTTCCGCCACAAAATCTGCTGGAGCGGAAAATGAAACTTGCTGAAAATTGAAAGGTGCTAACGACCAATCTTGTTGGCTTGCTCCACCTTTGAAAACAGGGATATTTTCATCTACACCCGTTGTTGAACTACCAATAACCACAGCAATACGTTGCTTGCCAAACTGCTGAACAGCTTGCTCAATTTGCGGTTCAATATCTGCCAATGCATGCCACAACACCTGATTATTACGACTACGGTGTTGTACACTAAGCTTTTCCGGAAATGGGCGTAATGATAAATTTATCTCGCCGAAGACACCGATTTTACCGGCAATGTGATGCCGACTAAACACCTTATCGGAATGCACTAACGGGGAATGCTCCGCATTCAATAACATTTCTATATGCGTTTTCAGCCCTTCGCCCATAGCACTGATTATCGCAGGTTTTGATAAATATAAGGTTTCCGTCATTTTATTTTCTGATAATTAGTACAATTTTAATTCAGTCTCAAAGGTTCGACAAACCAAACAGACTTATCCCCCAACTCAATATTAACGCCGTGTTTTTGCGGAGAAAATCGCCATATTAACCGATGGTTTTGTGCATATTCATTTTCCGAGATCTGCTGGACATCGAAAATCATAGTCGACATAAAATACGTCGCAATCGCAGAAAAAAGCTGTTTTGCCTGCTTATTCGGCATAACGAAACCGTCGTTTTGCCACCCCGCTTTACTCAAAATAAGACGAGCAATAGGTGCACCGAGCGGATCTGTTTGCACCCAACGCCATTGATGAGGTTGAACTTCAATCGCCAGCAAACTTTTTTCCGATTGAGGAAATTGTTGTGTAATCACAAAAAGTCTGCTGTCTGTTTTTACTTGTGGTAATTCAAGCACTTTTAACGAAGATGCACAAGCCGTTAGCAACATCGGGATGACAAGTAAAATGAATTTTTTTAACATATCCTATCGCATTAATATTTAACAACTCTTTTATATCTATATGAATCAAGGCATACTTATTTTGCTCATATAATACAAAAACTCTTGGTAAAAATGCTAGTGAAAAATACATTTCACAAGCAACGTTTTGTTTAGCAACAATATAGTTCATTCAAATAACTTACTCTTTCCATAAAAATGATTAAAAAACTTGACAGTTAGGGCATTTATAATTATAAGAACCATTCTCATTTCTATTATATTTTTTACAGGGAGATTTTCATTTTGAAATCTAAGTATTCTATTATTCTCAACCAATTATTTCTTTCAAGTAGCTTGATGTTTCCTGCATTAAGTTTTGCCGATTCGAATCCAGCAAAAACAAAACCCCACAAAGCGGAAGAATTGGGTGAAATATCCGTTGTGGCGAATGTTGAGCCTATTTTTTCCTCTACTCAATCTTCCGAACAATTGCGGAAAAATATGGTGTCTAATGAACGTGATTTATTTCGTCATGAAGTGGGGATTGGCGTGCCTGAAGGCGGTCGTTCCGGTAGTAACGGCTTTGCAATACGTGGTGTCGACAAAGATCGCGTTGCGGTGATTGTTGACGGTATACCGCAAGCCGAATCAACAATGTCCACTTCCGCACGTTATTCTACCGAACGTCACAATGGCAATATCAATAATACGGAATATGAAAATATTAGCTCGGTAAAAGTACAGAAAGGGGCAAATTCTGTCATGAATGGTAGCGGTGCTTTAGGGGGTGCGGTTTCTTTTACCACCAAAGAGATTGAAGATTTTGTCGAACCTGACCGCACTTTCGGCTTCTTATCCAAAACCGGTTATACCTCAAAAAATAGAGAATGGCGTCAAGTGATAGGGGGGGGGTTCAAGACTGATCGCTTCTTCGGTTTTGCACAATTAACCAAACGTTGGGGGCATGAAACAATCAATAATGGCAAAGGTGCGGATATTACCGGTCCGGGTCGTGGCAAACCCAACCCCCTCAGCTACCACACCACCTCATGGTTAACAAAAATCGGCTACGATATTAATAACACCCATCGCTTTACACTATTTTTAGAAGATCGTGCAGAAAAGAAATTTACCGAAGAAAAAACATTGGGATTGAACGATGAGAACCGATTTGCCACAGACAGAACACCATACCGCCGTTATGGTCTCGAATATCGATATAATGGCTTATATTGGTTAGAAACAGTAAAACTCTTTGTGGCAAAACAGAAAATTGAGCAACTTTCAGCTCTTCGTGGTATTAACTCATATAACAATAACTTATTTCAACTTGCTTCCTATCAGTACATTCAAGATCAAACTATTACTCGTGGAGAATTATCAACTTATCCATTAGCATTATGGCGAACCACGCATCGCTTATCCAGCAAAGTGGAATTTCGTGATCAATTTTTGGAAAACAGTAATTCTCAACGCTACTTTGTCTCGTATTTAATGAAAAAAAATCGCCCAAATTATACGGAAGTTGTTCCGGTAAAATCTCGTATTTTTTCCCTATCGTTGCTTGATGAAGTCGCTTTAACCGATACATTGAAAGCCACTATTGGCGGACGTTATGATCGTTATAATTACGCCCCTCAAAACGTTACAAAAACTCTTAATGGAGCCAAAATCAACTTCCCCTCAAGAAAACTATCCCATCTGTCTTGGCAATTGGGGTTGGAATATCAAGTACACCCATCACATCAAATTGGCTACCGCCTAAGCACCGGTTTTCGAGTGCCTCGTGCTGAAGATTTATATTTTGTAAGTCGTTCTGAGAGTACAGATATTGAGTATATTCCAAATCCGTTTCTACAACCGGAAACTGCACTGAACCACGAATTAACCTACCGTTTCCAAAACCAATATGCCCATTTTAGCGTCGGGCTTTTCCGCACACGTTATCATAACTTTATCCAAGAGCGTGAAAGATGTAAGCCAAATCGGTTTTGGGATCCAGATCCTAAGAAAAGTTATGGGGCAAAGTGTACACATATTTCGTTAGCTCAATTTGTCAATGAGCCTAAAGCGGTAATTAAAGGGATAGAAGTTAGCGGTGCTGTTAACGGCTCGGCATTGGGACTGTCGGATGGATTAACATTCCGCCTTAAGGGGAGTTATAGCAAAGGGCAAAATCATGATGGCGATCCGCTTAAATCCATTCAGCCTTGGACAGTGGTTGGGGGAATTGATTATGAAACGGAAAAATGGAGTATCAGTTTAACCGGTCGTTACAGTGCGGCTAAAAAAGCCAAAGATGCTATAGAAACAGAATATACTCATGATAAGAAAGTTGTCAAACAATGGCCTTTCTTAAGTCCTTCTTACTTTGTAGTGGATTTAACGGGACAAGTTAACCTGAGTAAAAATGTTACATTAAATATGGGGATTTTTAACTTATTCAACCGTAATTATACAACTTGGGACAGTGCCTATAACTTGTTTACCAGAGGCTTTACTTCTCGCAGTGTGTTAAAAAATCAACCGAGCGGACTTAATCGTTTTACCGCACCAAAACGCAATTTTGCCGCTTCCGTGGAAGTTCGTTTCTAGTCTATTGACATCCGCCCTGCCTGAAGGCAGGGCGGACGTCAACACGCTAACAAAATAAAATCACTCCCCAAGTAAATAGTGCAAGGATTATGGCGACAAAAACTGCTGCTGAGCCTTGGTCTTTGGCTCGTCCGGATAACTCATGATATTCCGTTCCAATACGATCAACCACAACTTCAATTGCACTATTCAACAATTCGGTAACCAGCACCAATAATAAAGAACCAATCATAAGCACAAACTCAATTTTGCTTTGTGCAAAATGAAACGCTAAAGGAAATAAAATACAACAAACCACAAGCTCATGACGAAAAGCACTTTCATGTTGAATCGTGCTTTTCAACCCTTTTAAGGAATAGACTATTGATTTTATAAAATGCTCCAATCCGGTTGTTTTTTTCATTATCTTTACCTTTATCTTTACCTAACTTATCTAAAGACGTTTTGCCTCAATTATGTCATCTAATTTCGCTAATCTTGCCAGAATTTTACTTAAAATTTGTACATTATTTAATTCAATTTCCATATTAATAGTCGCAAGTTGTTTTTTCGTATCTGCACGACTTGATACACCCAAAACACTAATTTTTTCATTAGCTAATACTGTTGTAATATCTCGCAATAAACCGTTTCGATCACTGGCGATAATACGAATACTGATGCGGAAACCTGTGGCATAATTTTCGCCCCAAACTGACTCAACAACACGTTCAGGGTGTATATTTTGCAACTCTATAAACTGTTCACAATCGCCACGGTGAATAGAAATCCCTCTTCCCATTGTGATATAGCCCATAATATCATCACCTGGAATAGGTTGGCAGCAACGGGCGATATGGTACATTAAGTTACCTACCCCCTCAACAATCACGTAACCTTTTTTCTCTGTTTTTTGTTTTTGACTCACATAATGAGCACCTTTATTGGCTACATAACGCAAAATTTCTTCATCTGTTTGTTGTGCACTCACCTTAATTAATTTATTTTGTAGAAAGTTAATAAGTTGATTTAGACGAATATCTCCACCACCAATACCGGCATACAAGTCTTCTAAATTCTTCAGGTTATAGCGAGGCAATCCGTGTTGCTCTACCTGCTTTAAGGAAATACCTAAACGGGCAATTTCAACTTCAAGCAATTCTTTTCCGGCAGGAATATTTTTATCGCGATCTTGTTTTTTAAACCAGTTCTGAATTTTAGCACGTGCTTTCGCCGTGTGCGTAAAACCTAAGTTCGGATTTACCCAATCACGGCTTGGATTCGGGGTTTTCTGAGTAATAATCTCAATTTGATCACCCATTTGAAGCTGATAAGTAAAAGGTACAATACGCCCACCAACTTTCGCACCAATACAACGATGCCCAATTTCACTATGAATAGCATACGCAAAATCCAAGGGGGTAGATCCTGTTGGTAAATCCACAACTTCGCCTTTTGGCGTGAAGACATAAACACGATCATCAAAAACTTGACTACGCATTTCCGCCATTACTTCGCCAGAATCTGTAATATCATCTTGCCAAGCTAATAATTTGCGTAACCATGCAATTTTTTCTTCATAGCCGGAACGTCCTCCACTTACACCCTCTTTATATTTCCAATGTGCAGCAACACCTAATTCTGCATCATCATGCATTTGTTGAGTACGAATTTGCACTTCAATAGGCTTTCCACCTTTGCCCAACACGACAGTATGAATAGATTGATAACCGTTCGGTTTCGGGTTAGCAACATAATCATCAAACTCTTTAGGCAAATGTTTGAAATGAGTATGTACAATGCCCAAAGCGGAATAACAGTCTTGCAATTTTTGTACAATAATTCTGACCGCTCTTACATCATATAAGTCACTAAATTCCAAGTGTTTTTTCTGCATTTTACGCCAAATACTGTAAATATGTTTTGGTCGTCCATACACTTCTACTTGATCCAAATTCTCATTCAGATAACCACGTAACTCCTGCACAAAATCCGCGATATATTGTTCTCGGTCCAAACGACGTTCTTTTAATAAGTTTGCAATCGCATGGTAAGTATCGGGGTGTAAAGTGCGGAAACAATAATCCTCTAATTCCCATTTCAATTGACCAATACCCAAACGGTTCGCAAGCGGTGCATAAATATTAGAACATTCTTTTGCAGCCAGTACTTTTTCTTCTTCAGAATACAAGCGGTCTACATCCCGTAAATAGCTAATACGTTCCGCAAGTTTAATGATGACACAACGAAAATCATCCACCATAGCTAATAACATACGACGAACATTATCCACCTGCAAACTGTTGGCTGAATGACTAGCATTAAGTTGGCGAATGTTATCCATTTCCACTACGCCTTTCACTAACTTGCTAATATTACTGCCAAAATCTTCTTTGATTTGCATAAGGGAAGTCATTTTATGGTTCACCAATGGATAAAGCATTGCAGTAATCAAACTTTCCGCATCCATATTCAAACTATGCAGAATTTCCACCATTTCCACACCAGCTTGCAGAGAACAAACAATTTTTTTCTCCGATTCACTTTGTACAATAAGACACTTTTGCTGTGCATAACGCCAAGCCTGTATTAATTTTTGTTCAACATCCTCAGGTAAAGATAAACTTTTACTCCATTGCTCAACCACAAAATCTTGCAAATTAAGTAAATGTGAACCACGCACTGCAACCATAACTTTACTTCCTATCTGTTCCTTTCAAATAAGCTAATACTTTCCAGATGACTTGTATGTGGGAACATATCAATCATTGCAACTTTTTTTAATTGATAACCAAACTTAAGCAAAAGCTCCACATCACGCACTAATGTCGCCGGATTACAAGACACATACAATATTTTTTCAACCATTAAATAACACAATGCATTTAAAGCAAATGCGGCACCGCTTCTCGGCGGATCCAGTAAGATTTTGTCAAAAGGAACCTTTGCCCATTCTTGCTCAGTAAAAGATTGACTTAAATCGCACTGGTAGAATTGGACATTATGACAATGATTTCGTTCCCCATTACGACGGGCTTTTTCGACCATAGGTAAAACACCCTCAATTCCTACCGCACTTTTCACATATCGGCTAATCGGCAAGGTAAAATTTCCCATACCACAAAATAAATCCAACACATTATCCTTCTTCTTCAAATCCAACCAATCCAGTGCAGTATTGACCATGTTTTGGTTAAGTTGGCGATTAACCTGAATAAAATCACGAATATCAAAATGTAAAATAGAACCATCATCTAATTGGTAATAAGGCAAATCTCCTTGTAAATGACAAATCTCTTTTTCATCTTGTACAAATAACATCAGCTGATGATTAAATGCAAAATCCAACAATAAAGTGCGGTCATGTTCAGCCAATTTTTCTGTTACTCTCAATAACATCGCTACGCCATTATCTGCGGCAACTAATTCAATATGTCCTAGTGTTTTCGGTTTAGAGCACGTACTCAACAACTCATGCAATTTAGGTAATAACTCATTTAACAAGGGATCAAGCACATCGCATTGACGAATATTCACGATTTGTTGCGAATTTTTTTGCCGAAAGCCTATCTTCAATTTTTTACTTTTAGCGTCCCAGTACAAACTTAAGCGTACTCTACGGCGATAATGCCATGCTTCGCCACTTATCATCGGCATAAATTCTATAGCCTCTTTTTGCAGTTTGGTTAAACGCTGAAATAACGCTTTTTGTTTCGTTTCACGTTGTAAATGTATAGGGATATGCTGAGATTGACAGCCGCCACAAATTTGATAATAAGCACATCTTGGAGTTTGTCGCAAAGGGCTGGCTTGTAAAATATTTTGAACTCGACCCAGTCCATATTGACGTTTTTCTTCAATAACTTGAACCTGTACTTGCTCTTGTGGTAATGCGTTCTCAATAAACCACGTTTTTCCTTGAATTTTTGCTACACCTAATCCTTGATAATCCAAATCTTGAACAATGGTCGTAAAAGCTGCTCTCAATTTTTTTTGTTTCTTTGGCTGATAAAGTAAAACCATAAATTTATATCTAGTAAAACTTATTTTGTATGTAAAATATTCTGCGTAAATAATTCACGACTTTTTAAAGGTTTATTACCCAAATAATATTTTAAAGCAATACGGCTAAAACGTTTCGCCGCCTGCAAGACGGTCTTATCGACGAATTCTCTACGCTCAAAAGCTAATAATTCACGTCCATAAAAAGTCAGGTTATCCTTAATTAAAGAAGCAATAAAGCCTTTTTCTTCTCGATAGCGATAAGTCATCTTTTCATCAACCGGTTTCCCCGAACCAGCACAATGACAAAAATCCACGGCATAACCCAAAACCTCCAACAGTTGAAATTCAAAAGTGCGTAAACTTTTTTCGATTTCTTGCGGTGAGCTTGCCAATGCAGTTAAGCATTGCAAATAATATTGAAAAAGATCCGGATATGCGGTTTCCGGAGCCAATAGACGAGCAATTAATTCATTAACATAAAATCCACTATAAAGTGCGGTGGTTTGTAGCGGTAAAGTTAATGATATCGCCTCTGCTTTTATTAATATTTTTAATTCCCCACGACCTGACCAATTAAGTAACAAAGGTGTAAAGGGTTGTAGCAAAGATTTCCACGCCGATCGTTTCGCACGAGCCCCTTTCGCCAATACTGTTAAACGTCCGTGTTCTTCAGTGAATAACTCGACCAACAAACTGGTTTCACTATAATCCCGTCGATGTAAGACAAACCCACGTTTTAAGTTACTAATAATTTTATCCTTTAACCCATTTTAAATAGCACACAGTTTAACAGATTTTTCATCTTGCATAGTCTTCATTTTATTTTTATTTACAGAAACCCAAACTGTTGGGAACAGGGAAATTTCAATTTAATTACAGCATCAACAACGAAAAAAAATTGATGATGTTCTTATTTATCGAGCTAAACAACTTTGCTTGATGAATAGCGGACAAGATCCTCAATTGTTACCACTGGGTAATTAAATTTTTTGCCAAATTCTACGATCTCCAGTGTTCTTGCCATGCTCCCATCATCATTGGTTATTTCACAAATTACCCCGGCAGGCTTATGACCTGCCCAAGAAGCTAGATCAACTGCGGCTTCAGTATGTCCCCGCCGTGCTAACACACCGCCCTTTTTAGCCCTTAATGGAAATACATGTCCCGGACGGCTAAGGTCTTGCGGCTTAGCATTATCAGCAATGGCGACTTGAATAGTCGTTACGCGATCTTGTGCAGATACGCCGGTAGATACACCTTGTGCCGCTTCAATACTCACAGTAAACGCTGTTTGATTAATACTTGTGTTATTTTGTACCATCGGTGGCAAATCGAGCTGTTGGCAAAGTTCATCAGTGATACATAAGCAAACAATTCCGCTCCCATAACGAATTAATTTTGCCATCTGTTCAACTGTGATTGTTTCAGCCGGAAAAATAAGATCACCCTCATTTTCCCGATCTTCGTCATCAAGGACAAGAACTCCGTTCCCTCTTTTGAAAGCTTCAATCGCACGTTTAACTCGTTCTTCAGATGTACCAAACTGAGATAATAATGACTGATTCATAGTAAACTCCTTTAAATAAATTAATAGATACCAGAATCAGGGCTGATGATAAAAGGATTTTTTCTATCAGATAAATAGAAAAACAACAACGATAAGTATAATACCTCGCTCTATTCTCTTTCATCCAGACTATCACTGTCGGCTTTGGATTTTCACCAAATCTGCTGACCTTACTAAGATAAGTAAGCGCTCGTGGGCTTATATCGAAATATTTACCACCGGTAGGGAGTTTCACCCTGCCCTGAGAATGCATGTATAGTATATCTTAACGTTTAATAAGAAAAAATGTTTTTATTTTGAATAAGATTGCATACAATGGGGCAATTTATATCAAAATGGAGCTTATTATGCTAAATCCTAAAAAAATAGAACAAATTATGCAACAAATTCAAGATTCTCTCCCTCAAGGTGTAAAAGACTTAGGGCAAGATGCCGAAATGAAACTAAAACAAGTCTTACAATCTCAATTATCTAAACTAGATATAGTGACAAGAGAAGAATTTGATGTACAAACACAAGTTTTAATAAGAACTCGTGAAAAGCTGATTGAACTAGAGAAACGTTTAGAACAATTACAAGAAAAATAAAAAACTTACTAAGTGATTACCACACTTTTTATGCTACTCATTAAATATTCCCTAAATAGAAAAGGAGAAAATAATGTCGAGTTTCAGCTATCTGCAACAAAAACGTAAGCAATTAAATCTGAAGGTTAATGAGCTTTGTACACAAGCCAATATCACTCGTGCTTATTTTAACCAATTAGTGAGTGGAAAAATTAAAAATCCAAGTGCTACAAAACTTTCAGCATTGCATAAAGCACTACAGATCACTGAACAAGATAACAAAAAAATAGGCGTTATTTTCGGCAAATTTTATCCCGTTCATACCGGTCATATTAATATGATTTATGAAGCATTTAGCAAAGTAGATGAGCTTCATGTGGTTGTATGTAGCGATACAGAACGAGATTTAAAACTATTTTATGACAGTAAAATGAAACGAATGCCAACTGTACAGGATCGCTTACGTTGGATGCAACAGATTTTTAAATATCAGAAAAATAAAATTGTTATTCATCATCTTATTGAAGATGGTCTACCAAGTTATCCCAATGGCTGGTCTGCATGGGCTGAACAAGTAAAACGTCTATTCAAGGAAAAAAACGTTAATCCTAGCGTGGTTTTTAGCAGTGAAATCCAAGATAAAGTACCTTATGAAAAATATTTAAATTTACAAGTCGAATTAGTTGATCCAAAACGCCGATTCCTTAATATTTCTGCAACAAAAATTCGTAACAATCCATTTCACTATTGGAAATTCATTCCTAAAGAAGTTCGCCCATTTTTTGCAAAAACAATTGCTATTTTAGGTGGAGAAAGTAGCGGTAAAACAACACTTGTTAATAAACTGGCTACAGTATTTAATACTACATCAGCTTGGGAATATGGACGTGAGTTTGTTTTTGAAAAACTGGGGGGTAATGAACAAGCTATGCAATATTCTGATTATCCACAAATAGCATTAGGTCATCAGCGTTATATTGATTATGCCCTCAGGCATGCACACAAAGTTGCAATTGTAGATACAGACTTTATTACAACTCAGGCATTTTGTATTCAGTATGAAGGAAAAGCACACCCTTTCTTAGACTCCATGATCAAAGAATATCCCTTTGATGTGACCATTTTATTAAATAATAATACCCAATGGGTAGATGATGGCTTGCGTAGCTTAGGAAATGCTAAACAACGTCAACGCTTCCAACAACTCTTAAAAAAATTATTAGATAAGCATAGTGTACCTTATATTGAAATTGACTCACCCAGTTACTTGGAACGTTATAATCAAGTGAAAAATATTGTTGAGAAAGTACTCAACGAAGAAATTTTGGACTTAGCCGTGGAAACAATCACACCTTCAATTTTTAAGGAATAATATTATGATTTTATTTGCTGGTGATCCACATGGAAGTTATTCCCATCTTTACCCTTTTATTCAAGAACATGCAAATGTATCTCTTATTATTTTAGGTGATTTACAATTAACTACTTCTGATGAACTGGATAAACTGGCACAGTTTTGTGATCTTTGGTTTATCCATGGAAATCATGATAGCAAAACAGTTTCAGCATATGAGGCCTTATGGGGTACAAAATGGAAATCACGTAATTTACACGGTAAAGTTGTCGACATTCAAGGAATAAAAATTGCCGGATTAGGAGGCGTGTTTCGTGGACAAATTTGGATGCCACCAAATAAACCGCTCTTTTTTGATCATATCCATTATTGCCAATACGCTCCTCCGGAAAAAATTTGGCGAGGAGGTATTCCATTGCGTCATAGAACTTCAATCTTTCCTTCTGATATTGAAGCATTAGAAAAACAAAAAGCAGACATACTAATATGTCATGAGGCACCAAAACCTCATCCTTTAGGATTTTCTGTTATTAATAATTTAGCCACATCAATGCAAGTAAAGCATATTTTTCACGGTCATCACCATGAGAGCTTTGACTACACAAAACGTCCAAATAAAAATCCTTTTAAAATTACCAATGTTGGATTCAGAAGTTTATGTAATATAAACGGAAATTTTTTATTGATAGGAATTGATGATAGGGAATAGAATAGAAAATAAATATGATTAGTACAAAAAAGCCCACATTTTACTGTGGGCTTTTTAAATGAGTTATAAATTACTCTGTTTTAGCTTCTTCAGCCAAGGCTGGACGATCAACTAACTCAATGTACGCCATTGGAGCATTATCACCAGCACGGAAACCACATTTCAAAATACGAGTATAACCACCCGCACGTTGTGCAAAACGTGGACCTAATTCATTAAATAATTTCGCAACTGTCTCGATGTTGCGTGTACGAGCAAAAGCTAAACGGCGGTTTGCAACACTATCTACTTTCGCTAATGTAATTAACGGTTCAACTACACGACGTAATTCTTTTGCTTTAGGCAAGGTAGTTTTGATAATTTCGTGACTAACCAATGCACTAGCTAAATTACGGAATAGTGCCTGACGATGGCTACTATTACGATTTAGTTGACGTCCACTCTTACGATGACGCATGACCTTATCCTTCTCAGAAAAATCTTTAACCTATGACCAAACTAGTCTTCAGCAATACTTGCTGGTGGCCAATTTTCGAGGCGCATACCAAGTGATAGACCGCGTGAAACAAGCACATCTTTAATCTCTGTAAGAGATTTTTTACCTAAATTAGGTGTTTTCAGTAACTCAACTTCAGTACGCTGTACCAAATCACCGATATAATGAATTGTTTCTGCTTTCAAACAGTTAGCAGAACGAACTGTCAACTCTAAGTCATCAACAGGACGCAATAAAATCGGATCAAACTCCGGTTTTTCTTCCTTAACTTCTGGTTGACGAACATCTCGCAAATCAACAAAGGCATCTAGTTGCTCTGCTAAAATCGTTGCAGCACGACGGATCGCTTCCTCTGGCTCGATTGTGCCATTTGTTTCCAGTTCAATGACCAACTTATCTAAGTCAGTTCGTTGTTCAACACGTGCTGCTTGTACATTATAAGCAATACGATCAACTGGACTATAACAAGCATCAACTAACAAACGACCAATCGGACGTTCTTCATCTAAAGAATGAACTCTAGATGATGCCGGCACATACCCTCTACCACGCTGTACACGAATACGCATATTAATAGACGCATTTTCGTCTGTTAAGTGGCAGATAACATGATCAGGATTTACGATTTCAACATCACCATCATGAGTAATGTCAGCTGCAACAACAGGGCCAATTCCAGATTTGCTTAGTGTCAGAAAAACATTATCCTTATTCTGTACTTTAACCGCTAGACCTTTTAAGTTCAGAAGTACCTCAATAATATCCTCCTGAACACCTTCCTTACTACTATATTCATGCAATACGCCATCTATTTCCACCTCGGTAACTGCATAGCCCGGCATAGAAGATAGAAGAATTCGACGCAATGCATTACCTAGAGTATGACCAAAGCCACGCTCTAACGGTTCTAAGATCACTTTAGCATGAGTAGAACTAATTTGCTCAATATCAACTAAACGTGGCTTTAAAAATTCTGTAACAGAACCCTGCATTTTATCCTCTCTTTGCTACAAAGCCTTAACTATTATTTAGAGTAAAGCTCTACGATCAGATGTTCGTTAATGTCTGCTGATAAATCAGAACGCTCAGGAACACGTTTGAACACACCTTCCATTTTAGCTGCTTCGACTTCCAACCAAGTTGGTTTTTCTCTCTGCTCTGCTAATTCTAATGATGCTTTAATACGTGCTTGCTTTTTAGATTTTTCACGAACAGCAACAACATCATTAACTGAAACTTGGAAAGATGGGATATTAACTACACGACCATTTACAACAATCGCTTTATGACTCACTAATTGACGAGCCTCAGCACGAGTTGCAGCAAAGCCCATGCGATAAACAACGTTATCCAATCGTCCTTCCAATAATACCAGTAAATTCTCCCCAGTATTACCTTTTAAGCGGTTTGCTTCTTTATAATAGTTACGGAATTGACGTTCTAAAATACCGTAAATACGGCGAACTTTTTGCTTTTCACGTAATTGACTACCATAATCTGACAAACGCGGTTTACGAGCACCATGCTGACCAGGTGCTGTATCAATTTTACATTTTGTATCAATAGCACGCACACCAGACTTAAGGAATAAGTCAGTGCCTTCACGGCGGCTTAGCTTGAGCTTAGGACCCAAATATCTTGCCATTTTCTTTCTCCAACTATCCTATGACGTCATTAAACACGACGTTTCTTCGGTGGACGACAACCGTTATGTGGAATCGGAGTCACATCTGTAATATTCGTGATACGAAATCCCGCTGCATTTAAAGCACGGATTGTTGATTCACGACCAGGACCCGGCCCCTTAACCATAACTTCCAAGTTCTTTAAACCGAATTCTTTTACAACTTCGGCACAACGTTCTGCCGCAACTTGTGCAGCAAACGGGGTAGATTTACGAGAACCACGGAAACCTGAACCACCTGCAGTTGCCCATGCTAGAGCATTCCCTTGACGGTCAGTAATTGTAACGATTGTATTATTGAAAGATGCGTGAATATGAGCAACGCCATCTACAACTTGTTTTTTTACACGTTTACGTGCACGAACTGGTGTTTTAGCCATTTAACCTTACCCCGACTATTTTTTGATCGGCTTACGTGGACCCTTGCGGGTACGCGCATTAGTTTTAGTACGTTGACCACGTACTGGTAAACCACGGCGATGACGTAAACCACGATAGCAACCTAAATCTAATAGGCGTTTAATGTTAAGTGTTACTTCACGACGTAAGTCACCTTCAACGGTAAATTTACCAACTTCGTCACGCAGTTTATCAATCTGCTCTTCAGACAATTCTCTGATCTTTACATCTTCAGCAATACCCGCAGCTGCACAAATTGCCTTAGCTCGAGTCTTACCGATACCGTAAATTGCAGTTAAAGCGATTACAGTATGTTTTTGATCAGGAATGTTAATGCCTGCAATACGGGCCACTATGCACTCCTATTATTTTATTGATTAAATTTGATATACTGATCTTGAAAAGCCCGTTTCAGGATACTCAAACAGCATATCAAGGACATAAATGAGCTGAGTATTATATATACCCAGCTGGTTCTTTGCAAGAAAAATATCAATTAACCTTGACGCTGTTTATGCTTAGGGTCGCTACATAATACACGAACAACACCTTCACGTTTAACAATTTTACAGTTACGACACATTTTCTTGACTGAAGCACGAACTTTCATTACTTATCCTTTTTACTATATGGACATTTATTGTCCAAAACCTTTAAGGTTTGCTTTTTTCAACGCAGATTCATATTTGGTTGACATTAAATGACTTTGAATCTGTACGATGAAATCCATAATTACAACTACAACAATCAACAAAGACGTTCCACCAAAATAAAACTGAACATTCCAAGCTGATGTCATAATATAAGGAACTAAACATACAAACGTAATATATAATCCGCCAATTAATGTAAGGCGAGTCATAATTTTATCAATATAACGCGATGTTTGTTCACCTGGTCTAATTCCGGGTATAAATGCGCCAGACTTTTTCAAATTATCTGCTGTATCACGCGGATTATATTGCATTGCGGTATAAAAGAAACTAAAAAATATAATAGCCACAGCATAAACAATCAGATATAAAGGCTGTCCTGGATGTAATAATAGCGATAATTCAGTTAACCATTCCAAATTAGAACCTTGTCCAAACCAAGATGTTAACGTGGCAGGAAAAAGAATAATACTTGAAGCAAAAATTGCCGGAATAACTCCCGCCATATTTACTTTTAATGGTAGATGAGTTGAATGACCACCTACTATCTGACGACCTTGTTGACGTTTTGCATACTCGACTTTAATTCTTCTTTGCCCTCTTTCAAAGAAAACAACAAAATAGGTCACCGCAAAAACAATTACTGCGATCAATAAAAGAACTAATAGATGCATTTGCCCTTGACGAGCTTGCTCAATAGTTTGACCAATTGCTGAAGGCAACCCTGCAACAATACCTGCAAAAATAATTAAAGAAATGCCATTACCTATTCCACGCTCCGTAATTTGTTCACCTAACCACATTAGAAACATAGTCCCTGTTACAAGACTAATTACCGCTGTAAAGTAGAAACTAAAACCTAAATTAGGAACTAACCCAGGTAGCATATTAGGTAGACCAGTAGAAATACCGATTGCCTGAATAGTTGCTAATGCGAGAGTAGAATAACGTGTATACTTACTAATTTTACGTCTTCCCGCATCTCCCTCTTTCTTCAACTCTGCTAAAGCAGGATGAACCGTGGTCAATAATTGAATAATAATCGATGCTGAAATATAAGGCATGATACCTAATGCAAAAATTGACGCACGACTCAACGCACCACCAGAGAACATATTGAACATATCAATGATAGTGCCTTTTTGTTGTTCAAGTAATTGAGCCAGCACGGCCGCATCAATACCAGGAACCGGAATGAAAGAACCAATGCGGAAAACAATCAGTGCACCTAGCACAAATAATAATCTGCTTTTTAGTTCACTAGTACCGCTTTGAGTACTTCTATTTTGATAACCTGGTTGCTTAGCCATTTGTTAATTATTCCTCAATTGAACCGCCAGCAGCTTCAATAGCTACTTTTGCACCTTTAGTTACACCTAAACCACGAATGGTTACCGCAGTTTTAACTTCACCAGCAAGGATTACTTTCGCAAACCGGATATCCTTTGTTAAAACATTCGCTGCTTTTAATGTATCTAAAGTAATAATATTACCTTCTACTTTGGCTAAGTCGTTCAAACGAACTTCTGCTGTTACAGCTGATTTCATTGAAGTAAAACCAAATTTCGGTAATCGACGATACAAAGGCATTTGACCACCCTCGAACCCACGACGAACACCGCCACCAGTACGAGCTTTCTGACCCTTATGACCACGACCACTTGTTTTACCTAAACCAGAACCAATACCACGACCTAGGCGTTTCGCATTGTGCTTAGCACCTTCAGCCGGAGATAGAGTATTTAAACGCATTCTCTTACTCCTCCACTTTGACCATATATGAAACTTGGTTAATCATACCACGTATAGCCGGAGTATCAATTAACTCAACAGTATGATTAATACGGCGAAGACCTAGCCCACGTAAAGTAGCTTTGTGTTTTGGTAAACGAGCAATAGAACTACGAACTTGTGTTACTTTAATAGTTTTTGCCATCATCAATTACCCCAAGATTTCATCAACGGTTTTGCCACGTTTGGCAGCAACCATTTCTGGTGATTTCATATTTGCTAATGCATCAATAGTTGCACGAACAACGTTAATTGGGTTGGTTGAACCATATGCTTTAGAAAGAACGTTACGAACACCCGCAACCTCCAATACAGCACGCATAGCACCACCAGCGATGATACCCGTACCTTCACTTGCTGGTTGCATAAATACGCGAGAACCAGTGTGAGAACCTTTAATTGGATGCTGTAATGTGCCTTCATTTAAAGCCACAGTAATCATATTGCGACGTGCTTTTTCCATCGCTTTTTGGATAGCTGCCGGAACTTCGCGCGCTTTACCATAACCAAAACCTACTCGACCGTTACCATCACCTACTACTGTCAAAGCAGTAAAGCTCATAATACGACCACCTTTTACAGTTTTTGATACACGGTTTACCGCGATTAGCTTCTCTTGCAGTTCACCAGTTTGTTTTTCGATGCTTGCCATCTAAAATTACCTCTATTAGAACTGTAGACCAGCTTCACGGGCAGCATCCGCTAAAGACTGGACACGACCATGATACTTAAAACCGGAACGATCAAAAGCAACACTTTTGATACCTTTTTCTAATGCACGCTCAGCAACAATTTTACCAACCACTGCCGCTGCATCTTTATTTCCAGTATATTTAACTTGCTCACTAATTGCTTTCTCAACTGTAGAGGCAGTAGCAAGCACTTCTGAACCGTTTGGTGCAATAACTTGTGCATAAATATGACGCGAAGTGCGGTGAATAACTAAACGAATTACACCTTGCTCTCTCATCATATGACGTGCACGAGCTGCACGACGGATACGAGCTGATTTCTTATCCATAGTGTTACCTTAATTATTTCTTCTTGGCCTCTTTCATACGTACAACTTCATCAGCATAACGTACCCCTTTACCTTTGTAAGGCTCAGGACGGCGATAAGCGCGAATATCAGCTGCAACCTGACCAATCAATTGCTTGTCAGCACTCTTCAGAACAATTTCTGTTTGTGATGGACATTCAGCAGTTACACCAGCTGGTAACACATGGTCAATAGGATGTGAAAAGCCTAAACTTAGCACAAGTACATTGCCTTTCATTTGTGCTCTATAACCAACACCCACCAACTGTAACTTTTTAGTAAAACCTTCATTAACACCGATAACCATCGCATTGACCAATGCACGTGCTGTGCCTGATTGTGCATCAGCATTAGCAATACCTACACGAGGAGAGAATGTTAATTGATTATTATCTTGTTTAACTTCAACTGAGTTATGAATGGTGCGAGATAACTCACCATTTTTACCTTTTACTGTTAGTAGCTGACCGTCAAGTTTTACCTCAACGCCGGCAGGAATACTAACAGGTGCTTTTGCAACACGAGACATTTTCCTACCTCTCTTCTTAAGCTACGTAACAGATTATCTCACCGCCCAAGCCCGCTTGACGAGCTTTACGGTCAGTCATAATACCTTTAGATGTAGATACAACAGCAACACCCAATCCGCCCATCACTTTTGGCAATTCGTTTTTACGTTTGTAAATACGAAGGCCAGGACGGCTTACGCGCTGAATACTTTCTACAACCGGTTTTCCTTGGAAATATTTTAATGTAATTTCCAATTCAGGCTTAACGCCTTCCGAAACTTTAACGTTAGCAATATAACCTTCTTCCGCTAATACATTGGCAATAGCCACTTTTAGCTTGGATGAAGGCATACTAATCGCAACTTTATTCGCAGCTTGACCGTTACGAATACGAGTCAACATATCTGCGATTGGATCTTGCATACTCATTGTGCTTTTACTCCGATTCCAAAATAAAGTGGTAAATTACCAACTTGCTTTCTTAAGACCTGGTATTTCGCCACGCATAGCAGCTTCACGAACCTTAATACGGCTTAAACCAAACTTACGAAGAACTCCGTGAGGACGACCAGTTTGACGGCAACGATTACGCTGACGAACTGGACTAGAATCACGTGGAAGCGTTTGTAACTTCAACACTGCAGCCCAACGTTCTTCATCAGATGTATTTACATCAGAAATGACTTTCTTTAGTTCTTCACGTTTTTCGTAGAATTTATCAGCTAATTTAGCACGTTTTACATCGCGTGCGATCATTGATTGTTTTGCCACGATAACCTACCTTATTTACGGAATGGAAAATTGAAAGCCGCTAATAACGCTTGACCTTCTTCATCACTTTTCGCTGTTGTGGTAATAGTAATATCTAAACCACGCACACGATCTACTTTATCGTAGTCGATTTCAGGGAAAATGATTTGTTCACGAACACCCATGCTGTAATTACCACGACCATCAAATGACTTGGTGTTTAAACCACGGAAGTCACGGATACGTGGAACAGCGATAGTAATCAATCTTTCAAAGAATTCCCACATACGTTCACCACGTAGGGTTACTTTACAACCGATTGGATACCCTTGACGGATTTTAAAGCCTGCAACAGATTTGCGAGCCTTAGTTACTAAAGGTTTTTGACCACTGATTGCTGCTAAATCCGCTACTGCGTTATCTAGCAACTTTTTGTCGGTCAATGCTTCACCCACTCCCATATTCAGGGTAATCTTTTCGATTCGTGGGACTTGCATGACAGATGAGTAGTTGAATTTTGCTTTTAATTCATTGACTACCGTATCTCTGTAGTAATCATGCAGTTTCGCCATCACATTACTCCAGTTATTTAAATAATTTCATTATTAGATTTGAAGAAGCGTACTTTCTTACCATCTTCAATTCTAAAACCTACACGGTCAGCTTTATTTGTTGTCGGATTAAAGATTGCAACGTTTGATACATCAATTGCCGCTTCCTTTTTCACTAACCCACCAGCTTTACCTAAAGCAGGAACTGGTTTTTCGTGCTTAGTGATAATATTAACACCCTCAACAAAAACTTTACCGTTTGGTAACACTTTAGTTACCTTACCACGTTTGCCCTTGTCTTTACCTGCAAGAACAATTACTTCATCGTTTTGACGGATTTTTGCAGCCATTACATTTTCTCCTTATAGTACTTCTGGAGCTAAAGAGATGATTTTCATAAACTTCTCAGAACGAAGTTCACGAGTCACCGGTCCAAAAATACGAGTACCGATTGGTTGCTCAGTGTTATTGTTCAAAATCACACAAGCATTACCATCGAAACGAATAACTGCACCATCTGGGCGACGAACACCCTTCTTGGTGCGCACAACAACTGCTTTTAACACATCACCTTTTTTAACTTTACCGCGTGGAATTGCTTCTTTCACAGTAACTTTGATGATATCACCGATAGCAGCGTAACGACGGTGCGATCCACCTAGAACCTTGATACACATTACGCTACGAGCCCCTGAATTATCAGCAACATCCAGCATAGTCTGTTCTTGGATCATATTAGTGCTCCGTTAAAATAAAAAACACCCTTTCGGGACGAACCCATCTACCCTATGGTAAACAGGTCGCAGAGTTTAGCACAATAGCACCGCACTTATCAAGTAACTTTTGGAAAAAGATAACAGGTTTCGTTAAAGAAAACATACTGCGGTTATTTTGCAAAAAACAACCGCTCTTTGATATCCTCACGAACAACTAGAATGTTACCCCGACATTCAAAATAAAATTTCTGCCCATTTGCGGTACATAAGGCAAATAGGAGTTATGAATATAGATTTTTTGATTCAACAAATTATTCGCACTTAATGTCGCACTATATTCTACTCCATCTATTTTACGTGAATAATTGAGAGAAAGATTCAGTAAGTGATAGCCTTGGGTAACATCTTCAGGGACAAGTTCTGTATAATGACCGTCATACCCAAGCCCTTTCGCATTTTCTCTTCGCTTCTCTGCTTCCTCACGATCAATCTCTTTGATCACGGTATTAATGGATATGCGTTTTTGTGCAAACATTCTCGTATATTCCAATGAACCGGACCAATTATCGTTAAACTGGCTCTTTAGACGAAATCCCAAGCGCATAGGGGGAACACGGGCTGCATTGCGGTTGGGACGTTCGATAGTTTGCTCTCCAATTTTATGATAGCTCCATTCCTCCCCCCATTCTTCGTTCTCAACACATTTCTCGAGATTATTTTTTCTATCATTCTCAAGTTCACATACCCTTTTAAACTTCGGATTACCATAGAATTTTTTAAAACCAAAGAGTTTACCATTGACATAATCGCCAAAGAACGTAATTCTATGATTAGGCGTTATCTGATAACCGATTTCGCCCTCAAAACCATAGAACCTTGCCTGAGATTGGTTATAGCGACGCATAAATAAGTTGCCCTCGCGATACAAATTCTCATTGTGGATATAATTCTTAAAGCGTTGGTAATAAGCACTGACTTTAAAATCCCATTTGTCGGAAATACGCATCAGACCGATTTCTACATTATTTGACCGCTCTTTCTTTAAATCCTTATTGCCATATTGAAAGGAATTTGTTGCAAGATGTTTACCATGATAATACAGCTCCATTGGTGATGGAATTCTTTCATTATGCGAGCCAGTGATAGACAGTCGATAAGCCGGATGAAAATCCCACATTAGAGTACCTGAATATGACAAAGCATTTTCAGTATAAGGAGATAAATCTGGTAGACGAACTTTAGAACCTGCAGCTTTATCAAGACGTAATTTATGCGGATCATATTTGATTGGAATGCGTTGTTTCTCCCATCTTGCCCCCACTTCAACAATAAAATTACGCCAAGTAAATTGCTCTAATGCAAATACACTGAATTGCTTATTCGTGTGCGGTACCAATGGATTACGTTCAGACTCTTTTCTCTCACCACTTAAATCTTGTCCATTATTATTTAAACTAGGCGCTAAACGCTGCACTTTAGTTTTTTGTGTTTGATACTGCATCCCTACTACACCATTAAAATGCTCTGTAGGTTGATGATAAATCTCTAAACGGCTATTAAATCCACGATTAGCATAAAAAGCTTCTGGTTTTCCTGACATAATGGCAGCCGTATATTTCTTTCTATCTTTTATGCCCTGCGAATCATTCTTATCAATATGTGCCTTGCCATCATGCTTTTCATCGTGATAATAGTCTGCATAAGCAAGCGAGAGTTTTACTTTGCTAATCCCTGGAATAGGTGATTTCCACTCTCCTCTTACATCATAACGCTTAGAACGCATATCCACAACAGGACCTGCTTCACTAATATCATGATCATGTCCATAAATACTTTCATGGCTATGCTTATGCCCTTGGATATCCGCACCACAATGGAAATGTAGAGAAGAAATCATATCAGCATCTGTCATCAAATGTGGGTAAGCATTAAGATAAGGTGCCTCACCATCCCCCCCTGTAATGGCTTTCAAATTATCTGTATCAAACAAATGCCCTGAACAATAATCAAACGCATGATTATGCCCAGGAATACCGTAACGGTCTTTACGATAACTTACGGAGGCGCCTAAATAGCCTTTATCGCCTATCCAAGTTGTGCCTAGCGTTCCTACTTTTGATTTATGATGACTATCCGGTAGGTAGTTTAATTTTTGACCAATAAATACCTCTGGCACATGGTAATTCTCTGATTTGCGTGTCAGCCCCTCGGCACGAATCAGGAAATTATCGCCTGCTGCTAAGGTAACCCCTGCGGTCAAGACTTTTTCTTTACTCGCTGTATCAAAACGTGAAACGATCTCTCCCTCATACCCTTTCTCAGGACGAGAAGTCGGAATACGGTTATCGACAATATTCACTACACCAGCAGGTGATGCCATACCATACATTAAGGTAGATGTCCCTCGCACCAATTCGACCTGCTGTGCTAAAAGTGTATCAGCGACTACAGCATGGTCAGGCGAAATATTGGACATATCGACAATATCCGACCCATTTTGCAAAAGCTTAATACGCACCCCTTCTTGCCCTCTAATCACAGGAGCACTTGCTCCGCCTCCAAAGGGGTTAGAATGCACGCCCAATTCTCCGGCTAAAGCATTACCTAAGGTGGCAGAACGTGTTTTAAACTCTTTACCCTCAATAAATACATCACTAGCTTTACGACCACCTTGGAAAGCGAGTGATTGAAAATCAGCTACACTGCTACTATCAGATACGACAACTTCATCTAATTCCGCAATGATCTCTGCTGAGATACTGTTGCCGGAGACTAAAAGAGTCAATACAAATAATTCTTTTCTAAATTTATATAGTTTCATTTTTTATCCTTAAATAATTTTAAGGTTAGAATCAGATTTTCTTACAAAACTAAAAAACAATAATCATTTTTAAAATATAGTTATAATTTATATTAAATATCGTGCTTATCAGCAGTAAAATTTTAAAAATTTCTATAAATCAAAAAAACCAAAAACCTAGCATTTCTGCTAGGTTCTTACTTATATACGTTGTCAATTAAGCCTGTGCTTTCTCAACAACACGAACTAAAGTGTGCGATTTAGTTTTGGAGAGTGGACGACACCCTCTAACTTCAACTACATCACCCAATTTTGCTTCGTTATGTTCATCATGTACGTGCAGTTTAGTAGTGCGACGGATAAACTTACCATAAATAGGATGTTTAACTGTACGTTCGATAGCAACCACAAATGACTTATCCATTTTGTCACTAATCACTTTACCCTGTACTGTACGAATTTTATCAGTCATTATGCGCCCGCCTTTTCGGTTAATACAGTTTTTACTTGTGCAATACTGCGACGCACTTGTTTTAACTGATGGGTTTGTTGAAGCTGACCGGTGGCTGCTTGCATACGCAATTTGAATTGCTCACCTAACAAGTTAACCAATTCAGCATTCAGCTCTTCAACAGTTTTTGTACGTAGTTCTTGAGCTTTCATTACATCACCGTTTTAGTTACGAATGTTGTCTTAATTGGAAGTTTTGCAGCTGCCAATGCAAACGCATGACGAGCAACTTCTTCAGATACACCATCCATTTCATACATTACTTTACCCGGCTGGATTAAAGCTACCCAGTACTCAACGTTACCTTTACCTTTACCCATACGGACTTCTAATGGTTTTTCAGTAATTGGTTTATCTGGGAATACACGAATCCAGATTTTACCTTGACGTTTAACCGCACGAGTCATCGCTCGGCGTGCAGCTTCAATTTGACGTGCTGTCAAACGACCACGACCAACTGCTTTTAAACCAAAGGTACCGAAACTAACTTCTGTACCAGCAGCAATACCACGGTTACGACCTTTGTGGACTTTACGAAATTTTGTACGTTTTGGTTGCAACATTTAGCAAATCTCCTTACTTACGACCTTTACCACGTGGAGCCTTTTTAGGCGTGGCTGGTTGTTGTTCCGGTTGTTGTGCAATTGCAGCCATTCCACCAAGAATTTCACCTTTGAAGATCCATACTTTAACGCCAATTACGCCGTATGTAGTATGAGCTTCTGAGGTGTTATAATCGATGTCCGCACGTAATGTATGTAGTGGTACACGACCTTCGCGATACCATTCAGAACGTGCAATTTCTGCGCCACCTAGACGACCACTTACTTCAACTTTGATGCCTTTAGCACCTAAACGCATTGCGTTTTGTACTGCTTTTTTCATAGCACGACGGAACATTACTCGACGTTCAAGTTGTGAAGCAATACTACCTGCAACTAATTTTGCATCTAATTCAGGTTTTTTCACTTCAGCAATGTTGATTTGAGCCGGAACGCCTGCAATAGCAGCTACTGCGTTACGTAATTTTTCAACATCTTCGCCTTTTTTACCAATTACGATACCTGGACGAGCTGTGTGAATTGTTACACGGATGCTTTTCGCCGGACGCTCAATAGTAATGCGTGAAACTGAAGCATTCGCTAATTCTTTATTCAAGAATTGACGTACTTTGAAATCACCGTCTAAATTATCAGCGAAATCTTGTGTATTCGCAAACCAAGTAGAGTTCCAAGGCTTAACAATACCTAGGCGAATACCATGTGGATGTACTTTTTGACCCATTGTTATTCCTCTACTATTATCGATCTGACACAACCACTGTAATGTGGCTTGTACGTTTTAAAATACGATCTGCACGACCTTTAGCACGTGGCATAACACGTTTCATGCTTGGACCTTCATCAACAAAAATCTTCGCAACTTTAAGATCGTCAATATCTGCACCATCATTATGCTCTGCATTAGCAATTGCAGATTCAAGCACCTTTTTCACCAAAGCTGCCGCTTTTTTGTTAGTGAAAGTGAGAATTTCTAAGGCTTGTGCAACTTTCTTACCACGGACTAAGTCCGCAACTAAGCGAGCTTTTTGCGCTGAAGTGCGAGCGTAACGATGTTTAGCAATAGTTTCCATCTCTTACCCCTTACTTCTTAGCTTTCTTATCCGCAGCGTGACCGCGGTATGTACGAGTCGGTGCAAATTCACCTAATTTATGACCGATCATTTCATCAGAAACATAAACAGGAACGTGCTGACGACCATTATGGACTGCGATGGTCAATCCGATCATTGAAGGAATGATCATTGAACGACGGGACCAAGTTTTAATTGGTTTTTTATCCCCGCTTTCCACCGCCTTCTCTACCTTCTTCAACAAGTGTAGGTCAAGGAAAGGACCCTTCTTGAGAGAACGTGGCATGGCATATCCTCTTAATTTAATTAATATTATTTGCCACGACGACGTACGATATATTTATCGGTACGTTTGTTGTGACGAGTTTTCTTACCTTTGGTTTGAACACCCCAAGGTGTAACAGGATGCTTACCGAAGTTACGACCTTCACCACCACCATGAGGGTGATCTACTGGGTTCATTGCTGTACCACGAACTGTTGGACGAACACCTCTCCAACGGTTAGCACCAGCTTTACCAAGTACGCGAAGCATATGCTCTGAATTACCAACTTCGCCAATAGTAGCTACACATTCAGATAATACTTTACGCATCTCGCCTGAACGAAGACGTAAAGTCACATAATTACCTTCACGAGCGATAATTTGTACATAAGCACCAGCAGAACGAGCAATTTGTCCGCCTTTGCCTGGTTTTAACTCAACGTTATGTACTGTTGAACCAACCGGAATATTACGCATCGGTAACGAGTTACCAATTTTAATTGGTGCATTAATACCTGATTGGATTTGATCGCCTGCGGATAAACCTTTAGGTGCCAAAATATAGCGACGTTCGCCATCTTTGTAAAGCACCAAAGCAATGTTTGCAGAACGATTCGGATCATATTCAAGACGCTCAACAACCGCTGGGATATCTAACTTGTTACGTTTGAAATCGATTACACGGTAATGTTGTTTATGACCACCACCAATATGACGAGTAGTGATACGTCCTAAATTATTACGACCGCCAGTTTTAGATTTGGTACCTAATAACGGTGCGTAAGGCTTGCCCTTATGTAATTCAGGGTTTACGATTTTAACAACGTGACGACGACCAGCGGAGGTCGGCTTACATTTAACGATAGCCATTTATTTTTTCTCCTCCGAAATTACTCAGCTGCACCTTCAACGAAGTCAAGCGATTGACCTTCTTGAAGAGTAACATAAGCCTTTTTCCAGTCACTACGCTGACCCATTTTAGCACCGCGACGTTTAGTTTTACCTTTAACAACCACTGTACGAACTGAGTCTACTTTCACTTCAAACAATTGCTCAACAGCATTTGCAATTTCGACTTTATTTGCATCTAAAGCAACTTTGAAAACAATTGTATTTGATTTTTCAGTATTATTTGTTGCTTTTTCTGATACGTGAGGGGCTCTCAACACTTTTAACAAACGTTCTTGTTGAATCATGCGAACATCTCCTCAATTTGTTTTACCGCTTCTACAGTTACAACAACTTTATCGAATGCGATTAAGCTAACCGGATCAATAGCTTGCACATCACGAACATCAACTTTATATAAGTTACGTGCCGCTAAGAATAGATTCTCATCTAAACTTGCAGTGATGATAAGCGCGTCAGTTAACGCCATATCTTTTAATTTTTGTACTAAAACCTTAGTTTTTGGTACATCGATCTCAAATTTTTCAACAACCACTAAACGATCTTGACGAACTAATTCAGAAAGAATACTTTTGATTGCGCCACGATACATTTTCTTGTTTACTTTTTGGCTATGATCTTGTGGTTTAGCTGCAAAGGTCACACCACCTGAACGCCAAATTGGCGATTTAATGTCACCTGAACGAGCACGACCAGTACCTTTTTGACGCCAAGGCTTTTTACCTGAACCAGACACTTCAGCACGCGTTTTTTGTGCACGAGAACCCTGACGAGCACCTGCTGCATAAGCAACAACCACTTGGTGGATTAACGCTTCGTTAAACTCACGTCCGAAGGTAGTTTCAGAAACAGTGAGTGCGTTTGCACCTACAACTTGTAATTCCATCTCTATCTCCTAGACTTATGCTTTAACTGCTGGTTTAACGATAACATCACTATTAGTTGCACCAGGTACAGACCCTTTCACTAATAATAATTTACGTTCAACATCAACACGAACAATTTCAAGTGATTGAACAGTAACGCGTTCAGCACCTAAATGTCCAGCCATTTTTTTACCTTTAAACACACGACCTGGAGTTTGGTTTTGACCAATAGAACCAAGCACACGATGTGATAAAGAGTTACCATGAGTTGCATCTTGAGTACGGAAATTCCAACGTTTAACACCACCTTGGAAACCTTTACCTTTTGATGTCCCAGTAACATCTACTTTTTTAACATCTGTAAAGATGTCAACATTGATTTCTTGACCTAAAGTGAATTCTTCACCCTCAGTACGAAATTCCCATAAACCGCGACCAGCTTCAACACCTGCTTTCACGAAATGACCTGCTTCAGGCTTGGTTACACGACTTGCTTTTTTAAAACCAGTAGTAACCTGAACTGCAGTATAGCCATCGTTTTCAAGAGTTTTAACTTGAGTCACACGGTTGGCTTCAATTTCGATTACGGTAACTGGAATTGACACCCCATCTTCATTGAAGATACGAGTCATACCAACTTTACGACCGACTAAACCAATCATTGTAATAACCTCTTAATTAACCTAGGCTGATCTGCACGTCAACGCCGGCAGCCAAATCTAAACGCATTAATGCATCAACAGTTTTTTCTGTTGGCTCTACAATATCGACTAAACGTTTATGTGTGCGAATTTCATATTGATCACGTGCATCTTTATTTACATGTGGAGAAATCAATACTGTGAAACGTTCTTTGCGAGTTGGCAAAGGAATTGGCCCACGGACTTGTGCACCAGTACGTTTAGCTGTTTCTACGATCTCCGCTGTAGATTGATCAATTAAACGATGATCAAAAGCTTTTAAGCGGATACGGATTCTTTGGTTCTGCATTAGACCAGAGCTCCAATAAAATTAGCTATAAAAAAACTGACACCATCACCTTTAACATCTTAAATAAAGGGAAGTGCAGCGAACCTACTTAGTCCTCCAAATTGGGGACATTTTATCTATTACATACCGTAATAGTACGTTCAATAAATGATTACATCAAACGACTTTCATATCGAAAGTGGTGAGATTATACTCATGATCTCAAAAAAAGCAAGTTATTTTATAAAAATCACGAAATAATCACCGCACTTTTTATTGATGTCACATAATACTGGACTTCCATACTTTTAAATTTGTTTTTAATTCTCCACTAAACAACGCAGAACCAGAAACAATCCAATCAATTTGATGAGTTCCTTGCTTGAAATATTTTGCAAGTTCCAGCGTCATTGAGCCGTCTATATTGATTAATTTTTCCACACGTCGATTACCCAATCGCTTTTCTACCTGTATTACACGATCTAAAATCAACTCGGAAGGGTATTTTGTTCCGTTTCTCGGATCTAAAGTTAATAATTGAATTACATCAATTTGATCCAAATAAGGTTCCAATTCAGAAATCGGCGTTTCCGGACATAAGCAGGCTCCAATTAATACAGGATATACCTGATTGGCATAAGTTGTTTTCTGTTTAGCAAGCCATTCTATCGTTAAAGCAAAATCATGATATTGCTCTAACTGCAATGTCACTAAATTTGCACCATTTGCTACAACAGCTTTTGCTACTTCCAACTGATCTCTTACCATTAAATGCACATCTTTAAAACAATGTGTTGGAAAATATTTAATTCCTATTGCTCCAACTGTAAATAACGAACTAAATTGCCCATCAGCAATATCGAAGTGCAGTACATTAATCTGATTCTCCAACAATGTTGTTACCTCTTCATTAAGTTGAAGCCAATTTGCAGATAAGATACCAACACTCAGTTTTTGCTGCTTTAACTGCTGAATAAGTGATAATTTAGACATAAGGATTCGGTAATATCCATTCAAAGATTTTCTTACTTCTTGAACCAGTCATTAAAGATTCTAATTCTCTTACACAACGGCGATAATGTTCAGTTTGCCGATGAAAATTTAGTGCTGTTTCATTTTCATACACTTCGTATGCATAAAAACGAGTACGTATTTCCGGATCTCGTAATATGTCAAAACGCAAATTTCCCAGTTCTTGGCGAGTGCCAATATGGTTACGTTCAAAAACCTCAAGAAATTCTTTTTCTTTACCTTCTTTTATATTGATTTCAACAAGCATAGCAAACATAAGCTTCTCCTTATCATAGAAAACGTGGGAAAAATAGGTTGGCTAACTTAGCCAACCTAATTAACTTAGTTGTTTTTCTCACTTAAATAGAGTTGGTAGGCATCTTTTGCATTTTCTCCACCGTGAACAACCGCTTGCACCGCCTTGATCATCGCAATTGGTGCTTCAGATTGAAAAATGTTTCTGCCCATATCCACACCAGCTGCACCTTGATCAATCGCTTGATAGCACATTTCAAGAGCATCCAATTCCGGTAATTTTTTACCTCCGGCAATTACAATCGGTACAGGGCAACCTGCTGTAACCCGCTCAAATCCCCT
The DNA here is from genome assembly GCF_014202395.1 of Histophilus somni. Taxonomy (GTDB): domain Bacteria; phylum Pseudomonadota; class Gammaproteobacteria; order Enterobacterales; family Pasteurellaceae; genus Histophilus; species Histophilus somni. The sequence goes on from NZ_JACHGQ010000002.1 coordinate 144,770, forward strand.
ATCAACATAGTAAGTTTTAATAATGTGAGCCCCCATTTCTGCGGCAATACGAGTCGAAAGTGAGAAGTAGCGTTGATCACGAGCCATATCCTTCCCTACACCAGTTACTGCCATCACAGGCATTCCATAGCGATTACCCTGATCGACCAATTGAATAATATTTTTAATCGATTGATGTTCATATTCAGAACCGATATAAACCTGTGCAGCCATGGCGGATACATTTAATCTCAAAGCATCCTCAATACTAACTGCAACTGCTTCGTTAGAAAGTTCTGTCAAAATAGAATTTGCACCAGACGCTCTTAAAGCAATAGATTTCCGGGTATCCGGCGGTACAACGCTTCTTAAAATACCACGGGTACACATCAATACATCGGTATAATCAAAGAGCGGTGCAATATTGAGGTCAATGCGCTCAAGACCCGTCGTCGGACCTTGGAAATAGCCGTGATCAAAGGCTAACATAATTGTCTTACCTGTTTTGGGATTAAAGATATTGGCAAGACGTGATTGCATTCCCCAATCTAATGCACTGGAACCTTTGACGAAAAAAAGCTTGTTAGTTTGAGGAATACCAATACCAAAATCTTTACCGTCTTTAATATCATCTAAATCTGCCATAGATTGTCTCCTATATAATTAGAAATCATAGTTATCAATATTATCTTTAGTGAATACAACACGCTCAGGTAGTAACACAATACCGTTTCCCTTTGCTTCAAACTCATAGCCTTGTACTTTATTTGCTGATACTTCTACTTCACCAATACCATCAACATTCAATTTATCGCCAACCTTAAGAGAATTACCTTTTAACAATTCATTAGCTACTGCAACAGAGAGTTGACCTTGCTTCACAACATCCCATAAACCAAACTGATTTACTGTGCCTCGTTTTACGTAAGGACGCATTACATTCGGCGTACTGAATCCGACAACGATTGTACCTTGTCGTTTAAGGTTCTCAACTGCTTGAGCGGCAGCCGGCAAAGCATTGGCATCTGGAGCAATAATCGCATCTAAATCAGGATAGGCTTTTAAGATCCCCTCGGCAGTTTGCAGCGATTTAATTGCATCGTTATAGCCAAATTGTGTCGTCACAATTTCCCATTTGGGATGTTCTTTTTCAATTTTTGCTTTGGCCTCTTTAACCCACTGGTTTTGGTCAGTCACTGTTGGACTGGAATAGAAAAATGCAACTTTTGCTTTTGGTTTAGAAATTTGACTTGATACCATTTCAACTAGCATTGAGCCAAGTTGAGTAGGTGTTCCTTGATTAATATAGTAGCTTCGGCACTCAGGCTGAGTATCGGAGTCCCAAGTTAATACTTTTACACCTTTTTTCATCACTCTTTTTAAGGTAGAGCACAATCCATCAGGCGATACTGCTGAGACGATAATGGCATTATAACCCTGGTTCACAAAGTTATTGATCATCTGAACTTGGTTCGATACGCTCGGTTCTGCCGGACCGTCATAGGTTACATCCAAACCTAATTTTTTTCCCATTTCGACCGCACCTTGCCCACCACTGGTAAAAAAACCAACGCCAACTAATTTTGGGATAAATGCCACCTTATCCATAGCCTGTGCTATGTTAAAACCGGTAAAACCTAACGCTACGGCAAGAGCGGTTGTTTTTAAAAGTGAGTATTTCATAGAACGTCTCCTCAATTGAGTGTATGATTAAAAAACATACCAAAACAACAAGTATGCAGGGGTTTTATCGCAGTCAATTTTGACAAAAATCATCATAAACTAACCGCTTATTTTAAACTGCTCGGATTCGATTCCACCATTGAATCACTACTGCCCGATGTGTATTAAGCGATTTCCCGATAAGTACAATAATCAACAATGCTCCGGACAAGGCACTGGATGTTTCATTCGAAATTCCAACCATCTGCAACCCTTGTTGTAAGTAGCCAATCAATAATGCAGCTATTGCTGTACCAATCACTGAACCTGAACCACCGTAAATATTCGCACCACCAAGTACAACTGCGGTTAGTGCCGGCATTAACAACGAACTCCCTAAGTCCGAACGAGCTGAACCAAAGTAGGATACCAGCAACACACCGACAAAAGCCGCAATCAAACCAATTAACGGATAAATAATAAATAGAGTTTGATTAACTGGTACAGCACTATACTTAGAGACCCGTAAATTTTGCCCAATTAAAAATGTGCTACGACCAATACGAGTACGATGCATCAACAGCCAAAACAGTGATGTCATTATTAAGAAATAAATAATCGGTGTTGGAATAATACCAAAACTGAGATTTGCAAAATCAAGTAACACATCGGGAAATCCACCAATACCCTCATAGCCCGTTGCACCAGCAAAACCTGATAATAACAATGCACCACCACCAAACAGATACATTGTGCCAAGCGTAATAACCAGCGGGTTAACTTGAGTATAGATAATGAGTACAGCATTAATCGCACCACACAATGATCCGACTGCAAATGTCACCGCAATTGCTACACTTAACGGTATTCCTAGTCTAAATAATACGCCGAGAGTAATGGCACATAGCCCCACTACAGATCCAAATGAAATATCCATCCCTCCACTGACTATAATCAGTGTTAGAGGCAATGCCAACATTCCGATATAAATAAAATCGCTGGTGCTGTTAAATAAGACATTGAGATCCAATAACCGAGGATTAACCAAACCGAACCCGATAATTTCCAGTATCAGTAGACAAAAGAGAGCTATTTCCCAGCTGTATTTCTTAATCATTTTTGATTCTCCTGCAATGAATTATCTTTAAGAAAACGGGCATAACGCTGTTGTTTGATATTATTAACAATCATTACTCGGATTCTACCGTCAAATACCAATACAGCTAATAGAACCACACCAGCAACAAAGTTATTCCAATAGGCAGGCACTTTCATCAGTACTAAAATCGTATCAATTTGAATCAGGAAATATGCCCCTAATACAGCACCAATAATATTACCTGCACCACCCAGTAAACTTATTCCACCTAATACACAAGCCGCAATTGCTTTCATTTCCAGCCCATTACCAGTTGAATTTGGCACAAAACCGATTTGAGAAGCAAAAATAATTCCAGCTAAAGCAGCCATTAGACCGTTTACTGCAAATGCACTAATGCGAATAACATTCACCTTTACACCTAATTGCAAGGCACCTTGTAAATTATCCCCCACTGCATAAAAACAACGACCAATATAAGTGTGAGTAAAAAAGTAGTACGTGACTAAAATGAGGAAAAGAACAGCTAACCCAATAGGCGAAAACCCCAATACAATTTCTTCTGACAATGTTTTCAATGAATGTGGCAAACCTTCAATCCACTTACCGCCAGTTAATACTAACATTAAGCCTTTATATAAACCCAATGTCCCCAATGTCGCCACAATAGCTGGTATTCTAAGTACTGAGACTAATACACCGTTTACCCCACCTGCAATAATCCCGCACAGTAAAGTAATAGTGCACGCAATCAGTAGGGAATAACCTGAATTTAGCACTAATCCAACAACTACTGCACTTAATCCCATAATTGAGCCGACAGAGACATCAATATTACGAGTTAAAATCACAAAGGTCGCACCAATAGCTAACAAAGCTAATATTTGGGTCGAGTTAAAAATCATCATGAGAGTTTGTAAGCTAAAGTCATCCGCCACACCTAGCAATCCAAATAACAACAAAATGGCAGCTAAAATAGTTAATTCACGATTGTTCTGAATAAATTTCCACATAATGCCTCCTAACTACTGAATGCCAGTCGCATAATATTATCAGTATTGATATCTTCACCTTTCAACGATTGACTAAGCTTACCGTCGTGCATTACCAAAACTCGACTAGACATTTGTTCTATTTCCTCCAAGTCAGATGAAATGAACAACACGGCTACATTTTGTTTGGCAATACTTTTTATTAATTGATAAATATCTGCTCTCGCACCAATATCAACGCCACGAGTTGGCTCATCAACAATCAACAACCGAGGATCGGCTTCCAAACATTTTGCGATCAAAATTTTTTGCTGATTACCACCTGATAAGGTACGTACCGATTGCTCAACATGATTAAATTTTATTCCGATAGCATGGTAATAGCGTTCTAAAATTGCTTTCTCCTTGGACTCATCAATCCAAAAGCCCATATCATGATAGGTTAATCCGCAGGTATTCCAACTTAATGGTGAATCCAAATGCAATCCAGAGGCTTGCCTATCTTCGGGCAAATACACTAAGCCTCGTTTAAGCCGTTGCTTAACGGACAGTGAATTAATTAGCTCATCACAAAATATCACTTTACCGGATTTGGCTTTACGCAAACCATACAGCGTTTCAGCTAATTCGGTTCTACCTGAGCCGACTACGCCTGCTAATCCTAAAATCTCGCCAGGATAAATTTCAAAGTTGATATCTCGGAATCCTTCACCAGTGAAATTTTCTACTGTCAATAATGGAAATTCGGTCGATTTCACCCTCTTATGCCCTGGTAAATCCAACCACAACTGCTGACTTTCTGTTAATGATGCATTTTTAGCTCGAGGAGTAATCGCCTGAATAACATCGTCGTGATTGATCTTGTCAATTGGCTCGCTTAAGGCAATGTAACCATCTCGCATTACACTCACCCAATCAGCAATTTGCCAAACTTCAGACAATTTATGCGAAATAAAAACAATCCCTACCCCTTTGACGAGTAAGGAATTTATCTGTCCGAATAAATTTTCGGTTTCCACTGGTGTTAATGAGGCGGTAGGTTCATCTAAAATCAGAATCTGAGCATCTCGCATTAAGCCTCGCATAATTTCAACTAACTGCTGATCAGCAACATCTAATAAACCAGCCTGCATATCCAAATTTAAATGTGAGTTTAGTTCCGTCAACAACGCTGTGAGCTTTGACTGTAAATCCATTGTTCTTGGCAAACCGAATAAAATATTCTCTTTGACACTCAAATTAGAAAATAACAAAGGTTCTTGCGGAACAAGGTAAATACCTAATTGATGTGCCTTGCTTGGTGTTAAATTGGTTCGGACTTTGCCATGAATTTTTAACGTACCGGTATCTTGCAGCTGAATACCGGCAATAATTTTCATCAAGGTTGATTTGCCAGCACCGTTTCCACCAAGTAGAGTATGCACCTGCCCAGAATAAAGGGAAAAGTTAATGGATTTTAGTACTTCAACACCAGAGAAAGCTTTACTTACATCACAAGCTTCCAGTAAAGGCGTAGGATTAGATTCTGTCTCTTTCATTTTCGCCCCTTCAAATTGAACAAATGAAAATTTTAATTGTCATTTGTTCCAAATCATAACCCAAAAAATTCTATTTTTTTGTGATAAACTTCACATTTTTAAGAATTTTATGTCTTTTTTTCACATTAAATGTAAAATGTGATCGAATTCACACTTTAGAAAAAGAACATTTGATTAAAATTAAAATCAGATGAATAATAAAAACAGGGTAAAAAAAATGATAAATTTAGATAATCACTACGAGTCTGGCTTTAACGAGGAAGAGTTATTAGCACGCATTGCGTGGTTCTACTACCACGATAATCTGACACAAAATGAAATTGGTGAGAAATTGGGCTTGCCCCGTTTAAAAGTTTCACGCTTACTGGAAAAAGGGCGACAAATCGGCTTAATCAAAGTTCAAATCAACTCTCGTTATAAAGGATGCTTGGAACTAGAAGAAGCTTTAAAACAGCGATTTCATTTACAGCATATTCGTGTGTTGCCAGAGTTACAGAATTATGAAGTCAATGCCCGCTTAGGTGTCGGAGCCTCTCAAATGTTGATGGGATTACTCAAAGCAAAGCAAGTTCTCTCTTTTGGGTTTGGTGACACCGTGATGCACACGGTAAAGCACTGCAATGATTTTATTAAACAAAACCAGATTAAGTTAATCACCTTAACCGGCGGTGTTGGACCTTATATGCAAAGTATTGGGCAACTTGATAGTAGCTGTGCTATCAGTATTATTCCCGCCCCTCTACGAGCTTCTTCACCTGAAGCTGCACAACTTTTCCAAAAAGAGGGGTATGTACGAGATATTATGTTAGCAGCCAGTATGGCTGATGTTGCCGTCGTTGGTATCGGATCTACGGTTCAGAAAACACGCTCCACTTTGCTTCAAACAGGTTATATCATCAATGAAAAACAACTAGATGAATTTCGTCAAAAAGGTGCTGTGGGGGATATTTTAGGCTATTTCTTACAAGAAAATGGAAACATTCAACCGGATATGCCGATTCACGAGGAATTAATCAGCGTTTCATTAGATAGTATCAAGCGAATACCGACTATTATTGGCGTTGCCGGTGGTGAAGATAAAGTTGAAGCAATTATTGCCGCACTTTTAGGACAGCATATCAATTCATTAGTCACAGAGGAAAAAACCGCACGCACTATTTTAGCTAAAGTAGTGTAACGATTTTCCTCAGATAATCGGAGGAAAACATAATGCAATTATCCCGTTATTTAATGGCATTAGATGCCGGCACAGGTAGTATTCGTGCAGTTATTTTTGATCTTGAAGGAAATCAAATCGCTACGTCACAAAAAGAATGGACACATATTTCCGACCAAAATATCCCAGGCTCAATGGGCTTTGATTTACAAAATAACTGGCACCTTGCTTGCTTATGTATTCAAGAAGTTTTAGCTACCAGCCAAATAGATGCTAAACAAATTATAGCTATATCGACTTGCTCTATGCGTGAAGGCATTGTTTTATACGATGCCAATAAAAACCCGATTTGGGCGTGCGGTAATGTGGATGCCAGATCTGTAGAAGAAGTTATTCAATTAAAGTCTCTAAACCAGTATCAGTTTGAACAACAAGTTTATCAATCCTCCGGTCAAACACTGGCATTAAGTGCATTACCCCGTTTACTTTGGCTTGCACATCATCAACCTAATCTTTATGCTCAAGTCCATTTTCTCTCTATGATTAGCGATTGGTTAGGATTTATGCTTAGCGGAGAACTGGCCGTCGAACCTTCAAATGCTGGCACAACCGGCATTCTCAACCTAAAAACCCGAAAATGGGAGCACACTTTACTAGAGATGGCTGGACTCAATCCTGCTATTTTACCGAAAGTAAAAGAGACAGGTGAAATACTCGGTCAAGTAACCGCCCATTCTGCACAGCAAACCGGGTTAATAGTCGGCACGCCTATTGTTGTTGGTGGTGGTGATGTGCAATTAGGTTGTATCGGACTAGGGATCACAGAACCGGGGCAAGCTGCTATTATTGGAGGAACTTTCTGGCAACAGGTCGTAAACTTACCACAAGCAATGACAGATCCTAAAATGAATATACGCATCAATCCGCATGTCATTGCACCGATGGTACAAGCAGAATCTATCAGCTTCTTTACAGGGCTTACTATGCGTTGGTTTAGAGATGCTTTCTGTGAAGAAGAAAAAGCCGTCGCTCATCGCTTAGGTGTTGATGCTTACACATTACTGGAACAAATGGCAGAAAAGATACCCGTAGGTTCAAATGATGTTATTCCTGTATTCTCTGATGCTATGCATTTCAAATCTTGGTATCACGCAGCCCCATCATTTATTAACCTTTCGATTGATCCTGAAAAATGTAACAAATCAGTCCTGTTTAGGGCATTACAAGAAAATGCAGCAATTGTATCTTCATGTAATCTTGATCAAGTCCAGCAATTCAGCCAAGTTAATCTTACCAGTATTGTTTTTGCCGGAGGTGGTGCAAAAGGGAAATTATGGAGCCAAATTCTAGCCGATGTAACAGGATTGGTTGTTAATGTACCTGTAGTAAAAGAAGCAACTGCTCTAGGATGTGCCATTGCAGCTGGAGTAGGTGCTGGTATTTATACTTCATTACATGAAGCAGGTAAAACATTAGTAAAATTTGAAAGACAACATCAACCAAATGCAAGAAATCATAATTTATATCAAATACATAAAGAAAAATGGCAAGAAATATACCAGCAGCAATTGAAATTGGTTGACAGAGGACTAACCATTTCGCTTTGGAAAGCTCCTGGGATTAAATAAATATCTAAAACGACAGCAACGTAAACTTAAAAAGAGTATACCAATTTTTCTTTACGTTGCTACTTCACTTTTCCAGTCAAGTGACTAAAATCTACCGGAATTTCTTCACCTCATGAAATTACCTTTCATATTAAATCTAAGCAATAACCCGATTATTCTCTCTTAGACATACCGTATTAGCTCAGATATTGAGTGGTAAGTACGCAATCCTTAAACCAACAATAACAACTCATCAAATTGGCTTGATTTAAGCATTCATTGATTGTATTGTAACGGCTTTTGTTTCACGCCAAATTAATCCTGTATTACTTTATCATTTAGGCGTGGGCGTTTCCGTCGGCATGCACAAAAAGAGAAAAGCTCACGAAAACGCTAAACCCTAACCGTTTCAATTATCAAACAAGTAAAAAATGAAGCAAAATCAACCGCACTTTTATCGAGGTCGTTTTTCCGTTGCTCCTATGCTGGACTGGACTACACGCCACTGCCGTTTTTTCCATCGGCAGTTCAGCCGGTATACCTTACTCTATACAGAAATGGTTACTACCGGTGCAATTATTCATGCCAAATACGATCATCTTGCTTATGATGTATCGGAAAACCCCGTGGCATTACAACTCGGCGGAAGTGATCCTGAAAAACTGCAATATTGTGCAAAAAAAGCTGAAGAACGTGGCTATCAAGAAATAAACTTGAATGTAGGTTGTCCATCCGATCGGGTGCAAAATGGGATGTTCGGTGCTTGCCTGATGGCAAGGGCTGCTCTAGTAGCAGAATGTGTGAACGCAATGCAAAGTGCGGTCAATATTCCAGTCACAGTAAAAACTCGTCTTGGTATTGATGAGTTTGATAGCTATGAATTTCTATGTGATTTTATCGAAAAAGTACATAATATCGGTTGCCAAGAATTTATTATTCATGCTAGAAAAGCATGGTTATCAGGGTTAAGTCCAAAAGAAAATCGTGAAATTCCGCCACTTAATTATGAGCGAGTTTATCAGTTGAAAAAGGATTTTCCTGATTTATTGATCAGCATTAATGGCGGAATTAAAACGCTTGAAGAAATTCAACGACATCTCAATTATGTGGACGGAGTAATGGTTGGGCGTGAAGCTTATCAAAACCCGTCTTTATTGGGCTATATTGATCAAGCGTTATTTGATCCGTCTTGTGCAATTATCACGCCAAGACAAGCAATAGAAAATATGTTTCCTTACATAGAGCAACAATTGAGTCAAGGCGTTTATCTTAATCATATTGCTCGCCATTTATTAGGTGCATTTCAACAATGTAAAGGGGCAAGGCAATGGCGACGCTATATGAGTGAAAACATCCATAAATCTCATGCCGGTGTGGAGGTTATTGAAAAAGCCTTAACTTTCATTGAGGAAAAATAAAACCTATAAAAATGCCCTTAACAATGATTTTTAAGGGCATTTTTAACAATATACTTAGGATTTTTGTTCTAAAAGGGCGGTCGGATTTTCTGCTGTTTTTTTGGTTTTATTTTCCGACTCTTTAATTGACATCGCATTTCTCAATCCTTCCTCACGAACTTTTTGTGCTAATTCAAGCTCTCCAACCTGTTCGAAAACATAAGCCGCCATAGTAATATCATTTGCTTGTAAGCTCGCTTTATTCTCTATCACTTTCTTGAATGCTTCTGCCGCTTTAGCGAAATCATCATTACGCACATAAAGGTAACCTAACGCACGTTCAACACAGCAACAATCTTTACTGTTTGACTGTTTTGCACGTTTTTCCAAAAGTTTTAATAACTTACTGTTATCTTCTGGTTGTAAACGAGTAATTTGAGTACAAAGAGCAACATTAGCTTCAACACTATTTTCAACTTTTTTCAGAGCATCAATAGCTAACTCATAAGCACTTTCATGATCATCACTATCTAGTAAACGACGAATTAAACCAACCTTAACATATAAATCATTACGGCGTTTACGAGGCTGTTCATCCCACCAACGTAATAACCCATCAACACCCTCTTCGTTCATTTTCTCGTCTAATAAACCATCTTCGACTTTACGTTGAAGTGCGGTGAATTCATCGGAAGAATATAATCCAACTTTTTCAATTTGATCTAGAATTTTATCCAATGCGTGGAAGGCGGCAGATTTCAGGTAAATTTTCACTGCCAGCTTTAATACTTCTTTATTACGAGAGGTCATCTCCAGTAAACTATCCACCGAACTACGAGCTGCCGGAAGTTTATTTTGTTGCAATAAAATTCTAGTACGTGCAATTTCGACAATTAAACTGTCTGTACCTGCTAATTCTGTTGCTTCAATTAAATAGCGATTGGCAACAAAATCATCGCCTCGCTGTTGTGCCGCTTCCGCCGCTTTAATTAAATTCAATATCGGTTTATCTGAATGTCTAGCATTTTTTCCAATCAATTTCTCAGCTTTGGAATAATCGCCCTCATTCATCTTCACTAAACCTTCCAAAGTTTGACGTTGTGCCTTAACACGTTTACGACGAGAGAACCAACTATAGGTATTATTACTCAAACGGAAGAAACGTGTAACCACCCATTCAATCAGATAAACAATGGCCATTAAAATCACAAAGAAAATAACCAACATCGTGATTGACATTTCGATGTTATAGCTTGCCGTTTGAATTAACACATATCCCTGTTTACCTGATAAATAGGGACCGCCAATTAATCCAGCCAATAAAACCAGCATTAAAAATAGAACTCTGAACATACGCTATTCTCCTATTACTGTGCTTGCTCAACAGGCTGTTCAATTGGCTTTTCATCAGATTTTTCAACAGCTTGATCTGTTTTCCCTTCCTCAGATACTTGATCTGTTGAGCTAACCAAGTCTTTATCTACTGTCATTTCAATTTTTTGTACAGATGACTGTTCCTTATTCAATAACTTATCCAACAAAAGCAAACTTTTTAATTGGTTAGGAACATCAACATAGATAGATTTCTCAGCAAGTTCATCAATCTCTTTCAAGAAATTTTGTGCCACTTCAGTGCTTGTATCAAAATAGCTTCTTATCCAAGAACCTACAATTTCAAGTGATTGTTTATATAAATCATTTTGCTGACGAGGTACTGCCATAATCGCAATTTGCAAACGTAAACGAATATTTTCACGTAAATAAATATCTTGATTTGGTGCAAGTAATTCCTTTGAGTTCACATGGCGAGGTTTTACACGAATAAAATGATTTAAAAAAGATACCGCACTTTTTTCTACGTTTTCTTTCCAATCCTGTAAGGAATCGCTTAATTGAGTATTTTCTTGCTCATCGAAATTCACATTTAATACAACTAATTCATCAATACCGTTTGCTAATTGAGATAAATGTTGCATGATGGCATTTTGATCTACATTATTTACTGATAATAACTGTTTTAAATCTGCATTAATTGCCTGACGAATGTTAATGACTTTAGGATCATTAACCTTAACGAGTGTTTCATCCGCCACTTTCAATAACGCAATAGCTGTCTCCACATCATTATCCAATACGATTTTACGTAAAGCATTATTCAACAAATAATCTGTTTCAAACAACAACCAATCCGTCGATTGTTCAACTTTACCAACCGCATCCAATTTATTTACTTGTGCTTGTAAACTTTGAATAAGCTGGTTTTGTTTTGTCATTTCATTTTCCAGTCGCTCAATCTTCTGTATAAAAGTTTGCTTATATTCTTCAACTGTTGCCAACAAAGTATCATTGTTTTCCGGCGACACAGCTTCCGACGGTTGGCTAAGTGCGGTCAACTTTTGCTGAATTTCTTCTACTTTTTGTTGACCAAAATAATAGCCAGCTCCCCCAATACCCAATGCAATAAGCAAAGCTAATAGAGCAATGACTGTCCCTCCTTTTTTCACCACTACAGTTTCAACTTGAGCTGCTGTTCTTTTTTCGCCAACTTGTTCATTCTCTCTTTCCATAAAATGCTCCTGATTTGAAAAAGTTTCCTGTTTAGCCTTACTTTCTTGCTTTACAATATCCTCAGCCGGTACTTCCTCATATTGCAATTCTGCCTCCAAAGGAGGATTTTGCACGGATATATTATCCTGTTTTTCTGTGCTAACCTTTGAATGTTTCTTCGTCATAATTTTTATTCCTTAATCAAATGAAATTCCAGCCTTCATTGTTGCAATGCAAGGAAAAGACTCAAGTTATCCGCTTTATCTGCCACAACAATATTTGTCCACCCAACACTTTTTGCCAATGCCGCTATACGTTGACTTACCGTTACTAAACGACAACTGAATAACCAGCCTGTTTCATTGGTTGGCACAAGTTTCACTAAGTAATTTAGCATCTCTTGACTTGTTACAACAATGGTATCTACCCCAATACGTTGGCATAAACTAATTTTTTCCAACTTATTATATTCAATGGGCATTCGTTGATAACATTCCAGAGTTTCAACTTTAGCTCCTCGCAAAATAGCCTGCTCAGTAAAAAATTCCCGTCCTCCATTCGCTCTCAAAATCAAAATATTCCGTGCCTGAAGGTCTTGCATTTGAGGTAAATTAAGTAATCCTTCACTACTTTCTTGCTCAACAGGATAATACACCGAATTTTCTATTTGGCTCGCAAAATATTCTGCAGTTCGTTGCCCAACCGTAAAGTAATATAAGTCCGAACGCCAACAAAAACCTACCGCACTTAAGGTTTTTTGTGCATATTCCACCGCATTTTTAGATACTGCAACTACATAATCACCGCAATTTAATTGTTGTAATTTATTGGGTAATCGATTTAATTCTTGCCCCGCTATAATGGAAATAAGCGGTAAATGGAGTGCCATAATTCCGGCTTTATTAAGCATCTCAACAAGTCGCTCTCCTCGCTCACCGGGTCGTGTAATTAAAACTGCCATTGCCTCTTACTCAATTATGATTGATAAACAGCCTGTAAGATTTTATCTGCACCTTGCTGTAATAATTGTTCAGCAATACTCACGCCTAATTCTTCCGCTTTTTGCACCGCACTTTGCGATGATTCAAAATCAAGAGATAATTCAAATTGCCCTTCTGCCGATAGAATTTGTGAACCGTGAACATCTCCCACTAAACCACGCAAATATAACTGATTATTCTCTAAAATTGCATAAGCACCAATCGGAACTTGGCAACCACCTTGCAAATGAAAATTCATTGCACGCTCTGCCAATACGCAATAAGTGGTCGTCTGATCAGCCAACGGCATCAATAAAGATTGCACATCTCGATCATCTACCCGACACTCAATTCCTACCGCACCTTGTCCACAAGCAGGTAAAATCGTATCAATTTCAATAAAAGAGCGAATACGTTCAGTCAATCCTAACCGAATTAATCCTGCCGAAGCTAAGATAATCGCATCATAATCACCCTGATCTAACTTATTTAATCTTGTTCCAACATTACCACGTAAAGAACGGATATCGAGATCCGCTCGCCAGTTTTTGAGTTGACATTGCCTACGTAAACTCGATGTTCCTACAATAGCACCTTGCGGTAACTCGTCTAAAGTGCGGTACTTATTTGAAACAAATGCATCACGAGGATCCTCTCTCGGACAAATCACACTTAGCTCTAATCCTTTCGGAAATTGCATTGGCACATCTTTCATCGAATGCACCGCAATATCCGCTTCACCATTTAACAACGCATTTTCTAATTCTTTTACAAATAATCCCTTTCCGCCAATTTTAGCTAAAGGTGTATCTAAGATAACATCGCCTTTTGTGATGATAGGGACAAGTTCGACACTTAAATGAGAATAACGTTGTTGTAGGCGATTTTTAACGTAATTTGCCTGCCATAATGCTAACGGACTTTGACGTGTCGCAATTTTTAGGGTCTTGTTGATACTCATATGTAGAAATATAGATTAGACTCGTAATCGCAATATCCTATCACTGTTACTCTGAAATGTCAGTGTAGATTTAATTTTTTACTTGATTTTTTTGCTTTCATACAAGGGGAGTGATAGAGTAAGCAACGATTAATTTATCTAGATAGAGAATAACTTGAAATACGATCTCCAACAAGCGAAGAAACAAGTTGAATTTGTTGATCAGTTACGTTTAGAAAGAGCACTATCTTCAACTTCAGTAGAGTTCCAACGTGTATTACAACTTCTTACCTTATTGTTACACATAAATCATCCCTTGATGGGCGGTTACCTACCGAATGCCCCACATGGCATTGCTCGTTTTCAATTATCAAAATACCAACAGGAATTTTTAACTACACATCTCCCTCAGGGAGATTTGGAGCAACTTAGTACACATTTGGCAGCATTACAACATCTCACAGACACGCCTATTTTAGGTGTTTACGTTATGGGAAGTATCGGTTCTATCAGCCAAACACCAAGCTCAGATTTAGATATTTGGGTATGCCACCGAGAAGATCTTAGCTTAGAAGATAAAGAACAACTTTCAAAAAAAAATCACTTATTGCAACAATGGGCAAGAAGTCTTGGCGTAGAAATTAATCTTTATTTAATTGACCAACAGCGTTTTCGTAGCTTTCGTTATGCCGATGCACTTACTTCTGAAAATAGTGGCTCCGCACAATATATGTTATTACTGGAGGAGTTCTATCGTTCTGTTATTCGCCTTGCCGGTAAACCGCTACTTTGGTTACATCTAAAGGTAGCAAATGAACAAGATTATAGTTCTGAAGTCAATCGACTCATCAAAACAAAGCAAATCAATATAGATGATTGGGTAGATTTTGGTTGTCTGAGTGCGTTTTCAGCGAACGAATATTTTGGTGCAAGTCTATGGCAACTATATAAAGGTATCGATTCCCCCTATAAATCGGTACTCAAAATCTTATTACTCGAAAGTTATTCTTATGAATATCCAAATACTCACTTAATTGCACAAGAACTCAAACAACGTCTGCTGAATAACGATCTTGACTATCACTATGACCCATACTTAGCAATGTTGGAGCGAGTGAGTTCTTTTTTAACAAAACTGAATGAATTCAAAAGATTAGATTTTGTGAGACGTTGCTTTTATATGAAAGCCAGTGAGTATATCGTTCAACAACAAGAAAATAATTGGCGTTCAGAAAAACTGCATCAACTTACACAGCAGTGGAATTGGTCAGATAATCTTCTTCAAAATCTAAATCAACGTACAACTTGGAAAATCAAAAAAGTTAAGGAAAGTCACAATGACCTGATGCAATACCTTATGTTGAGCTATCGAAATCTAATTAACTTCGGGCGTAAACATAATGTAAATGCCAGTATCATGCCACAAGATGTTTCTATCTTGACCAGAAAACTTTACACCGCTTTTGAAGAATTACCGGGAAAAATCACCTTGCTCAATCAAGCTATTTCTCTTGATTTATCGGAACCGCACTTAACATTCATTGAAGTGAAACAAAATAAATTCTTCAAAGCCGGTTGGTATTTAGTAACACAAAAACCGGATGTACAAGGACTTTGTCAAAAACGCCACATAGAATATGGCGAAAATCTAAATAAATTAGTTTCATGGGCCTATTTTAATGGGTTGCTTACACCAATCACTTCGCTTTATATTCATAGTGATACTGTATCTCTTAAAACGCTACGTAATTTCGTTGCTGATTTGCGTTTATCTTTCCCTATTACCCGTACTAAAAAAGCAACAAATAAGGAATTAACTCAACAATGCAAAATAAAACATCTCTCCGTTACAATCAATTTAACTAACGATCCAACTGCTCATTTGTTGCAAAGTAAGTCGACTATTTTACCAAGTGACTTATTCAGTTTTGGGCCTTCAGAAGAAAGTCTCGTAGGAAGTATTGACCTCACTTATAGAAATATCTGGAATGAGATCCGCACTTTGCATTTTGAGGGTGCCAATGCCATTCTATTAGCATTAAAAGTGTTATCAAACAAAATTTATCCCGGCTCAACACCGCCAAAATCAATTAACGTCTTTTGTTACAGCCAACACTACCAAAAAACCTTATGCAATATTGTCCATGCACTTATCAAAAAATATATTGATATACGAATTGGTGATACCGATGCCCCCAAAAATAATATGTTGAGAATAGCGGGTAAAAACTGGCAATTATTCTTTGAAGAGCGTGGACTCAGCTTACAGGAAATGCAAAACACTTCGATAAATAATAGTGTATTTGATAATGAACTACGTAATACTATTGAGGAAAAAGAAACCGCACTTTTAGCAGAACAGAAACATTATCCTTATGAAATGGATGCTTTTGCGAGCGAAGGTTTCTTACAATTTTTCTTTGAAGATAATGAAGATAAAAGTTTTAATGTCTATATTTTAGACGAACAAAACCACATTGAAATCTATCGACATTGTGAAGGCTCAAAAGAACAGAAAATTCGTGAGATAAATCAAATTTATCAATCGGCGAGCTTGGATAAAAACAACAACCCATATAAAATCGTGCAGCATAATTTTAACTATCCGCAATTTTATCAATTATTACCGGACTGCAACGGTGGAACAAAAATTGTGCCTTTTCATAGCCGCCTTGCACTCTCATGATGAGGACAAAATCGATGTCTGACAAAACAAAAGTACTCTTAATAGACGATCATCCTTTGATGCGACGAGGTATTAAACAATTGCTTGAGCTGGATGAATCTTTTGAAGTCATAGGTGACGCCGGAAGTGGAAGTGAAGGTGTAAATCTGGCATTGCAGTTAGAACCTGATTTGATCATTTTAGATCTAAATATGAAAGGATTATCCGGACTGGATACATTAAAGGCTTTACGCACAGAAGGAATTGATGCAAGAATTCTAATACTTACCGTTTCTGATGCGAAAAATGATATTTTCACATTAATCGATGCAGGAGCTGACGGTTATTTATTAAAGGATACGGAACCGGATACCCTACTCTCTCAGATAAAACGAGTTACACAAGGCGAAGTCATTCTCAGTGAATCGATCAAAAATTTACTGTTAGAACGTCAACATAAAGATGATCCTATTTATTCCCTCACAGATCGGGAAATGAATGTACTGGCACTCATTGCGACAGGATTAGCAAATAAACAAATTGCAGGACAATTATTTATTTCAGAGGAAACTGTAAAAGTACATATTCGCAATTTATTACGTAAATTAAACGTTCATTCTCGGGTTGCCGCAACAGTTTTGTACTTCCAACATAAAGGCGTATAACACAATTCCCCAAAAAAGAGCGGTAGAAATTACCGCTCTTTTGCCGGTAAATCGCTCTCGCTGAAGTTTTTTACGCATCTCAGTTGAGATATTTTCCCATTTCCTTATTTTATTTCTTAAAAAAGCCTATAAAAACGAGTAAAATGAATTCAATTTGAATTTATAACATAAAATATGAAAGGAACTTATGGCATTATTGAATGTATTAATTTATCCCGATGAACGCTTAAAAACGGTCGCAGAACCTGTAAGCGTTTTTGACGAAGAATTACAAACCTTTATTGATAATATGTTTGAAACAATGTATCACGAAGAAGGGATTGGTTTAGCCGCAACACAAGTAAATGTACATAAGCGTATTATCACGATCGATATTGAAGGAACTAAAGAAAATCAAATTGTGTTGATTAACCCTGAGATTCTTGAAAGTTTCGGTGAAACAGGTATTGAAGAAGGTTGCCTATCATTACCCGGTTTACGTGGTTTTGTGCCTCGTAAAGAGACTGTAAAAGTAAAAGCACAAAATCGTCAGGGAGAAGAGTTTATGCTAGATGCAGATGGTTTGTTGGCCATTTGTATTCAACACGAGATAGATCATTTAAATGGTATTGTTTTTGCTGATCATTTGTCGCCATTAAAACGCCAACGCATGAAAGAAAAACTACTCAAATTGCAAAAACAAATCGCAAAAAATCGTTAAATTAAACAATAGGTGGACGGATTGTCCGCCTTTTATTTTTATCAATTACATAACGTAGAACATTAGCTTATCTTATGAAACCATTAAATATTATTTTTGCCGGTACACCAGATTTTGCCGCACAACATTTACAAGCGTTACTCCAATCTCAACATAATGTCCTTGCTGTTTACACGCAGCCCGATAAACCTGCAGGAAGAGGACAAACATTGCGGGCAAGTGCGGTTAAAATTTTAGCCGAAAAACATCATATTCCCGTTTATCAACCTAAATCCTTACGTAAAGTTGAGGTGCAAGAAAATCTGAGTAATTTGAATGCCGACGTGATGGTAGTTGTTGCTTATGGGTTAATTTTACCTTTGGCTGTGTTACAAACATTTCCTTTAGGTTGTCTCAATGTACACGGTTCGCTTTTACCTCGTTGGCGTGGTGCAGCACCTATTCAACGTGCAATTTGGGCAGGAGATAAAAAAACAGGGGTAACCATTATGCAAATGAATGAGGGGCTGGATACGGGCGATATGTTACATAAAGTCTGTTGTGATATTACACCGACAGAAACCTCAACCTCCCTTTACACTAAATTGGCTAACATTGCACCAAAAGCCTTACTTGAGGTTTTGGACGGTTTAGAACAAGGTCTATTTAAAGCGGAAGTACAAGATGAAAGTCTGAGTAATTATGCAGAAAAACTTTCTAAAGAAGAGGCTAAACTGGATTGGTCTTTATCCGCTGAACAATTAGAACGTTGTATTCGTGCGTTTAATCCATGGCCAATGAGTTATTTTGTAACACAAGACAGTCAAGGCACGCTACAAACGTTAAAAGTTTATCAAGCCTCAGTGTTACCTCATCAAGATAAGCCTTGTGGCACCATTCTTGCAGCAGATAAACGAGGTATTCAAGTAGCGACAGCAAATGGTGTATTAAACTTGGAGCAATTACAACCTGCAGGCAAAAAACCGATGTCGGCACGAGATTTATTAAACAGCCGTGCGGATTGGTTTAAGATAGGACAAGTCCTATGAGCAAATCTCAGCACAACAAAACTAAAAGAGCGGTCAAATCTACCGCACTTTTCACGCCTCGCTCAGTCCGTGTGCTTGCGGCAGAAGTAATTTTACAAGTTTTAGTTCAAGGTAAATCTCTTTCTACCTTGCTGCCTGAGCAACAAAGTGCGGTCAAACCGCAGGATTTTCCGCTACTACAAGAAATTTGTTTTGGTATTTGTCGTGTGTTACCTCGATTAGAACGCATCATTCAACTCCTACTGGATAAGCCTTTGAAAGGTAAAACTCGGATCGTACACTGCTTGTTGTTGGTCGGTTTATACCAAATTTTATATACCCGAATTCCTGCTCATGCTGCAGTGGACGAAGTCGTTTCTGCCACGAAAAGTTTAAAATCCGATAGTTTCCGTGGCCTGTTAAATGCTGTTTTGCGTCGCTTTTTGCGGGAACAAGAACAAATTCTGGCGATAGTGGATAAGCATTGGCAAACCTTACATCCGGAATGGTTAGTGAATAAACTAAAACAATCTTATGCTAATTGGCGTGAAATTGTTGAAGCGAATAACCAAAAACCTCCGATGTGGCTACGCATTAATTTACAACATTGTTCTATTGCGGATTATCAACAACTTTTAATGGAGCGAGGAATATCTACATCAACAGCGAATCACCCGCAAGCATTACGCCTACATCAAGCAAGTGCGGTCAATTTATTACCCTATTTTGAACAAGGATGGGTGAGCGTTCAGGATCTACACGCACAATGGTCAGCCTTATTACTCGAACCGAAAAATAACGAACTTATTTTAGACGCTTGTGCGGCACCGGGCGGAAAGACTACACATATTTTAGAACAAGCACCCAACGCAAAAGTCATCGCTTTAGATATTGAACCTGCTCGTCTACAACGTGTGAAAGAAAATTTAGTTCGTATGAAACAACAAGCTATAATAATTTGTGGTGATGCAACCCAGCCGGAGCAATGGTTATCAGAGATTGATTTTAATGCTATAGGACTGACCTTTAAATCTGAAAGTGCGGTGCAATTTGACCGAATTTTATTAGATGCTCCTTGTTCCGCTACCGGTGTTATTCGTCGACACCCTGATATAAAATGGCTACGCCAAGAAAGTGATATTACTCCCCTAGTGCAATTGCAAGGACAAATTTTAGAAGCCCTTTGGAAAAAATTAAAACCACAAGGTATTTTAGTTTATGCGACCTGTTCTTTATTACCTGAAGAGAATAGTCAACAAATTCAGCATTTCTTAGCCAAGCACAATGATGCAAAATTAGAACCTTTGCCTTTTACCATTGGGGAGGAAATTGGTCATCAATTTGTTCCAACAGAACAGGGAGGTGACGGTTTTTATTATGCCAAATTAAGAAAACTGCCCAATTAATCATAAAACTTATCAGAAATTAATGTGAAGTTGAAATATGAAAAATAAAGGTATTCAATCTGTATAAATTAAAAGAGGGAATTGATGAGAATTATTATTCTGGGTGCCGGTCAGGTAGGAACAACACTTGCTGAAAATTTAGTGAGTGAAGACAATGATATAACGTTAATTGATAATGACGCTGTTCGTTTGGCACATTTACAAGATAAACATGATTTAAAAGTGATTAACGGCTCTGCATCATCACCGAGAATTTTACGAGAAGCAGGAGCACCTGACGCAGATTTATTAGTAGCTGTTACAAGTTCAGATGAAACAAATATGATTTCTTGCCAAATAGCTTATACCTTATTTAACACTCCGACAAAAATTGCACGTATTCGTGATGCAGAATATTGGCGTGAAAAAGATAAATTATTTCAACCGCACATGATCCCTATTGATCATATCATTTCACCGGAACAACTTGTTACTGAAGAAATCTCTCGCTTAATTGATTACCCCGGTGCATTACAAGTAGCTCATTTAGCTAATGAAAATATTAGTATTGTTGTAGTAAAAGCCTATTATGGTGGCCCTTTGGTTGGCTATTCTCTTTCCGCCCTAAAAGACCATATGCCGCATATTGATTGCCGTATTTTATCTATTTTACGTCAAGATAAAGTGATTCGTCCGCAGGGTTCGACAATTATTGAAGCCGGCGATGAGGTAACTTTTATTTGTGCAACAATTTATATTAAAGCGGTCATGTCAGAACTGCAACGCTTGGAAAAACCTTATAAACGAGTGATGATTATTGGGGGAGGTAATATCGCCGTGGGTGTTGCAAAAAAACTGGAAAATCACTGCACAGTCAAACTTATTGAACGTAATGCAGAGCGTGCAACATCACTTGCGGAAAAATTATCTAAAACCTTAGTATTGCATGGAGATCCTTCCGATAAATCGTTATTGTTTGAAGAACATATTGAAAACATTGACGCTTTCTTATGTTTAACCAGTGATGATGAAACAAATATTATGTCGGCATTCTTGGCTAAGCATCTTGGAGCTAAAAAAGCAATGGTGTTAATACAGCGTATGGCGTACATCAATTTAGTTCAAGGCGGAACAATTGATATTGCAGTTTCTCCACAACAAGCTACCATCTCCGCTTTACTGGGGCATGTACGTAAAGGAGATATTGCAAATGCGATCTCTTTGCGTCATGGCATTGCTGAAGCATTGGAAATTATTGTGCATGGCGATGAAACAACATCACAAGTAATTGGACGTAAACTTAGAGAGTTAAAATTACCCAATGGTGCAATTATTGGTGCGATTT
This sequence comes from Histophilus somni, assembly GCF_014202395.1. Taxonomy (GTDB): domain Bacteria; phylum Pseudomonadota; class Gammaproteobacteria; order Enterobacterales; family Pasteurellaceae; genus Histophilus; species Histophilus somni. Next base: position 166,434 of record NZ_JACHGQ010000002.1, read on the forward strand.
TGCGACAAGATACTGTGATCATCGCAAGAAAAGATGTAGTCATTGAAAGTGGCGATCATATCATTGTTTATTTAAGTGATAAAAAATATGTAACAGAAATAGAGAAACTTTTTCAACCTAATGCTTTCTTTATTTAGAGAATAATATCAATTTTCTATACATCAAACTGAAAGTTTTTACGATCTATTCAAACTTATATTTGTTTATTTTAGGAGTATGTGATGAGTTTTATTAAAGAATTTCGTGAGTTTGCCATGCGGGGCAATGTTATCGATATGGCTGTCGGTGTGATTATCGGTGGGGCATTCGGTAAGATTGTCAGCTCATTAGTAGCAGATGTCATCATGCCGATATTAAGTTTTTTCACCAGTAGCGTAGATTTTAAAGACTTACATATTGTTTTAAAAGAAGCAACCGATAAAACTCCGGCTATGACGTTAAAATATGGTATGTTTATCCAAAATATATTTGATTTTATCATTATTGCATTTGCAATTTTCTTAATGATCAAAGCATTAAATAAATTGAAGAAAGAAGAACCAAAAGTAGAAAAGGTAATTACACCTTCAAACGAAGAAAAATTACTAACAGAGATTCGTGACTTATTAAAAAAATAGCCTAAAAACAAACTGGAATTAATAATTGCTATAGCGGACTTAAAGGCCAACAGAATTATCCCTGATGTAATTTTAGTTTTTCCAAACAATTAGATATTTATACAGCTATTATATAGCTGTTATACCTCAATTACCGTTTTTTCTATTATTTAGTAAAGGTTTTATTATTTCACTAACTTTATTGGCTATTCGCTCATATCGCCCTCTTAGAGGGGAGCCTGGACGATAAACAAGAGAAATACCTCTAGATGGCTCAGGAGAGAAACATGGCAGATATTTTATTCCTTTTCTCGAACCTTCGTTTAAGAGTGCCAGTTCAGGAATGAGAGTAATACCTGTATTGGCAGATACCATATTACGTAATGTCTCTAAACTTGTGGCACGAAAATTCTGATTTTCTTTTGCCCCAGCAGCAAAACAGTAATCTAAGGCTTGATTTCGTAAACAATGCCCATCATCCAGCATAAGCATTTCATATCCTTTCAGCTTATCCATTTTTATCGAATCTTCTTTTGATAAAGGGTGTTCGTCTGAAACTGCCAGTAGCATTCTCTCATTAAACATCGGTACTTCAATAAAGGCTTCAGCCTCATCAACTGATGCCAATATGACACAATCTAAGTGACCTGTTTCCAATTGTTCTAAAAGCTTTTGCGTTTGAGCTTCATACAAAAATAGCTCTAGGTCAGGAAAAGTATTTTTTAGTGCCGGAACAATATAGGGTAATAAATAGGGTCCAATAGTTGGAATGACACCCATATGTAGTGGTCCATTCATTTCTTTACCTTGATTACTTGCCATTTCTTTCAATAGCTTTATTTCTCGTAAAACAGTTTTAGCTTGTTTGACTAAAAGCAACCCAGATTGAGTAAATAAAACTTTTCGGCTTGTTCTCTCTAGTAATACGATACCCAACTCATCTTCTAATTTTCTGATTTGCCCACTTAAAGTAGGTTGACTAACATAACAAGCATCGGCAGCACGACGAAAATGTTTATGTTCAGCTAAAGAAACTAGATATTCTAAATCTCGAATATTCATTCTGTACACCTATCATAGAAATTAACAATTAAATAACTTTTTTTGATTGTTTTTGACTATAACATAGTTTAAACTTAAAATCATATTTTTTATCAACTAATCTTTATATAGGAGAAAAAATTATGACTATGGAAGGAAAAAAAGTTCCTCAAGTAACATTCCGTACACGCCAAGGAGATCAATGGGTTGATGTTACAACCGCCGATTTGTTTGACAATAAAACGGTTGTATTATTTTCTTTACCGGGTGCGTTCACTCCAACTTGTTCAGCAACACATTTACCTCGTTATAACGAACTTGCATGTGAATTTAAAGCGTTAGGTGTTGATGATATTATTTGTGTATCAGTTAACGATACATTCGTTATGAATGCTTGGAAAGCTGATCAAGAAAGTGAGAATGTAACAGTAATTCCCGATGGTAATGGTGAATTCACAAGCGGTATGGGCATGCTTGTTGATAAAACAGAACTTGGTTTCGGTAAACGCTCTTGGCGTTATTCTATGCTGGTAAAAAATGGCGTAGTCGAAAAAATGTTTATTGAACCACAAGAACCCGGCGATCCATTTAAAGTCTCTGATGCAGACACAATGATTAAATACTTAAACCCAAATTGGACAGAAAAACCTTCAGTTTCCATCATCACAAAACCCGGCTGTCCATTCTGTGCAAAAGCAAAAACATTGCTAAAAGAAAAGGGCTATACCTTTGAAGAAATCATACTGGGTCGTGATGCGAGTACAATTTCTGTTCGTGCAATCACAGGTAAAACAAGTGTGCCACAAGTGTTTATCGGTGGGCAATATATTGGCGGAAGTGACGATCTAGCACAATATTTTGCATAATCATACACGTAAAAATCAATCTGCCCTAACAGTTAAGTAACATTATTAACCAATTATGGGCAGATGTTCTACAACCGATTCAGCCCGTCACAACATAAGCTTTTTTCTATGTGCTTGTAACTTTACTGATTCAAAAAAAGTGCACTTTCCACAATTGAAATACCTTGTTTATAACGTTGCATAAATCGTTCATAGCCTTCACTCATTATTTTATCCGGTTGAATAAGATTAAGTTTAGTTGTGTTGAAAATACAATTATCTAAATATTCTTCCAAATTATATCTTTTAGAAATGGTAAGAAAATTCGCCAGCAGTGCAATACCCCAAGCTCCTCCATTTGAAGCTGTGCTTGCAGTTGCTAAAGGAATATTAAGTGCAGAAGACAATATTTTTTGAGCGACCCCTTCAGTTTTAAAAATACCTCCGTGCCCTAGAATACGAGAAATTTCCACTTTCTCTTGATTAATCAAAATATCCATTCCTAATTTCATTGCACCAAAAGCAGTATAAAAATGCGTACGCATAAAGTTAGCCAAATTAAAACGAGCTTTGGTTGGATGCAAAAAAACGGGACAACCTTCCGATAAACCAACATTATGTTCGCCAGAATAAAAACCGTAAGATAGTAATCCACCACAATCCGGCTCACCTTGCAAAGCATGCAGAAAAAGCATTTCATATAACTCTTCCATACACACATAAACACCAAAAGTAGCTAAACATTCACCGAATAAATTTATCCAAGCATTAATATCGGAAGTACAGTTATTTGCATGTGCCATTGCGACTAGTTTACCTGCCGGAGTAGTTACAATATCCAGTTCTGAATAGACTTTCGATAAGGCTTTTTCCAAAACAATCATAGCAAACGCTGATGTACCAGCAGATATATTACCTGTTTTTTCTTTGATACAATTGGTTGCAATCATTCCTGTGCCTGCATCACCCTCTGGCGGACAAAGTGGAATACCAGCCTGTAAGTTACCTGTTGGATCAAGTAATTTAGCCCCTTTAAAAGTTAATTTACCCGCATGTTCTCCAGCTACTAATACTTTTGGCAAAATGGCATCTAATCTCCAAGGCATCTGATATTCAATAATAGCCTGCTCAAATTGAGTCAGCATAGTTTTATTGTATGATTGCATCTCAGTATCTATCGGGAACATACCAGAAGCGTCTCCAATTCCTAAAACTTTGTTCTCGGTTAGTTGCCAATGCACATAACCTGAGAGAGTTGTAATATAATCAATTTCAGATAAATGCGGTTCTTTATTGAGTAATGCTTGGTATAAATGGGCAATACTCCAACGTTGAGGAATTGGATATTGAAAAAGTGCGGTTAATTTTTCCGATGATTTTAAAGTTATATTGTTTCGCCATGTTCTAAAAGGCACCAGCTGATTTCCCTGTTTATCAAAAGGCAAATAACCGTGCATCATTGCACTAATTCCCAGTGCTTTTGCAGTACGAATTGTGGTGTGATATTTTGCTTTTACAGTCTTACTCAAATCTACATACGCCGCTTGTAGTTTTTCCCATATCTCATGCTGATGGTATGTCCAAACTCCTTCAATTAACCTATTTTCCCAATCTGCTCCACCCGTTGCTAAAATAGTACCATCTGAGGTAATTAATACTGCCTTAATTCGGGTTGAACCTAATTCAATACCAATAACGATATTACCTTGTTCAATAAGCTGTTTTTCATTTTGCATAACGTACATCCCTTAGTTTTTTAATAGGAAAAGACGATTTTTTTGTAAGAATATAAACAGTAGTAATAAGCTACCCCATAAAATCATCGTAATATAACTACTGATACCTAACATATTTAATCCACTTTCAATAACCTGTAGTAATACAAGAGCTAACATAATGCCGATAAGTTTTCCTTTGCCGCCATCAGGATTAAATCCACCTAGTACTGCCGCTAAAATGGAAATGAGCAAGTAAGAATCTCCATACGATGCTTTGGCTGAGTTGAGTTTAGACATCATTAAAAGGGCTGCGAATACACAGAGTACAGAGGAGATAATATATATCCAAATTAGAACTTTCTTGGTATTAATGCCAGAGTAATATGTGGCTTTTTCATTATTGCCGATAAAATAAACCGCTTTACCCATAGAAGTTTTTTCTAAGAAAAACCAAACAAGTCCAGCAAGGAATAAAAAAATCAGAATAGGCAGTGGCAACCATAAAAAAGTTGAGGTATTAATACTCAGTATTATTTCTGGAAAGCCAGCAACCGTTGAACCATTTGTTACTAATATATTTATGCCATTAATTAATGTCATTGTGCCTAACGTGGCTAGAATCGGTGAAACTCGGATAATAGCAATCAGTGCACCATTGATCACCCCAATAATTAATGCACATAAAAAGCTTAATACAATAGATAGAAATAGCCAAGAAATCCCTGCATGCTTCGTAATAAAACAAGCAATAATTAATGAGCAAGCATTCATACTGGCAATAATAGAAAGATTTATTCCTCCCGTAAGCATAGGTAATGCCATTGCAATAGTTAAAATTCCTAAGACTGGAATTTGCGATGCCATTGATTGAAAGTTACTCACAGACCAAAAAATATCTGGAATTAAAATACTAAAGGCAATAACAGTAATAATAAAAAGAGCCAACAGATAAAAAATAGTATGATCAAATTTGCTTCTCATCGTTATACTCCTTGTTTTTTCAATTGCCCTAATGCAGTAGCACTAATACTTAAGATGATAATGATACCGGTAATTATCGTTTGCCAATACGAGGATACATTCATAAGGTTCAGCCCATTTTGAATAATTGCTAGTAACATTACTCCCATTACAGTGCCAAATAATGTCCCTTTTCCTCCAGATAAACTTGCACCCCCTAAAACAACAGCTGCCAGTACAGTTAATTCGTAACCAAGTAGAGAGTCAGGGGCAACAGACTGTACGGTATAAGATTGCACAATTCCTGCTATTCCAGCCATAAATCCCATATAGCCGTAAGCAAATAGGTGAAGGAATAAAATATTAAAACCAATACGAGAGGTGGCATCTTGGTTTCCACCAAGGGCATAAATTTTTCTTCCTATTGTTAACCTGCTAGTGATCAACCAAGTTAATAATATAGATAAAATCGCCATTATCGCTTGAAAAGATAAACCGAATTCAAAACCATCTTGCGAGGTTTGTTTGAAAAATAGCAATTCTTGGGTGAACCATTCAGGGTAATCGTATAACCAAACACCCTTGGTAAAATAGAGTAGTCCTCCGTAGAAAATATTTAATGTTGAGATGGTGATAATAATTGAAGGTACACTAAGGCGGTTTACAAAAAGAGCATTAATAAAACCAAGTAAGATACCAATTGCGGATGATACTGCAAATACGCCGAAAAAACCGATATCATATTTGCCTATAGCCGTTACCATAATGTATTGTGAAATAATGGTGATAGCAGGAAATGAGATGTCAATGCCACCTGATAGTAACACCACAAACAACCCACAAGCTAAAATCATTAGCATTGAATAGTTATTGACTACATCATAGATATTCTCAATGGTAGCGAAGTCATTCGTGAATAGACTTAATAAGGTTGCCAGTATCAAAATTGTCGTAGATAAAATATGATTATTGGTGATTTTCATAAACAACCTCCGCAATTGATTTTTCTGTGGTATAGATAGGTAATATCTCACCTACAATTTTACCTTTTTTCATTACTATGACTTTGTGACTGTTGTAGTATGCTTCTTCTACCTCATCGGTCACAAAAATAACAGCGATACCTTTTTGTGCTAATGTGCGAATAATTTGGAATATTCCTTCCTTATTCGCAATATCTACCCCAATGGTTGGAGCATCTAAAATAATAATTCTAGGATCTATTGCTAACCATTTTGCGATAGACACCCGCTGGGCATTCCCACCGGAAAGTGTATTTACTGGCAAACCTGAATCCGTTACTTTAATTTTTAAAGATTCAATTAATTCCTGGCTATAATTATAGGCTTTTGATGATTTTATAATGTTAAATTTATCGGTGATTTTATGAAAAATAGTAGAGATAATATTATGATGTATGGATTCAGTCATAATTAAACCAGTTGTCATTCTATCTTCAGAAACATAAGCAATTCCTTGTTTAATAGCATCACGGTTGTTTTGAAATATAACCTTCTCACCATTTAATAGAATATCACCTGATTTAGGTTGAGTGATTCCAAATAAGCTAAGGCACAGTTCCGTCCGACCTGAGCCGAGTAAACCGGTCAAGGCAATAATTTCTCCTTCTCTTAATGAGAAATTAATGGATTCATACTGGTTAGGCAGAGTTAAATTTTGAACTTCTAAAACGGTTCTATTTTGCGAAAAATCGGGCAAATCTAACCGTTTATAGTCAATTTCCAAGCCTGTCATTAAGAATCCTAAGCGTTTTTCATCCATTTCACTAATAGGGTATTGTCCAACCATATTCCCATTTTTAAGTACTAAAACGGTATCAGAGACACTCATTACTTCTTGTAATTTATGACTGACAAAAATAATACTAATGCCTTTACTTTTTAACTTGAGTACAACTTTTAGCAGATCTTGTACTTCTTTCGCTGTAAGAGATGCTGTTGGCTCATCCATAATTAACAGTCGGGCATTTTGTGCAAGAGCTCTACAAATAGCGACTAATTGTTGCTGTGCAATTGGTAAATCTTCTAAAATAGCATTGAGATCTAAATCTGCATTAATGCTTAGTATTGCGTTTAATGCAACTTGATGAATTTCTGATTGGCTGACCCAACCTAATTTTCGATGTAAATTTATTGCAATATTTTCAGCGACAGTTAAATTAGGAAAAAGGGCTAAATCTTGATAGATTACTTGAATTCCCTGTTCAATAGAAGCTTGTGGCGTCAGTTTGGTATATTTGCTCGCACCAATTTGAATTTCAGCCCCTTTATCTGGTTGATAAACACCTGAGAGGATTTTGATTAGCGTGGATTTTCCACAACCGTTTTGACCGGCAAGGCAGAGAGCTTCTCCATAATCTAAAGAGAGGTTAACTCGATTTAAGGCTTTTACACCGTGGAATGTCTTATTGATATTTTGCATCAAAATAAATGCCATAAAGCCTCCTGAGAGAAATATGGGTTCAGAAAGAACCCATATTCAATATAGATTAATATAAGTTGTCGATATTATCTTTGGTTACTTTAAGTACATTATGGAATTGGAGGAGTTTTTTCTCTGTATCCACTTTGGCTTTACCGACATTAGGGAGTTCTAAACCATCTTCGATTTTTTCACCTTTCAACACTTTGGCAGCAACTGCAGCAAGAGCATAACCCGCACTTGCTGGATCGTAGGTAATACCCATCGTAATATCACCACTCTTAATTAAATTTGCAGCTTGAGAAGGAATCATCATACCGAAAACATTTAATTTATTTTTCAAGCGTTTTTCTTTAACGGCTAAACCGGCACCGATAGGACCTTGTGAACCGAAAGAGACTACTGCTTTTAAGTCAGAGTGAGCTTTGACTAAATCAATTGTGGTACGGCGAGCATCATTGATATTTTCTGCAACAGGCATTCTACTGGTTACTTCAAACATATCTGGATAATGTTCTTTCTGGTATTTTACAAATAGATCTGCCCATAAATTATGTTGAGGTACGGTTAAACCACCGACATAAATAACATATCCGCCTTTACCGCCCATTGCTTTAGCGACTTCTTCAACATAATCGGCAGCAAACTGGGCATTATCAATAATTTCAATATCCCAATCTGCACTTGGCTGACCTACAGATTCATTCGTCAAAACAACAATACCATTTTGCTTGGCTTTTTTCAGCACTGGTTCTAAGGCATTTGCATCATTAGGTACAATTGAAATAGCACTGACTTTCTTTGCAATTAAATCCTCAATTAATTTCACTTGCTGTGGGGCATCTGTATTTGATGGTCCAACTTGATAAGCATTAATATTGTTATCTTTACCTGCTTGTACAACACCTTCTGCCATACGATTAAACCATGGCATACCGTCAATTTTAGAAATATTAACTACGTCATTAGCAAGAACTGAACCATAACAAGTCAGTGCTAAAATACCTGAAAATAATGTATGTTTTAAAGTGAGTTTTTTCATTATTCTTCCCTCATAAAATAAGAAGTCCTTTAATTGAATATCGTATAAAAAGCTTGATATTACCTCTCTAATAGAAACCATACTATTAAAGCCATTTTTATCTTATGCTTTTGTGTGAGGGAAAAATAGGTAACTTTTTTTTATCAATATGGAAAATTCTGCTATACAAAGTAAAGTGAGATCTGGATCACATTTCATTGTTTTTACATCTTTCTAAAGTTCTAAATTTAGACGGAGACAGTGCGGTGTGTTTTTTGAAAATTTTCGAAAAGTAGAGAGAATCTTCATAGCCTAAAGATTTAGCAATATTTGAGATAGAAATGTTAGAGAAATAAAGTAATTTTTTAGCTTCGGAAATACGCTGTACTTCTCTCCATTGCACTAAGCCAATACCCAAAGATTGTTTAAAAAGGTGAGATAATCTTGATGGCGATAAAAATACTTTTTTTGCTAGTGCTTCTAAGCTGTCATTTTTAGCCAAATTGGTCAAAATTAAATCACAAACATTTAAAATACGCTGATCAATTACTGGAATAACTTCAATTTTCTCGGCGGAAATACTTTTCATAAGTAAGTATTCTAATAGACTGGTGGCTACATCTTCTTTAAAAAATTTACTTGATTTCAATTCGACTTCAATTTTGCTGAAAAGCTGACTGATTTCCTGAAAGTAGCGGTCATCACCAATGGTAATACGCCCTATTTTTTCCTCCATATTTGACCAATTTAACCATTTATTCCATTTTGGGTTTGGTAAAAAATAGATCCATTTATAGTGCCAATACTGACTTTCTGGATGTCTGTGATAATGTTGAACCGCACTTGGTGTGAATAGTAGCAATTGTCCTCGATGAGTGGAAAAAGAATGTTTACCATCGAAAATAATGCCTGTACCAAAAGTAGTTAATTGCAACATATAGCCACTCATTCCTTGTTGTCTATCTACCATAGAATCAAGGTAATTACCTTTCTCACATTGAGTAAGACCCGCAACTAATTCTAAATCGAACAAATCATCAAGTAAAAGTAAGGATAGATTTTTATACATTTGCAATATATGTTTACACAGCAACGTTAAATTTAGACAAGATCATAATGGAAAAAGGTTTCTCTTCCAAGTAAAGAGAAACCGAAAATTGCTATCATCGCCTTAAATCAATTAAGTAAACAGCCCAAAAACATATTTTGAGAGAGTTATAATACTTAAAATTGCCATGCTTACGACAACAATAGCCCCTGCAATTGTCATCCAAATAGGGTGTTTATAGTTACCAACAATATTTGTTTTATAAGCTGCTAATAAGACTAAACCGAGTGAGATGGGTAAGATTAAACCATTTAATGTTCCTACGAACACTAGCACTTGGGCTGGTCTGCCTATGGTAGCAAGCACAACGGTAGAAATCACGATAAATGCCACGATAAAGCAATTTTTGTGTTTTTCGATGAATGGTGAAAATGATGTAATGAAAGATACAGAGGTATACGCCGCACCAATCACAGAGGTAATAGATGCAGCCCAAATTACGATACCGAAAATCATTAACCCGACATTACCGGCAACGTAAGCAAACGGTGTTGAGGCTGGGTTTTTTGGATCCAGTTGGACCCCCATTGAAACAACACCCAATACCGCAAGGAACAGCACCACACGCATAATGGAAGCAATTAAGATTGCAGAAACAGAACTTCTGCTCACTTCTTTTAAGTTTTCTTTTCCTTTAATGCCCGCATCTAATAAACGGTGAGCTCCGGCAAAAGTAATGTAGCCACCAACTGTACCTCCCACAAGGGTGACAATCGCAATAACATCTAATTTTTCAGGTAAGAAAGTGTGAACAACGGCATCAGCGATAGGTGGGTTGGCTTTTACTGCCACAAAGACAGTCAAGGCGATCATCACAAACCCCATAATTTGAGCAAATCTATCCATTACTTTACCAGCTTCACGAAATAGGAATACACCAACAGCAATAATACCGCTGATAATTGCTCCCTTTTCAGGAGATACTCCAGTAAGAATATTCAAACCTAAGCCTGCACCACCCACATTACCAATATTAAACGCTAAGCCACCCATCACAATAAGCAATGCGAGAAAATACCCCGCACCCGGCAATACTGCATTAGCAACATCTTGGGCTTTCTTTTCGGAAACGGCAATAATTCGCCAAATATTTAATTGAGCCCCGATATCAAGCAAAATAGAGAGCAAAATCACAAACCCAAAACTGGCAAATAAGTTTTGGGTAAATGTCGCTGTTTGGGTTAAGAAACCCGGTCCAATGGCTGAAGTCGCCATTAAAAATGCCGCTCCAATAAGGGCACTGCGGTTATTGTTTGACATTGTGTTTTCCTTATGTTTTGTTTTAGAAATCAAGGCTATTTTTCTTTGCTTTGTAAAAGAAAAACAACCAAAAGAAAGGCGACTAGAACAAATAACATCTATTCCTATTTTTAGTAAAATTCTTACTAAATTGAACTTGTAACCAAAATCCCTTTCTCCTTTAACTCTCTGCGAATACGCTTTGCAAATACGACTGCATGTTCACCATCACCATGTAAACAGATGCTGTCTGCTTTAATTGCCACATTACCGCCATCAACAGTTGGAACAGTACCTTCAAGCACCATTTGTAACACTTGAGAAATAGCCTCCTCATCGTTCTCAACCATTGCATCATCACGAGTACGAGGCACAAGTGAACCATCAGCAAGGTAATGTCGATCAGCAAAGACCTCAGAGATAGTCGCTAGACCGTGCTGTTCAGCAACAGTCAGCATGATACTGCCAGAAAGCCCCATTAACTTAAGCGAAGGATCAACACTTTTCACTGTTTCTGCAATAAGTGCAGCTAAATGAGGATCTTTCGCTGCCATATTGTATAATGCTCCGTGAGGCTTTACATATTCCATCGTCACACCGGACGCATCACATAATGCTTTGACTGCCCCAAGTTGATAAAATAAACAAGCCTTAAGCTCATCATCTGGCAATTGCATATTGGTTCTACCAAAATTTTCACGATCAGGAAAACTAGGGTGTGCTCCAATTCGTACATCGTTTTCTTTTGCCCACAAAATCGCTTTGCGTATTTCGTTGTAATCACCCGCATGTAATCCACAGCAAACATTTGCTGAACTGACAAGCTGTAAAAGTTGCTGGTCGTTGGCACAGCCCTCAGCAAGATCTACATTTAAATCAATCTGTTTCATTTACCTTTCTCCGAATATCCTCTAGATAGTTCTGATCTTGTTTAAAACGTGCCACCGCCTGTGTTCGGCTTAATAATTCAAACTGCACCGCACTGCCAATCGATGTCTGAGCAAGTCTTCCAAGATCAGCACTAATCACACAAGCAATTTTAGGGTAACCTCCTGTAGTTTGTGCATCTGCCATTAGTACAATAGGTTGCCCATCAGGTGGTACTTGCACTGTGCCAGCAGGCGCCGCATAGGAAAGCATTTCAAGAGGTGCGGTCAGTTTTAACGAATTTTCTGCAAAACGGTAGCCCATTCTACTGCTGTTATTTTGCAGAACCCATCTCTGTTGGAAAAAACGCTCACGACTTTCAGTAGTAAACGCCTCATATTCAGACGAAAGTGTCGTCCCAATCTTATGAGTAAAATCAATTGGTTCAATACTGAGAAATGATAACTGTATATCACGCAAAGCGGTGGGAATACAGTCTCCAGCTTTTAACATTCGTCCCTGATAACCACCAAATTGAGCCCTGAGATCAGTACTGGCTGAGCCTTGCACCTGTGGTACAAGAAAACCGCCAGCAACGCAAAGATAAGTATAATTACCTTTTATAATACGTTTAAGCGTTAAAGTTTGACGCACTTTGGCAGTATAACGAAAGTAGGAAAATACAGGCACGCCATCCAGTTCAGCCTCTACTAATGCACCAGTAAAACAAAATGGAGTATCGCAATCAAATGTCAAACTCATTCCACCAAGCGTAATTTCTATTGCTGGAGCGTTATTTGCATTTTTTAGTAATAAATTGCCTGCTTGTAAAGCCAAAGAATCCATTGCACCGCTGTGTCCAATACCGAGAGAACGAAAGCCATAACGACCTAAATCTTGAATATGAGCAAAACCTTGCACTTGTTTAATGTAGATCATAGTTGAATACTCTCTGCAACAAAACGGACATTATCACCCGCACTTAATAGTGTTGGTGGAGATTGTTGAATATCAAATAGTGCTAAATCAGTACGCCCGAGCAACTGCCAGCCACCCGGTGAGGTAAAAGGATAAATTCCTGTTTGACTACCGCCAATGCCGACAGAGCCTGCAGGCACCTTAGTACGAGGTATATCACGTCTTGGTGTATAAAGATTTTCAGGTAACCCGTTTAGATAAGGAAATCCAGCTTGAAAACCGATCATAAACACAGTGTAAACAGGTTCGGTATGACGGCGAATAATTTCTTTTGGCGTAGTTTGGTGAAATTGTGCTACATCAAATAAATCTTCACCAAACTCGCCACCATAATGCACTGGAATCTCAATACAGCGTGGTGTTTTAACTGATTGTGGTTGATAATTTTCCCACAGTGATTGCAGGCTTTCAATTAATGGTTGACTATCTGCAAATAAATCGTAATAGACAGTAAAATTATTCATACCAACCACTACTTCTTGCACATTGGCAAGTTGCCTAGCCTGCTCTGCAATTTGCCAAATTCGCTGTTGCTTGGCAAGTTCAGCAGGAGGAGCAATTTCACAGAGAAGTGATTGTTCACTCGTATGATGAATGGTGAGCATAAAACGTTCCAAAATGTTAATGAAATGTAAAAAATGTTTTACACCCGAATATCTTTTCTGTCAAATCAATTTGTAAAAATTGCGATTTATACGTTATTTTTATTACAAAATATCGCTTTATTCATATTGCCAGCTTCTGTCATTACGACAACTTTGTCTTTATAACAATGGATATAATAAGCACCACTAAGATAACCAATTCATTGGTACAATCACAACATCAGGAAAGAACACCATCAACATTAAAATAGCAACATAAACTAACAAAAACGGCGAAATTCCCTTACTAATTTTACTTATGCCAAGTTTAGCAATTCCCGAACCAACATAAAGTACCGTTCCCACTGGAGGTGTGATTAAGCCAATCGATAAGTTAATCACCATCATAATACCAAAATAAGCAATATCGATATTGTAAGCTCTCAATACTGGCAATAATACGGGTACAAAAATTAATACTGCAGGAATTAAATCCATTACACAACCAACGAGTAATAAGAAAATCATAATAACCAACATTAATACCGTTGAATTGTCAGTTAATCCTTTGATAAATTGCACCAACTCCGTTGGAATTTGAGCAACAGTAATTGCAAATGCAGAAATCATTGCCGCAGCCGCAACAAACATCACCATTGAAGTAGTTTTAATCGTATTTAAAAAGACCTCGATTAAATTTTCTTTATTTAAACTGCGATAGCCAAGACTAACCAATCCCGCATAAATCGCCGCAACTACACCTGCTTCTGTTGGAGTAAAAATACCGCCACGCAACCCAACAATGATAATGACCGGTAACAATAATGGGAAAAAAGCTTTTTTAAAAGCTTGCCAGCGTTCTGCACCAGATTGTTTCGGTTTTATATTTTCTTCGTGATTACGATATAAAAATTTCCACATTAACCACAATCCGGTAACCATTAATAATCCAGGAACCGTGCCACCCATAAATAATTTGGTAATGGATGCACCTGCGGTAATTCCATATACAATCATTGGAATACTTGGAGGAATGACCACCGAAATAATTCCTGCCGCACAGACTAAACCTGTAGAACGAGCAACATCATATTTTTTAGCTACCATCATTGGAATTAAAATTGCACCTAACGCTGCGGTGTCTGCTACAGCAGAACCAGATAACCCAGCAAAGATTAAACCTGAAATAATCACTACATAACCTAATCCTCCTTTAATATGTCCTACCATACTCATAGCAAAATTGATAATCCGCTCAGAAATACCGCCGTATTTCATAATTTCACCAGTCAGCATAAAAAATGGAATTGCCATTAAGGGAAAGTTATTAGTACCCATTACAAAGTTTTCAGCAATTAATTGAGTATCAAACATATCCATATGCCATAACATAAAACTGGCACTCAGTAACATTGATAACGCTACTGGCACACCAAGAAATAAAAATAGGAATAAGCTACCTAAAAATAATCCTAACATCATGCTTTCCCTCCTCTAAATGCCAGTTTTAAATGTTTCCATAAATTGGTAAAAACCACGAGAAAATAAGATAAGGAAGAAATCACAGCTGCTAAATATAAAAATGCGGTAGAAATTTCCGTTGCGGGCATTTTTTGTGTATAAGTCAGCAACATTAATTGATATGCACCATAAGTAATAAAAGATAAGGCAAGCAACACTAATATATCAGCAAAAAATAAGGCATACATCTGTACGTATGCAGGTAAATAAGAAATCACAATATCAACAGTCAAATGCCCTCTTTCTTTGGCAACTAAGATAATGCCTAAAAAAATCATATAGACGAAACAAATTCGAGCAAATTCTTCCGACCAAGCAATACCTGAATCGAAAAAATAACGTAGCATGGCATTAAAAAAGACCAATAAAATCATTGTCACTAATGCAATCACTGCCAACATCTTTAAAGTGCGGTCAAGTGTGGTAGAAAATTTCATTGTTTTATCTCCTAAAAAGCGATAGGAAAAAGGCTGTTTGCTAACAAACAGCCTATGATTTCAATTATTTAGCGGCTTGAATTTTTTCAATCACGCCTTTTGCCCAATCATATTTTTGATAAAAATTTTGATAAAGTGTTTCAGAGGCTTTCAACATATCTGCTTTAAACTGCTCGGACGGAATAATTACTTCTTTACCGTTTTTATGGAAGAAGTCTTTAACATCTTGTTCCATCTTCATCGCTAATTCCCATTCTTTCTCTTGATATAATTTAGCCGCTTCTAAGAAAATTTCTTGATCTTCTTTTGACATTTTATTCCAAGTTTTCAAGCTTAATTGCAATAATCCCGGTGAGAAAATATGGTTAGTTTGGATAATGTATTTTTGTACTTCATACAAACCGGAATCTTTGAGCAACATATATGGATTTTCTTGGCCATCAATCACTTTTTGCTCTAATGCAGTAAAGACTTCACTTAATGGCATGCTTTGCGGGTTAATATTCATTGCTTTTGCCCAATCCACAAACAAGGAATTCAATGGCACTCTTAAACGTAATCCTTTGAAATCATCGAATTTTTCCAATTTTTTATTGGACGAAATCACACGAAAACCGTTCATGCCGTAAGCCAATAATTTAATACCGTATTGTTCCATTTTATCGCCAATTTCTTTTGCAATCGGAGATTCCAATACCTTTTTCGCTTCAACATTGTCTTTAAATAAATACGGCATTTCCCACACACCAAAAATAGGATCCACATTTTGTAACAATAAGCCGGTAATTCCACCTTCAATCGTACCATTGCGTAAGCCATTTACGATTTGATCTTCGCCGCCCAATTGATTATTTGGGAAAATACGAATTTCATAGCGACCTTGCGTTTTTTCTTCAACGGTTTTCTTGAAAACTTCGTTTAATACAATATTTGACGGGTGCATATCGGAATTAAAATGTCCGATTTTAATTACAGTTTTAGCAAATGCCGAACTACTAAATACTAAGCCTGCAACAACTAATACTTTAGTTAATTTTTTGAGTTTCATAATTATTACCTCATAGGTTAGTTAAGACTTAAAATACAGCAATGATTTTTAAATAATCATCAGGATTTTCTGAAAGCTCTTCGATGTAGTGAGGAATTTCATCAAATGTAATTACCTTACTAATAATATTCTTCGGTTCAATCTTTCTGGATTCTAAAAGTTTTAATGCTTCTTCAAATTCCCCCTTGCTTGTTCTTGCTCCATAAATGTTAAGTTCTTTGAAGGTAATTAAATTAGTTGGTAGTGGCGTTTCGTTTTTCGGCCATCCAGTTAAAGCAATACGTCCTGCAAAAGAAGTATATTTAAGCGTATTTTGTACAGCAATATTTGCTCCTGACGCTTCAATAACAACCTCAGCCATTCTTCCGTTAGTAATGGATTTAATAGCTTCAAGATCATTTTCTTTTGCTGGGTTAATTATATTTGGAATGCCAATAGATTTTGCGTAATCTAATCGCTTGTCTAAAATGTCAATTAAAATTGGTGTCGCACCATAAGCTTTGGCAACTAATGCAGCCATCAGTCCAATCGCACCTGCACCGATGATAGCAACGTGTTCTCCGGCTTTTACTTTGGTTCTACGAATTGCATGTAATGAAATAGTTAAAGGTTCTGCTAAAGCCAGTTCATGTATCGGTATATCAGGTGCTTTAATAAGCATATGAGCTGGATGTCTAACAATTTCTTGCATTGCTCCATCAATATGTACCCCCAAAACTTTTAGTGCCTCACAGCAATTTGTTCTACTGATTGAACAAGGATAGCAATGTCCACAATAAATGTAAGGTTCGAGAATTACACGATCACCTATATTAATATTTTTTGGCATACCAACACCGGATTCAATGACTGTACCAACAATTTCATGTCCTAAAATTCTAGGGTAAGTTACCAGCGGATTTGTACCTCTAAATGCACCAATATCAGATCCGCAGATTCCTATACTCTCTACTTTGATCAGAACATCACACTCACCTTTTTTAGGATACAACACGGTCTTTATATCAACCTTCTTAGGTTCCACGAGACAAACTGATCTTACGTATTTGCTCATAATGTTTCCCTCTTTAACAAAGTTAATCGACATTTAATGTCGTCAATGATATTTTATGAACAGACAGTAACATCAAAGTATATTTTTTGGTATTCCAATTTTCTATAATTGTGATACTGATCACATAAATTTATTTTGGCGTGCCAATATTGCGAGGATTTATGCAAAATAATTCTAGAACTTACACAAAAATAGGAAAAATACTTAAAGAGGAAATTTCTCAAGGAAAATACAAAATAGGCGATAAGCTACCTACCGAGAGAAATATTTCTGAAAGATTTGAAGTAAGTAGAACTATCGTAAGGGAAGCGATAGTAATGTTGGAAGTGGAAAAGATTATTGAAGTAAGAAAAGGATCCGGAATATACGTCATAAAAATCCCAGATCTTCTTCAAGAAGAAGCAGATAATAAGCTAAGAGATGTAGGCCCATTTGAACTACTTCAAGCACGACAATTGTTAGAAAGCAGTATTGCTGAATTTGCTGCACAACAGGTTACCAAACAAGATATTTTACGACTTAGGCAAATTCTTGATAAAGAAAAGGAATTATTTGCTCAAAATATTGATGACTGCAGTGCTGACAAAGAATTCCATCTTGCTCTTGCCGAAATTACTGGAAACGATGTCCTTATTCAAACTCAAGAGCAACTTTGGAAATATCGTTTTAATAATGCTATGTGGACACAGCTTCATTCGCGTATCATACATAATGATCTCCATCACTTATGGATTAAAGATCATGAAACGATTTTAAATGCGATTCAGCGCAAAAATCCTGCTTTGGCACGTAAAGCAATGTGGCAACATCTAGAAAATGTTAAAACTAAATTGCTTGAATTATCCGATGTAGAGGACACTAATTTTGATGGATATCTATTCAATGTAAACCCCGTTATAGTAGGAATCTAAAACTACATAAAGAAATTTACTGTGAAAAAGCTCATTGGTTTGGAATAAACCCAACGAGCTAATATCTTTAATATGATAACTGATTACATAGGTTTATACCGTTTTTAAGTTAACCTAATTTAATTCAAGAACTGCGTTCTGTATTTCATAGGACACACTTTCACTTGAATATACTTATTGTTGTAATAATGCAATACTGGTGCTAGAATATTTTTTCATATTCACTCCTCATTTAGATTAAAAAATAGACTATAAAAACATCCATTTTCTCATCTTAAACAATGGGTTAAGTTTTTTCTATTTTACATTTTGTGAAGTTATTAATGCAAAAAGGGTAAATATGATAGCAATTATTAATCCAATGATTTGAATGGCTTGTATACCATAAAGATTGCTTATATAACCAATGATCAGTAAGACTACAGCGGTTAAAATTCTCACTAATGAGTTGAGTAGCATATCGTATTTTGCTCTAAAGCGAGAGAGTAAATGTCTATGTAGCTCTGTGTCGGTTTGAATCACTGTATATCGTACCACAAATAATGCTAAGCAAATGGCGATTGTGTAAAAGAAGACCGATTGCCACCGTTCTGCAAAAAAGGATAACACCATACTACTGAGAAAGCTTAAGGCAAGGGTTAAGCGACTGAATGGATATTTTACCTCAATTGCTTTTCCTGCCCAAGATTGTACCATAAACATCAAAAATAGCATCCCTCCTAGAATAAGTCCATTCTGCTCTGATTTGTTTATGGCGTAAACAACTGCTTGCCAATATTGAATGATAATTTGAAAATAGAGGCTTAGCACCACAAATAAGAAAATAGCTTGTTTGTAGCGACTGAATTTACGTATAAGAATTAAAAAGTCCTGCTTTTGAATAAATGGTAGAGTCTTATGTGTAGCTCTCCTGCTCACCTTGGGAAGCAAAATAAAGGAAGCGACTGTAACGATCGACATAATAATCGTTGTTAATAAAAAGAGGTTCTCTGATAGCGTAGAGTATAAGCCCCCTCCTAATAAAGCAGAAAATGCCATCAAGGAAAACTCCCATTTTCCTAATTTTCCTAAGGCAAGACTGAGTTCACCTTTCGGTTGCTCGTGATAAAACTGATCTACTAAATAAGCATTGGTATTGTTTTGATAAATACAGAGAGAAATCGCATTGAGGATTTCTGCTAATAAAAAGAGGTTAAAGCTCTTGTATAAACCCGCAAGGTAGAAAAAATAGAGCCAAAAAGTCGAAAAAATTAAGGCGGTAATATGTAGCCATTTTCGTTCTATTCGGTCTGACAGAATGCCGACTGCAAATCCCAGCACAAAAATCAAAATAGCCTGAGTGCTTTTAATTAACCCAACTTCATATAAATTAATGCCTGATACAAGCATATAAACTGTGGAGACCGCCCCAATCAGCATACGGGTTGCAGAGGTAGATACACAGCTAGTGATGATTTTTTCATAGTGTCTCATTATTTACTCCACAATATTTGCAATTATAATTTTTGGCTAACTTAATTTCTTCATACTTAAAATTCTTATTGTGAATTCCTATTACAGAATTAATACTTTGCATTGATTTGTAATCGCGTGCAAAGAATTTAATAAGTTCTGAACCAAGCATAGCACCAGCAAAGAAATTATTAATGATAGTAGATGGTGCTTTCGTAACTGATTTAATTTTCTTCACTTTTTCATCTATAACATCATTTTCTAAATATATAGACTTATCACAACATAAACAACAGCTATATTCTAACTTTGGAATGTAGAATGGTCCGATAACAGAAATATCATTGAGGTAACCTACGTTAATTAGAGGAATTTTATTAAAACAGCAAAATTCATTAATCATATCTATACAATACTCATCATCTGCTGAACAAATAACTAAATCTATTTGTGATATTTTATCTAAAATAGATTTATTTAATTTCTCTGGGAAAATATCAATAATAATATCTTTCCGAATAGATAATAACTCTCTTTTTATTGTTTCTACTTTATTTTTGTTTATGTCTTTCTCTCGAAATAAGAACTGTCTGTTTAGATTAGATTCCTCAACTATATCATCATCAATGATACTTAACTTCTTAATTCCTATTGTTCCTAATAAATAGGAGCAAATATTTCCTATGCCTCCTGCACCAACAATAAGAATATGAGATTTAGATATTTTATTTTGTATATCATATATTTTATATCCTAATGCATTATAGTATAAATGATTTCTACTGTATCTATCATTGAAGTCTATTATTTCTTTTGTAATAAACTTCATTTTCTTCATTTTATCGAAATATAGAATGTCTATATTATTATCTTTTATAAAAGATAATATTTCAGAAATGCTCTTAGGATTTATACAAAAATAACATAAATTTAGACAATTATTAAAATAATCTTTGTTGTTTGTAATTTCTTGGTTACTACCTATCCCAATAACAAATTCATTTTCATTTAGATAGTCAAAAAATACATGTTTAGAAGTGATATATTTCATAGATGCTTCCTTATTTATATAGAGGATAAATAGAAGCGATCTAATTAGATCACCTCTATAATTTTTTATAGAATTAGTTTAGTCGACGTCCACGCATAGTTGCCTCCTATTGTTTTTTGTTAATTGATAATTTTGCTATAACGATCTACAGCATATTCACATTAAAATAAAATAATAATGGTTGTCAATTATATTTGAGTGATTTTTTATTTGGTGCTCAAATATGGGGTTATTATCATTGCGTAAATTTCAAAAAATTAGTGAGCTTTAATCGCTTGTGAGGGAAGAAAATGAATCATTTAGACAGTGCACAAGAAACACTAAGCCTTTACGCTCAGCAGATTATCACTCTAAATCATAGATTCTATGAAGAATTTAATAGAGTAATGGAAATGATGATAGGCAATCCTTACTCCACCCTTGTGCGGTTACTTCTGCGAGCAAAGTTATATTCACATTGGAATTAGGTTTAATTTCATCAGGTATTGCACAGGCCAAAGTGGACAACAGCAAACCACTAGCCAAAATAAAATATTTTTTCATATTCACTCCTCATTTAGATTAAAAAATAGACTACGAATAACATTCATAGTCTATTTGCGCGTTGATTATTTATTCAAAGTTCTATTTTGGAACTTGATGTAGAATGCAATAATTGCCATTACAGCAATAGGGAACAAAAGATCAAATAATGAGCCATCGTTACCCCAGACAAGGTTACAGAGAATCACACTGATACCCCCAATCCCCCACGCAATCGTGGTTGGCACAGACCAAACTATCATTTGTTTCTTCACATCATTGATGCCCATCATACGGTTCACAACCCAGAATAAGCTATCGTTAAAGTAACCGAAGAATAATGAACCCATTGTGGCTGCTTGTGCTGCTAACAACATATTCACACCTGGAATTTGAGCCAAAATAGGGGCGGATATTGAGGCTGCCGTTACCATTGCAACTGTACCGGAACCTTGAATAAAGCGAACAAGGGTTGAAACAATAAACGGAATAAGAATTGGTGAAATTGGCAATGAAGCAATTTGTTCCGCTAGTTGTTTACCTGCACCGCTGTCACGTAGCACAGCACCTAATGCACCACCGGCTCCGGTTACCAATAAAATAATTCCCGCAGTTTTGACTCCTTCTTCGAGATGAAGTGCGGTCGAATCACGGTCTGCTTTTGGTAATAAGGTATAAACAGCAACTAATACGCTGATTGCTAATGCAATCATTGGATGACCAACAAAAGCAAAGAATTGATAAACTCCCATTTGAGCCAGTTCCGCATGACCTTTTGCAGTTAAATCAAACATTGCTTTGATAAAGATCAGAACGATTGGCAAAACAATTGGCAGTAAGGATAACCCTAAGCTTGGTAAATTCTTTTTCTCACGACTTTCAATATAGTCATCGTATTTTTGTTTCAATTCTTCTTGAGTGAAAACTTGTTGGTTAAATTCCGGATATTTTTTATCTAGCCATTTTGCGTAAAGAACAATACCAATAACCGGCAATATAGCGAGAGCCATCCCCACTAACAACATAGCACCAATATCAACAGCAAATAATCCTGCCACACCTAAAGGACCGGGTGTTGGTGGAACAGTATGGTGAGTTACCACTAAGCCACCAGCAAGTGCAACGCCTAAGGTTAAAAGAGAACGTTTTCCGTTTTTTGCCAATGCTTTCGCCACTGGATAAAGAATAACGAAAGCTGAGTCAACGAAAATGGGAATGCTTACAATATAACCAGTAATTGCCAAAGCCCACTCTTCTTTTTTCTTGCCGAGCAGTTTGATGAAGCTGTAAGCCATTTTTTCTGCCGCCCCTGAAACCTCAAGCACGCTTCCCATCATAACCCCTAAACCGATAACAATACCAATACCGCCTAAGGTTCCACCAAACCCCTTACTAATGGCACCGAGAGTTTCATTGACGGACATCCCACCAACAAGGCCGGCAATCGCAGAAGCAATCAGCATAGCAATAAATGCATGAACACGTGTTTTTAACACTAAATAGACTAAGACAAATACCGCAATCAATAGTCCAATGATTGGAATTGGTAAGTCAAACATACTGTTGCTCCTAAGTTACATATCGTTTTTAATAAATTGCTGAATAACTTCCTTGAAATCAACATCCACGTTAAAGCCATGTTTAAGAGCAGTTTTATTATCAATCTCTGCCGGCCAACTTGCGACGATGTTGTTGATATTTTCATCAAATTCAAATCGCACTTTTTCTAAGATGTTTTCACCTTTTATTGAAGCTAAATCAGATAGCATTTGTTTTACGCTAACCGTAAAGCCCGGTAAGTTAATAATGTGCCAACTACGCTGTGGTAGCGATGGCAAAGTGAACGCATGAATAAAATTATTAATTACGGTATTTGGACTGGAAAGCCATAGGCGTAAATCTGACGAAACCGGACAAATGGCTTCTTCACCCTGTAAAGGCTCACGAATAATGCTACTTACAAAAGAAGAGGCTGCTTTATTCGGTTTTCCTGGACGAATACAAATGGTTGGTAATCGAACTACAATGCCGTCAACAAAGCCTTTGCGTGAATAATCATTGATCAATAACTCACACATTGCTTTTTGAGAACCATAAGTAGATTGTGGTGTAACTGCGGTGTGATCTTGAATAATTTCAGGTAAATTACCACCATACACCGCTAAAGAACTTGAAAAAATAAACCGCACTTTAGGATTATTTTTTCGACAAACTTCTAATAAATTGCGAGTTGCTAAGAAATTGATTTCATAGCCTAAGTCTGGATCTTGCTCTGCATGACTACTCACAATTGCAGCCAAGTGAAAAAGAGCGGTTGTTTTTTCGGTAATAATTTCATCTAAACCTTCAGGATTTCTCAAATCCATTTCCAAACAACGCACACGTGGATCATTGTTTGGTGCAATGGGTTTAATGACATCAATCAACACTAATTCATTGATTGATAAAGTTGAATTGGATAACAAAGTCTTTGCAAGACGCTGTCCTAAAAAACCTTGTCCTCCTGTAATAACAATTTTCATTGTATCCTCCTTAAAATAGGTTGCACTTTAAACAAAAACTGCTTGTTTTTAATGCAATTTTGGGTTTGCAGAGTGTAAAAAGCCCTACCCATGAAAAATAGGGCTTTTTACGGAAAGCTTTATGAGTTATTTGTAAGGTTTAAACCAATCTAAACCTGCTAAGGTGTCAGAGCGTGGTTTATATTCACAGCCAATAAAACCTTGATAGCCAATTTGATCCAATTTATCAAAGAGATATTGGTAATTTATTTCACCTTCATCAGGCTCATGGCGATTCGGCACGGAGGCAATTTGGATATGAGCAAATTTGCCGTTGAGTTTGTCGGTTAAGCGAGACAAGTTGCCATCTACATTTTGTGCGTGGAAATAATCCAACTGTACAAAGACGTTATCTCGGTTGACGGATTCAACAATTTCTAGCGTGTCGAATTGACTTTTCAGCAGGTAGTTAGGTTTGACTTCCGGGCTAAGTGCTTCTAACAAGACTTTAATACCGTGCGGTTTAAATTTATCTGCCGCATATTGCACATTTTTGATGAAAGTCTGTTTATAGGCTTCTCGATCTTCGCCTTGCGGTACAACTGCCGCCATCACATGAACGTGTGGACAACCTAAGGCAAGAGCATACTCTAATGCAAGATCAATATGACGGTGGCTATCCGCTTCTCGCCCCGGAATCGCAGAGACACCCCATTCGCCGGCGTCTACATTGCCTGCTGAAGTATTAAATAGAACTTGTTGTAAACCATACTTATCTAATTTTTCCTTTAGCATATCTGCTGGATAATCATAGGGCCAAAGGTATTCCACATATTTAAAACCGGCTGTAGCAGCTGCTTCAAAACGGTCTAAAAAAGGGACTTCGTTAAACATCATGGTTAAATTTGCAGCAAATTTGGGCATGTTTATTTTCCTCTGTGTTTCAGGTCATTGACTTCATCATCGGTTAAATACCGCACTTTTTGACCTTGTAAAATAAAATAGAGTTTGGCGGTTTCTTCCAATTCTTCAGTATTATCTACGGCATCTATTAGGCTTTCTCCTGTAACTACCACTCCGTGATTCGCAAGCAGAAAAGCCTTGCCATCTAAAGCTCTCTCGCCTAATTCTTTGGCAATATTGAAGTTGCCCGGGCGATAGTAAGGAATTACAGGTAATTTGCCGATACGCATCACGTAGTAAGGGGTGAAGGCTCGTATTGCATTTTCCGTATCTAAATCTTCCAAACAAGAAAGTGCGGTTAAATAAGTAGAATGTAGATGTACAATCGCTTGGCAACTCGGATTTTTCTGATACATCGCTAAGTGGAAAACAGATTCTTTGGACGGTTTATCACCAGAAAGCACATTTCCTTGCATATCTAACACAGAAAGTCGATCTGCTTCTAAACGTCCGAGTGAAGAACCTGTTGGCGTAACTAAAATACGGTTTTTATCTAAACGCACGGATAGATTGCCTGCACCACCTACTGTATATCCCCGCTCAAATAATGAACGAGCTAAAGCAACCATTTGTTGTTTTTGTTCAAGTTCTGTCATACACACATTCCTTGTGCAAAACTAAAGAAATTCTCTTTACCGAAGTTACCAGATTTTAAGGCAAGAAAAATCGGCTCTTCGACTGCTTGTAGCCATGGCACACCGGGTGCAATTTGCTTGCCGATGTGAAACCCAGAGAAAGCAAGCTGCTGGACTACAATGCTCGATGTTTCACCGCCTGCAGTGATGAAGTTAGTTACCCCTGCAACTTTCAATTTTTTTGCAAGTTTTGCAAATGTAGTTTCAATCGCATGGCTTGCTTTATCCCCACCAAACTGGTGTTGGATTTCTTTCAATTTTTCAGGCGGTACAGTGGCATAAACCATCGGTGCAAAGTTGCCATTTAGATTTTCAACAACCCACGCATAAAGTTCTTCCACATAATTTGGATTGTTAATGGCTTGCTCGGCTTGCAAGAAATAACTTGGTGCTTGGGCTTTATACGCATTGACTTGGCTGTTTGTCATCACAGAACAAGATCCTGAAAGTACAACCGTTTTGCCTTTATTCGGTACAAAAGCATTCGTTCCTTTCTGACCGCCTGAGCGATACGCTGCTATGTAAGCCCCCAAACCTGAGCCGCCGGTAACCAATTTAAAATCCGCCACGGCTTCAGCAAGTACCGCAAGCTGTGAATTATCTACCGCATCCACTACTGCATATTTATAGCCCTGTTGTTTTAATTCTGTAAAACGTGCTTTCACACGCTCTGCACCTTGAATAACATCTGCATAAGTCAATAACCCAGTTTTACCTTGAGACTGTGCGTCCATTAAGCGAACTAAATTAGCCTCTTTCATCGGTGTAATCGGATGATTACGCATACCGGATTCATTCAGCAATACATCACCTACAAACAAATAACCATTAAAGATAGTTCTCCCATTAACAGGAAGTGCGGGGGTAATGACAGTAAAATCAGTTTCTAATGCAGCCATTAACGCATCCGTTACCGGTCCGATATTGCCTTTTTCAGTACTATCGAAAGTTGAGCAATATTTGAAATAGAATTGGGTACAGCCATTTTGTTTTAGCCAATCTAAGGCTTGTAACGATTGTTGGATAGCTTCCTCAACAGGATTGGAACGTGATTTCAAGCTAATTACAATTGCATCAACTTTGCTGTTAAGTGCGATTTTTGGTATACCGTTCATCTGCACTGTTTTTAAGCCATTTTCGACTAAAAAACTCGCAATATCGCTTGCACCGGTAAAATCATCTGCTATGACACCTAACATATTAGTGTCCTCCTTTTTTCGGTAGATCAAGACCACTGAAAATTTTGATTACCGCACTATCGTCTTCTTTACCGTAGCCTGCATTACTAGCCTCAGTAAACATTGAATAAGCCGTGCTAGCTAAATGAAGTGGAAAATGTAAAGATTTTGCCGTGTCATTCACTAAACCGAGATCTTTTACAAAAATATCGACCATGGAGAGAGGCGTATAGTCGCCATCTACCACATGTTTCATTCGGTTTTCAAACATCCATGAATTGCCCGCTGCATTAGTTACTACATCGTACATCAAATCAAGTGGAATACCTGCTTTTGCGGCTAATGCCATCGCTTCCGCCCCTGCAGCAATATGCACTCCCGCCAGTAATTGATGAATAATTTTTACGGTTGCACCCAAACCAATCTCTTCTCCGATGTTATACACTTTGCCTGAAACTGCGTCTAAAACCGGTTTTAATTTCTCAAAAGCTTCTGTAGATCCGGATGCCATTACCGTCATTTCACCTTGAGCGGCTTTTGCAGCTCCACCTGATACAGGTGCATCTAACATTATCAAATCAAGTTTTGTTAATTTTTGTGAAATTTCTTTGGCATCTTGTGCAGAAATAGTGGATGAAATCATTACCGCAGTTTTAGGTTTTAAATGCTGTGCCAATCCTTGTTCCCCAAATAAAATATTATTTACTTGATTTGCATTGACGACTAATAGCAAAACAGCATCTAAATCTTTTGCAAAACCTATCGCACTTGTACTCACTTGTTTTGCTCCAGCTGTTTTTAAAATCTCTAAGGCTTGTAAATTTAAATCAACGCCATAGGTATCTAATCCTGCTTGAATGCATGATTTTGCAGCTCCCATCCCCATTGCACCTAAACCAATAACAGCGACAGAAAATAGTTTTTGGTTCATACTGATCACTCCTTTAAAGTTATTTGATGGTGTATTTTGCACTTTTTTTTACAAAAAAAATGAGATCATGATCACACTATTTAACATTATTTGTTAAATAATGTTAATTTTATAGATATTAGCCTAAATGGAAAAAGTGATATAATTATGTAAAAAATCAGGAGTAAAAAATGATACCGGCAGAAAGACAAAAAAAACTTCTTAAGCTGATTAGTAAGCAAGAGATTATTAGTATCAATGAATTAGTAAAATTATTAGGTGTATCTCACATGACTGTTCGTCGAGATATTCAAAAATTAGAGCAAGAAGGTATTGTTGTTTCAGTTTCCGGCGGTGTGAAATTATTAGAACATTTATTTATTGAACCGACACACAATGACAAATCTTTGCTTTCCACGCTACAAAAAGAAAAAATTGGTAGTCGAGCGGCTGAGCTAATACCGGTAAATACAACTATCTACTTAGATGCCGGAACAACAACATTAGAAATCGCACATAATATTGCTCAACGAGAAGATCTGTTGGTGATTACAAATGATTTTGTGATAGCTAATTTCTTGATGAAACATGGACAATGTGAATTAATTCATACAGGAGGATCAATTAATAAATCTAATTTCTCCTCTGTTGGTGAATTGGCTACACAGTTATTGAAACAGCTTTCAATTGATCTGGCATTTATTTCCACATCATCTTGGAATTTAAGAGGCTTAACTACACCGGATGAGAAAAAACTGCCTGTTAAAAAAGCAATATTGCAATCCAGTTACAACAAAATTTTGGTATCTGATTCTTCTAAATATGGAAAAACAGCTACATTTTCTATTTGTGAATTAAATGTATTCAATAGCATTATTTGCGATGACAAGCTGTTACTAAATGCCCAAGAATCGATAAAAGAAATGGAAATTGAGTTAATTTTAGTGTAATTATTCCCCACAAGCACCATTTTCAAACCAACTTTCTAAAATCAAACAGGCAGAAATACTATCTACTTTTTCTTTCTTTAAGGCTCGGTAACCGCCTCGTTGGAATATTTCATCACGGGCTTGTTTGGTTGTTAGGCGTTCATCTTGTAATTTAACTTTCACACCAAATCGACCGTTCAAACGATTAGCAAATTTTCTCGCTAGATGAGTGAGATCTTGCTCGCTACCATCCATATTTAAAGGTAACCCGACAACAACAATATTAGGTTGCCAGTCTTTCAAACATTTTTCAATTTTTAACCAGTCAGGTATACCGTCTTGTGCTTTAAATGCCGGGAGTGCTTGTGCCGTACCTGTTATACTTTGCCCTACAGCACAACCGATACTTTTTGTGCCAAAATCAAAGGCTAAAACTGTAATTGACATTAACTATGTTCCATTTGTTGTTGATACGAAAAATTTACATGCTCAATACCTAATAATTGATTAGCGGCAAACCAACGTTCCGAACTGTTCACATCAAATAAAATATTTTCATCAGCAGGCACAACCAACCAATCATTATTGGCTATTTCATTTTCCAGTTGATTCGGCTCCCATCTTGCACACCCCAGAGTAACCAAATATTTTTCCGGTGATTGTGCGGTACCAAAAGTATTAATTATATCCGCCGAAGTTGTAAGATAAATTTGATCTGTAACTTTATAGCTATGCTGAAATTCTTGGGCTGTTTTCTTATGCAAAATAAAACCATGCTCTAAATTTACAGGCCCACCTAATAAAACTAATTTATCGGAATATTCACGCTCATCCGCCATCATAAAATTCATTTTTGCACATAATTCAGCAATGCTTAAATCTGTTGCTTGAGTTAACACTAATCCCATTGAGCCTTGTTCATTATTTTCACAAATATACACAACGGAACGCTGAAAATTCTCGTCCTCTAAATGAGGCATGGCAATCAAAAAATGATCTTGTAAATTCATAAAACTCTTATCCTAAATACAATGTTGCACATTCTACACTGTGCTAGAATGGCTTTCAAATTAGGATTGTAAGTTGATATTATTGATAGGATCGTTTATTGTTGTTTTTTCTCACGAGGATTGAAAAAAGAATATGTCAAAAAGCCTTTTCCAACATACCAAACATCAAGAACATTGTCCTCAATGTGAAGCTGTTTTGCAGATGAAACAAGGAAAAAAAGGGTTGTTTTTGGGTTGTTCTAACTATCCATCTTGCGATTATATCAAGCCTTTACACCCTAATAATGAAAGTAAAATACTTAAAAATCTTGCTCAAAATTGTCCGAAGTGCGGTCGTTTTTTACAACTAAAACAGGGTAGTTACGGCATGTTTATCGGTTGTAGCGGTTATCCGGAATGTCGTTTTGTCGTGCATGAAGAACAAGAAACGACAGAACAACAGATTGTTTGTCCGGAATGTCAACATGGTGAAATTGTTGCTCGACATGGACGGCAAGGAAAAAATTTTTATGCTTGTAATCAGTACCCGAAATGCAAATTTACCTTAGCACAAAAACCTCATTTAATCCCTTGCCCCCATTGCCAAATGCAAGGTGCAATCTTGAAAAAAGAAGACGAAAATCACCGCACTTGGTTGTGTATCAATAAAAATTGTCAACATATTTTCAAAACAACAATATGAATATCACACAAATTATTGAAAAATTGAAACAAAATGAAGTCGTCGCCTATCCGACAGAGGCTGTTTTCGGTTTAGGTTGTAACCCTTTTAGTCAAAGTGCGGTAGAAAAATTATTAATTTTAAAGCAACGCCCAAGAGAAAAAGGTTTAATTTTAGTTGCACCCAAATTAGATTATTTTTTTTCTTTTATTGATAAGGAACAGATCAATTCTCAACATTGGCAAAAACTACAACAAACTTATCCTCGCCCCATTACATGGATTGTGCCGGCAAAAAAAGATATTGCTAAATTCTTATGTGGCAATTTTAATAGTATAGCTATTCGAGTAAGCCAACATCCCGCCATCAAAATACTTTGCGAACAAACAGGTTTTGCTTTAACTTCTACCAGTGCCAATTTAAGTGGGATTGCACCTTGCAAAACCAGCGATGAAGTCAGATTACAATTCGGGGCGGATTTTCCTGTATTGGATATGTCGGTTGGCTCAGCCGCAAAACCATCTGAAATTCGTGATTTATTTACTAATCAATTAGTTAGACAAGGATAAAAAATGGATAAATACGCAGTTTGGGGGAATCCCATTGCTCAAAGTAGATCTCCTCAACTTCATCGATATTTTGCGAAGCAGACTCGACAAAACTTAGATTATGTAGCGATATTGGGTGATGAAGAAAAATTTGAACAACAGTTGAGCGATTTTTTTGCACAAGGTGCTAAAGGCTGCAATATTACCGCTCCTTTCAAAGAGCGAGCATTTAAATTGGCACAACAACATAGCAAGCGTTGTTTAAGTGCGGAGTCTTGTAACACCTTAAAAAAATTAGCTGATGGAACATTATTTGCTGATAATACGGATGGTGCCGGTTTAGTGAGCGATTTACAACGTTTAAATTGGCTCAAACCAAACCAAAGAATATTGATTTTAGGTGCAGGCGGTGCAACAAAAGGAGTTTTATTGCCTTTATTACAAGCTCAACAAAATATCTTAATTACCAACCGCACTTTTAGTAGAGCTGAAGACTTAGCACATAAATTCAATCAATTTGGCACTATTGAGGCGTTGGATCTGAAACATATTCCGATACAAACATTTGATTTAATCATCAATGCTACATCAACAGGATTACAAGGTAAAACTATTGATATTAATCCTCAGATTTTACAACTTGCCTCTGCCGTTTATGATATGCAATACAGCAAAGAAAGCGACACGCCTTTTATTGCATTGTGTAAAAAACAGGGGGTAACCAAAATTAGCGATGGCTTCGGTATGCTGGTTGGGCAAGCTGCTCACGCATTTTATTTATGGCGTGGCGTAATGCCGGAAATTGACCCTTTATTTAGTGGAAACGAGATAAAAATATAAAAGGCAGGAGCAACCGCTTGATCATTTAGACATATTTTTATTCTTTTGACTTGAAAGCAGATACAAAAAACACCAGCAAAACAGACCGCACTTTTGTTATAATTCCACTCATTCTTTTTACTTATTAACACAATGAAAGCCATGCACACATTCGAAAATCACACGCCAATGATGAAACAATATTTAAAAATAAAAGCGGAAAATCCGGATGTTTTGTTGTTTTATCGCATGGGTGATTTTTATGAGCTTTTTTATGATGATGCAAAAAAAGCTGCTGAATTATTAGATATTTCCCTAACTAAAAGAGGGCAATCAGCTGGACAACCGGTTCCAATGGCTGGCGTACCTTATCATGCAATAGAAGGATATCTAGCAAAATTGGTACAACTTGGGGAAAGTGTAGCAATTTGTGAGCAAGTTGGTGAGCCTGTTATAGCTAAAGGTCCGGTTGAACGCCAAGTTGTACGTATTGTTACACCGGGAACAGTGAGTGATGAAGCATTGTTACCGGAAAAGCAAGACAATCTTATCGCTACGATTTATCAAGAAAAAACACAATTTGGCTTAGCTGTTTTAGATATGACTTCAGGGTGTTTTCAAATTAGCGAACTACAAGATGCCGCCAGTTTACAAGCGGAGTTACAACGTATTCAACCGGTTGAATTACTATATTCGGAAGCGTTAGAGGATAAACATTTAATTGAACAATTCAAAGGATTACGTCGTCGTCCTCTTTGGGAGTTTGAATTAAGTACGGCAATTCAATTACTTAATCGCCAATTCGGTACAAAAGATTTGCGTGGTTTTGGTGTAGAAAAAGCGGTTTTAGGATTATGTGCTGCGGGTTGTTTGTTGCAATATGCAAAAGAAACGCAACGTACCGCACTTCCTCATATTCAAAGTATTAGCTTGTTACAAAATAGCGATACTGTACAAATTGATGCGTCAACACGTAGAAATTTAGAACTAACCCAAAATCTTGCTGGCGGAACTGAAAATACACTTGCTGCAATTTTAGATAAATGTGTTACCCCGATGGGAAGTCGCTTACTTAAACGTTGGATTCACCAGCCTATTCGCAATATTGAAAAATTGCAGTATCGTCAACAACATATTCAAATGCTGTTGCAGCAAAATTTAGTTGAAGAATTACAACCTCTTTTACGTCAAGTTGGCGATATGGAGCGTATTCTTGCTCGGGTTGCCCTGCGTTCCGCTCGACCTCGAGATTTAACTCGGCTACGAACAGCGTTGGAACAAATACCTTTTATTCAACACCAATTAACAAAAATACCGCACTTTGTTGCATTTTCACAACAAATTGCTGATTTTTCTGTGCAATTAGCACTTTTGCAGCGAGCAATTATTGATAATCCCCCCTTACTTATTCGTGATGGAGGTGTCATTGCTGAAGGTTACAACGAGGAGCTTGATGAATGGCGGAGTTTGTCTGAAGGAGCAACACGCTACTTAAAGGATTTGGAGCAACGTGAGCGTGCAAATACTGGTATTGATACATTAAAAATCGGTTTTAATGCGGTGCATGGTTATTATATTCAAATCAGTCAAGGGCAAGCACATAAAGCACCGCTTCATTATGTACGTCGCCAAACATTGAAAAATGTAGAACGTTATATTATTCCTGAGCTAAAAACTTATGAAGAAAAAGTTCTAAAAGCAAAAGGAGCGTCACTTGCGTTAGAAAAACAACTTTATGATGAAATTTTCGATCAATTATTACCGCACTTAGGTGATTTACAACTAGCCAGTTTAACTTTGGCAGAACTTGATGTTTTAACCAATTTAGCGGAACGGGCAGAAACCTTAAATTATGTTCAACCGCAATTTAGTACACAAGTCGGTTTGCAAATAATGCAAGGGCGTCATCCGGTTGTGGAGCAAGTGTTAAAAGAACCTTTTATTGCTAACCCTGTAGAACTTAATCAAAAGCGTCATTTGTTGATTATTACAGGACCGAATATGGGGGGTAAAAGTACTTATATGCGACAAACAGCATTGATTACTTTAATGGCATATATTGGTAGTTTTGTACCTGCAGAAAGTGCGGTAATCGGACCTATTGATCGAATTTTTACACGTATTGGTGCCTCTGACGATCTTGCCTCCGGACGTTCAACGTTTATGGTCGAAATGACTGAAATGGCAAATATTTTGCACCAAGCCACAGAGCAAAGTTTAGTGCTTATTGATGAAATTGGGCGAGGAACTTCAACCTATGATGGACTTTCTCTTGCTTGGGCTTGTGCTGAACAATTGGCTCAAAAAATCCGCAGTTTAACGTTATTTGCCACGCATTATTTTGAGCTGACGGGATTACCGGAAAAAATCGAAGGTATCCATAATGTTCATCTTGATGCTTTTGAGCATAACGACAGTATTGCCTTTATGCACTCGGTACAGGAAGGTGCGGCAAGTAAAAGCTATGGTTTGGCTGTTGCTGCTTTAGCCGGTGTCCCACAAAATGTAATTAAATCGGCAAAACAGAAATTAAAACAGCTTGAAACACTTTCTCAG
Organism: Histophilus somni; assembly: GCF_014202395.1. Taxonomy (GTDB): domain Bacteria; phylum Pseudomonadota; class Gammaproteobacteria; order Enterobacterales; family Pasteurellaceae; genus Histophilus; species Histophilus somni. The sequence continues at coordinate 200,539 of NZ_JACHGQ010000002.1, forward strand.
CAAAACAGTTACCAATCACAGTCCGTTTTGACACAAGTTCAAGGGGAATTAACTTTAATGGAAGAGGAGGAGAATACAAGTGCGGTGATTGAAACGCTAAAAACGCTTGATCCTAATGAGTTAAGTCCGAAGCAAGCACTTGAGTGTTTATATCAGTTAAAGAAAATGTTGAATTAAACAGATTGTTGTTCGATACAAAAATCCTTGTAAAAAACAATTTTCTACAAGGATTTTTAGTTTTAAGAATGAGAAAGTTATCTAATGGGCTTGCTCAATTCTTTGCAAATTTACACCGCTCTTTATACTTGTCTTGTATACCAATTTTTAACGTGATGGAATATGAGCAAGTATACCGGTTAATACTTTCCAATAAATTTCCACAGCCGGAATATGTACTTTTTCATCCGGAGAATGTGCATTTCTAATTGTTGGTCCGATAGATACCATATCGATCGTTGGATAGATTTTTTTCAATAACCCACACTCAAGTCCCGCATGAATTACCTTGATTTCAGGATCTGTACCTAAAACTTGTGCATAAATTGTCTTAGTTAAGTCCAAAATATCACTATGACTTTGTGGTTCCCAACCCGGATAATCGCCTGATAAATTGATATTACCTTGTGCTAATGAGGCTAAAGATTTTAATAAAGAAGCAACATAGGATTTGCCGCTTTCAATTAATGACCGCACTAACATGGTACTTCTAACAAAATTATCTTCAGTTTTTAACACGCCAATGCTTAATGATGTTTCTACCACATTTTCAATGACATCACTGTTACGTACTACGCCATTTGGCAAAACATTCAAACAATGGATAATATTTTTCGTGCATTGACTGGAAAATACTTGTTGAGGTTTTTCAACTTTTTCAAGTGTAAATATCAAGTTTGGCTCAGTTAGTGCCAATTCGGCTTTGATTACATCTGCAAATTTTTGTACCGCACTTTGTAATACGGTAATATCACCATTAAAGACCAAAGTGGCAACACTTTCTCTTGGAATAGCATTGCGAATAGAACCGCCACGGATATTTGCTAAAGTGAAGTCAAAGTGCGGTTGGTTTTGTTGAAGTTCTGCTAAAAAACGAAGCAACACTTTGATTGCATTAGCTCGTCCGGTATGAATATCCACACCAGAATGCCCGCCTCGTAACCCTTTTAACACAACTTGATAACAATGTTCGAAATTATTGACTTGATACTCAATAGGTAATTCAAGATCTGCATTTTCACCGCCGGCACAACCTATATAAATTTCTCCATTTTCTTCAGTATCGGTATTAATTAAGATCTCAGAACGAAGCCAATTTGGACGTAGCCCAATCGCCCCCTCCATCCCCCTTTCTTCAGTCATGGTTAACAATACTTCCAACTCCGGATGTGCAATATCATTACTTTCTAAGACAGCAAGTGCAGATGCCATACCGATACCGTTATCAGCACCTAACGTTGTGCCTTTAGCCTTAACCCAATCACCATCGATATATGGCAAAATAGGATCCTGATCAAAATTATGATTTGTCCCTTCATTAGCTTGTGGAACCATATCTAAGTGTGCTTGTAGTACTACAGGTTTACGATTTTCCATTCCTACTGTTGCCGGTTTACGAATTAATACATTACCGACTTCATCACGTTCCGCAAAAAAACCTTTTGTTTTTGCCCAATTAATAATGAATTGTGCTAACTGCTCTTCTTTGTAAGAAGGATGTGGAATAGCACAAATTTGATCAAACCATTGCCAAAGTAGTTTAGGTTGCAGAGATTGAAGATCTGACATATTTTTTTATCCTTTATTAGCGAAAAATAAGGAAAATAATAGCATAAAAATAGATTTCAGGTTATTCTAACGCCATTTTATTTCTCAGGCGGAACTCCGCTATCAACTGACTTTAGGGTGAATTATGAGCGAAAAATATGTTGTAACTTGGGACATGTTCCAAATGCATACACGTAAATTATCAGAACGTTTGCTTCCGGCAACACAATGGAAAGGTATTATTGCCGTTAGTCGTGGTGGATTATTTCCAGCTGCAGTTATTGCTCGTGAACTTGGTATTCGTCATATTGAAACTGTTTGTATTTCAAGTTATGACCATAATCAGCAAGGCAATTTAAATGTTTTGCATGCAGCACAGGTAAAAAATGGTGGCGAAGGTTTTATTGTAGTTGATGATTTAGTTGATACGGGAAATACTGCTCGAGCAATTCGTGAACTCTACCCAAATGCGCGTTTTGTTACTGTTTTTGCCAAACCAGCGGGGGCTAATTTAGTTGATGATTATGTTATTGACATTCCACAAAATACGTGGATTGAACAGCCTTGGGATATGGGAATTACATTTGTACCGCCACTAGCTAGAAAATAGTAAGTACATTGTTAAGCGAAAAATAAAAGATGATACTTTTTCAAATATCATCTTTTTCTCACTGTATAAAATATGGTCATACTAAAAAGGACGTGGTCCGCAAGCGGATTTCCGTTAAGTTTTCTTCGATAAAAAGTTTTCCATTGAAAAAAACGGTTTGTAACTGATTAGTTTGTCCATTTAACTCAGATTGTTTAATTGTTAACCAATCACTTCCCTGTTTGACTAAAGCCAAAACACCTTTTTTAGAACGCTTACTTTGACTGGTAATGGGATCCTTATAAATCTCTTGCCACTGTCCATTAATACAAATGGCACTAGCTTTCATTGCCCAACTCATGGTATCACGATTGACTTGTTGCAGCAGTCCTCCCCCCATGCCGAAATTAACATTCTCGGCACTAAATCCTTTTTGCATAACAGCATCAAGAATTTTTGGTAGACTTTGAGCATTGATGCCGTCTCCTTGGATAATGCGAAGACAATCAGGTAAAACTTTGTAGCCTTTTTGATTAAGAATATAACCAAATTTATTTGCTAAAATTTCTAGGGTTTTGCAAATAATCTCTATAGGATTGCCACTGTCAGGTCGAATAATCAATCTTCCACCTTTTTCAATCACTAAATCTTTCAGTTCCTCGCCCCAAATATGTTCCAGGGCATGCCAAAGATCATAACTATCCGATACTACGGAATAAAGTTTTCCCTCTCCACCAAAGCATTCAATCATATTTTGGTAAGCATTTATTTCCCGATCTTTACCCCACGAAGTGATCGTGCTATGTTCGGCAGCAGGAATAGAAAATGCAGGCATTTCATTAATGTTATACCAGCGTTTTGCAGCAATTAAAGCAGAAACACTGTCTGTTCCTTTGAAATTAACTAAATGAGCTAATCCCCCCAACGCAACAGTTTCGAGGCTTGATGCACCTCGTGCACCAAAATCATGTAATTGAAAGTCTAAACCGGATAGATCATTTGCAGACTTTATTAAAGCTTGTCTAATTTGCTTTTTACAAAAATAGGAAAGACTTGCAACAGTGGAAGGATACCAAATTGCCCTTAAAAGTGCGGTTTCTAAATAGCCGACTAACCAAAAAAAATCAGGATCTGTATTGGTTATTTGACAAACCACGTTACCAACAGGTAAGACCGTTCCTTCTGGTACAGCTTCAATTTTTAAGGGTAAATAACCTTGATGTTTATGTATTAGATGTTGCCAACCATCTCTATAAAAAGGCAATCCGTGTGCTTTTAATACAATTTCTGCTTCATCAACATCTTGTTGGCAAATAGGTTTAAGCAAATATTCTTTGATAAAGGCCTGTAAACCGAACATCACTACATCAAAACTTTCTCGACGAGCTTCAATATAATAGGAAATATATTCTGTTCCTTTGGGATATTGCAACCAATGCGAGGCTTTATAGCTGTCTACATTTAAGATTAAATTAGTGAAATTTGATGTATACATATCATTTTTCTTAATTTTTAACTAATTAATTTGAATTTTGATGTATATACTTTACCAAATTAACAAAAGAAAAGCACTTTTGTTTTATTATTAAGCATTATTTAACGTTTAATTTTTTTAATTTTCTTTGAAAAAAATATACCTTCATCATTACCCATTTTTTCACACCTCACCAACATTGGTTCTGCAAGCACTGCAAATGCACTATTTCTATATTACAAGCAATATAACTTGTGCTTGTTGATGCAGATATTAGCATAGGGAACACTGAAAGGCGGAACTACCATGTCCTGAAGACATTAAGTTTAATATGAATGATTGATACTATTAAAATGAATTAAATTTAAATTGGGAAAATCTATTTTTGAGATAAATTCTTGACTTTCTACTTGACACCCTCTTAACAAAACAATAATCAATAAGGCATCGTTCTATAACATAACTAACATAGAGTTGGCTCCTCCTGCTGGACTTGAACCAGCGACATATGGATTAACAGTCCACCGTTCTACCGACTGAACTAAGGAGGAGTAGAATGGTGCCTCGAGGCGGAATCGAACCACCGACACGGGGATTTTCAATCCCCTGCTCTACCGACTGAGCTATCGAGGCAACAAGTCAGTGGTGCGTATTAAACGTTTTTTTCTTATTTAAGTCAACAATAATTTTTAAAAAATTACAAAATCTTAATTGTTTGCTTGTTTAACAGGCAATATGTTTGCAAATAAATCAGAATGCACTTAAAAATAAACAAAATAGTGACTATTTATTTCCAGTACTCTCTAAAAATCTACCGCACTTGCACTCTTTCTTCTCCCCAAAACCAACTTGGGGAGAATATTTTAAAATCGCCCGAGTGACAAATATTTTTGCATCTCAACATCAGGCACCATTCCACCACCAGTCGCCCACACTATGTGTGTTGCATTTTCCAATTGTTCTTGTGTGATGTGATATCTTCTTAAATAATCGGGGTGATTGATATGCAACGGACCTATCATTCCTGCCAAAGCAGAAGGCTCAAGTTGAATATTTTCTGTCTTATGCAATAGCCCCAGTAAATCATATAACTTTTGATCTTCAATAGTATAAAAACCGTCTAACAAATGTTCCATTGCCCGACCAACAAATCCTGATGCACGCCCTACTGCTAAACCATCAGCAGCTGTGATATTATCAATACCCAAGTCTTGTACAGCAATTTTATCATGTAACCCTGTATAAACACCGAGAAGCATACAAGGTGAATGAGTCGGTTCAGCAAAAATGCAGTGTACATAATCGCCAAATGCCAATTTCAATCCGAATGCAACACCGCCAGGTCCACCGCCAACACCACAAGGAAGATAAACAAAGAGCGGATGATTTTCATCTACTTTTATACCTTGTTCCAAAAATTGTTGTTTTAGTCGTTGACCTGCAACGGAATAACCTAAAAAAAGTGTTGTCGAATTCTCATCATCAATAAAAAAACAGTTCGGATCAGAAAGAGCAGCCTTCCGTCCTTGAGCGACCGCTACACCGTAATCTTGTGTATATTCCACAACATTCACACCGTATGAACGCAACTTTTGCTTTTTCCATTCTCTTGCATCGGCTGACATATGCACACTAACTTTGAAGCCGAGAACAGCCCCCATAATACCGATGGAAAGCCCCAAATTCCCCGTTGATCCTACTGCAATACTATAACGGCTGAAAAAATCTTTGATCTTTTCATCACACAATTGACTATAATCATCATTTTCGGTAATTAAATGGTGTTCTAATGCCAATTTTTCTGCGTAAGCCAACACTTCGTATATTCCGCCTCTTGCTTTAATTGACCCTGAAATTGGTAAATGACTGTCTTTTTTGAGCAATAAACGTCCTTGTATTGGCATATGATAATGATCGATTAATGCCGATTTCATCTTATCAATAGATACCAGTTCAGATTCTAAAATACCTTTCGTTTTTTGAGTTTCAGGAAAAGCACGACAAAAATAAGGAGCAAAACGCTGCAAACGTTCCGCCGCCTGTTGAGTATCGGATACATCCAACCCAACGTAAGACAATCCTGTTTTTACCCCCGCACTTTTAGGATTAAACCACATCACTTCTTCAAAACGCATTAATTTTTGAATGAAAGGATCTTGCATTAAATGTTGAATTTTCATAATGATACCTCTAAATCACTGTTGATAATAAAAATGTAAACCCGAGTGCTAATACGGAAGCGATGAAAGTTGCACCGGTATAATATTTAAAAATGTCATTCAAGGTTGCACCGCAATATTGCTTGACCAACCAGAAGAGAGAATCCGTTACAATAGTGCATCCTATCGCACCAGAACCAATAGCAAGGACAATAATTTCGGGGCTAATATCAGGGTAAGTGACAAGTAATGGCGACACGATTGCCGTTGCTCCCATCATTGCTACCGTTGCAGAACCCACTGCGGCATGTAAAACAATAGCAACAAGCCATGCCAATAGAATAGGATGTGTATTAAAATTTGCTAAAATCTCAGCCAATCCATCACTTAATCCGCTCGCCTTTAAAATACTGTTAAATGCCCCTCCGGCACCTATAATCAGTAAAATATTACCAATAGCCATAAATCCATTTTCAGTATTTTTTAATAAGGATTCCATACTTTGGTGATGTTTTATACCAAGCAAATAATACGCAACAAATGCCCCAATAAGCATAGCAGTAATAGGATTGCCAATCACTTCAAGTGCGGTATAAAAAACAGTCTTTTTTTCTATGGTCAATTCAGCAAGCGTTTTAAACAGCATTAATACTATCGGTAACAAAATTGTAAATAATGTAGCAAATAAAGACGGAAGTTCATGTTCTTGACGTACCGTTAAAGAGGAAAATTCCTCTGGGACTTTCTTAAACGGAATTTGACGTTTCATCATACGTAAAAACACGGGACCAGCGAATAGTGATGTAAATAACCCAATAAGTAATCCATAAATAATGACTTTTCCCATATCTGCACCTAACGCATTGGTTACATAAAGAGCAGCAGGATGAGGGGGAACAATACAATGAACAGCCATAAGTGCGGTACACAACGGAATAGCTAAAGTTAATAATGATACTTTAGTACGTTTGGCAATCGAAAAAGCTAAAGGAATCAATAAAACCACGCCGACTTCAACAAAAAGTGTAATACCACAAATCAATCCGATCAAAACCATTATCACATCAAGTGAAAGCCATCTAATTTTTTGAAGTGTCAATCCAATCCGTTCAGCTCCGCCAGATACCTCAATCATTTTTCCTAAAATTGTTCCCAGTCCTATAACAGCAGCAAGGAACCCCAATGTTCCGCCTATACCGTTTTCTATAGCATCCAGCATTTCTAATGGTTTCATTCCCATCAAAATTCCAACATAAAAACCTGACAGTAACAATGCTAAAAAAGGATGAAGCTTTAACTTCAAAATAGAAAAAATAATAAGTGCCAAACCTGATATTAAAACTGCGATAAGGTAAAGTTGAGTATTCATAACGGTATCCTTATTTTTGTAACAAATAAATGAAGAAACATATTGATTTAAACGGATTACCTTTGCATTGACAAACGATAAATATTCACCATAAGATGAAATAAAGTTAAGCATAAATGTGATTTTTGTCGCAAAAAACGACTATAATTTGAATTAAATTAAACAAAAATCTAATTTTAGGTATAAAATATGTACAATATAGAACAAAAATTACGGAAAAATACATCAATTGATCGTCATCAGTTGGCTAAATTACATACCTTTGAAGTGTGTGCAAGATACCTTTCTTTTTCTATGGCAGCAGAAGAATTATGTATTACCGCAAGTGCAGTGAGTCATCAAATTACAAAATTGGAGTCCGACTTAGGATTTCAGCTTTTTAAACGATCTCACCGTAGAATTATGCTTACTGAAGAAGGAATTCAGCTATTTCACACCTTGCAACATTCGCTTAAGTTATTAAATAAAGAAATTTTTGAAATACGTAATCAAGAAATCAGTGGCACATTGACAATTTATGCTCGCCCTTCCTTAGCTCAAAGTTGGCTTATTCCTGCTATAGCAGGATTTAATCAAAAATATCCGTTTATTACACTGAATATTTTGACTGGCAATGAAGTTATTGATTTCAATAGGTATAAAGTAGATTTAGCTATCTATTATGATGATTTATATAGTGAAAATTTACATCACTATGAACTCATGCCAGAAAGCGTTATTCCTGTTTGCAGCCCTGAATATGCCGAGAAACATAAACTTTATGGGAATCCGAAATCTTTAGAACACTGTCTATTGCTTCATGACGGACAAGCGTGGCATTACAATTCCGATTTTGAAGAATGGGAGAGTTGGTTAACATATTTCAATTACAGTCTTAATTTAAACCAAGTACAGTCCATGGTATTCGACTGTTCGAATTTAGCATTAACAGCTGCAATTAACCATATTGGCATCGCAATGGGGCGAAAACAGTTAATCACACCTTATTTAGTTAATGACCAATTAATAACCCCTTTCAAAGGCTTAGAAAAACCGTGTAATCAGCGTTATTATATTGTAACACCTTACAAACACAATCAAAACATTCATACAGTAATTCATTGGCTAAAGAAACATATGACTTTTTAATCGCACTTTTACCTACAAGGTAATAAGACAATAAGGCAAATTTACAATGGTCTGAAGTAGATTAGCAATTATATCTGTCCATAAAAAAAGAGCGGTAAAAAAACAATTTTCCTACCGCACCTCTTCACGCTGCTTCATTACCCTACTTTTTATAACTACCTTGTTATCACCTTATTACTTTTTTTCTCCCAGTTTCCTCTTCCCTCTTCTCTCTTCCCCGCCTTATCCCAAATAACAAAAAACCCTGAGTGTCTCCACTCAGGGTCATATCATAAAAAACTTGGCGGTGCCCTACTCTCACATGGGGAATCCCCACACTACCATCGGCGTTACAGCGTTTCACTTCTGAGTTCGGCATGGTGTCAGGTGGTCCCACCGCACTATCGCCGCCAAGTTAAATTCCTCTCTCTTATATCCCGTCTCTATCTCTTCTTCAATAAAAAAACAAGCCTCTACTTCAAGTCTTCCTCTATGCAAAACACTCAAGATTGTATGGTTAAGCCCCTCGGGAAATTAGTATGGGTTAGCTCAATATATCACTACACTTACACACCCCA
>NZ_JACHGQ010000003.1 GCF_014202395.1 Histophilus somni
CTGTAGGCTGTAGGCTGTAGGCTGTAGGCTGTAGGCTGTAGGCTGTAGGCTGTAGGCTGTAGGCTGTAGGCTGTAGGCTGTAGGCTGTAGGCTGTCATTTTTTTCGTTCTATTTTATTTGTCAAGTAAAAATTCGGGTTATTCTATCTCAAAATTGTTATGGGAAAAACGATTTTTTATTTTTTTATTCACTTTTTTGTTTGTTATCAGCTAAAAGATATTTTTTGGCGGCGGCTAAATATTGAAACATTGACCAAACTGTCAACATGGCGGCGATATACAAAAAGACAATTGCTGTAATTTCCATTAATGTATTGTAGTGCCATAAAAGACCGCCAAGTGCAAGCATTTGTGAGGCTGTTTTAATTTTCCCCAGCCAAGAAACCGCAACGATGCCACGGCTACCGATTTCTGCCATCCATTCTCGTAATGCTGAAATCACAATTTCACGAAAGATCATAATAATTGCAGGTATCGTTACCCAAAAAACATGTTGATATTCAACAACGAGCGTAAGTGCCGCAATGACCATGACTTTATCGGCGACAGGATCTAAAAACGCACCAAAAGGCGTACTTTGATTCCATCGGCGAGCAAGGTAACCGTCCAGCCAGTCTGTTATTGAGGCAATGAAAAAAATAATAGTTGTGAGAAAAGGTGCCCAATGAAAAGGCAAATAAAATGTTACGATAAAGAACGGGATTAATCCGACTCGAAATAAAGTTAAGATTGTAGGAATATTGAATTTCATAATGCTGTTTTGAGTAGAGTAGGGATACGCTGTATTCTAAAGTATATCCCTTATTTTTAAAAGCCTGATGAAACTAACAAAGTGAAATAATTAGTTGTTTTTGATATGGGATTTTAACGTTTGTTCAATTTCATAAATCCAATCGAGTTCATATTGAGTAAAACCGGCTTGGATACGAGCATCAGTATTAATAACTCCTTTAAAAATCACGATGCGATATTTACGTAATAATTCGCTGAAACATTTCATTGCATCTAATTGACGTTTAGCGGAAAGTGCGTGATACCAATGATTCCCAATAGAAACATGACCAATTTCGTCACGCAAAATAATATCTAAAATTGCCACTGCCTCGACGTCTTTACGCTGTGCAATTTTTTCTTGTAGTATTGGGTTTGCATCTAATCCTCTGGCTTCCAAAACTCTAGGTACCAATGCCATACGCTCCCAAATGTCATGAGCCGTCGCTTGAGCCATTTCCCATAAGCCGGCATGTGCTTCAAAATCACCGTATTGATATCCTAATGTGTTTAAATGCTCATTCACGAGAGTAAAGTGAGTGCTTTCTTCACGTGCAACTTTGAGCCAATCTTGTATAAATAGCATACCTTGCTTAAGTTCTTCTTGTGCATTACGTCCAAATCTCCAAGCGGCATCTAAACCAAGATTTATGGCGTTAAATTCAATATGTGCAATGGCATGTAATGTTGCCGCATAACCTTCGTTTGTGGCAAAAGAACGTTTCGGCACATTTTGGGGAGCGACAAGGAAGGGTTTGTGTGGAATACCGACAATTTCTTGTTCAGGTGTAACAAGAGGAAAATCGTCCGTTTGATCTAGATTTATCGTAGGCAAAATTTCATCATATAACTGATTCACTAAACGACATTTTTCATAAGGATCCGTTTCTGCCAGTGCGGTTGTTATTTTATGCCAAAAGTCTTGAGTTGAAAGTGCGGTCATATTTTTCCTTATTTCATAGAATAATTTTTAATCGCTCAAAGTATAGTTATCAGAGAAAGATTTGCAATCGGAATTTGCTTATAGGATAATGCACCCCATTAGCCGTTCGGTTAATTCTATGGAAATCTTTTCGGTTCCTCGCAATAGTGTCCGATTTACTCGGTCAGGTTCGGAAGAAAGCAGCCAAAGTCGGAATTTCTGTGTGCCGAGATCCTGCCGGAAAGGTTTCCGCCCATCTACTACATTTCAATATGTATAAAAAAAGCAACTTTTCAGTTGCCTTTATTCAATTTAGCTTTGTTCTTTTACTGCCTCTAATGCACGCAAGGCATAAGTATAAGCCGCACCAGCGTTCAGTGCAATCGCAGTAGCCAATGCTCCGGCAATTTCACTTTCTGTTGCCCCTGCTTTAGCTGCTTTTTCAGCATGAACACTAATACAACTTTCACAACGTGTCGTAATAGCGACAGCAATTGCGATGAGTTCACGGGTTTTTTCATCAAGTGCTTCAGCCGCAGCTGCCTGATCTAAGTTAATATAGGCTTGTAACATTTTTGGATGAGACTTGCCCAATTCGCCAAAAGATTTTTTAACATGAGCGGTATGCTCTTTCCAATCTGTGAATGTTGTCATAAGAATTTCCTCTTGTTGTTAATCAAGTTAATGTTGATAATTAACCGCACTTTTATAACTTGATTGACTAAAAGTGCGGTGTAATTTGAACATATTTTTTAGATTTAAATTCGTTCAATAAGTTGTTTAAAAAATCCTTTTTCTTGTTGAATCAGTTGATGGTAGTGTCCTTGTTCAACTAGATGGCTGTTATCCATGATACAAAGTAAATCGAATTGTTCAAGTGCTGTTAGACGATGAGTAACCATAATGAACGTTTTATTTTGACAATGTTCAAATAATAGCGTTAGAACATGGCGTTCAGTATCTCGATCCAGTCCTTCTGTCGGTTCATCAAGTAGAATAATGGGGGCATTATTCAGTAAAACTCTTGCCAGTCCTAAGCGACGCTGTTCACCGCCTGATAAAGGTCGCCCGCCGTCGCCTAACCATAAATCCAGTCCTTGATCCTGCTGAACTAATTTTTCCAGACCTACCTTTTGTAGTATATGACACATTTTTTCATCGCTGATTTGTTGGCTACCTGCTATTTGTAAATTATTGCGTAAAGTATCACTAAAAATATGTACTCGTTGAGTGAGTAAACAGATATTTTGGCGTAGCGTTTCTTCGGTATAAACTTGAATCGGTGCATTAGAGAGTAAAATTTCCCCTTGGTTGCAATCATAGTTTCGAACCAATAATTGCAGTAAACTTGATTTGCCACTCCCCGTTTTCCCGAGAACAGCCACTTTTTTTCCAGCTTCAACGGTTAAATTAATTTGTTGCAATGCCTGATCATTGCGATCCGGATAAGAAAAACTGACATTTTTCAGTTGAATAAGCGGATATTCATTGTTTTGCAATATGTGAGTACCGTTGAATTGCACTAAAGGTCGTTGTGCAAGAAGTTCATTAATGCGTTCTGCAGATGAAATGACTTGTCCAATATGTAAGAATGCGGCACTAATAGGCATGAGAAGCTCAAATGAGGCAAGAGCGGCAAACGCAAATAACGCAATAAAAGCATTGTGATAATCTGCAATGGAAAATTGTGCTTTCGCCGCAAACCAAAGGGTTATTACTACCAGTAATCCGTTAATAAATACGACAAGTGCGGTAGATAATCCGACTAAATTTGTTTCTTGTTGTTGGTAAGATTGCCATTCTAATTCGATTGCTTTTAGTTTCTCTTTTGAGCTAAAGGCTGCATTAAAGAGTAACAGTTCCGCTTGCGACTGAATAAATTCGATAAAATAAGTGCGATAAACTGAACGAGATTGAGTTAATTTAGCACCGAATTTACGTCCCAGCCGATAAAAAACGATGGGAATAATTAAAAGTAGCAACAGCAGGCTTATACCAATAAATACGCCGATAGAAACATTAAATAAACTTAAGCATAATGTAATAAAAGCAATAACAATCATTGCACTGATAAAAGGGGCAATAAGGCGTAAATACAATGTATCTAAAGTATCTACATCAGCCACTAAACGATTAAGTAAGTCACTGTTGCGATAGCGATTAAGTACTGCGGGGCTTAAAGGAATAAGTTTACTGAATACTTGAACACGTAATTTTGCCAATACACGGAAAGTGGCATCATGCGTCACTATTTTTTCAAAATAACGTGTTACAGTTCGACCGATTGCTAAACCTCTGACACTTGCCGACGGGTAGAAAAAATTAAATAATGTGCCAATACCGGCTAACGCCGTGGCGGCGAGAAACCAGCCGGATAGGGTTAATAAACCGATGCTTGAGGCTAATCCCGCAATCATTAATATTCCCCCTAAAATGAGAGTAAATTTAGCGTGATAAAATAAGCGAAGAAAAGGAAGTAAAGCTCGCATTATTGAATTTCCTGTTTTTGTTGAGCCAAAAGTTCGGCGAAGAAACCTTGTTCTTTTAATTGTTCAAAACGGCCTTGTTGCACAATTTGCCCTTGTTGCATCACTAAAATTTGGTCGCATTGTTTTAGATCTTCAATGCGATGCGTAATCATTAAAGTAGTTTGGTTACGGCTAATTTTTTGTAACACTTGTAGCACGGCATTTTCCGATTTTGCATCAAGACTTGCAGTAGGTTCATCAAGTAATAATAAATTGCTTTGACGCAATAATGAGCGAGCAATAACAAGACGTTGTGCTTGTCCAACGGATAAACCAATACCGCCTTCTCTAATCAGAAAATCAAGTCCTAATTTCGCACAAAAAGACGTGGCTTGTGCTTGTTCTAATGCTTGCATAATTTGTTCGTCTGTTGCTTGAATATCACCAAAAAGTAAATTTTCTCGAATCGTGCCTTGTAATAATAAAGGATTTTGCCCTACCCAAGCGATATTTTTTCGCCATTCGTTTAAAGATAAATCATGCAATTCAATACCATTAATTTTTAAACTTCCCTGATAATTTAAGAAACCGAGTAACACGTTGATTAATGTTGTTTTACCTGCACCGCTTTGCCCAACTAACGCAGTATTGCTTTGAGCAGTCAAGCAAAAATTTAACGGAGCGGTTAAAGGATGGCCTTGTGGTGAAAGTGCGATGAGATTTTTCGCTATAATTTCGACCGCACTTTTAGGCTCGATACTATGTGTTTGTTCATATTGTTGAGAAGTAACTTCTTGCTCCAAAAATTTAACGATTTCATCAGCTGCACCAATACCTGCTGCACGATCATGGTAATAAGCACCCAGATCTCGTAAAGGTTGGTAAAACTCAGGAGCAAGAATTAAGCAGAAAAAGCCAATAAATAAAGTAAGTTCAGTGTCGTAAGAACCGAAGTTAATTTGTCCTAAATAACTAAAACCAAAATAAACTGCCATTAATGCAATAGAGATAGAAGTAAAAAATTCTAATACTGCGGAAGATAAAAATGCCATTTTTAGCACAGTCATAGTTGTTTCACGAAAATCTTCAGTGCTTTCTTCAATATATTCAGTTTGCTCTTTTGTTTTATTAAAAAGGCGTAATGTTTCTAATCCACGTAAACGATCTAAAAATTGACCGCTAAGTTTTGCTAAGGCGGACATATTTTTTTGACTACTATCTGCGGCGGCTAATCCGGCTAAAATCATAAAAATAGGAATAAGCGGAGCAGTAAGTGCCAAGATTAATCCTGCCGCCCAATTGAGTGGAAAGACAGCGATTAAGATAATGATTGGTGTAATGGCTGAAAGTGCTTGTTGAGGTAGAAAGCGAGCATAAAAATTGTGCAGATTTTCTACTTGTTCCAGCATCAAGGTTGCCCAACTTCCCGCAGATTTTTGGTTGATCATTGCCGGGCCAGCTTGATGAATTTTGGCGAAAATTTGTTGACGAATATGATGACGTAATTGTTGACCGCATTTAAAGCCCACTTTTTCCCTTGCCCATAATATTAAACCACGTAGCATAAAACCAAGAATAAGTGCTAGAAAGTGCGGTATTAATTCACTTCGATCCGTATTTAAAATAATGAGTTGATGAAGCAGGTAGCTTAAAATATAAGTTTGTGCAACTAAAACAACGGATGAAATAGTTGCAAGAATAATATTAAGCGAAAGCAACTTTTTGATTGGCTTTTGTTGTTTGCGTAGCCATTTGAAAACATACTTTTGACGTGATTTTTCCATTGTTACTGCTAGAGGTTATGATATATTTGTGGGGCAAATTAGTTGCCCCAATATGACTGAGTTAATTATTTTTGTGTATCCAAAAAACGTTCTGCATCTAAAGCTGCCATACATCCAGTTCCGGCAGATGTAATTGCTTGACGATAGTTGTGATCCATTACATCTCCGGCTGCAAAAACTCCTTGGACAGATGTTGCCGTTGCATTACCGTCCAAACCGGATTTTACGACAATATAACCGTTGTTTAATTCAAGTTGATTGGTAAACAATTCAGTGTTAGGAGCATGACCGATCGCAATAAATACCCCTTCTAATTTAAGATCTTCAACATTTTCTGTTTGTGTGTTTTTTAAACGGATTCCGGTTACGCCCATATTATCACCTAAAACCTCCGCTAAAGTGCGGTTCGTATGCAGGATAATTTTTCCTTCTTCCACTTTTTTATTGAGGCGATCGATTAAGATTTTTTCTGCCCGAAACGTATCACGGCGATGAATTAAATGAACCTCAGAGGCAATATTTGCAAGATATAAGGCTTCTTCAACAGCCGTATTACCGCCACCAACCACAGCCACAGGTTTATTGCGATAAAAGAAGCCGTCGCAAGTTGCACAAGCGGAAACACCTCGTCCTTTGTAAGTTTCTTCTGAAGGTAAGCCTAAATAACGAGCCGATGCACCTGTTGCGATAATGAGTGCATCGCAACTGTAAGCCCCTGCATCACCAAATAGTTTGAATGGACGTTCAGATAAATCGACATTATTAATATGATCGAAGACGATTTCGGTATCAAATTTTTCAGCATGTTGCAACATTCGTTGCATTAATTCCGGACCTGTTGTATCACCAAAGTCTCCCGGCCAGTTTTCTATTTCAGTCGTCGTGGTTAATTGTCCACCTTGTTGTAATCCGGTAACCAATACGGGTTTTAAGTTTGCTCTGGCAGCATAAATTGCGGCAGTATAGCCGGCAGGACCGGATCCTAAAATGAGCAGTTGGCTATGTTTAAAATCTGACATAAAAATCCTTGTTAGTAAAATCTTGCAAGATTGTGGGTTCGCTTATTATAGAGATTTCAATAATTAAATCTATCATTAAATAGAAATCCATAGTGGCTATTATGTTGCTGGAGGCACTATTTTTAACATTAATATTTGACTGTGTGTCCATAACTTTCAATGATAGATTTGATATGTTCTAGAGAATCTTTAGTTGGAGGGACTACATCTTCCAGTTCATATTGTTCGCCCATCGTTTTCCATTTATGTGCACCTAGCTGATGATAGGGTAGAAGTTCGACCTGTTCGATATTGCTCATATTTTGAATAAATTGACCTAATAAGTGTATATCTTCATCAGCATCAGTATAACCGGGAACAACTACATAGCGAATCCAAGTTTTTTGATTGCGTTTTTGTAAGTATTTGGCAAATTCTAGTGTACGCTTGTTCGGTACACCGATAAGATTTTGGTGCACTTTATCATTGAGCTGTTTTAAATCAAGTAAAACAAGATCGGTAACATCTAATAATTCATCAATGACATGATCATAATGACGTACAAAGCCATTTGTATCCAAGCAAGTACTTATTCCTTCTGCTTTACAGGCTTTAAACCAATCTCGAACAAATTCAGCTTGTAAGACAGCTTCTCCACCGGATGCGGTTACGCCACCGCCCGTTGCATTCATAAAATGACGATACGTGACCACTTCTTTCATTAAATCTTCTACACTGATTTCTTTGCCATCATGTAGATCCCATGTATCTCGATTATGGCAATATTTACAACGCATTAGGCAGCCTTGTAAAAATAAAATGAAACGAATTCCCGGCCCATCAACAGTTCCACAAGATTCGTAAGAGTGATAACGTGCAAGTACAGACATAATTCCTCTTTCCAGCTAAGATAAAAAAATGGCGGTAATTATATCATGCACTATTAATTTGTAACTTATTCTTTGGATTGCTCGGGAATAATGACCCCTAAATCGATCCATTTGTACCAAGTTTGTTGCAGAAATTGTAGTATGTTTTCGTCAACTGCAAGGTTTTTTAAAGATTCTTTTAGCTTTTGTAGTGAATAGGCTTTTTCTTGTAACAGCATTAATAAAAAGTGATCTAAGTCCGTTAACTTTTGGTAATACACTTCAAATTGAGCATTACGCCAAATAATTGTTTTTGAAGGTTGATTTAGTATTTTGCTAAATTGAGTTGAAAGAAAATCCACCGGATATTCTCTTATAAAGCAAACTTCTGAGCATTTCATTGGAGTTTGTTCTGTTATATCGAATTCAGTCGGTAGCTGAAACATTGATACTTCCGCTTGAAGTTGATCAAATTCAAATTGCATTAGGGAGAGAATATTTTCATCGAAAATATTTTTGTGTTGGCAAAATTGTAAAAACTCACCTGCAATATCTTGGAAGTAAGGGGAATGTGCTTTTCCGTTTTTGACAAATTCTTCTTTTGCATTATCCCAATCTTGTCGGTTTAAATGAGCCGGAGTTTCGGTAAAGCATTTTTCGATAAAGCCAAAAGTATTGTTGCGTAATAACCGCACATAAATATTTAAACGTCTAGGATCGTGATTGCTAGAGTCTTTTTCACGAATAGCTTGAACAAATTCTTGTTGCGTTTGTGCTAGATTTTTAGCCATGACAATCCTCTTTTTTTGACATATTTTTGTTGTAATTGATGGATAATATCGACTTCTTTACAAAGTTTTTCAAAAGGGGGGAAATTGAAATCACGTTCAAGTAGTGTTGGTGGCATATGAGGTAAACGAGCATAAGTATATTCAAGTAAATCCCAAACAGTACCTTTTACATTTTCACCATGTGTATCAACAAGTAATTGAGGAAGATGGCGAAAATCTCCTTTGATTGTATTGAAAGACTCTGATGTTTGTATTTGCACTTCAGTAGCGGCATGTTCATCATCATGTCCGGCAATATGAATGTAATTGACACGTTTTAAATCCACATTATCAATAAAGACATGAGGATCAAGTAATCCATGGTTGACCGCATTTACATAGATATTATTAACATCTAAATGAATACCGCAATTTGCCTCTTGTGCAATAGCATTGAGAAATTCTACTTCATTCATCGTGCTTGTTTCAGAATGCAAATAATAAGAGGTGTTTTCTACTGAAATTTGAATTTCTAAAAAATCTTGTACTTCACGAATTCTTGCTGCAGTGTGTTTTACTGCTTCATCAGTAAACGGCATTGGCAATAAATCATATAAATGACCATCGCATTCGCAAAAGCTCAGATGATCGGAAAAGAAAGGCGTATTATATTGTTTTATCATGGCTTTAATGCCTGATAACAATTCTTTATCTAAAGGGGCTTGTCCACCAAGAGAAAGAGATAACCCATGGATTAGCATAGGGATTTTTTCTGCCACTTTATCGAATTGATAACGCGCAAATCCTCCCATTTTTAACCAGTTTTCCGGTGCTATTTCCATAAATTGAATTCGATCATTATTGCGTAATTGTAGAAATCCTTCCGCTAGATCACGTCTGTAGCCTAAACCGGCACCTTGTCGCATATATCCTCCGTGTAAATAAAAAGGGTGCGATGCACCCTCAAAAATTTATTTAGATGCACCGCACTTTCCTTCGCCACATTTGCCTTCGGCAGATTTCGGCATGTTTTTTTTAGGTGTAGCTGCACCGCACTTTCCTTCACCACATTTGCCTTCAGCAGATTTTGTTGAAACGCATTTTCCATTCATTTCCATACAGTCGTTTGTAGTGTTCTTCATGTCTGCATGTGCTGACACAGCCATAGTTAATGCACTAGCTAGTGCTACTAAAGTTGTTTTTTTCATGGTTTTTCTCCTATATAAATGATTAAAGTAAATTCAGCCGTTTTTGAGCTGAGTATTTTTTCCGTAACAGAAAATCAAGTGAAACTACACCCGCACCTTGTAGGAGCAGAGGAAGTAACGTAATTATGTAAATGAGCGGTAATTTATAACCATTGTTGCATACGTTATAACCTAATCCGCTATGTACTGTTGCCCAAGCTACAGCGGTTAAAATCATCAACCCTAAAGCACTAAAGCGAGTTGCAATACCTAAAACCAACAAAATCGGAAACAATAATTCTGCACCGGTTGCAATAGCCCAATTTAAGTCCAGTGGTAAAATTGAGAAAGGAAACGGAAAATTATCTTTTATCGCATAAAACCAATTTTCACCGTTCCATTTTTCTAGTCCTGCTTCGAAAAACTCATAGGCGACAAAAAAACGTAATACGAGTAAGGATAATCCCTGAGTGGATTGTTTAAAAATATGACAATGAGACATTTTCTACTCCTAAAAAATTGCTTTCTAGAAGTTAGACGAATGAGAAAATAAAACCTTACAAAAAAATTTCAAAAATTTAGAAAAATAAAAAGGTCAGATTTTACTCTGACCTTTTAAATATTCTGATTTAAAACTTACATTGACGTTGTGAATGTACGTGTAATTACATCTTGTTGTTGCTCTTTGGTTAAAGAGTTGAAACGTACTGCGTAACCTGATACACGAATGGTTAATTGCGGGTATTTGTCTGGATTTTCTACCGCATCTAATAACATTTCTCGATTTAGTACATTCACGTTTAAGTGTTGACCGCCTTCAATAGTTGTTTCATGATGGAAATATCCATCCATTAAACCTGCCAAATTGCGTTTTTGTGCATCAATATCTTTACCTAACGCATTAGGTACGATAGAGAACGTATAAGAAATACCGTCTTTAGCATAAGCAAATGGAAGTTTAGCAACAGAAGTTAATGATGCTACCGCACCTTTTTGATCACGTCCGTGCATTGGGTTTGCTCCCGGTCCAAATGGTGCACCTGAACGACGACCATCAGGTGTGTTACCTGTTTTCTTGCCATATACCACATTTGAAGTAATCGTTAAAACAGATTGAGTTGGTGTTGCATTGCGGTAAGTTTTGAGTTTTTGAATTTTCTTCATGAAACGTTCAACCAAGTCAACCGCAATATCATCTACTCGTGAATCGTTGTTACCAAATTGTGGATATTCACCTTCAATTTCAAAGTCAATCGCAACATTTTTTGAAATACCGATCACGTCGCCAGCTTTATTTTTCACTTCAATATCACCACGAATAGGTTTTACTTTAGCGTATTTAATTGCAGAAAGTGAGTCGGCGGCAACAGAAAGACCGGCAATACCGCAAGCCATTGTTCTGAATACATCACGATCATGCAATGCCATTAACGCTGCTTCATAAGCATATTTATCGTGCATAAAATGAATAATGTTCAATGCAGTGACGTATTGTTTTGCTAACCAATCCATAAAGCTGTCTAAACGGGTCATGACGTCTTCATAATCTAAATATTCAGTTGTAATAGGATCGGTTTTAGGACCAACTTGGTCACCGGATTTTTCATCAATACCGCCGTTGATTGCATACAGTAATGTTTTTGCTAAGTTCGCACGAGCCCCGAAGAATTGCATCATTTTACCCACGATCATTGGGCTTACGCAGCAGGCGATTGCATAGTCATCATTTTGGAAATCCGGACGCATTAGGTCGTCATTTTCGTACTGTACAGATGAAGTATCAATTGATACTTTCGCAGCATAGCGTTTGAAACCATCAGGTAAACTTTCAGACCAAAGAATAGTTAAGTTCGGTTCTGGTGAAGGTCCCATCGTGTAAAGTGTATGCAAGATACGGAAACTTGTTTTGGTGACTAAAGTACGACCATCTAACCCCATACCGGCTAAAGTTTCAGTTGCCCACATTGGATCACCAGAGAATAATTGATCGTATTCAGGCGTGCGTAAGAAGCGAACCATACGAAGTTTCATGACCAAGTGGTCAATTAATTCTTGAGCTTCTTGTTCTGTAATTTTGCCTGCTTTGAGATCACGTTCAATGAAAATATCTAAGAATGTGGATACACGACCAAAAGACATTGCCGCACCGTTTTGTGATTTAACGGCAGCAAGGTAAGCGAAGTAAGTCCATTGAACCGCCTCTTGAGCATTTTTTGCTGGAGCGGAAATATCATAGCCGTAAGATGCTGCCATTTCTTTCATTTTGCCTAAAGCACGGTGCTGTTCAGCGATTTCCTCACGTAATTGAATCGTTGCTTGAATATCTTCGCCGCTCTCTAATTTCTCTTGTAATGAAGTAAATTGTTTGAATTTATCTTTCATTAAGAAATCTGCACCATAAAGTGCCATACGGCGATAGTCACCGATGATACGACCACGACCGTAAGCATCAGGTAAACCTGTGATTACACCTGATTTACGACAACGTAAAATATCTGGTGTATAAACATCGAATACGCCTTGATTGTGAGTTTTGCGATATTCAGTAAAGATTTTTTCAACTTCTGGATTGAGTTCACGACGGTAAACTTTACATGAGCCTCTAACCATGTTGATCCCACCAAACGGCATAATTGCACGTTTTAAGGGAGCGTCTGTTTGTAAACCGACAATTTTTTCTAAATCTTTATTGATATAGCCCGCTTTATGAGAAGTGATAGTGGATGGAATATCTGTATCAATATCATAAGGTTCGTGAGTTTTGTTCTCCACTTTGATTTTTTCCATTACATCAGCCCACAGGATTGATGTTGCTTCTGTTGCTTCCGCTAAGAATGCTTCATCCCCCTCATACGGAGTATAGTTTTTTTGGATAAAATCACGAACATTGACTTCAGTTTGCCAATCTCCACCGACAAAACCTTCCCAAGCTTTTTGTTGAGTTTCTGTTAATTGAGCCATCGCTAATAACTTCCTTTTGAGTAAATAAAAATAAAACTGTTGAACTTTGTAAAAACAATCGAAAAACAGACCGCTCTTACACCCTAATGATTTATTAGTGTCTATGAGGTTTATTGGTAAACCATTGCATTAATGCAATACAAACACCGCCACCGATAATATTCCCTAAGGTGACAGGAATTAAATTCTTAAAGATAAAATGGTAAATATCCAAATCGGCAAATTGCAGAGGATTAAGATTAATTGCTTGCCAAAAATCTGTTGAGCTGGCATGTGAGGTAATTATTCCCATTGGGATCATAAACATATTTGCAACACTATGCTCAAAGCCTGAGGCAACAAATAGACCTATAGGCAAAATCATGATGAATGCTTTATCTGTTAATGTTTTTCCGGCATAACTCATCCAAACAGCAATACATACCATAATGTTACATAGAATACCTAAGCAAAATGCTTCAAGCCATGTGTGGTGAATTTTATGTTGTGCTGTTTTTAGAATGGTTAAACCCCATTGTCCATTTGCCGCCATAGTTTGACCGGCAAACCAAATTAGTAACACGATAATTAATGAACCGACGAAATTACCCAAATAAACAACAAGCCAATTTTTTAGCATTTGAGTTGTGGTAATTCGTTTATTCACACGTGCAATAAGAGACATAGTTGATGATGTGAAAAGCTCTGAACCGCATACTACCGCCATAATAATACCAAGAGAGAAAACCAAACCTCCAACAAGTTTGGTAAGTCCCCAAGGGGCATTACCCGAACCTGTCTGAGTAGTAGTGTAAAAAACGAAAGCAAGGGCAATAAATGCACCCGCAGAAATTGCAGATAAGAATGAGTAGAATTGATTTTTAGTTGCTTTATAAACACCTACATTCTCACCTATTTGTGCCATTTCGCTAGGTGATACTATTATGGTTGTATTTTCGGTTTTCATTACAAACCCTATTGAAATTAAACTGGCGTTATTTTAAGTCATTAACCGGAAACTTTAAACTAAAAAATTTTTTATTTTTTATAAAATTTGTTAAATGAAAATATTTTTAACAAGTGTTTAACATTTAATTGTTTTATATTTTTTAAATGCAACAACTTATTAACATTTGGCAATCTAAATTGCTATTTAAAGGGATTTCTGATACAAAATGCACCTATTATTTTTATATCATGGGAGAACAAAAATGGTAGAAGAAACTATTTTTAGCAAAATTATTCGTAAAGAAATTCCGGCAAATATTGTTTATCAGGATGAATTGGTTACTGCATTTCGTGATATATCCCCACAAGCACCTACCCATATTTTAATTATCCCAAATAAAATTATTCCGACAGTTAATGATGTAACATCAGAAGATGAAGTAACGTTGGGACGTTTATTTACCGTAGCGGCGAAACTTGCTGAAAAAGAGGGAATAGCACAAGACGGTTATCGTTTAATCGTCAATTGCAATAAACATGGAGGACAAGAGGTCTATCATTTGCATATGCACTTGGTTGGCGGTGAACCTTTAGGGAAAATGTTGGCAAAATAATGAAAAATTTACTTATCGCTTTTATTTTGAGTTTGGGATTAATTGCTTGTGGTTCTTTGGAAAAAGTAAATTTAGTGCATTCTCAACAACCAATTATAAATATTAGTACCGAGCTTGCTTCTGATATTGACGTACAAGTCAGCCATTCATCAGCATCGCTGACAAACGTTTCACAAAAGCAAGTGACGCTCGTATATTATTTTTTTTGGTACGATAAAAATGGTGTAACACAAGGTGATGTGGCTAATATGAAAAATGCCACTATGCTGATTTTATCGCCAGGTCAAACACGTCAGTTAGTATTACAAAAGCCGACAACAGAAAGTGTGAATTACCGCCTTTACTTGAGTTTATAGAACAAAATGTCGATATTATTAATAGATTTATCGGGTCAAGAGTTACGTCAAGAAGAAATCGAATTACTTGAACATCCTCTAGTCGCAGGATTAATTTTATTTAGCCGCAATTTTTATGATATTGAGCAAATCCGACATCTCATTAGATCGGTGCGTCAAAAGGTTAAAAAGCCTTTATTAATTACTGTTGATCAAGAGGGTGGGCGAGTACAGCGTTTTCGTCAGGGTTTTACGCAATTACCGGCAATGCAGTCCTTTGCCTGTTTACTTTCTGACCCTCAAGAGCAACAGGAAATGGCTTGGCGAGCTGGTTGGCAAATGGCGGCGGAAATGACCGCACTTGATATCGATCTTAGCTTTGCACCTGTTTTGGATCTTGGGCATCAATGTAAGGCAATTGGCGACCGCAGTTTTCATTATGAGGAAAAGAAACTGATTGAACTTGCTGAGAAATTTATTCAAGGTATGAGACAAATCGGAATGTCGGCAACGGGTAAGCATTTTCCCGGTCATGGACATGTGTTAGCCGATTCTCATTTGGAAACACCTTATGATGATCGAGCAAAAGAATTAATTTTTGCACAAGATATTCGACCGTTTCAGTCTTTGATTAAACAAGGGTTGTTAGATGCAGTGATGCCGGC
The DNA here is from genome assembly GCF_014202395.1 of Histophilus somni. Classification (GTDB taxonomy): domain Bacteria; phylum Pseudomonadota; class Gammaproteobacteria; order Enterobacterales; family Pasteurellaceae; genus Histophilus; species Histophilus somni. The sequence goes on from NZ_JACHGQ010000003.1 coordinate 15,271, forward strand.
ACATGTTATCTACACTCAATGTGATAATCAACCGGCAAGTGGATCGTCTTATTGGCTAAAGGAGGTTTTACGTCAACAATTGGGATTCCAAGGAGCGATTTTTTCTGATGATTTGGGTATGAAAGGTGCCGGTTTTATGGGGGATTTTGTTGCTCGTTGTACGCAATCTCTTCAGGCGGGTTGTGATTTATTGTTGTTATGTAACGAGCCTGAAGCAGTGGTGCAAGTTTTAGATCGTTTTAAACCACAGGAAAGTCAAAATAAACGAATAATACGCCAAACTAGATTGAATAAATTATTCAAAAAACAACGGATTGATTGGCAAACCTTACGCGCTCAACGTGATTGGTTGGAAAATCACAAAAAACTTACCGCACTTCAGCAAGATTGGTTAGCCTATAAGGGCTATGACAATTAGAAATTATGGAGGTGGTTTTTTGAGAGTATACAAAAATAAAGAAGAACTCAAAACTGAAATAAATAAAGCATTTAAGAAGTATATTTTAGAATTTGATAATATTCCAGAAACCTTAAAAGATAAGAGAGTTGATAAAGTTGATAGAACTCCAGCTGAAAATCTTGCTTATCAAGTGGGATGGACAAGTTTGGTTCTTAAATGGGAAAAAGATGAAAGAAAGGGGCTTCAAGTAAAAACACCATCGGATGAATTTAAGTGGAATCAACTTGGTCAATTATATCAGTGGTTCACGGATACTTATGCTCATTTATCCTTGCAAGAGTTAAAAGCAAAATTAAATGAAAATATTAATTCTATCTATGCAATGATTGATTCGTTGAGTGAGGAAGAATTATTTGAACCGCATATGAGAAAGTGGGCTGATGAAGCGACTAAAACAGCGACTTGGGAAGTGTATAAGTTTATTCATGTCAATACGGTTGCACCTTTTGGGACTTTTAGAACAAAAGTCAGAAAATGGAAGAAGACAGTATTATAAATTACCTTTTTACAAAAAAATTTCATAAAAACAGTTACCAAAGGCAATAGAGAAAACTATCGTTTTTTCCTTTGCAAATTTAAATTTTATTTAATTAAATTAATATGAATTTAATTCATGAAAAGTATAATTTTTCTGAAATTGACACATATTTTCTTTCTCTTTATGATGATTTTAACCGATTTAAAGATAAATTTATTATGGAGTAAATGAATATGAGTTATACCAAAGAATTAGATACATTAAATCAGCATATGGTTGATATTAATGGGAAAATTAATGTTTCTTTTGAGTTTTTTCCACCTAAAAATGAAAAAATGGAAACTCTTTTGTGGGACTCTATTCATCGTTTAAAAGTCCTTAAGCCGAAATTTGTATCAGTAACCTATGGAGCAAATTCCGGTGAGCGGGATCGTACTCATACTGTTGTTAAGCGTATTAAACAAGAAACCGGTTTAGATGCGGCACCGCATTTAACCGGTATTGATGCTACTCCGGAAGAATTAAAGGCTATTGCTAAGGATTATTGGGATGGGGGTATTCGTCGAATTGTTGCTTTACGGGGTGACGAACCTAAAGGTTATATTAAGAAACCTTTTTATGCCTCCGATTTAGTTGAGTTATTACGTTCGGTAGCTGACTTTGATATTTCAGTGGCTGCTTATCCTGAAGTGCATCCCGAAGCAAAATCTGCTCAAGCGGATTTAATTAATTTAAAGCGAAAAATAGATGCAGGAGCAAATCATGTCATCACTCAATTCTTTTTTGATGTTGATAGTTACTTACGTTTTCGTGATCGTTGTGCTTCAATAGGGATTGATGCAGAAATTGTGCCAGGCATTTTACCGGTAACGAATTTTAAACAATTACAAAAAATGGCTGCGATAACAAATGTCAAAATTCCAAGTTGGATGGCGAAAATGTATGAGGGGTTAGATGATGACCAAACTACAAGAAATTTAGTTGCGGCAAGTATTGCGATGGATATGGTGAAGGTTTTATCTTGTGAGGGGGTAAAAGATTTCCATTTCTATACACTCAATCGCAGTGAGTTAAGTTATGCTATTTGCCATACTTTAGGCGTTCGCCCAAGTTTATAAAAAACCGCACTTTGAGCCTAAAAAAGGACTAAATTGTTAAAATTTGGTCCTTTTATTTTTACGGATTTTATTAAGAAATGCACAATTTAAAATGGAATGTCATCATCAAGTGGAGCATCAACAGGTGATGGAGATGCAATGCTCGGTTTAGGTTGAGAATGTGATTGGTAGGTTGGTTGCTGTTGAGGTTCGTATCCTCCCATTTGTCCACGATCTGAACGACTATCCAGCATTTGCAATACATCGCCCTGAATTTCAGTGGTATAACGATCTTGACCATTTTGATCTTGCCATTTGCGTGTTCTTAAACGTCCTTCTACATAAACTTTTGAGCCTTTGCGTAAATATTCTCCAGCCACTTCTGCTTGACGACGATAAAACACGATGCGATGCCATTCTGTAATTTCACGGCGTTCATTGGTATTTTTATCAATCCAACTTTCACTTGTTGCAACACTGATATTCGCAACAGCATCACCGTTTGGCATGGTGCGAATTTCAGGAGCGTTACCAAGATTTCCAACAATGATTACTTTATTTACTCCAGCCATAAGTCCTCTAATTTGCTTCAGTTAAAAAGTGCGGTTATTTTGCCTTAAATTAAAAAAAAAAGCTATGCTTAAAATGAACTAAACTGGATATTTGCACAGTTGTTTAGGAATGTGAGATAATGATCGCAAAATTTACTTGATTGGCTTGCTATTATTGTCAATTTATTGTTGGTGTATTATGGAAAAAATTGATATTCGTGGGGCAAGAACTCACAATCTAAAAAATATAAGTTTAACAATTCCTCGTAACAAACTTGTTGTAATTACGGGGCTGTCTGGTTCAGGAAAGTCTTCTTTGGCTTTTGATACGTTATATGCAGAGGGGCAACGCCGTTATGTAGAGTCATTGTCTGCCTACGCTCGCCAATTTTTATCTTTAATGGAAAAACCCGATGTTGATCATATTGAAGGATTATCTCCGGCTATTTCTATTGAACAAAAATCCACTTCTCATAATCCTCGCTCAACAGTGGGAACGATTACTGAAATTCATGATTATTTGCGTTTATTGTTTGCTCGAGTAGGTGAGCCGAGATGCCCAGAACATCATGTTACATTAAGCGTGCAAACTATTAGCCAAATGGTTGATAAAGTACTGAGTTTGCCGGAAGAAAGTAAGATGATGTTACTTGCACCGGTGGTCAAAAATCGTAAAGGCGAGCATATCAAAATTTTAGAAAATATTGCCGCACAAGGCTATATTCGGGCAAGGATTGATGGTGAAATTTGCGATTTATCGGATCCGCCTAAATTAGAATTACAGAAAAAACATACAATTGAAGTGGTGGTTGATCGCTTTAAAGTGCGGTCTGATTTGGCTACTCGTTTGGCTGAATCTTTTGAAACAGCGTTAGAGTTGTCCGGTGGGACAGCAATCGTTGCGGATATGGAGAATTCGCAAGTGGAAGAATTGATTTTTTCCGCTAATTTTGCTTGCCCTCATTGTGGTTATTCTATCCCTGAATTAGAGCCGAGGTTGTTTTCTTTTAATAATCCTGCCGGTGCTTGTTCTACTTGTGACGGTTTAGGCGTGCAACAATATTTTGATGAAAAACGTGTTGTACAAAACGCATCGATTTCTTTAGCCGGTGGAGCGATAAAAGGGTGGGATCGGCGTAATTTTTATTATTACCAAATGTTGATGTCTTTAGCTAAGCACTATGATTTTGATATTGAACTACCTTTTGAAAAGTTACCGAAAAAAATTCAGCAAATTATCTTAAACGGTTCAGGTAACGAGGAAATTGAATTTCAATATATGAACGATCGTGGTGATGTTGTTCTTCGCCGTCATAGTTTTGAGGGGATTCTCAATAATATGGCTCGCCGTTATAAAGAAACCGAATCTATGTCTGTACGAGAGGAATTGTCCAAAAATATTAGTAGTCGACCTTGTGTAGATTGTTGTGGTTCGAGATTACGTTCGGAAGCTCGCCATGTTTATATCGGTGAAGCTAATTTACCTGATGTATCGGAGAAAAGTATCGGAGAAGCACTCAATTTTATTGATAACCTGACATTGACGGGACAACGTGGGCAAATTGCAGACAAAATTCTGAAAGAGATTAAAGAGCGGTTACAATTTTTAGTGAATGTGGGGCTGAGTTATTTATCTTTATCTCGTTCAGCGGAAACTTTATCCGGTGGAGAAGCACAGCGTATTCGTTTGGCAAGTCAAATTGGTGCAGGACTAGTTGGAGTAATGTATGTACTTGATGAACCCTCAATCGGTTTACACCAACGAGATAATGAGCGTTTATTAAATACTTTGTTGCATTTGCGTAATCTAGGCAACACAGTGATTGTGGTTGAACATGATGAAGATGCTATCATGGCAGCTGATCATATTATTGATATTGGTCCCGGAGCCGGTGTGCATGGAGGAAATGTTGTTGCACAAGGTAATGCACAAGAAATTATGGCTAATCCAAATTCTTTAACAGGTAAATTCTTGTCAGGTAAGGAAAAAATTGAAATTCCGCTGAAACGAACCGCAGTTGATAAGCAAAAAATGCTTAGATTAAAAGGAGCAAGCGGTAATAACCTGAAACAGGTGAATTTGGATATTCCCGTTGGTTTATTTACCTGTGTAACAGGTGTATCCGGTTCGGGAAAATCTACCTTAATCAATGATACTTTATTTCCATTGGCTCAAAATGCGTTAAATCGTGCGGAAAATTCCCAGTTTGCACCTTATCAATCAATTGAGGGACTTGAGTTTTTTGACAAAGTGATCGATATAGATCAAAGTCCGATAGGTAGAACGCCTCGTTCTAATCCAGCGACTTATACAGGACTATTTACGCCAATTCGTGAATTATTTTCCGGCGTGCCGGAGGCTCGAGCGAGAGGTTATAATCCGGGGAGATTCAGTTTTAATGTGCGTGGCGGACGTTGTGAAGCCTGTCAAGGTGATGGTGTTATCAAGGTTGAAATGCACTTTTTACCTGATGTTTATGTGCCTTGTGATCAATGTAAAGGCAAGCGTTATAATCGAGAAACCTTGGAAATTCGTTACAAAGGCAAAACTATCCATCAAGTGCTTGATATGACAGTAGAAGAAGCACGAGTGTTTTTTGATGCTATTCCAATGGTAGCTCGTAAATTACAAACGTTGATTGACGTTGGTTTATCTTATATTCGCTTAGGTCAATCTTCAACAACCTTGTCTGGAGGAGAAGCACAAAGAGTTAAATTAGCAACAGAGCTTTCTAAACGAGATACAGGGAAGACGTTATACATTTTAGATGAACCGACTACAGGATTACATTTTGCCGATATTAAACAACTCCTGACCGTCTTACATTGTTTACGTGATAAGGGAAATACCATAGTGGTAATTGAACATAATCTCGATGTAATAAAAACCGCTGACTGGATCGTTGATTTAGGACCGGAAGGGGGAAATGGCGGAGGACAAATTATTGCTACCGGCACGCCGGAAGAGGTTTGCCTAGTTGAAGGATCTCATACGGCGAGATTTTTAAAAACTATGTTGGCTAAAAAATAACATCATAAATTAGAAACCGTACTTCATGGATTCGATTTTAATAAAGTGCGGTTTTTTCTTTGCTTTTTATAAAAAAGTTCTGTTACAAAGGGTGTTTTTTTGCTAAATTTAGCACAATTTTTTCGTTAAGCTCGGTAGAGCGTTTTTATACAATTTATTAGCGGACTTCTTATGTTATTCAAAAAAATTCGTGGTTTATTTTCCAATGATCTCTCAATCGATCTTGGTACGGCAAATACGTTAATTTATGTAAAAGGTCAAGGTATTGTTTTGGATGAGCCTTCAGTTGTTGCAATTCGCAAGGATAGAGCAGGTTCACTTAAAAGTATTGCGGCGGTCGGAAAAGAGGCTAAATTAATGTTGGGTCGTACGCCAAAAAGTATTGAAGCTATTCGTCCAATGAAAGATGGTGTCATTGCTGATTTTTTTGTCACAGAAAAAATGTTGCAATACTTTATCAAACAAGTTCACAGTGGCAATTTTATGCGACCGAGTCCTCGAGTGTTGGTTTGTGTTCCTGCTGGAGCAACACAAGTCGAACGTAGAGCTATTCGTGAGTCAGCAATTGGTGCGGGAGCGAGAGAGGTTTACTTAATTGAGGAGCCAATGGCAGCAGCTATTGGTGCGAAATTACCCGTTTCAACGGCAACAGGATCGATGGTTATTGATATTGGTGGTGGTACAACAGAAGTTGCAGTGATTTCTTTAAATGGTATTGTTTATTCTTCTTCTGTGCGTATTGGTGGTGATCGCTTTGATGAAGCTATTATCGCTTATGTTCGCCGCACTTTTGGTTCAATTATTGGAGAACCAACAGCAGAACGTATTAAACAGGAAATAGGTATTGCTTATATTCAAAATGATGATGAAGTGAAAGAAATGGAGGTTCATGGGCATAATTTAGCAGAGGGAGCCCCACGCACATTTAGCTTAACTTCAAAAGATGTTTTAGAAGCATTACAACAACCTTTAAATGGCATTGTGACCGCTGTACGTACAGCGTTAGAGGAATGCCAACCGGAACATGCGGCAGATATTTTTGAGCGTGGTATTGTATTGACGGGTGGTGGAGCTTTATTGCGTAATATTGATGTATTGCTTTCAAAAGAAACCGGTGTTCCGGTAATTGTTGCAGATGATCCATTAACTTGTGTCGCTAGAGGTGGTGGTGAGGCTTTAGATATGATTGATATGCACGGCGGCGATATTTTCAGTGATGAAATTTAGTTTTAACAACATGAAAAGTGCGGTAGATTTTACCGCACTTTTTGTCTTAACTATTTAATCTGTTGTGATAAATCAATCTTTATGAAACCTATTTTCAGTAAATCACCTCCTTTAGGTATTCGGCTTATTTTAGCCGTGGTAGTTTCTATCACTTTAATTCTGTTTGATGGCAAAACTAGTGCAATGATTAATCTTCGTGGTTTTATGGAAACTGCGGTAGGAAGTTTATATTATTTAGCCAATACGCCACGTGTTATACTGGATGGTGTATCGGAAAATTTGATCGATACAAATAAATTGCAAATCGAAAATAAAGTATTACGTGAACAATTACGAGAAAAAAATGCTGATTTGCTCTTGTTGGATCACTTAAAAGTTGAAAATCAGCGTTTACGTTTATTGTTAAATTCGCCATTAAGAACAGATGAATATAAAAAAATTGGTGAAATTTTAACCGCTGAAACGGATGTTTATCGCCAACAAGTTATTATCAATCAAGGTGCGAAAGACGGTGCTTATGTTGGACAGCCTGTTATTGATGAAAAAGGTGTGGTTGGTCAGATTATTTCAGTGGGGGAAAATACTAGTCGAGTATTATTATTAACTGATGTCATGCATTCTTTACCTGTTCAAGTTTTACGCAATGATGTACGTGTAATTGCCAGTGGAACAGGGCGAAGTGATGAATTGACTTTAGAGAATGTGCCGAGATCGGTCGATATTGTAAAAGGTGATTTACTTGTTACGTCTGGACTTGGGGGGCGTTTTTTAGAAGGTTATCCTGTCGCAATTGTGGAAAATATTTCTCGTGATAGTAAAAATTACTTTGCCACTATTACAGCTAAACCTTTGGCTTCTATAGAACGTTTACGCTATATTTTACTACTTTGGCCAACGCATGAAGATATGCGTAAAGCACAATCTCTGACACCTGAAGATGTTCGTAAAGCAGTGCAACAACGTCTAGAAATGCAGCATAATTCTTCTACATATAAGGTGAAAAAGACTCCGGTACAGGAGGAATTTTTTCCATCCAATAATAATGCAGATGAGTATTCAGTAGATATATTAGAAACCTTACCGGAAAATTTACCTGAGCAAGAGTTTCTACAAAAAGAGCAGGGGGATGAAAATTAATGAAAGTAAAATTTTTGTTACAAATTTTAGTGATTAGCGGTTTGTTTATTTTTACTTTTGCTCTTGAACTTATGCCTTGGCCAGTAACTTTTCAGAGTTTCAAACCCTCTTGGCTAGTGTTGGTTTTGCTTTATTGGATTTTAGCGATTCCGAATAAAATCAGTATTGGTACCGCATTTATATTAGGTATTATTTGGGATCTAATTTTGGGCTCGATATTAGGTGTGCATGCTTTGGTTTTATCTGTCTTTGCATATTTGATTGCAATTAATCATTTGGTTTTAAGAAATTTATCTTTATGGTTCCAAGGTATTCTCACTATTTTATTTGTTATCGCTATTCGTTTTTCAATTTTTTTGATCGAATTCTTTTTAAATGGTGTACATTTTAATTGGCAAGCGATTTTTGGAGCTATCACAAGTGGGATATTATGGCCTTGGTTATTTTTATTATTGCGTATAATTAGACGAAAATTAGATTTAAGATAGTTTTGTTCTTGCGAGGATTAAGTAATCACATGCCAATAATCACACAATTTCCAATGGAGTTGACTTTTTCTAAAGTTGTTTTTGTTGTGTTATGATCTCCAATGGGACCAATGACAACTCTGTTCCAGTTTTCACTACGTTTAATTTTAGCATCGAAACCGGCAATAGATAAACGTGCTTGCATGTTTTCTGCTTGAGCACGATTTTTAAAAGCTCCACATTGCAAGCCAAATTTCTTTTCTGGCGAATTTACAGTAGGGTTGTTTTGTATAGACTGTGCTGTTTGTACCGGCTTTGCGGACACAATATCTATTTTCTCACGTCCTTTATCTTCTTTAATTCTTGCCTGTTCAGCCGCTTTTTGCTCTTTTTCCATTTCCAGCAAAATTTTCTTTTGCTCTTCGCTTAAACGAATATCGTTATTTAACGATTGATTATTATCAACAGGAACTGTTCTTGTTTCTAGGGCTTTAATGTAACTCCATACTTCTTCCGGTGGGGTAGGGAGGACGCTTTTGGATTTTTCAGATTTTACGGGTACCTGTATAGTTGTATTCTTCGTTTTGGTTTTCAAAAAATACAACCCAGCCACAAAGCCAATAATGATCAAAAGAATCAAGGTAATTAAGAAGATTTTATGCTTTCCTTTTGTCTGTTTTTTCTTTTTAGACTTCACACCTGTTCCGTAATCTTTTGCCACAATAAAATCCTGAATAACGAGTAAGTAATAAAAATGGCAATTCTACTCAAAAAACTATAACTAATCTAGTACTAGCTCAAATCCAGCGGATCTATATCTAAAACTAACCGCACTTGTTGTAATCTTAAAAAATTTTCTTGCTGAAAAGAGTGTAAAATTTGTTGTAATTCTGCTTTGGATTTATGTTGTAATAAAAGGTGCCAGCGATATTGCCCCGCTTTTTTGCTAAAAGGTGCTTGGATAGGCCCCAAGATTTGCAAGTTTTTGCTTGAGGTATTATGAAAATAGGCGGCAATTTGGTGTAACACTTCCTCAGCTTTTTGTGAGTGGCGACTTTGGGCTTTAAACAGTGCTTGAGCACTGAAAGGCGGTAACCCCATTTGGTTACGCAAAGTGAGGGCTTGTTGGGCAAAGTAAGGATAACCTTGACTTAATAAACTAACCAATAAAGGATGTTCCGGATAGTGGGTTTGCAAGACGACCTCTCCTTGTTTTTCTTCTCGTCCGGCTCGTCCTGCAACTTGAACATAAAGTTGGGCTAAACGTTCTTCTGCCCGAAAATCAGTAGAAAAAAGTGCACTATCCACGTTTAACAGTGCCACTAAAGTTACATTGGGGAAATGATGCCCCTTGGCTAGCATTTGTGTACCAATTAAAATTTGGCTTTTGCCTAATTGAATATCCCGTAGATATTGTTCCAATTTTCCTTTGCGAGCGGTACTATCTCTGTCAATACGGGTAATCTTATAGTTTGGAAAACGTTGGTTTAAACTTCCTTCCAATTGTTCTGTTCCTAAACCTGTCGTCACTAAATGTGTCGAGCCGCAATTTACACATTGCATTGGAATAGGCTTTTGTGTTCCGCAATGGTGGCAACGTAGAACTCGCTGATGTTGATGATAAGTATAAGGCTTTTCACAATGTTGGCATTCTACAATCCAGCCACATTCATGACAAAGTAGAACAGGTGCGAAACCACGGCGGTTTAAGAACAATAAAACCTGATTTCCCTTTTTTAAGTGATTTTTCATCATTGTCAACAAGGTTTCAGATAAACCGTTATGTACTATTTGTCGCTTTAGGTCGATAACCGAATGACGAAGTGCGGTAGTATTTCTTGCTCTTTTTTTGAGTGTGATGTGACGATATTTGCCTTGTCGTACATTATTGATGCTTTCCAAACTTGGCGTTGCAGATCCTAACACGATAGGAATATCCAATTGTTTAGCGTAAACTACTGCAAGATCACGAGCATGATAACGCCAGTTATCTTGTTGTTTAAATGAAAGATCATGTTCTTCATCAACGATAATTAGCCCCAGTTGTTTAAAGGGAGTAAATAGTGCTGATCTCGTGCCGATGATGACCGCACTTTCGCCATTTTTAGAACGTTGCCATACTTTCAAACGTTGGTTATCATTTAAATTTGAATGTAACACATCAATTTCAATATTAAATCTCGCTTGAAAGCGTTGTACTGTTTGTGGCGTGAGACCAATTTCCGATACCAGTACTAAAATTTGTTTCTCTTGTTGTAAAATTTCCTCAATAAATTGAAGATAGATTTCTGTTTTTCCTGAACCGGTTACGCCTTCTAATAACCAACAGATAAATCCGGATTGAAAGGTTAATTGGCTGAGTGCAAGAGCTTGCTCTTGGTTAAGGGGAAGGCGATCGTTAGTTTTTACAATAGATTGATGATTTAATTTTTGTTGCCAAGAGATACTTGTTTTATGTATTTCTTGTTCAGATATATATCCCTTACTTTTTAAGGTGCTCCAAACTTGGTTATGAAAAGGATTGTTATTTTTTTCTGTGATATTGTTTTGTAGATAATGTAGAGCCTCAAGCTGTTTTTTTGCTCTTTTTAATTTGTTGTTGTCTAATGCTTGTTGCCCCTGTTCCGTTAGTTGAAAGAAAAATGTTGATTTTTCTACCGCACTTTCACCACGGCGTAATTTGCTTGGCAAGCTGCTTATTAATACTTCTCCTAAGGGAAATTGATAATAGTCCGCTCCCCAATGTAGTAGATGCCATAATTCAGGGGTAAAAACAGAATGATGATCAAGAACGGAGATAATGGGTTTGAGTTGTGAAATATCTATCTCCGTTTTTTCAGGTAACTCAGTGACAATACCAATTAATTTTTGTCGTCCGAAAGGGACTAATACTCGACAGCCGACAGCGGTTGAAAGGGCATTTGGAATAAGATAATCAAAAAAACTAAACAGAGGAACGGCAAGAGCAACTCGTGCAAGTTTCATTATGTTATTTTCCTTGCGTAGTTTGTGTGATTTCATCTCGTTTAACTTCATCCCAAAAAATATCCATTTCAGTTAAAGAGGTATTTTCGAAGGTTTTGTGTGCTTCACGCAATTTTTGCTCGACAGCACGAAAACGGCGTTCAAATTTTTTATTGGCTTTACGCAAGCTTTCTTCAGGATTACATTTTAGATGACGACTTAAATTTACTACCGCAAAAAGAAGATCGCCGATTTCTTCTTCAATTTTTGTTTGGTTGATAGGATTTGTTTGATATTCCTGTTTAACTTCTTCTAATTCCTCTTGTACTTTAGCTATCACAGGATTGACATTATTCCAGTCAAAACCTATTTTGGCACAGCGTTTTTGTAATTTTTCGGCACGCTTCAATGCTGGAAAAGCATGGGGAATATTATCTAAGATTGATTGATGTCCTTTTTGAATATATTCACTTGCTTTTGCTTTGTTCCAATTTTCTAATGCCTCGTCTGCATTATTGGCTTTTTGTTCTCCGAATACGTGTGGGTGGCGACGCAAGATTTTTTCTGTAACGGTATGTACTACGTCATCAAAAGTAAAATATTGATCTTCCGTAGCAAGTTGGCTAAAAAATACAACTTGTAAGAGCAAATCACCTAATTCTTCTTTCAGAGCAGACATGTTATTTTGCTCTATTGCTTCAATGACCTCATAAGTTTCTTCAATTAAACAAGTGATCATCGAACGATAATTTTGCTTTAAATCCCAAGGACAACCATTATTAGGATCTCGTAATTGGGCAATGATACGAATAAAATCTTGAATGTGGTAGCTCATAAATAATCTCATGAAATAAATAGTATTTGAAATAAGGATATCATAGCCTTGAATGAACAGAAAAATGAAAATTTTTTTAAATTTTTAGCCACACTGTCCCAGGAAATGACGATGAACTATCATTTGATAAATATATTGGGTCGATGAGTGCATCTATTATGTGATGAGTGCACCAAGACTGACAAGCATTTTTTTGAATCAAATATTAAAAAATTATGCTCATTTCTAAAAAAACATTTTGACATCTTGATGTTTTTAGTTTGCAAGAAAAAAGCCATAGATTAACGAGGTATTTGGTTTATGGAGCTGACTTTTATTTTTTATTTTATTCACATAAGGGAAGGTATTATGTTAAAGAAATTAGACCCAAGTAAAGTTGTTGGACTTAAAAACCAATCGAACTGCAAAACAATTATGACAATTGGTGTTTAAGACAAGAAATAACTCCAGTTGAGAAGACACTAGGTTGCAATCTAGTGTCTTTTTTTATTAATTAGATTTTAAGGATAATGAATGAACTTTAATGATATTTATAATCCAAACCAGTCTTTGGCGATTGCGTTGCATAGTGCAAATAACCAAAAGATTGTAGATTCTTTTTATTATTTATTGGATGTGTGTGATGAAATCTTGGATGTAAACTTCAAAGAAAATATAATAAAAGGCATAGATTTTATAAAATCCAATTCGATATTGAGAGGTATTTTATTTCACTTTGTTAATCATCTTGTTAAGTCAATTTCTAAAAATGATATTGATGAAATAAAAGATGTATTTATTTATTTTAATAATTTTATCTTATTTTATAGCTGAGAAAAAATAATTTTTCTGGTGTAGGAAATATAGGTAACTTATATCTAAATCAGTTTAATAAAATTAATGATGATGCCTATGAGTTTTCTTGTGCACCTATCAAGGATAGTTTAATTAATGAATATAGGTTAAAAATTAATAATCTTATGAAATTTATCAGAGATATTGATTTGGAAACCTATATGGAAATTGAGAATATAGTCGATGATATATATGTATTTGGTGTGAATTTTAAAGATAGTCAAGAAATGATTTATTCTGGTAGTGATTTTGACAAACTTGGTTGTATTTTCTTTAATGAAGATATTTTTTTAGATAAAGATGATTTGTTTATCTTGGATAAGATTATACATGAATCCGCTCATCAGATATTATTGTCTGTAATGATACATGATGAAGTTGTGCTAAATTCAGATGATTAGCGTTATCCATCACCTCTTAGAACCGGACTAAGAACAATGAATGGTATATATCATGCAGCTTTTGTTTTGTATCGGATAGCAAGATCAAGATTTTTTAATCAAATTATTGAGAGAAAAAATACTCAATATCCTTATAATCATTTGATTTCTTATTTTAACAAAAATCAAGAACAATTTTTGGTTTGTTATGATGTTATTTCTAAAAATGGAAAATTAACAGATTTAGGAAACGTTATCATCGAAAACTATTATAAAGAATTAAGGAGTATGTCTAGTGAAATTGACAGATAAGCTATCTAAAAAAAACATTGAATTGATGCAAAGATTTAATGATAATGCGGTAAGAAGACTAAATGATGATTTATATCCAATAGCACCAGATTTGGTCGAAATGCTTATTGATTCAATTTACGGTAATGTTTATCAAAGAGGTGTTTTGAGTATTAAAGAAAGACATATAGCAACGCTATCGGCACTTATTGCCATTGGGGGCTCAGAAAGGCAATTGTCGTTTCAAGGGTTTGCTGCTTATAAGCTTGGTATCACAAAAGAAGAAATCCAAGAAATATTGATACAAAATGCAATATTTAGTGGATTTACGAGAGCGATGAATGCGGCTGTTGTGCTTGATGAAGTGTATAAGAAATATTTACAAGGGAAAGATGATGAAGCATAATGATTTTTATCGTTATCAATTAGCAGAAGTTATGCTTAATACTGGCATAAGAACTATTGGATTTTTGTTTGCTTGGCTTATGCTTACTACCTTTCATCAACCTCAGCATTTAGGCGTTTTTATTGGTATTTCTTGGGCGTGTCAGGTGTTGGCATTGCTTTTATTTTCTTGGGTGTGCAACCAGTCTACATTTATTATTTATAGTAAAAAGTTATTGTTGCCTTTTTGCTTTATTTGTTTTTTGTTTTTTTTGACATTGTTTTTTGTTTATAATTATTTTATTTTTGGCATAGTTTTTATCGTTAGTTCTGTTTTTACCATTCTCTTGAATCCATTGGGGACGAGTCTTACCAATGATTTGTATGATGGTGAAGATAAATCAAATGGATTTAAATTGCGTGGTTTTGTGAATTCTATTAATACCATTATTTCCCCTGCTATTTCCGGATTTATTATTCACTATTTTAATACACAGAAGATTATTGTTTTTTGTATCCTATTATCTTTATTAAGTGGTTTCTTATTTTATTTTATAAAAAATATAAAATTACAAGAAAACTTGGGAAAAAAATCTAAAAACACCCTTAAAATACTATTGAAAAACCCTATTGAAAAATTGATGGTTTGTATATCATTATTAGCTAATTTTATTATCACTCCTATTATTTCATATATTATTCCTTACAATATATCCAACAAATTTAATTTATCGGCATTTTATATCGGTATTAGTGAGGCTTTCTTTGGTATCGGTATGATAATAGGTAGTGTTTATTTTCTAAAATTGTTTAATAAAAAACTTGGCAGTCATCATAGTTTGGTATTAAGTATTTTTTTAGTGATGATAGGTATTTTGTTTTCTGTGACAGATAATTTTTATATTTTTTGTTTTTCTTTAATGACGATTGGGGTTGGCGTTGTGATGTTTAATATTAACAGTACACATATTCGCTGTACGGCAACTCCCAAAAATATTCGTACCAGTTTTGAATTTGTTTTTTTAGCGTGCTGTATTGTATTTATTCCTATTGGCGTATTGTTAACGACTTGGGTATTAAATAATGGAGCTTTAGTTTATTTTTATGGAATTATTTGTTTGATTATGTTGGTTTTGTCTTTAATGATTTTTAAAAATACTGATATTGTTCACATTCATCAGCTTACTGATGATAAGCTGGATGGTTATTATCAGGTTTTGTATCCCAAAATCTATCCATAGGTGTGGGTGTTGTGGTATTTGGATTGTGGCACTGCCTTAGCAGGGGCGGAGGTAGAGTATCAAGACAAACAAGTGATCATCGAACGATAATTTTGCTTTAAAAAATCCCAAGGACAACCATTATTAGGATCTCGTAATTGGGCAATGATACGAATAAAATCTTGAATGTGGTAGCTCATAAATAATCTCATGAAATAAATAGTATTTGAAATAAGGATATCATAGCCTTGAATGAACAAAAAAATGAAAAATTTTTTAAAACGTGATCTGGTGCAAATTTTTTTATTTTTATCAATGCTAGTATAGTTCCAACAGTTAGTTAAATTCATTAAGCTAAGGAGGCAATTATGTATAAACACGTATTAGTGGCTGTAGATCTTTCAGATGAAAGTGGATTTTTACTCGAAAAGGCAGCAAAAATAGCAAAACAATATGGTGCTAAATTATCGGTTATCCATGTTGATGTGAATTTTTCAGATCTTTATACGGGTTTAATTGATGTTAATATGTCTTCAATCCAAGATAGAATTTCAACTGAAACACATCAAGCCTTGATTGAGTTATCAGAACAATCTACCTATCCTGTTTCTGAGAAATTGAGTGGTAGTGGTGATTTAGGACAAGTCTTATCTGATGCTGTTGAGCAATATCAGGTTGATTTATTAGTAACAGGTCATCATCAAGATTTTTGGAGTAAGTTAATGTCTTCCACTCGCCAAGTGATGAATTCAATTAAAGTTGATATGTTAGTTGTACCGCTTAGAGAAGAATAAATATAAAGAATTTGTGATGGGCAGCGTGAGTTGCCCTTTTTTATTAGCATTGAAATATTGTTTTGCATAATGCGTTATTACTTCTTGAGAGAATATGAATAATCAGCTAAAAAAGTTTTTTATAAATGTCAAAAATATGCAACAATAAGCAGGTTTTTTACTGGATTTACAAGATATAACAAGGTTTTTTAATGAAAACAACAGCAGAAATTAGACAGGCTTTTTTGGATTTTTTCCATAGCAAGGGACATCAAATTGTAGATAGCAGCTCTCTTGTACCGGAAAATGATCCAACGTTACTTTTTACTAATGCGGGAATGAATCAATTTAAGGATGTTTTTCTTGGATTGGATACCCGTTCTTATACGAGAGCAACTACAGCACAGCGTTGTGTACGTGCAGGCGGTAAACATAATGACTTAGAAAATGTCGGCTATACCGCTCGTCATCATACTTTTTTCGAAATGCTTGGTAATTTTAGTTTTGGAGATTATTTCAAACAAGATGCTATTAAATTTGCTTGGGAATTTTTAACTTCACCGGAATGGCTCGGATTACCAAAAGAAAAACTATATGTTACTGTTTATGAAACTGATGATGAGGCCTATGGTATTTGGTATAAAGGAGTTGGTGTGCCGGAAAATCATATTATTCGCATTGGTGATAATAAAGGTGCCCCTTATGCTTCTGATAACTTTTGGGCGATGGGTGATACAGGACCTTGCGGTCCTTGCACTGAAATTTTTTACGATCATGGTGAGCATGTGTGGGGTGGTTTACCAGGTAGTGAGGAAGAAGATGGCGATCGTTATATTGAGGTTTGGAATATTGTATTTATGCAATTCAATCGATTGGCTGACGGTACGATGGAAAAATTACCAAAACCTTCCGTTGATACGGGGATGGGGTTAGAACGCATTAGTGCGGTAATACAGCATGTAAATTCAAACTATGATATTGATATTTTCCAAAAATTAATTGCTAAGGTTGCAGAACTGACAGGGGAAAAAGATTTAACTAACAAATCGTTGCGTGTTATAGCTGATCATATTCGTTCTTGTGCCTATTTAATTGCAGATGGCGTTATTCCTTCTAATGAAGGACGTGGATATGTTTTACGTCGCATTATCCGTCGTGCGGTTCGTCACGGACATTTATTAGGTGCTAAAGACACTTTCTTTTATAAGCTCGTACCGGTTTTGATCGATGTTATGGCTACAGCCGGTAAAGATGTAAAAGCGAAGCAAGCCAATGTAGAGAAACTGCTACAATTAGAGGAAGAGCAATTTGCTCGTACTTTAGAACGTGGTTTAGCCTTGTTAGATGAGGCTTTAATTAACGTAAAAGATGGTGTGTTATCCGGTGAAGTAGCATTTAAATTATATGATACTTACGGTTTTCCATTAGATTTAACTGCCGATGTTTGCCGTGAGCGTAATATTCGTATTGATGAGGAAGGCTTCGAGCGTGAAATGGAAGTGCAACGCTTGCGTGCACAGGCGGCAAGCCGATTTGGTGTAGATTACAATAATGTTATTCGTGTAGAAGGGACAACTACTTTTGAAGGTTATACTGAGGCTGAAACTCAGGCAAAAGTTACCGCACTTTTCTATGAAGGTAAATCCGTTGAGAGTATTAGTGCAGGGCAAAGTGCGGTTGTTATTTTAGATGATACACCGTTTTATGCTGAGTCCGGCGGACAAATAGGTGATAGAGGTTGCCTGATTGCGACAAATATGCGGTTTGACGTGAAAGATACGCAAAAATATGGGCAAGTTTTTGGTCATATCGGTACGTTAATTCAAGGCACATTAAACGTTGGTCAAACAATCAATGCTGTTGTTGATACGGAACATCGTACAAAAACTTCATTAAATCATAGTGCTACGCATTTATTACATGCGGCTTTACGTCAAGTATTAGGTACTCATGTTGCACAAAAAGGCTCTCTTGTATCAGATACAATATTACGTTTTGACTTTGCTCAACCTGAAGCGATTAGCCAAGAACAATTGTTTGAAATTGAATGCCTCGTAAATCAGCATATTCGAGCTAATCATTTGGTAGTAACCGAAGTTATGCCTATTGATGAAGCGAAAGCTAAGGGGGCTATGGCATTATTTGGTGAAAAATATGGTGATGTAGTGCGTGTTGTGAAAATGGGCGAGTTTTCTATTGAGCTTTGTGGCGGTATTCATGTAAAACGTACGGGTGAAATTGGTCTATTTAAGATTGTTTCCGAATCTGCTATTGCGGCCGGAGTTCGACGTGTTGAGGCAGTAACTGGAGAGGTTGCAATTAATTGGTTGCAACAACAGCAACAGATCTTAATGCAAAGTGCGGATCTTTTGAAGTCTGATGCAAATTCATTAGTCGAAAAAATTCAGCAATTACAAGATAAAGCGAAGAAAACAGAAAAAGAGTTGCAAGCACTAAAAGAAAAATCTGCGATGAAGGCGGGTTCCGATATTGCTAAAAGTGCGGTAGAAATTAATGGTGTTTCTGTTATTGTTCAACAGCTTGAAAATATGGATGTAAAATCTTTACGTGTTATTGTCGATGATTTGAAAAATCAGTTGGGATCAGCGGTAATTGCTTTTGTTACGAAGAACGAAGATAAGGTTAATCTAGTTGTTGGCGTGACAACGGATTTAACCTCTAAAGTTAAAGCAGGTGAATTAGTTAATTTAATGGCACAGCAAGTGGGTGGTAAAGGTGGCGGACGTCCTGATATGGCAATGGCGGGTGGATCACAGCCGGAAAATATCTCCAAGGCGTTAACAGTTTGTAACGAATGGTTACATAAAAATTTATAAAGTAAAAATTTTGTGTTGTGGCTCACATTTTTGAATATTATTCATCTCTTTGTGGGAATAAATAACGTACAATGTAAGTCGGATAACACTTCATTATTATCATGCTTTATTATTATAACGCTTTGTTATTTAAGGATTTTAAGCAAGATAGAGATCTTATAAATTCAACTGAAATGAGAGGGTTATATGCTGATATTGACCAGAAAAGTTGGCGAGAGCTTACTCATTGGCGACGATATTTCTATCACAATATTAAATATACGTGGCAATCAAGTAAAAATCGGTGTTGAAGCACCGAAAGAGGTTTCTGTTCATAGAGAAGAAATTTATCATCGTATTAGAGATGTTAAAGATGAACAGCAGTTGTAATTGGCTTTTTGAACGATAAGATATGGAGAAATTATGAGTAAACTAACTTGTTTTAAAGCATATGATATTCGAGGTCGTTTGGGTGATGAATTGAACGTGGATATTGTATATCGTATTGGTCGTGCATTTGGACAATTTTTAAAACCCAAAACGATTGTTGTCGGTGGTGATGTTCGTTTAACAAGTAAAGAATTAAAAAGTGCTGTAACAAATGGTCTTTTGGACTCAGGTGTTAATGTTATTGATTTGGGAGAGACGGGCACTGAAGAGGTCTATTTTGCGACTTCATTCTTAAAAGCTGATGGTGGTATTGAAGTAACAGCCAGTCATAATCCTATGGATTACAATGGATTGAAGCTTGTACGTGAAGGTTCGCGTCCGATTAGTGCAGATACAGGTCTTGCAGATATTCAACGTCTTGCGGAAGAAAATAATTTTGCTCCAGTTTCCCAACGTGGGGAGTATAAACAACTTTCAGTATTAGGGCATTATATTGAGCATCTCTTATCTTACATTAATTTGGAAAATTTAAAGCCAATGAAATTGGTGATTAATTCAGGCAATGGTGCAGCAGGTCATGTTATTGATGCTATTGAAGCACAATTCCGAGCTAAGCATGTGCCTGTTGAATTTGTGAAAGTTCACAATAATCCGGATGGTACTTTCCCGAATGGAATTCCTAATCCGATTTTGCATGAAAACCGTCAAGATACGATTGATGCCGTGTTAGAGCATAAAGCTGATATGGGGATTGCTTTTGATGGCGACTTTGACCGCTGTTTCCTATTTGATGAAGAGGGCGGTTTTATTGAAGGTTATTATATTGTGGGATTATTGGCACAAGCATTTTTACAGAAAAATAAAGGGGCTAAGATAATTTATGATCCACGCTTAATTTGGAATACGATTAAGTTAGTTGAAGATAATGGCGGCGAAGCGGTTATGTCTAAATCCGGACATTCTTTCATCAAAGAAAAAATGCGTACTGTTGATGCTATCTATGGGGGTGAAATGAGTGCACACCATTATTTCCGTGATTTTTTCTATTGTGATAGCGGAATGATTCCTTGGTTGCTTGTTATGGAGTTAGTGTCAACCACAGGTAAATCACTAGGTGAGTTAGTGGGGAATAGTCTTGAAACCTATCCATCACCGGGTGAAATTAACAGTAAGTTAGTTGATGCGAAGTCTGCAATAGAGCGTGTGCGTGTTGCTTATGAAAAAGAGGCAGTCAGTGTAGATGAAACTGATGGTATCAGCATTGAGTATCCAAATTGGCGTTTTAATTTACGCAGTTCAAATACGGAGCCGGTTGTTCGTTTGAATTTAGAAACACGAGGCGATAAACAATTGATGACAGAAAAAACAGAAGAAATTCTCGCTTTATTGCGTCAATAAATTAAACTTAAGTAAGACCGCACTTTGTTTCCGCAAAGTGCGGTTATTTATGGCTCTAATTAAGGAAATTAAAATGAAAGTAATTATTCCTGTTGCCGGCTTAGGAACGCGTATGTTGCCGGCAACTAAAGCAATTCCCAAGGAAATGTTAACGTTGGTTGACAAACCGTTAATTCAGTATGTCGTTAATGAATGTGTTAATGCAGGGATTAAAGAGATTGTGCTGGTAACGCATTCTTCCAAAAATGCTATAGAAAATCATTTTGATACATCTTTTGAGTTAGAAACTATGTTGGAACAGCGTGTTAAACGCCAGCTTTTAGATGAAGTTCGTTCTATTTGTCCGACAGGCGTTACTATTATGCATGTTCGTCAAGGGAATGCTAAGGGACTAGGGCATGCTGTACTTTGCGGGCGAGCAATTGTTGGCAAGGAAGCTTTTGCCGTTGTTTTACCTGATGTATTACTTGCTGAATTTGATAGTAATCAAAAAACAGAAAATCTTGCTGCAATGCTGAAGCGTTTTAAAGAAACGGGAAATAGTCAGATAATGGTTTCACCTGTACCTGATAAAGATATTAGCAGTTATGGTATTGTTGATTGTGGCGGTGTTACTTTAAATGTTGGTGAGAGTGTTAAAATCTCAAATATTATTGAGAAACCCTCATTTGAGGACGCACCTTCCAATTTGTCTGTTGTTGGGCGTTATGTTTTTTCAGCGACAATTTGGGATCTATTGGAAAAAACACCAGTTGGTGTCGGTAACGAAATCCAATTAACTGATGCTATTGGTATGCTAATTGAAAAAGAAGTAGTTGAAGCATTTCATATGACCGGCAAGGCTTTTGATTGTGGAGATAAAATAGGATATATGCAAGCCTTTGTGGAATATGGTTTACAACACCCTCAATTAGGGGAGAATTTTAAAACCTATTTGAAACAACTGGTGCAGGACTTGTAGAAATTCGTTATGGCTAAACTTTGTCGGTTCTTTAATATAAAATTTTATTAAGGGACCGATTTTTTGTGATTAAAAACTGCTATCAATTCATTTACTTTAATTCTTTTGTGAGATGATTTGCTAATAGAACGCTGAACTTTTAAGCGTTTAATTTTTGCGTCTTTGTAGATCTCTCTGGTAAATTTGGTATCGTGGTTAGAGATTAAGACCGGTACACCGTGGTTTAGTGCGGTATCTTTTGCCAGTTGAGCTAAATTTTGTTGATGAGATAAAGAAAATTCATTACCTGAATAGCTGGTAAAGTTTGAGTTTTGTTTCAATGGTGCATAAGGCGGATCACAATAAATAACAGAATCATTATTGATCATTGAAAATGCTTGTTGGAAATCAGCACAAATAAACACCGCTCTTTGTGCTTTTTGGGCAAAATAACGTAGTTCAGACTCCGGAAAATAATGTGTTTTATAACTACCGAATGGAACATTAAATTCATTTTTAGCATTATATCTGCATAATCCGTTGAAACCATATCTATTTAAGTATAAAAACAAAACCGCACGTTCAAAAATATTTTGCGATAAATTAAATTCAGCTCTGCGATGGTAATAATAATTAGCGGTATTAGCTTGATCATGGAAAAATACTGGTTTGCATGCCGCAATATAATGTTCAACATCTTGCTTTACAATATTAAATAGATGGATCAAGTCAGGGTTAATATCTACGAGAATATAGTGTTCAAAATGAGTATTTAAGAATACAGAACCGGCACCGACGAAAGGCTCAATAAGGCAAGTTTTATTTTTAGGTAAAAGTTTGTTAATTTCCTCTGTTAAGCGAAACTTACCGCCTGCCCATTTTAAAAATGGGCGATATTTCACTAAATTAGAAGAAGTTCCTTTGCTGGACATGAAAGATTAACTTTTTTTTGAACAGGTACGAATTGCATCAAGCACGTATTCTTTGTCCGTATCTGTTGCAACGTAGGCTTGACCAAGTGATTTTAGTAAGACTAGGCGTAATTTTCCAGCAAGAACCTTTTTATCACGCATCATATGTGGTAGATAATCTTCAGCTTTCATTGTATCAGGTGAGGCTGTAGGTAAATCTGTTTGAGTTAAAAGTTTCTCCAGTCTCGTTACATCGTTAAGTGATAAATCACCTAATTTATTAGACAAGACCGCAGCTATCATCATTCCGGTTGCGACTGCTTCTCCATGTAACCAATTTCCATATCCAAGGTGAGTTTCGATAGCATGCCCGAAAGTATGACCTAAATTTAATAACGCACGCTCTCCTTTTTCAGTTTCATCACGAGTAACCACATCTGCTTTAATTTGACAACAGCGAGCAATGCACTGCTGTAAATATTGTTGTTCTAAAGCAACTAAATTAGTTATATGTTTTTCTAGCCATGTAAAAAATTCATCATCTAAAATAGCACCATATTTAATGACTTCAGCTAAACCTGCGTGAATTTCCCTTTTAGGTAAAGTAGTTAGCGTTAGCGTATCAATAATAACGGCACAAGGTTGATAAAAAGCACCGATCATGTTTTTTCCTAATTTGTGATTGACAGCCGTTTTTCCCCCAACGGAAGAATCTACTTGAGCAAGTAAAGTGGTTGGAATTTGAATAAAACGGACACCACGTTGATAGCTTGCCGCTGCATATCCGGCAATATCACCGATCACACCGCCACCCAGTGCAATAATAGAGGTATCTCGTCCATGATTAGCTTTTAAAAGTGCGGTAAAAATTAAGTCTAGAGATTCTAAAGTTTTGTATTGTTCACCTTCTGGGAGTTGCACATTCTCTACCGAGCAACCAATTTTTTCTAAGGTGTCTGTTATAGAGGATAAATAATACTGTGCAACTGTAGGGTTAGTTACAATCATCACCTTATCGCCTTTTTTTAGCGGATAAACTTGTGGTTCGGATAATAACCCCATTCCGATATGGATAGGATAACTACGTTCCCTTAGTTCTACATTTACACACAGCATTTTATACCTCAAAATGTAATTAGATTTTAAGATTATCAATTAAATCAATGATTTGATTCGCCATTAATTTGGCACTTTGCTCGTCTGTCGGCAAAATAATATCAGCCACTTCTTCATATAAAGGGTTGCGGACTTTGGCTAAATCTTCTAATACTTGGCGAGGATCTTCAACATTTTGTAGTAATGGACGTTTTTTATCACGTTGAGTACGTTGGAATTGTTTTTCAACGGTCGTTTCTAAATAAATAACGGTGCCACGAGCAGATAAATAATTACGATTATCTTTTGATACGATTGCACCACCACCGGTAGAAAGCACAATGCCTTGTTTTTGAGTTAGTTCATTGATGATACGTTCTTCGCGTTTACGAAAACCTTCTTCCCCCTCAACGTCAAAAATCCAGCTAATATCTGCACCTGCACGTTGTTCAATTTCGGCATCAGTATCAATAAATTCCATGCCTAAAATTTGTGCTAATTGACGACCGATTGTACTTTTTCCAGCCCCCATAGGACCCACTAAAAAAATATTACGTTTTTCTGCCATTTGTACTTCTTCTTTACAAATAAAATTAAAAAATTGATCTTATAAAAAACAAACGACCTAAAATAAAGAGGTCGTAAAAGATCGCCCAAAAATAATGGAGATTATCTCAATAAATGCCCCCTTTTTTCAACCTAAAAGGGGATTTATTTTAAGATTTCATTAAGTGCGGTTTATTTTAATACTATTTTAATGGTTTTATTATTTCATTAGGTTGTTCTGAACGAATGATCCTTGGGGTAACAAAAATGACTAATTCACGTTTTTGGTGTCTTTCACTTTCACGGCTGAACAGTCTTTTTAATATAGGTATGTCTCCTAACAGCGGTACTTTATCTACTCCTTTTGTGATTGTATCGTGAAATACGCCACCCAACACAATCGTTTCCCCATCTTGTGCAAAAACTTGAGTATTAATTTCTTGTTTATCAATAGATACCATTTCATTTTGCCCATAAGTAATACGACTTCCAGGGGAGTTTTGGCTTACAATGAGATCCAGTAAAATAGTATTGTCTTTAGAAATGTGTGGCGTTACTTCTAATCCTAAAACTGCTTCTCTAAACTCTACTTTCTGTTCATCAGATTTCTTGCCGGTAATAACATAAGGAATTTCAGTTCCTTGTTTAATACTTGCACTTTGCTTATTCGTTGTAAGTAAACGAGGGCTTGCAATAATTTCTACATTATTTTCTCGTTCAAGTGCGGTAAGTTCTAAGTCTAAAAGTCGATCATTAATTTTGGCAATTTGTAAAGCAATAGAACCTGCAGGTGTTGCGGTAGTAGCAAAATTGACGTTAAGTTGTTCCGTTAAATGCTGAAATCCGTTTGCTGCTAGATTGCCTGAAAGATGATGAGCGTTATTTGTAGGCTCAAAAATTCCCCAACGAACCCCCAATTCTTTTAAATTTTCATCGCTAATTGTTACAATTCTCGCTTCAATTGCAATTTGTTCAATAGGTTGATCCATTTCTTTGATTAATTTTTTTAAGGCATTGAGAGTTTCCTGATTATCCTGAATTAAGAGCAAGTTACTTCGTTCATCAAAACTAAAAGTTCCATTTGATGAAAGCCATGAACCTTGACCTGTAGTCAGTGATTTCATTACATCAGCCGCTTTAGCATAATGTAATTTGATCGAAGTCGTCGTTAAATTTGGCTCATTAGTCGATTTTGACAAATTTTCCTTTGTATCTAATTGTATATTTGTCTCTTTTTTTATGCTTCTTTGTCTTTTATCAAAGGGATCTCTAGCAGATAATTCCACACTTACTGTGAATAAGAACAAAAAGAAATATAAGAAATTTTTAATTAACATAGGTATTCTCCATGACTAAAGTTGTAAAGAAATATCGGCTTGAATGGAAAAATCTTCATTTTCACTATGAGAAATTTGCAACGAAACTAAATTGAGTGGAACTTGAGGTAAAAGTGCGGTTAAAAATTGAGATAAATCGGAAAAATAGCCTTTAACGTGAAAAGTTAAAATAGGTTGATTTCCCATTTGCCAATGAGATTGTTCAAATAATAATTTTCCATTATTTAACAATTGTAATTTTTGATTAATTTGTGCAAGAGGTTTATTAAACTCAATATTATTTTGTTGATAGCGTTCCTTTAAGCTGGTTAATATTTGTTGCCTGTGAACAAGTCGAGCATTTTTTTCGTCAATTTCAACTTGAAGTTTGTGTGCAATTTCTTGTTGCTGAATATAATTGAGCGAGGGATAAATTGAGCTTATCAAAATTATTAAGAAAAAAATTAAAATTTGTTTTAGTGAAGATAAATTTACCCATTTTACTAACAAATTATCAGAATGCTGTAACTTCATGATCTATTCCTTATGTTGAGTTAAACTTAATTCAAATTCAAATATGACTGATCTTCTCTGATCAATTTGTTTTTCTTTAAAGGTCAACAGTTTTACATTTGAAAACAAATTTTGTTGTTTCAAGAATTTTTGTAGCTGTTCAACTTCATTATTTTTCTCCGTTTCACCTTGCAAAATTAATTTTTCAAAATCTAAGGACAGCTCGTTTAATTCCCCACTTTGTAACGGAAGTTTAGAAATTGTTGTTAATATTGATAAAAATTGTTCATTCGGTAATTTTTTTAAGTTTTTTGATTTACCGCCATAATTTCTTTGTAATGTAGAAATGTTCTGTTTTATTTTTGCAAGTTTATTGTCAATTTGTTGTATTTGCTCTCTTTTTTTATCTATTTCGGTGTCAATTTTTTGAGTTAAATAAAGTATAAAAGTTACACCAGCAAGACAGATAATGAGGCTGGCAAGTGATTTATAAATAAACGATTTTATTTTTTGTCGATAAATTTCTTGTCGCCAAGGTAATAAATTAATTTCAATATTACGCATTTATTATTCCTTTAATTCCGTTATTTGATAGAGTTCATGTCTTCCCCAAAGAGCATTTCCTAAAGCAATAAAAGGCAATTCGGTATTAATGATGTTCCATTTATGAGTGATATTTTGTTGTTCATTTTTTTCACAATAGCACCAAACGTGTTGAGGTTGGCAGTTAAAACGTTGGCAGAATTCTTGATAAAGTGCGGTAATATTTTTGTCATTTTTTTGTAGAACGATGGTTTGTTGTCCGATTTCTTGTATTGCTATACAGCCGTTACGATCCTGATATAAATATAATGTTTCCATCTTTTCTTTTTGGGGGTGAAAATAATGGAATGCTCGTAGTAGGCTATTACTTAAGCAATCTAATGTATTAATTTTTATAGGGAAAAAACGATGCACATAATTTTGAGCTGTTTGTTTTCTAACAACGTAGATAGCCAGTTTTGCACCTTGTGTTAATTCTTTATATTGGTAGTCGTACCAAATATCATCGAAATCTGTCGGCAATTCATTTTCTATGATTAAGTTACATTGTTGTTGGCATTCTTGCTCATTTAACTTTTGCGTCAATATGATTGTTTTTACCCAGACGTGCTGATTGGGTAAACAGGCTATCCATGTGCAGATATTCTTTGCGAATTGTGGTGTCAAATCAGATAGTTTAAGAGGGGGATTATCGTTTTTAGTTAAAAAGTGCGGTTGTTTTTGTTCATCAAACCAGAGGAATTGCCATTGTTCATCTTGTCTATGAATACCAATTTGTAAAATATTTGCTGTTTTTTTGTTAGGTCTCATTTCATATTCTCTTTAATAAAATTTATATTTTAAAACTTAGCTTTATTAGCTAAATCCTTTATACTTACCTCATTGATTATCGATATATTTTTTTCAAATACATTAAATAAGAGAGAATTTTACGATGAGGATCGCAAAATTAATATTTAGTACCTTACTAACGTTGATTATTTTAGGGTGTGTTGTAGTCGGTATTTTTTACATTCAGATAAAGAAAGATTTGCCCGGTGTTGATGGTTTAAAAACAGTTGAGTTACAGCAACCCATGCAAATTTATACTGCTGATGGAAAATTGATTGGTGAAGTAGGGGAGCAGCGGCGTATTCCGGTTAAATTGCAGGATATTCCACAAAAATTAATTGAGGCTGTATTGGCCACGGAAGATAATCGTTTTTATGAACATCATGGATTAGATCCTATTGGTATTGCTCGAGCTATTAGTGTAGCTATCAGCAAAGGAAATGCTTCTCAGGGAGCAAGCACGATCACTCAGCAATTAGCACGCAATTTTTTCTTAACACCGGAAAAAAATCTTGTCCGTAAAATTAAAGAGGCAATTTTAGCCATTGAAATTGAGCATGTTTTAACTAAGGATGAAATTTTAGAGCTTTACCTAAATAAAATTTATTTCGGTTACCGTGCTTATGGCGTTGCGGCAGCGGCAAAAACCTATTTCGGTAAAGAATTATCGCAGTTAACTTTATCTGAAATGGCTGTCATTGCCGGATTGCCTAAAGCACCTTCAACAATGAATCCAATCAGTTCATTAAAACGTGCACAGGATAGACGTAATGTTGTATTGGGGCGTATGCTTGAGACGAACTATATTTCTAAAGCTGAATATGATGCGGCGATAAGCGAACCTATTGTTGCCTCTTATCATGGAACACAGTTAGAATTTCGAGCTGATTATGTGAGTGAAATGGTCCGTCAAGAAATGGTAAGACGCTTTGGCGAAGAACAGGCTTATACGAAAGGATATAAGGTGTTCACAACAATTTTATCCAAAGATCAGGCACAAGCACAGAAGGCTTTACGTGAGAACCTTATTGCTTATGACATACGACATGGTTATCGTGGTGCGGTCACTTTATGGAAGAAAAATGAAAAGGCTTGGGAAACAGAGGCGATTGTAGCACATCTAAAATCTTTACCAAATTCCAATCCATTTATTCCTGCTGCTGTTCTGTCCATAAGTAAAACGGGCGCTAACTTGTTGTTAGCGGATGGTAAGAATATTACTTTATCTAACAATGCGATGCGTTGGGCGGGTAAAAAAATGCCTAAAGAGGGCGATCAAATTTGGGTAAGACAACAGAATAAAGAATGGGTTTTAGGGCAAATTCCGGAAGCTAATTCTGCATTAGTTTCTCTTAATAGTGATAATGGTGCTATTGAAGCGTTAGTTGGCGGTTTTAGTTTTGAGCAAAGTAAATTTAATCGTGCTACACAATCCTTGGTGCAAGTTGGCTCATCCATTAAACCTTTCATTTACGCTGCTGCCTTGGAGAAAGGATTAACTTTATCAAGTGTTTTATTGGATTCGGAAATTGTTATTCAAAAACCGGGGCAAGAACCTTGGACACCTAAAAATTCACCAAATCGATATGATGGTCCAACTCGATTACGTGTAGGATTAGGATTATCAAAAAATATGATCGCTATTCGTGCGATCCAAATGGCAGGTGTTGATTTCAGTGCCGAGTTTTTGCAACGTTTTGGTTTTAAGTCGGAGAATATTTTTGCCAGTGAAGCGATGGCATTAGGTGCAGCCTCTTTTACTCCGTTGGAGATGGCAAGGGCTTACGCAGTATTTGATAATGGCGGTTTTTTAGTTGATCCGTATTTAATTGAAAAAATTCAAGATAATATGGGGAATGATGTATTTATTGCGAACCCTAAAATAGCTTGTATCACTTGTCATGATATTCCGGTAATTTATGGAGAAACAGAGAAATTAGACGGATTTAAAGAGAATACATCTATATCGGATAATGCCAATGCCTTAGATTTAGGGGGGGAGGAAGTCAGTGAAATTACTGATATACCCGAATTAAATACGGTTAATAAAAAATTAGATGAAAGTGCGGTTCTCTTTATGGCTGAGGCGAAGACGGAGCATTCGACGGAACAATATGCACCTCGTGTGATCAGTGGTGAATTGGCTTTTCTTATTCGTAGTGCATTAACCAGTGCGGTCTTTGGTGAAGAAGGACTTGATTGGAAAGGAACCAGTTGGCGAATGGCAGAACACTTCAAGCGTCGTGATATTGGCGGAAAAACGGGTACAACCAATAATTCTAAGGTTGCATGGTATGCGGGATTTGGTGCAAATCTAGCCACTGTGGTATATGTCGGATTTGATGATAATAAAAGGAGTTTAGGAAGAGGAGAAACAGGCTCGGCAACAGCTATGCCTGCATGGATTTCCTATATGAAATTCAGTTTAAACGATATTCCGGAAAGAAAACTTGCCTTACCGCCAAATATAGTGGAAAAAAATATTGATGTTAGATCCGGTTTATTGGCAGAAACGGGAGAAGGGAAAATAGAATATTTTATTAGAGGTACGGAACCTAAAAGAACATTCGTTCAACAAGGACGTGGTTACTACCTTCCTTCTGAAACGGATCTGCCAAGTGCGGAACCGGAAGAAATTTTCTAAAACAAACCGCACTTTGTAAAAGTGCGGTCTATCTTTCATTATTTTATAAGGCTAAGTTTATGCTAAGTTATCGTCACAGTTTTCACGCAGGTAATCATGCTGACGTGTTGAAACATATTGTTTTAATGTTGATTATTGAAAATTTAAAATTAAAAGAAAAAGGATTTTATTATTTAGATACACACTCTGGTGTCGGGCGTTATCGTTTATTCGGTGATGAAGCGGAAAAAACAGCGGAATATCGAGAGGGGATTGCTCGACTTTGGGCAAAAGAGGATTTACCCGAGGCAATTCAACGTTATATTTCTTTAATTAAAAAGCTGAATTACGGTGGTAAAGAATTACGTTATTATGCAGGTTCGCCCCTGATTGCCGCACAACTTTTACGCTCACAAGATCGTGCATTGTTAACGGAGTTACATCCGGCAGATTATCCTTTGTTACGCAATGAATTTAAGGAAATCAATAACATTAATACAAAGCGGGATAATGGTTTTCAGCAGTTGAAAGCGACTTTACCGCCTAAAGAACGTCGAGGTTTGATCTTAATTGATCCACCTTATGAACTAAAAGAAGATTATGATCTTGTGGTAAAAGCAATTGAAGAGGGATATAAACGTTTTGCAACCGGTATTTACGCCCTTTGGTATCCGGTTGTATTACGACAACAAACTAAACGAATCATCAAGGGCTTGGAAAATAGCGGCATTCGTAAAATTTTGCAGATTGAATTAGCGGTACGTCCGGACTCCGAACAACGAGGAATGACTGCAAGTGGCATGATTGTGATTAATCCGCCATGGACATTAGAAGATCAAATGAAAAAAATCTTGCCTTATTTGACCCGCACTTTAGTACCGGAAGGAACCGGTAATTGGTCTGTAAAATGGATTACGCCGGAATAGAAAATACCAATCAAATTAATTTATTCAGGCAGTTGGTTTTTTGGGCAAATTTTTAGCAGAATACATAAACTTAAATATAGGAGAGAAAAATGACTAAACATTATGATTATATTGCTATTGGTGGTGGTAGTGGCGGTATTGCTTCAATTAACCGTGCTGCAAGTTATGGTAAAAAATGTGCAATTATTGAAGCAAAATATTTGGGCGGTACTTGTGTGAATGTCGGGTGTGTGCCGAAAAAAGTCATGTTTTATGGTGCACAAGTTGCTGAGGCTATTGCAAAATATGCACCTGATTATGGTTTTGATGTTACGTTAAATCATTTTGATTTTGCCAAATTGGTTGAAAGTCGTCAGG
Organism: Histophilus somni; assembly: GCF_014202395.1. Lineage (GTDB taxonomy): Bacteria > Pseudomonadota > Gammaproteobacteria > Enterobacterales > Pasteurellaceae > Histophilus > Histophilus somni. The sequence goes on from NZ_JACHGQ010000003.1 coordinate 46,605, forward strand.
CTTATATCGATCGTATTCATACTTCGTACAACAATGTGCTTGCAAAGAATAATGTTGATGTATTAAGTGGATTTGCTAAATTTTTTGATGCAAAAACCATTGAAGTGAGTTATGCAAACGGCGAAAAAGAGCTGGTTACAGCGGATCATATTTTAATTGCTACCGGAGGACGTCCGAGTCGCCCGACAATTCCAGGAGCAGAATATGGTATTGATTCTGATGGTTTTTTTGCGTTGACCGAATTACCAAAACGCATTGCGGTAGTTGGTGCGGGTTACATTGCCGTTGAATTGGCGGGCGTTGTTAATAGTTTAGGTGCGGAAACTCATTTATTTGTTCGTCGGCAAACGCCAATTCGTAGCTTTGATCCGCTGATTATTGAAACTCTTGTCGAAGTAATGAAACAAGATGGTATTCAATTACATACGCAAGCTATTCCACAAGAAATTATCAAAAATGCGGATAATTCTCTAACAATTAAATTAGAAGATGGGAGAACGCAGGACGTAGATTGTTTAATTTGGGCAATCGGTCGGGAACCTGCCACTGATGTGATTAATTTGGCTTCAACCGGTGTGGAAACTAACGAACGTGGATTTATCAAGGTAGATAAATATCAAAATACGAATGTTGAAGGTATTTATGCCGTCGGTGATATTATTGAGGGAGGAATTGAATTAACGCCGGTTGCGGTTGCGGCAGGTCGTCGCTTATCTGAGCGTTTATTTAATAATAAACCGGATGAGCATTTAGATTACCATCTTGTTCCGACGGTAGTATTTAGTCATCCAACGATAGGAACTGTTGGTTTGACTGAGCCTAAAGCTATTGAACAATACGGTGCGGAAGCAGTGAAAGTTTATACATCTTCTTTTACACCAATGTATAGTGCGGTGACTTCACACCGTCAGCCTTGCCGTATGAAGCTGGTTTGTGTTGGTAAAGAAGAAAAAATTGTCGGTTTACACGCTATAGGTTTTGGTGTCGATGAGATGATTCAAGGTTTTGCCGTAGCGATTAAAATGGGGGCAACTAAAGCGGACTTTGATAATACTGTCGCTATTCACCCGACAGGCTCGGAAGAATTTGTCACTATGCGTTGATAAAAGTGCGGTATTAATTAATGAAAAAAGGATTGTTCTCTACCTTAGAGGTCAATCCTTTTAATAGCGTATCTTGATTTAGAAAGATATTCTCGACCTTTCAAATGATTAGACATAAAAAAAATAACTGTTATACTGATCAACGAGTGGAGAATTCGGTTTATCTTCAATCTATCTCCTATAATTAGTATAAGAAGGAAAAGAAAATGGCAAAAGGACAATCACTACAAGATCCTTATTTAAACGCATTACGTCGTGAACGTATTCCTGTATCAATCTACTTAGTTAATGGCATCAAACTTCAGGGTCAAATCGAATCTTTCGACCAATTTGTTATTTTATTGAAAAATACAGTTAACCAAATGGTGTATAAACACGCAATTTCAACAGTCGTTCCGGCTCGTTCAGTTTCTCATCATAATAGTGTTCAGCATCACCATATTGTTCAAACTCAAGAAATGCAAGCGGAAGCATTAGCTGAAAATCAAACTGAATAATTTTGAATACAAACAAGCAATTCAAAGTATATACCACAAGTGCGGTTGATTTTGCCCAAGATCCTACCGCACTTTCTTCCAACATAAATGTGCCTCAATTTGACAAAGCAATTGTGGTTCATGTTTTCTTTTCTCAAAATAAAAATCTAGAGGATTTACAGGAATTCCAACTTTTGGTTAAATCAGCAAATGTTGATATTCTTTCAATAATCACAACCTCACGCTCCACGCCACAAGCTAAATATTTTGTTGGACAAGGGAAGGCAGAGGAAATTGCTCAAGTTGTTGAACAACTCAATGCGGATATTGTGTTAGTTAATCATAGCTTAACACCTGCACAGACTCGTAATTTAGAAAGTATCTGTCAATGTCGTGTTGTCGATAGAACAGGATTGATTTTAGATATTTTTGCTCAAAGAGCGAGGTCGCATGAAGGAAAATTACAAGTTGAATTAGCACAACTCAGACACCTTGCAACTCGTTTAGTCCGCCGAAAAACAGGATTAGATCAACAAAAAGGTGCGGTTGGATTGCGTGGGCCGGGTGAAACACAATTGGAAACAGATCGCCGTTTAATCAAAGTTCGCATTACTCAATTACAAAATCGCTTAGAAAAAGTAGCAAAACAAAGAAATCAAAATCGTCAAACTCGCCGAAAAGCTGATATTCCGACAATTTCCCTTGTTGGTTATACGAATGCAGGAAAATCCACTTTATTTAATGTGCTAACTCAAGCTAATGTTTATGTGGCAGATCAATTATTTGCAACTCTAGATCCCACTTTAAAACGTTTACCAATTCAAGATGTAGGGAACTGTGTTCTTGCTGATACTGTTGGATTTATTCGTGAGTTGCCTCATGACTTGGTTTCTGCGTTTAAATCAACATTACAAGAAACTACTGAAGCAAGTTTATTGCTTCATGTTATTGATGTCGCAGATAGCCGTAAATTAGAAAATATGTTGACGGTTAATGAAGTTTTAAGTGAGATTAAAGCAAACCAAGTTACAACACTTTTAGTGTATAACAAAATTGATCAAGTCGAGAATATTCAACCTCATATTGAATTTGATGAAGAAAATCAACCGATTGCTGTTTATCTTTCTGCACAATTAAATCAAGGTTTGGATTTATTAGTTGAGGCTATTCGACAAAAATTAAGCCACGAAATTCTACATTTAGAGATCAATCTTGCTGCACAATACGGTAAAATTCGGCATTGTTTTTATCAGCTTAATTGTGTTCGGCAAGAGAAAATCAATGAACAAGGTGAATTCTTACTTGATGTTCAAATTGATAAAATTGAATGGCTTAAATTAAGTAAGCAATTTCCGCTATTGAAACGTTTTTATGAATCAACAGAAATCAGCGACAAATAAACCGCACTTTTTAAGTCTATTTGACAATGCCGTATTGTTTTAATTTATTGGCAATGGCTGTATGCGACATCCCTAAACGGGCTGCCAACTTACGGCTACTTGGATATTGCTCATAAAATTTTTGTAACACCATTGACTCGAACTTATTCATTATTTGTTCTAAGGTTTCACCGGCAAATTGATCAACATTAACCGGCAAAATTTCTTGCTCTGATAAGTTTAAATCAGCAATTGCCAACTCATTATTTTTGGCTAATGAGCAAGCTCGATATAAGGCATTATATAATTCACGCACATTTCCAGCCCAAGTATAATTTTTCAGATATTGAATAAACCGCTCATTAAAGTGCGGTACTGAAATAGAAAGTTTTTCACTAATTTGACGAATAAATATTTCTGTGAGAGGCTCAATATCTTCTACTCTTTCACGCAATGGTGGAATAGTCAAACTTAAAACATTTAGACGATGAAACAAATCTTCACGCATTTTACCTTGTTCAACATAGTGTTGTAGTGGAATTTGCGATGTGCAAATTACTCTTACATTTGCACAATGTTCTTTTTCCTCGCCAACACGACGAAAAGTACCATCGTTTAAAAAACGCAACAGTTTTGCTTGTAGCTCTAAAGAAAGTTCAGCAATACCATCTAATAATACCGTCCCTCTATTGGCATATTCAAAAAAGCCTGTTGTTTCAATTCCCTTATCCAAACGACCGAACATTTCACTTTCTGCATCTTCAGCAGGTAGCCCCGCACAATTTATGGCAATAAACAAGTGATCCTTACGAGGACTGGCATTATGACTGGCTTTTGCAATTAAGTCTTTCCCTGTTCCGGTTTCTCCTTGAATGAGTAAAGGTGCGTCCAATCCGGCAAAAGCTTTTGCTGTTTCAATTAACGTCTGCATTTTTACACTTTTACATACAATATCATCAAAAGAAATCAGCTTTGTCATAATTTACCCCATTTAAAATCAATCGATTTCGTATTCTAAACGTTGAATAAAAAATGTAAAGAAAAATGAACACCAAAGATAAATATGTTTACTCTTGATCTACATCACAAAACCGAACATTTACAGGTTCAGTCAGTTCCAACACTACTACTAAAGTGTTAAAATCTCCTCAAATTTTTAAATTCACTTTAATAGCGAGGTATAAAATGGCATTTCGTATCGAAAAAGACACTATGGGCGAAGTTCAAGTTCCTGCTGATAAATATTGGGCTGCACAAACAGAACGTTCTCGTAACAATTTCAAAATCGGTCCTGAAGCTTCGATGCCAAAAGAAATTATTGAGGCTTTCGGTTATTTAAAAAAAGCCGCCGCTTATGCAAACCATGATTTAGGTGTGTTAAATACGGAAAAACGTGATTTAATCGCTCGGGCTTGCGATGAAATTCTTGCCAATAAACTTGATGACCAATTCCCTCTTGTAATTTGGCAAACTGGTTCAGGCACTCAATCGAATATGAATGTCAATGAAGTTGTTGCAAACCGTGCACATGTCATTCAAGGCGGTAAATTAGGAGAAAAATCCGTTATTCACCCGAATGATGATGTCAATAAATCCCAATCTTCAAATGATACTTATCCTACCGCAATGCATATTGCCTCTTATAAAAAAGTGGTTGAACATACGTTACCTTGTGTCAGACGTTTGCAAAAAACGTTAGCAGAAAAAGCAGAATTATTTAAAGATGTTGTAAAAATTGGTCGTACTCATTTAATGGATGCTACACCATTAACTTTAGGCCAAGAGTTTTCGGCGTATGCGGCACAACTTGCTTTCGGTATCAAGGCACTGGAAAACACCTTACCGCATTTGCGTGAGCTTGCCTTAGGTGGCACAGCTGTTGGTACAGGGCTGAATACACCTAAAGGCTATGATGTAAAAGTAGCGGAATATATTGCTAAATTTACAGGGTTGCCTTTTGTTACCGCACAAAATAAATTTGAAGCTCTTGCAACTCATGATGCGATTGTTGAAACTCATGGTGCCTTAAAACAGTTAGCAGTTTCTCTTTACAAAATCGCCAATGATGTTCGTTTATTGGCTTCAGGTCCACGCTCAGGCATTGGGGAAATTCTCATTCCTGAAAATGAGCCGGGTTCATCAATTATGCCGGGTAAAGTAAACCCAACGCAATGTGAAGCAATGACAATGGTTTGTGCACAAGTACTAGGTAATGATGTCACTATTTCTTTCGCAGGTACACAAGGTCATTTCCAATTAAATGTGTATAAACCCGTCATGGCATACAATTTCTTACAATCGGCACAATTATTAGGTGATGCTTGTGTGTCATTTGATGAACATTGTGCAATGGGTATTGAGCCAAACTATCCACGTATTAAGCAACAACTGGAGCAATCTTTAATGTTAGTTACCGCACTTAATACGCATATTGGTTATGAAAATGCAGCTAAAATTGCGAAAACTGCACATAAAAATGGTACAACATTGAAAGCAGAAGCCATCAATCTTGGGTTGGTGAGTGCGGAACAATTCGATGAATGGGTACGTCCGGAAGATATGGTTGGCAGCTTAAAATAGTTCACTTATTGAACATTTAATTAAGGCGAGATGAGTTCTCGCCTTATTTTTTTACTACAATAGCTTTAACTTAACATTATTTTTTATAACTGAATTGGTTCCAATTTTGATTTTTGTTCCGTAGTTAAAACATCTGTTGAAATAATATGTAATCCGGTTTTGTTATTCAGTCCCAAATCAGCATGGAAATAATCAGGTAATTTGTACATTGCACCTGTTATAGGATCAACAATAAGTAACCCAATTAAGCCTCCAAATACAAAGTTTCCAATATACCAACCATCAAGTTTTGCTTCTAACAGAAAAGTTTGGCTTTTGGCATTTTTACCTTCAGGGGTAAAAGTAATTTCATATTTTTCGCCTTTGAAATATCCGGCTCCTGCTGGTAAGACAACATTTTGAGGTGTTTTTCCGGATGTAATAACTTTTCCTGCTCTATTTTTTATCACAAAGTAGGCATTACTAGGGTTTGATTGAATTGAAACATTATAATCGCGTTTACTCACGATAGTTGCACAACCGGTAGCAAACATAGCGACAAATGCTAATACTGATAATTTTCTTAATCTTTTCATGGATAAATCCTCTTAAATGTGTAAAATGGTAACAATTATACTAATCTGTCTATTAGTGTTCGAAGTTAGATTTTAGGTAACAATCTGTATTTTGACTAGAAACGAATAAGATAAATTACTACCTAAGTTGTGATTAAAATTACCCAATTTGTGAGGTTTTCATGACAATGCATAATAAAATTCGCCTGATGCGGGAAGTCCGCCAATGGTCTCAAGAAGAAATGGCTCATAAAATGAATATGTCTCTAAGTGGTTATGCAAAAATTGAACGGGGCGAAACAAAGTTGCACTATGATAAATTGGTTCAGATTGCTCGTATTTTTAATATGAACTTAGCGGATCTGATAGATATTGATAAAGGTGTAATTTTTTGTATGAATGAGAACAGTGATTATATTTATACAAATTATGGCAATATGAGTGAATCATCGTTAATTGAAATCGAAAAATTAAAACTGACGCTTGCACATAAAAATGAGTTGCTTATTCAAAAAGAAAAAGAAATTCAATCACTTAAAAAGATTATTGCCCTGTTGGAAACTTCAAAATAAGGCATTTCTCTGATGTGTCGTTGATTGGCAAGAACACCACTTTAAAAATTACCTGTTGGCGAAATGATATATGTTTTAATTACTTTGCTGGATCATAATATTCCGTTATGTGTTCTTTTAGTGAGCCGGCGGTTGTCCGAAAAAATTCATTGGCTGATAAAATAGCTTAAATTTTCCAGCATTTCATTAATTATTTAACCTTTTATCTGTTTGTCTTTCCCTTTAAAAGTGTCTTATTTTATCAATCATCTTATGAAAATTTGAGAAAAATTTGAAATGATATCAAATGCTTCTGTAATCATTCGCCTGTTGTAATAATTGCCGACTTTCTTTCAAAAATTGCTCTGAATACTCACCAAACCATTCCCGCACTTGATTAAAACAGTCTATAAACCCCTGCTTGTTATTATGTTCAAAGAAATTTAGACTTTCTTCATAGCTTTGTTTTAGACTCTTAATCACTTCCAAATTCTCCGATTTGTCCATAATAATATCTGCATAAAGTTCTGCATCTTGAGCAAATAAACGTCCGATCATGGCTAATTCAAGACGATAAATGGGTGAAGATAGGGCAAGCAATTGTGCCAACTCAATAGGTTGTTTTGATAAATGCAAACCATTTGCAAAGGTTGAAAAATGACGTAAGGCTTGTACATACGTCATACTTTTATCATGCTCGGTTGCATCAACTTGATAAATTTTTGCCCCCCAAATTTGAATTTGCTCCAAAAGCCATTGGTATTTTTCGGGGTAGCGACCGTCACAACGTACCACAACTTGCTTTGCCATACTGGTAATATCAGAACCGAACATTGGATGTAATCCTAATACTGCACCTTGATGCACTTGTAACATTTTTTCCAACGGTTGACGTTTGACTGAGGTTAAATCTGTTAATAGCATATTTTCGGTTAGATAAGGCTTCAGACGGTCAATCACATTTAAAGTTTGTGCAATTGGGACACAAACAATAACTACATTTGCATTTTGTAAAATTTTATCCGCACTTTGCCAATCCTGTTTCTCTAAGACAGCAATTTGATAACCAGAAGAAGACAAATAACGAGCAAATAATGCCCCTAATTTTCCCTTTCCTCCAACAATGACGATTTTTTTTATTTCAGGATTTGCTGTTTTAAAACCGTATTGATTTTCTCTAGTATAAGATTCCCGCATCAAACGACGCAAAACATCTTCAATTAAATCCGGTGAAACACCTAACTTTTCCGCTTCATTGCGACGAGCCTGTACCATTTCATTTTCACGTTCAGGTACATAAATCGGTAATCCATATTGATGTTTCACTTTGCCTACTTTTCTGATTAATTCTAAGCGTTGAGAAAAAAGGTGTAGTAATTCACGATCTAAGCAATCAATTTCTGTTCTTAAATTTTTTAAAACGTCCATAGCTATTTTCATCTTACTAATATAGTTTGTACATTTATTATTACAATGGTTGTAAAAAATAACTTACAAAATAAATATCAAATACGCAACTAAATTTTATAAAAAAATACCGCACTTTGCGTTCTGATTAATCCGCAATCGTTTGCTTGTGTAATTTATATTATGCTATTCTTAGCATTATTTTTAGTAAAGGAATTCTTATGCAAGATAATAAACCTCAAATAGCCATTGTCATGGGATCAAAAAGTGACTGGTCGACTATGCAAGAAACCGCTATCATTTTAGATAGCTTGGATTTACCTTACCATGTTGAAGTTGTATCGGCACATCGCACTCCCGATAAACTCTTTGAGTTTGCAGAAAATGCAGAAGCAAAAGGTTATAAAGTGATTATTGCTGGTGCTGGTGGTGCCGCACATTTACCCGGTATGATTGCAGCAAAAACTATCGTGCCTGTATTAGGTGTACCAGTAAAAAGCTCAATGTTAAATGGTGTAGATAGTTTATATTCTATTGTGCAAATGCCCAAAGGCATTCCTGTGGGAACCTTGGCTATCGGATCTGCCGGAGCTGCAAATGCCGCTCTGTTGGCCTCACAAATTCTCGCTGCTTTCGATCCGCACTTAGCACAAAAATTGCACCAATTTCGCCAAGCTCAAACTGACAGTGTTTTGAATAATTCCGATCCGAGAGAATAAGGCTTTAATTTTTCATTAGGTAATGTTGAGCAATGAATAAAAAGCCGATAGTTAAAACATCCTATCGGCTTTATGACTTGGTCAGAAAAATTAGGCTTTATAATTTTTATTCAAAGCAAATGTATATCCTCTCAAACTGTTGTTTAAGACTTTCTGGTATCCATCCTGCTATCCCTAGCATAAGTCATTTGGTTTCCCAAGCCATTTTAATTAGTTGTCTTTTGACACTACTAATAGTTCAATACCTTTTTCTCTAATTTTTTCTCTCATTTCTAAAGACAAACCTTCATCCGTAATAATTGTATGGATTTTATCTAAACCACACACAATATTCGGGCTTTTTCTTCCAAATTTGCTGGAATCGGCTAAAACCACAATTTTTTTCGCTGCATCACACATCAGAGAACTCACTTTATAGACCTCATTAAAAGTAGTTAGCCCAACGTCTAAATCAAAGCCATCAGTACCGATAAAAAGTATATCAAAGGTTGAACCGATAAAAGCAGATTCAGCAAAATAACCGTGAAAAGAAGCTGATTTTTCACGAAATGTCCCGCCGGAAATTAATAAATTATAAGGTTTATTCAGTACTAAAATAGCATTAAAGATTGTTAAACTATTTGTCATTAAAGAAAGATTATCAAACTGCTTTAAGTATGGGATCATTTGTAGCACAGTACTCCCTGCATCAAAAATGACCGAATTTCCTTCACTAATAAGCGTTGCTGCTTTTTGCCCAATACGTAGCTTTTGTTGAATATTGATTGCTGTTTTTTGTGCAATCGGTTTATCTTCTTTGTCCTCTTTATTGATTTTTTCTTCTCGTTCAAGAAGTTCTTCATCAATTAAGACGACACTTCCATAAGTACGTAAGACTTTTCTATCTTCTTCAAGTGCGGTTAAATCCTTACGAATTGTTGCACCCGTCAATTTAAAATGAGTAGCCAAAACATCTACTTCCGTTCGCCCATATTTTGCTAAAAACGCTAAAATTAGCTGTCTTCTTTCAAAAGGTTTCATTGTTCCTCCAATTTAGCAAAAATTGGAGCGAACCAATCTATGCTAATATAGTTTTAGTTTTGTCATGACATCTAAAAGTGAAGCCATTCTTTCATCGGCAATTGAAAATTTTTCATTTTCATAATTGGAATTCACCAAAAATGTAGTTAAATTGGCTGCTTTGGCTGCAATTAAACCAGTAATACTATCTTCAATAACAATACATTCTTGTTTTTCAATCCCTAATTTTTTTACTGCTCTCAAATAGACGGCAGGATGTGGTTTGCCATATTCTTCATCCATTGCACTACATTGAATTGGGAAGTAATCCCACAATTTTAAGCGATCAAAAATGGTCTTAATTACAACTGGAGGCGATGATGTAGCAACTGCCAGTTTAATATGATTAGATTTTAAAAACGCTAATAATTCATACAGCCCTTTCAATGCTATACCTGTTTGTGCAATTGCACTGCAACCATTTTCCAAAATTGCTTCACTTAATTTTTGGTTGGATACGGATAAGTTAAATTTTTTAATCCAAGTTTCACTCAATTCATCGATCCGTTTACCCCTAGTGAATTTTTCACACTCTTTCTCGGTAATTGCGATACCAAATTCAGCCAATACCGCAATTTGAGCCTTTGCCCATTGAGGTTCTGAATCAATCATTACCCCATCCATATCAAAGATAACACTATTGATTTGCATCCTTTTTCTCCATTATCGCATTTTTCAATGAAAAAATATTCAAAATGAAATAAAATTTACATTGTTTTTTGATCTTAACAACTATATCCGGAAGATATTGCTACTTTTAACGCAAATTGTGAGCGTTTATCAGTTGGAAAAATTTTTTCCGGAATAATTTGATCAAGAGGTAAGCCAATGACGTCAACTAACTTTTGTGGTCTGGCAAAAACAGAAAAACCTTTCATGTGAAGACTATCCACAACTTTTTTCTCTTCATTAAATGCCAAGACAATCACCGATTTTGGATTAAAACGACCGCTGTTACGCCCAACAGTGATTTTTCCTTTCTTGCTTATTTCTAGAAAAGCTTGGTTAAAGGCTCTAATTTGTAGCCAGCCTAGAATAGATTGCAAAAGCCACATTATAATTGAGAATGTAATCAGCAATGTAATTGGATCCATTTTTACCTCTTAATAAAAAGCCATAGAGTCTGAATAATCTGACTGTTTACTCATTTAGAACATCACTTGACCGCCAGTAATATTAATTGACTGTCCAGTGCAATAAGCCGCTTCTTCGCTAGCATAGAATTTTAAAACATTCAGTACATCTTGATAATCACAACCTCGCTTTAAAGGTACTTTATCAATATAAACTTGCTCCACTTCACTCTCCGAGATACCAAGTTTAGCCGCATATTGTGGAATTAAAGATTGGAACATCGGCGATTTCAATAAATTGCCTAACATTAATGAATGAACTGTAATGCCTTTGTCAGCAAGATCTAATGCTAAGGATTGTGTTAAGCCAACACCGCCAAATTTTGCCGCACTATAACCAGAATTGTACTTACTTCCGACTTTACCCGATTTAGAGTTAATTTGAATGATACGCCCTTTAATGCCATCACGAATCATTAAACGGGAAAAATGCTTGGCAGTTAAAAAGTAACCCGTTAGATTCACTTTTACTGATAAATCAAAATCATTTAAATTGAAATCCCAAATGGGTGAAGCTTTTGCAGTACCTGCGTTATAGACCAAGACATCAGCACGACCAAATACACAATCCGTTACTTTTGTCAAAGCTTCAACGCTTGATTCATCGCCCGCATCAACTTGCACCCCAATTGCATTTCCTTCGCCTTGCTTGACGTTAATATCAGCAGCTACTTTTTGTGCATTTTCGCCATTTAAGTCGGCAACAACAATACGATAGCCAGCATCCGCTAAACCTTTAGATAAAAATGCCCCTAGTGTTTGACCACCACCGACAACGATGGCTACTTTTTTTTCATTATTCATAATATATTCCTTTAACTTTCAATTTGAAATCATTTCTAATTTGGACTTAATCACGTTTAATAACTAAGATGGAACTTTCCATTAATGTTTTTGGTGGAACACCAACAACATGAACACTTCCCGGAAATTCCGCTTCGGTCGCCCCATCAAAACGGAAAGTAATGTGTCCGAGTGCGGATAAATTATCCGACGCTACACTGCCAATGGCGGTAATCGGATATTCAACACCATCAAATTCGGCAATATCGCCAACTTGTAAAGCGTCGCTTAATTCAGATGGATTGTGTAAGAAACAGTAATCTTCTAAATCGGCAGGTGCATTTTGTTTGAAAGTGATTAACATATTGTCGTTTAGTGCATCATGAGCAAAATTGCCGATTTTAGTAAACGTTGTTTTATAGATAATCGTCATTTGAATATTCCTTTTTTTTACAAGCGGTTGGTTTGCAAATTTAACCGCTTGTAAAGTGATTACTGATAAATGAATGCAGATACCGCCCATGCAATTAATACTGTCGGTGCACCAGTCAAAAAACGACTGACTAATACAGAAGGTACGCCCACTCGCACAGTATCTTGTTTCGCTTCTGCCATTGAAAGCCCCACGGGAATGAAATCACAAGCGGCTTGAGCATTGATGGCAAAAAGTGCCGGCAGGGCTAAATGTGGTGGAATGTTCCCTAAACCGATTTGTGTCCCTACTAATACACCGATAACTTGAGCAATAACAGCACCGGGACCTAAGAATGGAGAGAGTAGTGGGAAAGAACAAATTAACGCAAGAGTAACTAAACCGAGTGAGCTATTTGCAAGCGGTGTTAAACCATGAGCAATTAAATCCCCCAAACCGGAAGCAATAATGATTCCAATCAAGGCGGAAACGAATGCCATAAACGGTAAAATGGTTTTCAGGACTGTATCAATAGTATCACGTCCGGCTTGGAAAAAGAGTGCGGCGACAGAACCCATTCCCATACCTATTTTTGCCAATAAACCATTACTTTGTTCGGTGATTTTTTTACTTGAATCATACTCTTTTGCGGTAGTTGATGAAGCAATTTTTTCTTCAGATATGACAGAAAGGGCTGCGGCATCCACATCAATTAACGAAATATTATTTTCTTTTACGGCAGAAACATAAATATCTTCAACAATAAATTCTGCTAAAGGTCCTGATTTGCCGGTTGCGTGAATATTAATAGTTGGAATGCGACGTTTTGGGTAAAGCCCACAACGTAATACACCACCACAGTCAACAATTGCAATTCCAATTTCTTCTGCTGGCGGTTCGCCTTCTTTAAAACCATCTACTGCTTCCCAGCCAGTTAATTCCACCAATTTATTCACAATAGCAGGACGAGTGCCTCCGGTCATATAAAGTATTTTTTTGCCTTCAATAATAGGTAATGTTAATGGACCACCCCAGCCACCGTTACCTTTTTCAATATAAACTGCTTTATTACTCATAATGTATTCCTCTACTTTTCATTCCGTTTAATTAGTTTAGTGAGATAGATTCACTTCTCTATCTAATGTAATTCCCATTCTTTTTTCAAAGAAAGCTGTGGTAAAGTCCGTAATCCAACCACGGAAGAAGTTAGTGAACATGCCGACTAATAAATAGCTAACAGCTAAAGGTCCAAGAGGTAATCCTAAAGTCGTTAAACCACTGGCAATACCTAAATAAACGAATAATTCACCTGGGTTGATATGAGGAAATAAGCCGTTCATTGAGTGGCAGCTATAAGATGCTGCGGCGTAGTAACTTGGTTTATAACGCTCTGGTAAGAAGCGTCCTAAACTTAACGTCATAGGATTGCAAAAAACGAAAGTGCCAATTACCGGTAAGATCAAATAACGTGAAATAGGATTGCCTGCACTTTTCTGTGCCAGTCTTTCTATACGATCTTGCCCAATAAATTTAATTAAGGCATTCATTACAACCAGTAATGAGATTAATAGAGGTAAAATACCATTCATCATTCCGACTAAGGTTTCTCCCCCTTTTTGGAACAAACCGATAAACCATTCTGCTCCGTGTGTGATTGCTTCGATCATACGACCTCCAATTTTCAAAATAAAACATATTTTTTCATCTCTGCATTTTAGAGACATGTAAATAGTAAGTTATTTTCATTTTAAAAACTGTGAAGTTGATCAAAAAATCAAAATTTATTTCAAAATAAATTATTATTGTTTCGGTTTGAAATATTGATTGAGTAATTTGGACGGAAAGAGGCACCTTTTGTTTTAAACACATAAGAATTTAAGTTAAGTAAATGCGAAAAATTAAGCCTTTTTCATCAAGCAATTGATGATTTATTCGTCGCAGAGACGAATAAAAGTACACTGGTTTTAAGTAATGGTTTGGAAATGGAAAAGGGCGATAAACCCAAACCACTTCATTATCATCATGTCGTGCGTGATAAAATGATGCACCAAGCAGTCAAACAACATTTTTAGTTAGAAAAACAATGACTCACACACGATGGAGGGCGGATTAAATCAGCAACTCTTTTTTTATTGATGATATTCAAGGTTATCGTGCTGAGAAAAAATCAGTTTTCAGGCAATCTGAAAATACTTTTTGAATAAATGGTCATAGTTGAATTGGAAAATATCCTAAAAATTAAAGTGATGAATTTTTCAGGATATTTTTATTTTAAACTTGACATTTAAAAAATGTCATGATAATAAAACGTAAAAAGTTTATTATGGTAAGAAGGGAATGAAGAAAAAATATATAACTGCAATTCTGTTATTAATATCAGCATATGCTTATTCATATAGGATTAATGTTATAGATGATTATGATTTAATTGATAAGGAATATATAGAATTTTGGAATAGAGATGAACTTATAAAACAGATAGAAGTATTAACAATAGAATTATTAAACAGAGGTTATGTAACATCGAAAATTATTGATAAAGAAGAGAATTTAGTTATTATTCCTGGAAAAATACAAAAAGTAATATTACAAGATAATTCGACAAAAAATGCAAAATTAAAAAAGGAATTATTAAATTTAAATAAATTAGAGGGAGAGATATTAAATATTCGTGATATTGATGAAATAGTATCTAAATTTAAAAAAATAAAAGGTAATAATGTAAAAATAAGGGTGGAAAATATCAAAGGTAGTCAAGATAGTAATATAATAATCATAAATGACTTTAAACCTGCGATATATCCTAAAATTTCTGCAGATTATTCTAAAGGTATTAATTCGGATTCTTATCGTGGTTTTAAATATGTTGTTGGATTTGGTTTCGAACAATTAATAGGTATGAATGACGAATTAAATGTGAACTTTTCTCTATTATCAGATTATAGAAATATGAGCTTGAAATATAAAATACCTATAAGAAATAATGAAGCAACAATACAGTATCAGTATACGAAAGACATTTTAAATGAAGATGTAGAAACAATAGAAAGAGAAATATTATTGAATGTAAATACGGATATTAATAATATAGATTTAAATAATTCGATAACTATAAATAATAAAAGGTTTAATGTAAGGAAAAATACGAATATAACAAACAATTGGTTTTATGAGTTTGAAACAAGTTTAGTGTATACAAAATTATTGAATTTAAGTGGTTATTATGTTCAATTAATGTTAAAACCTAAAATAGGTATAAATATTGCGGATATAAGAGCATATAAAAAAAAGGATTATGTAATTACATCAGGTATAGATTTTAATTTATATTCCAAATACTATGATTTAATAACGAATGTGATTTATAATAAGAATATGAGTTCGGATAGTGTGTATGATCGTTATACGAGAAAACTTAATATATATGGGATTGATAATATCCCGTTATCAATAGCAAAGACAGATAAACTCATAGTTATGAATAATAAACTGAAATATCCAATGACAATAAACAAAATTAATGTAATACCATATATCGATGTGGCACTAGGTAGTAATTTTAAAGAATATTCAACTGGAATGAGCATAGGTTCAAAATTTAAATATAAACAAACAAGTATTAATCTAGAATACTCAAGGAGTAATAAAGGTAATTCAGTTTTAAATTTAAATTTAGGGTTTGAATTTTAGTGAAAGGAAATCTTAGTGAAAAGGAGTAGTTATGTATAATGAGAAAAAAGTATTAACAATGGTATATTTATTTGCAGTGATATCCGCTCAAGTAAATGCACAGACCGTGAAAAATGGGGACACGGAGGTAGAAAAGAAGGATGGTTTCGATATAATCAATATTAACACGCCAAACACAAAGGGAGTTTCTGTTAATAACTTAAATGAATTTAATGTTAAAGATAAAGGGACAGTTATCAATAACATTGAGTCTACTCATAAATATAAGACAGTTCATTTTGGTGAAATCGATGGAAATAAAAATATAAAGACTAAAGAAGCAGATATAGCAGTGTTGAATGTGAAGGGGACGAGTAATACAAGCTTAAATTCAACTTTAGAAGCTGCATCATCAAATCCACTAAAAGTATACATAGCTAATGAAAATGGTATAAATGTTGATGGTGGTAAATTTGTAAATATCGACAAATTGGTACTGACTACAGGTGTTGTTGATGACAATGATATGTCAGTGTCGGTTAAAAAAGGTGATGTTAATGTTTCATCAAAAGGAATTAGCGGCGTTAAGGATATATCGATATATAGTGAAAAATTAGATAATAAAGGTAAAATTGCTGCAGAAAACACAAAAATAGTACTAGGACATAGTTCTATAAAAAATAATGAAATATCTTCATTAGATGATAATTATGTGAGTGCGAGTGATTTGGGGGCTATTTATGGGAATGATATACAAATTCAGTCGACGGGGTATACGGATATTAATGTTAACGAATTATTAGCAAAAAATAATATTAATATTAATTCAAAAGGTAAAATTAAAAACAATGGAGATATTATATCTGGAAATAAAATAGATATAACTGCTAAATCGCTTGAAAATAAGGGGGCTGTAGATTTTGGTAATAATACACATGAATTAAAATGGATAGATGCTAAAGGTAATGTCTACACTAAAGAACAATTAGAAAAAGTGTGGAATAAAAGAATGAAACAAACTTTAACACCAGAATATGCATTTCTTTATTTGACGGGTTCTTTATTAAATCAATGGGCTACTGATGAAGAAATGGCAAAAAGGTTAAGCCCAGAGGCTAATATTTTTAAAAGATTTGATGAAGCTTTAAATAAATTTAATGATAAAGATACAAATACTTTTTTAATTAGAAAAGATAAAGAAAAAGTTAAAAATAAACATAAACAAAGAGATTTTGTTAATAAAGGAGATATTTATGCAACTGA
The DNA here is from genome assembly GCF_014202395.1 of Histophilus somni. Taxonomy (GTDB): domain Bacteria; phylum Pseudomonadota; class Gammaproteobacteria; order Enterobacterales; family Pasteurellaceae; genus Histophilus; species Histophilus somni. Next base: position 63,693 of record NZ_JACHGQ010000003.1, read on the forward strand.
GATAGATGATAAAAAAATATTAGAAGCAGTTGCAGTAAGTAATGTTAAAGCCAATCAATCTATTATTTCTTCAAAAAACATTAAAATTAATTTGACTGATGATTTATTAAATCAAGATGCTAGTATAGAAGCTATTGATGAATTAGATATTAAAGCTAAAAAATTAGTTAATAAAAATAGTTTATCAAATGATATAACATTGAATGATGGATATGAAAATTTATCTTGGGATTTAATGGTTTTACAAAAAGATATAAGAGCCAATTATGATATAATTTATGAAAAAGGCTTGGTTTCTGATCAGGCAGCAAGAAAGGCTAAAATAGCTGCTGTGAATAAATCACAAATTAAGGCTAAAAATATGAAATTAGATGTAGATAATATAGAACTTCACGATGATATAAATACAGGAGCATCTATTAAAGCAGATAAGTTAGAAACAAATTCTAAAAAAATAAGTTTAAAAGGTCAAAGTATAGAAGCTAAAGAATATAATATGAAAACTGATGAGCTTGTTTTGAATAATTCAACTATTTATACAGATAATATAGATATTGGTGCTAAAAATGTTAAACTTTTAAGTAAAAAAGATAAGGAAATAGTAATAAAAACAGGTAAAGAAAATTTAACAAAAGAAATTATTTCTAGTTCAGGTATTTATGCTAAGAATAATTTAAAAATTAAATCAAAAGAATTGCAATCAAAAGGTTCAATTATTAAATCTGATAATAAAGCAGAAATTAATGTTGAATTACTAGAAAATCTTGCTGAAAAAGTTACAAAAGATTATAAATCATCTTATGATATTTCTAAAACATTTAGAAAAATTAAACATAACGAAAAAAGTGAAAGAGCGGTAGCTAGTTTTATTTATGCAAAAGATTTAGTTTTAGATTCTAAAAAAACAAATAATGTAGGGAGTTATATTGTAGGTACCGATTCAATAAACTATAAATCGGGTACAACTAAGATAGATGTCTTAAAGATTAATAATGAATTAGACAAAAATTATGGTGTAGATAATGGTATATTAGGTATAAACTATAATAAAGTTAAGAAGATGGAAGATGAAGCAGTTGGGTCTATAGTTTTAAGTAAAGGTGAAATAAAAGCTAAGATTGATAAAGAGCTAGAAATAATTGGAAGTAGCCTTAAAGGAAAAAAATCTTTATAGAAGCTAGTGATGTTAAAATAACTTCTAAAGAACTTGACAAAACAACAGAAACTGAATCAAGACAATTACTTGCTGGGGATTTAAAAGGTGGTTTTGAAAAGAATGCTACTTTAGATAATATATCAGCAAAAGTAGATATGGAATTATATAAAAATGAAAAAATGATAGTTAAAGAAAAAAAACATTCAAAATCAGAAATTGAAGGAGAAAAAGTTACAATAGTAGCTAAAAATGAAAATTCAATAAAAGGTTCTCAAATTAATGCTAATAATTTAGAACTTAAAGGAAAAATAGTTAGAATAGAAGATGATATTTCTAAAACTGAGGTTGAGAAGAATACAGTAACGGTTTCAGCGACTAATAAAATTGCAGTAAATGAAGGAAATTTAGAAAGTGATAATAAATTAATAATTAGTAAAACTAAAGAAAATTTAAATACTGAAACTTCTAATTCCTCAAATATTAATGCTAAAGCTAATGTGAAAATAGAAGCAGACAAAGTGTTAGTGAAAGGTTCTAAAATTGAAGGACAAGAAGTAGAAATAAAATCTAAAGAAAAAGTTGATATAGTTAAATCTCAAACCAAAGAAGATTATAAAAAGGATTCTGAAACAGTTACATTAGGGTCTAATGTTAAATTAGATGCTAAATCTGTTGCAATTATTCAAACCTTAAAGAAAATGTATGATGAAAAAGACAATCTTTCAGGATATGCTTTAAATCCAGTGTCAGGATATCAAAAGATAAAAGAATATAAGGTAATGCTGGAAAAAAATATTGATAACATTAAAGAATTAGTTGCTAATGTTTCAGATAAAAAACTAGATCCTGAATCTTTAGGGGTAACGATGAATGTTGAAAATAGTATTAAATACAATACTAATCATTTAACATCTTCAAAATTTGATAATAATGAAAGTGAAATTAAAGCTGATAAAGTTACAATTAAAACAGAAGAGTTATCATTAGAAGCATCTAAGATTAAAGGAAATGAAGTTAAAATAGAAGCTGAAAAAGTGAGTTTAGAATCTGCTGAGAAAAAAGTAAATTCAAACGAAACAGATGCCAGTGTTCAAGTAGCTATGGTACATGAAATTATAAGTCAAAATACATTATTTAAAGGTGATTCAACTGTTCAAAACAAAGGAAATTATAAAACAGAACATACTTCAAGTAAAATAGAAGCAGAAAAAATAGATTTAAAAGCTAAAGAATTAAAATTACAAAATTCTCAAATAGAAACAAAAGAGGGTAAAGTTGAAACTGATAAATTAAGTGTATATGATAAGGCAGATAAAGAAACTAAATATGGCGTTACTCTAGCAGGTATGTATAATGGAGGTACAAAAATTGGGGTTGGGAGTGCTACAGCTAAAGTAGAGCATGATCAAAAAGTTAAAAATGTATCTATTGTAAAAGTTGAAAATGGTAAAGTTGATGTTAAAAAAGAAGATAAAAAGAAAGATATAGAAGTCAATATTGATGTTAATACTCAATTGGGATTAAATGTAGATCCAAGCGGTGATGTTAAGGGTAAAGCAAGTGGTGGAGCAAAAACTAAGCTAGATTCAAAAGGTAAAAAAATTCAAGGTACAGGTTATGTAGGTGTTATTGGAGATTTAGCTTTTGAAGATGGAAAAATCACAGATGTAAATGTGAGTACTGAGCTTAAAGGAGATTTGACAATTACACCAGAAAAATATGTTGATGAAATAAAATTAAAAGTTAATAATCGTTTATCTATAGATCATGATGGTCAAATAAGTAATGATTTAACTGGTAATTTATCTACTGTTACTCAAATTAATACTGAAAATATCAAAAGCAAATTAAATGTAGGTGTAGACGGTAATCTAGTTACTAAAAATATGGATATAATTCAAGGTGGAATAAAAGGAAATGCTGGTGGAGAAATAGAAGCAATAGTAAAAATAAATGATACCGTCGAATTTAAATTAAGATTGATGGCTGAAGGTAATGTAATTAAGGAACATGGAAAATACATAAAACTAGATTCTGAATTATCGTCAAATGCTAATTTGAATGTAAAAGGTGCAACTAAAAATGTTTCCGGCTACATTAATTTAGCTAATAATTCGAGCATAAAAATTAATAACGAAAATGGCATTAAAGATTATTCAATAGATAATAATGTTGATGGTAATCTAAAGTCTAAAGGAAGTATAGGCGAAAATGTTTCAGGAGACATAGACATAAATTTAAAATCGGATTTATCGAAAAAAATGTCTCAAAATATAACAACTAGTACCGCTGTTATGGGGAACGGAAATCTAAAAGTTGAAGGAAAACTAGAAAATTTAGATGGAAATATGGGATTAAATCTAAATGGAAACGTGGCAGGAAATGAGGCAGGATTACAAGAGTTAACAGGAAATGCTAAAGCTGATGGAAAATTACATGCTCATGGAGTATTGGAAGCGTTTAGTGGGGATGTAACATTAGCTGGAAATACTGAATTAAATGCAAAAGTAAATGAAGCATTGAAATTAAAGGGAAATTTAAGTGGTCATTCTAATATTAGTGTTGAGGGACAGACAGATGTAGTAGGTGGCAAAATTCAATTAAAACCTCAAGTTAATATATCGGGAGATAATGTTAATAAATTAACAACATTTGATACGAGTACTAATTTGAATGGATACATTGAATCGAAAGTGAAAAATGAGTATGTAAGAAACATTAAAGCGAACCTAAATACTATATTCAAAACTAAAAAGTTTGAGGTGGAGACTTTTGAATCAAGTCTTGATAGTGAAGTTAGATCTAAATATAAGGATATAGAATTTAATTTAGCTTCAGGAGAAAGAATATCATTAAAAGACTATATTCAACAAAAAATATCTAGTGATAAATAAAAGTTTAAAGAAAAGAAAATTTTTAAAACAAATTTTGATCTGACACTAAAAAGTTGGACTGCTATTCAAAGGACTGATTTTGATATTGTATCGGACTCAGTCCTTTTAATTGAATCCGTTCTTCGTTGTAATTTAATCAGTTGGTTATTTAGTCCTCCTTTCGGAGGCTTGATCAAAGAGTAGTTTTCTGTTTTATAAAATTTTGGGTAGTGAATAATACTCAACGCCATATCAACCTAATATCAAAACAACATACTGAATAAACAAATTAAAAGGATATTCCTAGTGCTTGTTTCATTATTTGTTCTTTGACGAAACCAAATCGGTTAGTGGTATTTAAACCTATACCACGTACTAACTTTTTCACCGGATTATCGCCGTTAAAGAGTTCTTTTAGTCCCTGCATTGCCACTAACATTTTGACTGCCGCTGTTTTCTGACATCGTTCATAATGACGCAAATATCGGTATTCACCAATATCCATTCTTAAAGCTAAATTTTTGTTAATTTCTTGTGCAAGTATAACAGCATCTTGAAAACCTAAGTTGACTCCAAGTCCGGCTAAGGGGTGAATAGTATGAGCCGCATCTCCTACTAACACAATGCGATGTTTGGCAAAACTACGTGCATAACGTGCAGTTAATGGTATAACTTTGCGTTCTCCACGCACCTCGCATAATCCTAAACGATTGTCAAAAGCTACAGATAAGTTTTTATTAAATTCATTTTCCTCTGCGTTTAAGAGTTCATTGGCTTGTTGTGGCGGTAAAGACCACACTATTGAGCATAAATTTTGTTGATGTAAAGGCAAGAAAGCTAAGATGCTGTCTTTGTTAAAAATTTGTCTAGCACAATTCTTATGCGATTCGGAAGTTTTTACGTTGCAAACTAAAGCATGATGTCCATAATCACGAAAAATGAGCGGAATATCTGCTTGTTTACGCACCCAAGAATTTGCTCCGTCAGCCCCTACAATTAATTTTGCCGATAACATTTGTCCATCATTTGTGGTTAAAATTGCATTGTTTTCGGTGAGTCCTAAATGATGCGGAAGTGCGGTAATAATTTCCACATTTTTTTGCATTTTTACCTTTTGCCAAAGTTGATTTTGAATCAGATGATTTTCAATAATATGCCCTAAATGCTCCAGCCCTAAACTTTGTGTATCAAATTGAATTTGTGCAAAACTATCTTTCTCCCAAACATCCATTTTGTCGTATGCCGTCGCTCTAAAATTCAATAAAGCTTGCCAAACTTCCAAGTTTTGCAACATTTTTTCGCTGGCTAAATTTATTGCACTCACACGATTACTAAGTTGCTCAATCGGTTCTTTATTAGGAAATCCTTCAATTACAGCAATTTTCACAGGGCTATTTCGCAAGCTGGCAGCTAAAGCCAAGCCCACCATGCCTCCACCAATAATTGCAATATCAAATATTTTCATCGTCATTACTCCAAATAAAGATAAGTTTAACACCAGCCTAACGTTGCTTTAGCAAAATACTGTCGCAATAAAGAAGATTGAGCAAATGCCATCAAGCCAAGATTACGCCCAATTTGTAGCGGTAATAAATTATTGGCAAAAATAGAGACTAAACCATCAGTTAAACCAATAATATTACGTTGATCGGGGTTGCGTTGTTTCGCATAGTTTTGTAAAACTTGATATTTCCCCCAATCTTGTTGTTGTAAATAAGCTTGCGATACCACATTTGCCAAACTCATTACATCACGAATACCTAAATTAAATCCTTGTCCGGCGACCGGATGTAAAGTTTGACAGGCATTACCAACTAAGGCAACACGATCTTGAATATGTTGTGCCGCCTTATATAAATTTAGAGGGTAGGCAAAACGTTTACCACACTCTTTCAGTTTTCCCACTCGCCAACCAAAACGTTGTTGTAAGCGGCTTAAAAATTGCTGATCATTAAGGTTTATTATTTCTTGACTATTTTTGACGCACCAAACCAAAGACATTAAATTGTCTTTCATTGGCAATAAAGCGATTGGTCCTTCTTCGGTAAAACGTTCAAAGGCACGGTTTTGGTGAGGTTGTTGTACCAAAATATTACTGATAATAGCAGTTTGTTGATATTCATGCACAAGCTCTTGTGTAATACCCACCGCACTTGCTACGTTGGATTGAGTACCGTCAGCTCCCACCAATAAATGAGTGCTTAAAGTGCGGTGATCTTCTAACTGAATGTTTACTTGCTCAACATTTCGTTCAAGAGAAGAAATAGAAACGGGGGAAAAATAATCTATATTGCTACAATCCTGCATAGCTCGCATCATTACCGCTCCCGCCTGATTTAATTCAATGACAGCGCCCAGAGCCGCAAGACAAAATTCTTTAGCAGAAAACTCTGCAATACCGAAATGCCCTCGGTCTGACACATGAATATGTTTGATAGGTTCACAAAGAGGCGTTAATAATTGCCACAGCGATTGCTTATTCGGCAATAAAATCTGATTGAAACGCCGGCAACTTCCTGATGATAAAGCAATACAGCGAGCATCAAAGCCACCGTGATGATGCTGATGAGGAATTTGTTTTTCCAGTACGGCTATTTTTATTTTACCCTGTGTCTGATAGCTGAGTGCCAATGCTAAACTCGCACCGGTCATACCACCACCGACAATTACAACATCGTAGCGCAAGTGCATATTTTTACCCCTCTTTCTTCACTTAAATTATTGTTGCATCAGATTTTCAATATCCTCAATTTCTTTTGGTACAGCAGAGGTTAAAATTTTATTCCCATTTTCAGTAATCAAAATATTGTCTTCAATGCGAACGCCAATTCCTTTATATTGTTCCGGTACATTTGCATCCGTACCGATATATAAACCGGGTTCAACAGTCAACACCATGCCCGCTTCTAAAGTGCGGTCTCGTTTTTTACTATTTCGATCTCCGTTTTGCACCTCACTGCTGTAGCTTCCTACATCATGCACATCAAGTCCCAACCAATGCCCTAATCCGTGCATATAAAATTGACGATAACTTTGGTTATCAATTAAGGTTTGTACATCGCCAGTTAAAATTCCCAAACGAACTAAACCCTCCACTTTAATTCTTACCACTTCATCATTTGCCTGTTGAATACTATTGCCTGCCACTAACAACTCAATAGCACGTTTTTGTGCTTTTAATACAATTTCATAAATTTCTCGTTGTGCCTGAGTAAATTTACCGTTGACAGGAAAAGTACGAGTAATATCGCCTGCATACATAGCAAATTCACAACCTGCGTCAATAAGCAACAAATCACCATCTTTTAAAATTTGATCATTTTCGTTGTAATGTAAAATACAAGCGTTTTCGCCACCGGCTACGATACTGTTATACGCAACATATCTAGCACCGAAACGATTGAAGTGATGTAGTATTTCACTTTCGATTTCATATTCAAAGCGATTAGGGCGGGTTTGTTGCATTGCGTGAATATGTGCCAAAGCAGAAATTTGTCCTGCTTGTTGTAACAAAGCAATTTCATTTGCTGATTTAAACAAACGCATTTCGTCCACAAGAACTGCCCAATCTAAAACTTGTGCAAATTGCACAGTTTTTCTATTCAGTATATCTTGTAAAAACTCAGTTCCCCAAGGTTGTTGAGCTGAATGGTAATAAAGTGCGGTGATATTTTCCCTCAGTTGTAAAAACTGTGTTTCAAATTCGGCAATATCATAAGCCAAATCCACAGACAACGTTTTCGTTGCATTTTCAATCCCCAAACGTCTTCCGTTCCACGTTTCCATTAAGGGATCTTTGGGCCGCAAAAATAAAATACTTTGTGATTTTTCTGCAGTTTTGATTAAAAGTAAAATACTATCAGGTTCATTAAAGCCTGTTAAATACCAAAAATAACTGTCTTGTCGAAAAGGATAATGACAATCCTGATTACGGATTTTTTCCTGAGAGGAAAAAACGATGGTAATTGAATTATCTTTTAATTGTGCTAATAGTTTCTTACGACGAAAAACAAACTCATCGTTAGGCATTTTTGCCATATAAGCAAGATCCATAAATACTCCTTAATGCTTAAAAAACACACTGAATTCTAGCATAAAAAAACAAGTCATTCGATTGATTAAAAAACAAAGCTAATCTATAAACAGCAGGCAATAAGAAAACAACGCACTTTATTAATTAAGCGAGTTTAGCTAAATACATTGACTAATGTAATACGGTTGTCTTTGTTTCCGTGATTAAAGAATAAAAAGGTAATCGTTCTCACATATTCAATAATTTCTTCTAATGCTTTAGATAACTCCTCTTGATCATCTTTTTCATCATATCCAAGTTGTCCAATAGCTTGTAAATCATCCAGTGCTTCGCCGATTTCGCCTACCTCTTTATTTAAATTAGGCTGATTTAGCCCTAATCCTAATAAAAAATGGTTGGTCCATTCCGACAGAGCATCAGCTCGATCAAAAACATTGTCTTCTTCCGGTAACCAAAGCTCAAAATTAAATTTATCAATATCGGATAAAGTGCGGTCAATTTTCTGATAAATTTGTTCCACTTCTTTCAATAAGGAAGTGGGATACGCATGATCATCATTTGTAAATTGATAAAGAAGATACTGCCAACGTTGATCTGTAATACCACCGCAAATTAAACCGGTAAGAAAACCATGCAATTCAGCCACCGTTAATGCAATATTTGCTTGTTTCAGTTGTTGATTAAATTCCGAATAAATAAGAGGTTTTTCTGACATTTGATATTTCCTTGAAAAATAATATGCCAGTTTATCACTGTTTAACTTCAGCAACCAAGAAACAAAGGGATTTTTATGACGAAAATTTTTTGCTATGGCATAATAAGGACACTTTTAGCTTTTATTATAAATAGGAAAACACATGTCAAAGCTCATTGAATTATCCGTATCAGGGCAAGTACTACGTTTAAATTGTCCTCCGGAACAACACGATGCTTTGCGTCAAGCAGCACATTTATTAGATAATCGTGTTATGGAAATGAGAGAGCGTACCGGTATTTTACAGATGGAAAAAATCCTCTCTATCGTTGCATTAAATTTAAGTTTTGAACTGATGCAGGAACAACAAAAAACTCAAACAATCGAAAATGTCATTAATCAAAAGATTGCTCAACTCGAAGGATCTTTGGAGAATATTTTGGCTCAAAAAACAACTTTTTAAACATAAATCTGTGATCTAATCGTGATAATTTGAAAAATATTCTAGCCAATAAAAATAAATTGCGTTAGTATTGCACTCAAAGATTACCTGAGATGTTTGCCGGCGGATTAAGTCCCTGAGCCGATACTGAAAACTTAATGAATTGGCGTCCTGTTGTTGGTGTGTATGCTTGCTAGCCATGCAAGAAACCTAAAAACAATATTAGCCGATTCCCTTGAACCGTAGGGTTCAAGGACCGAACATCCGCAGCGGCATCTCGGGGCTATTCTTAGTTATCCAGCCAATATATTGTCCCATGAGTATTTCTAATCAACGTCAACAAATACGACAACTTATTCGAGAAAAAAGACAAAAACTGACCGCACTTGAGCAAGCTCAAGCCGAACAAAATATTGCACAAAAAGCCTTGGATGCGATTGAAAAGTTTCGTGCGGAACATATTGCCTTGTATCTTTCTTTTGATGGTGAAATTTCAACGAAATTACTCATTGAACAACTTTGGCAACAAGAAAAAAAAGTTTATTTGCCTGTTTTACACCCATTTTCTCCCGGAAATTTATTATTCTTAGCTTTCCAAAAAGATACACCTATGCACTACAATAAATTCGGTATTTTAGAACCTAAGTTGAATGTGCGAAATGTACTGCCTGTTTCACATTTAGATTTGATTTTTACGCCTTTAGTTGCTTTTGATAAGGATGGAAACAGATTAGGAATGGGGGGAGGATTTTATGATAGAACCCTACAAAATTGGCAAAAAAAATCTTTTGTCCCTGTCGGATTAGCTCATCAAATTCAAGAAGTAGAACGACTCCCCATTGAAAGTTGGGATATTCCTTTAGCAGAGATTTTAACCGGATAATGAACGCTTAAAACGTTTACGGCGGCGATGAAAATTCGCCGAAGCGGTACTTTTTTTTATTGCATGAGTAATAGGCATCATATCAGGCGTTTTTTGTCTTGTGCGACGATGGTAATTCAAAAAATAATGAATGGAATTCACCAATAAAGCACTAGCTAAAAATAGAATGATTAATTCACCATATAACTGATTAAAAATGTGGTTTATTTTACGCTGACTTGCTTGTCTATATTTCATATCAAGAGTAATACGTAAAAAACCCTCAATACCATTAGATGAATAAATCGGTTCAACAATTTGCTGAATATTCGGTTGCGTAGTATTGTTCGCTTTTTGATTTAAGTTCAATTTATCATGCAAACCGACAAAATTCGCACTATGTGCTAACAATTTACCGTTAGCACCATAAACAGAAGCATCAATCACAAATTCTTCTTTCGTAAAGTCGTTCAGTTTTTTGGTCAAAAGGTCCGAATTGGGGTTATCCGCAAAAAGCATAGCAAAAAGATTAGCTTGCTGACGCACTAATAAATTGGATAAGTAGTTCATTTGATTAATTGTTGCTAATTGTGACCCTAATTTAAACTTATTAATCCCAAATAAAATCAAAGATATAATAGTTAGACAAAGCAAAATAATGCCGAGCAACATTCCAATTTTTAGTATTTTTTCTTTTATTAAGCTCAAGTTATTTTCCCTAAAATTATTAAATAGGCTAGAATAAGAACAAAGAAATAATTTACAGGATCTTTTATGCAAACTCAAAACCTAGCGACAATTATCTCTCATTATACGCTATTTCCTTCCCCAATTTTATCAGAAAAACCCACTGTACTTGGAGAAGATTACTTCATTCTCTATGGTAAAAATTTAAATTTGGACAGTTTATTAACTTTTCAACAAAAGTGCGGTGAAAATTTTCTGATTTTAGATTGTTGGAATCGGTTAGATTACACTGTTGCCTTATTCAAAAGCAATTGGCAATCGCAGTACTTAACTGTTGCTCATCAACTGGAACTTGATATTGCATTATTAAATTTTGATGCTCGTTTAAGTCAAGCGGGATTATTAGTTATGGATATGGATTCGACAATTATTCAAATGGAATGTATTGATGAAATAGCCAACCTTGCTGGTACAGGAAAATTAGTAGCCTCCATTACTGAACAGGCTATGCGTGGAGAACTTGATTTTGAACAAAGTTTACGTCGTCGAGTAGAAACGCTTAAAGGAGCACCTGAACATATTTTACAGCAAGTTCGTGATAGTTTACCTTTGATGTGCGGTTTAACCGAGATGTTGGAAGTGTTACAAAAATATGGTTGGAAAATTGCCATTGCATCAGGTGGATTTACTTATTTTGCCGATCATTTAAAAGAAAAATTAAAGCTGGATTATGCGATTTCCAACCACTTAGCGGTTGAGCATGGTTTTCTCACTGGAAAAGTACAAGGTGATATTGTTGATGGAGCATATAAAGCGGAAACGTTAAAATCTTTAGCTCAAAAATGGAATATAGATTTAAAAAATACAGTAGCAATTGGTGATGGTGCAAATGATTTAGCCATGATGAAAGTCGCAAATCTAGGTTGTGCTTTTCATGCCAAGCCAAAAGTTCAACAACAAGCACAAGTTGTGGTAAACTTTGCTGACTTAACCGCACTTTTATGTATTTTAAGTGCAAATGATCGGATTACAAAAAATTAAAATTGAGGAGCATATTATGCCGTCATTTGATATTGTTTCAGAAATTACTCTATATGAAATACGCAATGCAGTAGAAAATGCAAATCGTGTATTAAGTACACGTTATGATTTTCGTGGTGTTGAAGCTACAATTGAGTTAAATGAAAAAGCAGAAACCATTAAAGTTACGACTGAATCAGATTTCCAGTTAGAGCAATTAATTGAAATTCTAATTGGTGCTTGTGTTAAACGTGATATTCAACATAATTCCTTGGATATTCCGGCTGATAGCGAGCATAGCGGTAAATTGTATAGCAAAGAAATTAAGCTAAAACAGGGTATCGAAACAGACATGGCAAAGAAAATCATCAAATTAATCAAAGACGCAAAACTAAAAGTTCAAACCCAAATTCAAGGTGAGCAAGTTCGTGTTTCAGGAAAATCAAGAGATGATCTACAAGCGACTATTCAATTAGTAAAAAATGCGGAATTAGGTCAACCGTTCCAATTTAACAATTTCAGAGATTAATTTCTATTTTTCCTACAGAAACCGCCAACAATATAATTGCACATATTATTGGCGTTTTTTGTATTCAAATTATTACAGTATTCTTAAACTTCAATATTAGTGTAATTTAAAGCTAATAGGTACTGTAATTTGGCTTGGTAGCCCAGCAGGTTTTTGCCCAATACTGCGTGCACTTTGAACCGCACTTAATGCTGCCTTATCCAAATCTTCTGAACCTGAAGATTTGGCAATACTTATTTGACTTAAGCTCCCATCGGTACCAATAGCAAAACTAACAGTAACAATCCCTTGTTTTCGCATCATTTTTGCACGTTGTGGATAACGTTTATGGCGTTCAATTTCACGACGCAACGCACTTTTATAAGCAGCAACTTCATCAGTACTATTTCCTGTTCCAATCAAATTCGGATTAGATGTTGTTACTCCGCCCAAGCCCATAGCCTGCGAATTTACTTTATCGTCAGAATCAATATCTCTATCACCTTTAGGTAAATCTTTTGGCTGTTTTTGTTTTGTACGTTCCTTAGGTTTCTTCTTCGGTTTTTCCTTCGGCTTATCTTTCGGTTTCTCCGGTTCTTTTAATTTTTTCTCTGGCTCAGGTTTAATTGTTGGATCTGCAACTACCTCTGTTACTACAGGATCTGGCTCAGGTTCAGCTACTGGTTCTGGCTTAGAATCATCTACAACCATACCCATTAACATTTCCATTGAGATCTCAGTACCAATCAAATCCGCACTATATCCATTTGCACTGTCATCTGGTTTAGTAAACCAAAAAAAACCGCCAATTAATGCACTATGAAATACAAGCGAGAAGAAAAAACCAAACCAAGAATGATATTTCTTCATTACTTACTTGCCTTTTCTTTCATCGTTACAATAGCAACATTTTTAATTTCGTTTTTTGCCATAATATCTGTCAAGGTTACGAAATCTTGGAAAGTAGATTTAGCATCGACTTTTAATGTCACTTTTTGCTCTTTGTCCCAAGTCGCAATTTCTTGCTCCAGTTCTTCTACTGAAATGGGCTTATCATTAAAAAAAATCTCCCCTTGCTCAGTTACTGTCAATAATTTTGCTAGATCATCGGACTTGAAAGCAACAGTGCTACTTGCTTTGGGTACATTAACTTGAATTTTCCCTTGAGAAATAAAAGAAGCTGTAATTAGCACGATGGCAAGAAGCACCAACATAATGTCAATAAAGGGAATAATATTAATTTCATCAAATTTTTTCACATTACTCACCAATATTTTGCTGACTGTTTAAGGCTTTCCATTTTAGACGGTTAACTTCAACTTTACGTCCTAAACCGTTGTAAAATACCATAGAAGGAATCGCAACGAGAATACCGACTGCGGTTGCTTTTAAGGCAAGAGATAAGTTAAGCATGATAGCAGCGGCATCAATATCCCCTCCTGAGTTACCTAATTCATAGAATGTTAATAAAATTCCAATTACCGTACCTAATAAACCGACATAAGGTGCATTAGAACCAATTGTTGAGATAATGGTCAAATGACGGTTTAAATCAATATCTAACTCATGAATATTCGTGTAACTTTCCACTTTAATTTTGGTCAGATACATAAAACGTTCAACGGAAAACCATAACATAATAAAACTCATTACACCGAGTAAACCCAAAATAATGTAGTCAATATAATGATGTAAAAAATTGAAAAACTGTGACATTGGATAACATTCCTTGCTGATAAAAATTACAAATAAGTTATTGAGAATTAATTTCAATTAGGGTGAGGATTTTAACAAATTTTATTGAGAGATCAAGCTATAATATTAAAAAGAGACTTTTTGAGTACCGCACTTTTTCATCTGTTTTTTATTTTAGTGAAATTTGACGTTTTTTGTTCATACTATGATAAAGCAATTAGAAGAAATGACTAATTGAAATACTGAAAGATAAGACACTAATAATTGACATCCACCCCTGCCTTAAGGCCGGTCGGATGTCAATTTCTCAAAAATTGGCTGATGAAAATTTACTAATTCTACGCACAATGCGATGATTTCATTATTCTCTGCCATTTGTATTGCTTTTTCTAGTTTTTCAAAGGCTTTTTGAAATTCTGTTTCAGCATCATAATGTGAATTTTCTGCTAAAAGGGTATGAGAATAAGCATAGAAAAAAGACGAGCCAATATCGTCTTTTTTCGAAATGAGAGAATCTATTTAAATCTTTTTTTCGCTTCAGCTATCGCTTCAGCTACACGTAGTGGTGAAACTCCGCCTTTTGCACAACGTTTATCCAAACAGGATTGTAAAGATAAGATTTCATAAACATCCTCCTCTATGGCATTACTAAATTGATGGAATTCCTCAATACTTAAATCTTCTAAACCTTTATGTACTTTAATAGCATAAACTACTGTTTCACCCACAATATGATGAGAATCACGGAAAGGTACACCTTTGGCAACTAAATAGTCTGCTAATTCTGTTGAGTTAGAATATCCCTTTAATGCCGCTTCTTTTGTTCTTTCAACGCTAACTTTAATATCTTCTAACACAAAAGTCGCCATATCTACACAATCTTGCCAAGTATCCAACGCATCAAAAATTCCTTCTTTGTCTTCTTGCATATCTTTATTATAGGCAAGAGGCAGGCCTTTCACTGTCATCAACATACCGGTCAAAGCACCGACAACTCTTCCCACTTTGCCTCGAATTAATTCGCAAGCATCGGGATTTTTCTTTTGGGGCATTAATGAAGAACCGGAGGTTACTCGATCCGACAGCTCCACAAAATCAGCCTCTCCACTATTAAAAATGATCATATCTTCAGCGAAACGTGAAAGGTGAGCCATACTTAAAGACGCAGTGGAAAGAAGTTCAATAATATGATCACGATCAGATACACTATCCAAACTATTTCTCGTTGCCATCGCAAAATCCAGATCTTGTGCAAGTAAATCACGATCAATGGCATACGCAGTACCGGCTAAAGCACCACTCCCCAAAGGACAAGTATTCATTCGTTGATAAGCGTCTTGTAAACGACCATAATCACGATCCAACATTTCCACATAAGCCATACACCAATGAGCAAATGTGATTGGTTGAGCACGTTGCAAATGAGTATACCCCGGCATTACTACGTGTTGATTATGCTCTGCTGTTTCCACTAATTTACGTTGCAATTCACGCACGGAATGCTGTAATTCAGTAACACGTTGTTTACACCACATCTTAATATCTAATGCAACTTGATCATTACGGCTACGCCCAGTATGTAGTTTTTTGCCTAAGTTACCTACTTTATCAATCAGTTTACTTTCAACCCAACTATGAATGTCTTCAGCATCATCTTGTAAAATCTTTTGTGGATTTGACCGCACTTCAATTAGTAGTTCACTCAATGCGTTTTCAAGAACTTGCTGCTCTTGCTGAGTTAAAACATTTACGGTAACCAATGCTTTAGACCAACCGATTGAACCCTCAATATCTTGTTCAGCTAAACGATAGTCGAAACGCAATGAGTCGTTAAAATCTTTAAAACGTTTATCTGTCGCTTGTATAAAACGCCCACCCCAAAGTGCCATAATCACATCCTTTTTCTGTTATTATTTGTGGATAAATTTAGTTCTCATTATCTCACACAAAGAAAAGTGCGGTCAATTTAACCTTCACAATCCCTTCTTAATATTACCGCTGACTGTCATATTGATACTAAACGACCTTGATTTTCGCTTGTGTTTTCTTATTGCCATCCAGTACGACATTTTTCTGCTTATTCGGTTAAAGTTAAGAGTTTTGATTTAAATTATGCGTTACATTATTTAAAATTACTGGAATGTGTCATCACATTTAGATGTTTGATTCAAGCAAGAGGACGTTAATGTAATTTATTTAGATCAATAGTGCGGTAGAATTTAAGATATTATTTAATAATAAAGGGTGATAGGTTTATCATGAAAAATTTCCGTTGGTATTTAAGTTATAGGGCGGGAAGATTTAAACATTATTGGAGAAATGTGCAGTGTCAAATTTATGTAGAAACATAAAGGTTTTTTTTAAAGTTTTTTTGTATCGCTTTAAACAAAATAAATTAAATCAAGCAGCAGGCTATTTAACTTATAGTACTACGCTGGCTCTTGTGCCATTGATTATGGTGTTTTTTTCCGTTTTTGCGGCGTTTCCCGTTTTTAATGAAATAACCGGCGAGCTGAAACAATTTATTTTTACTAATTTTGCCCCTTCAACCGGTGATGCCGTTGGAGAATATATTGATCAATTTGTCAATAATTCCAAACAAATGAGTGCGGTTGGAATTATTAGTTTAATTGTTGTTGCTTTAATGCTTATTCATTCTATCGACCGCACTTTAAACTCAATTTGGCTTGATACTAGTGTGCGTCCGGCAATATTTTCCTTTGCAATTTATTGGCTAATTTTGACGCTTGGTCCGATTGTTATTGCGACGAGTATCGGTATTAGTACTTATGTGACTAAATTTGCAACCTATACATTTGAACAAGATTTTGGTTTATCCGTGGGTATAAAACTTCTTAGTTTGATGCCGTTTTTCTTGACATGGTTTATTTTTACCGTGTTGTATATGGTAGTTCCAAACAAAAAAGTGAGTATTATACATTCTGCCGCCGGTGCATTAATTGCAGCAGTTTTCTTTACATTGGGTAAGCAGGCTTTTACTTGGTATATTACAACTTTTCCGTCTTATCAGTTAATTTATGGAGCAATGGCAACGTTGCCAATTATGTTACTTTGGATTCAACTCAGTTGGACAGCAGTTTTATTGGGAGCTCAACTTTCCGCAGTACTGGCGGATATACGTTCACTTGATTGTGGTAATATTCAAATAGAAAAAATTAAGGAAGAAAAATGATTGCATTAATTCAGCGTGTTAGCCATGCTAAAGTGGAAGTCGGACAAAATATTGTTGGGCAAATTGGACAGGGATTGTTGGTTTTACTGGGTGTTGAAAAAGACGATGATCGAAATAAAGCGGATAAGTTGGCTGAAAAGGTGTTAAATTATCGCATTTTCACCGATGAAAACGGCAAGATGAACTTAAATTTACAGCAAATCGGCGGAGAAATATTAATTGTTTCGCAATTTACGCTTGCTGCAGATACGCAAAAAGGGTTGAGACCGAGTTTTTCCAAAGGTGCTGATCCTGAGTTGGCTGAGAAACTTTACCAATATTTCAGTCAAAAGTGTGCGGAGAGAGTGCGGGTCGCAAACGGACAATTTGCAGCCGACATGCAAGTGAGTTTAACTAATGATGGACCTGTAACTTTTTGGTTAAATGTATAATATAAAAATACCGAGTGTTATGCTCGGTATTTTTATTTCTATTTGAATTAAAGGAATTTTTCTTTTAATTCTTTTGCGACAGCAAGTTGTTTTTCAGTCGCTTTTGCTGTCATAGGTTCACGGCAGTAACCTGCATTAACACCTTGAAGTTTAAGGATTTCTTTAATAGTTAAATATAAACCGTTAGCCAGTATACCTTCGATTAAGTCATTTGTAACATGTTGAATCTCAAGTGCTTCAGCAACTTTTCCCGCTTTTGCCAATTCAAATATTTGTCTTGCACGTACACCATTTACATTAAATGTACTACCAATTGCACCATCAACACCTAAAGAGACTGCTGGCAACATCATTTCATCAAATCCTGCCCAAACCAGATGGTTTGGATAGGCTTTTTTCAAGCGTTCCAATAGGTAGAAATCACCGGCGGTAAATTTAACTCCTAATACTTTGGGATTGGCATAGAGTTCACCGAATTGCTCAACGCCCATATTGACACCTGTTAAGAATGGAATTGAGTAAACGATCATATTGTTGCCGGTTTCAGCAATAATCGTTTCGTAATAATGTTTGATTTCGGCAAAGCTGAATTTGTAGTAGAACGGCGTGACGGCGGATAAGCTGTCGTAGCCTAATTCTGTTGCATATTTACCTAACTCAACAGCCTCGTGTAAGTTTACACTACCGACTTGAGCGATTAATGCAACTTGATCTTTTGCTTCCTCTTTGGCAATACGGAAAATTTCTTTTTTTTCTGCAGTTGAGAGCATAAAGTTTTCGCCGGTACTACCTCCGACATATAAACCGTCAATTTTCATTTTATCAATGTTATAACGAACGATCTCACGTAAACCTTTTTCATTTATGGAACCGTCTTCGTTAAAAGACACTAATAATGCACTAAAAATACCTTTTAAGTTTTTCATTTGTTTCTCCTGATATAAAAGGGATTAAAATTTTATTTAATACGTTGTTCTAAAATCACATTAACTGTTTTTTGTTTAGTTTGTACCGCACTTTCTTCTTCCGCTTGAACAATCAAGGTGTAAATTAAGTCCAATACAAAAAGTTGAGCTATTTTTGTACCGATAGAATCGCCTTGTAGCTGCCCTTGTCGATTACCGTTGATTAATACATAATCAGAAACCATAGTGATAGGGGAGCGTAAATTATGTGTAAGAGCGACGGTAACAGCACCGTTTTTCTTGGCAATATTCAATGCTTGAACGGTTTCTTTGGAATAGCCTGAATGACTTATACCGATAACAATATCACTTGAGTTCATTAATGCGGCTTGCATATACATAAAATGATTATTGCTTGTTGCATCAACGTGTAATCCAATACGCATTAATTTATTTTTTGCTTCTTCTGCAGTTAAGCCTGATGAACCGATACCAAACAGGAAGATTCGTTTTGATACACGCATTAATTCAACAACTTTTTCGAGTTGAGCAAAATCCAGCAAATTAACGGTTTCTGAAATGACATTATGAATGACATTTTGCAATTTTTCTGCGATTTGGCTTGTTCCATCAAATTTTGATATATCCGTTTCCAGTAGAGAATTAGATTGTCGATCTTTTGTAGCCAACTCAATCGAAAGTTGTAATTTGAAATCAGTAAAGCCTTTAAAACCTAATGTTCGGCAAAAACGAATAAAGGTTGCTTCTCCGACATCGAATTGTTGTGCAATTTCCGCTAAAGAGTTTTGTCCCAACAACTCTGGAGAAGATAGAACCGTTGTGGCAATCCGTTTCTCTGTTTTTGTTAGGCTATCATACAAAGCACCAATGGTATCCAATATATTACCGCTCGTTGCCGCCATAATTGAGCCTCCTGTTAGCGTTTTTATACTGTTTTTAATCGATTAATGATATCGGTATTTTAACTACCAATTTTTTTAAGTGGGTAACTTGACCATGAACATTACAGCAAGGTTTGTGCGGCTCATAAGGAAAAAATATCGCAAACATTTTCGGACGTAATGTTACCGCACTTTTATGCGGAATATCATCAATTAACTGATAATCGTCTTGCTCATTATAAGCAGTACAGTCTGCTAAATTCGGATATTCAACACCATATTCAATTGTTTCCGCACCGGAAATTAATACTTGAATATCAATATATTGATGATGCAATTCTGCTTTTTTATCTTCAGAAGCCACAGTCGTTGACTCCATGACATTCATATAAATTTGATCGGTTAAATCATGTCGACCTGTGGTCAAATTTTCTAAATCTAATGTATTAAGACGATTGCAAATATCGACCATTACTTGTGGTAAGTTACGCTTAAAATCATCTCTTGTTAAATCACCAAAAATCATTTTTTACTCCTATTATTATGGGGTTTGTTGCATTTTCATCCAATAAGCCGCACCAATTAAACCTGCATCGGCACCGTATTTAGCCGGTGCCAAAATACAGTGATAAAATTTTGGCATGTCGGTTAAATATTCTTGAACGAGGGATAAGTATCCCTCAGCTAATCCAACGCTACCGCCTAAAACAACCTTTTGTACATCTAAACTAATCACCATATCAGCAATTAAGTTAGCAATAGCTTTTGCTGAGGATCGAACAAGTGCGGTTGCTTTTTCATCATTTTTACGGAACAAGTTGAACACTTCTTTCGGATTACAAGGTTTTTCCCACTTATTCGCCTCACGTTCAATTGCTCGCCCCGCCGCAATCGCTTCAACACAACCACGACGACCGCAACCACAAATTGGACCGTTTGGATCTGCCAAAGTATGCCCGATATGACCGGCTATACCATTTAGCCCAGTGGATAATTTTCCATCAAGAATAATTCCTCCGCCAACGCCAGTTGATACCGTGATAAAAATAAAATTTCGTACCGCACTTTGGTCTTGATCTTGGTACTCTGCACAAACAGCAGCCTGTACATCATTTAGCAAGCCAATCGGTTTATCTGTATGGAGAGCAATGCTTTTTTGTAAGGGGAAATCAACCAGCCCACCGAGATTTTTAGGATTAAGTGCGGTTAAAATACCGTTGTTGATAATGCCTGTCGATGCAACTGCAACCGCATCAAACTGTCCCGCATAACTTTGCATAATTTGCTTGATGGCGTGATGCAATGCGACTGTAGGATCTGCTTGTGGCGTGCTGATTTGCTGACGGTTAGAGAGCTTCTTTTCTTCAACAACAGCGGTTGCAATTTTTGTACCGCCAATATCAATTGCTAAGCAACGCATACTTTTTTCCTTAGGTTTAGTAGGATTTAGCTGATTTAACCGAGGTGACGAACCAGCTTACAATATGTTCTAAGCGAGTCAATGCCGAACCAACAGTAACACAATCAGCACCAATTTCAATGGCGGCTTTAGCCAGTTCCGGTGTGTTGTAACGACCTTCCGCCATCACATAACAACCGACAGCTTTTAAATCTTTGACTAATTGATAGTCCGGTTCTTCGGGAATATTGCCGCCAGTATAGCCGGACATTGTACTTCCTATAATATCAAAGCCCAGTTGTTGACAATATAAACCTTCTTTCAGATTTGAGCAGTCCGCCATGGCTAAACACCCCAATTCGTGAATTTTTTTCACCGCACTTTTAATGTCAACAGGACGTTTGCGATCGGTACCGTCAACCGCAATAATATCCGCACCTGCCGCTGCTAAGTCTTCAATATCTTGTAGAAACGGCGTAATCCGTACAGGACTGTCTTCCAAGTCTCGTTTTACAATTGCAATAATTGGTACATTCACGAGCGGACGAGTTGCTTTTAAGTTATCTACGCCTTCAATACGCAAGCCTGCGGCACCACCAATAATGGAGGCTTGAGCCATCGCTGCAACAATTTCCGGTTTATCCATAGGACCGTCATCTACGGGCTGGCAAGAAGCGATCAATCCACCTTGAATAGCGGTTAAAACTTGTTTATGTGATAATGTTGACATATAAAACTCCAAACTATGGGAATAACTGAACGTTATTCCTTTTCTTTATAAATATTGCGTTAATTTACGGGTTAGTACCTCGTAACCTTTCGGATTGAAATGTAGACCGTCGGTACATAAAGTTAAATCTAATTTTCCGTCTTTACCCACAAAATCCTGCCAAGTATCAATAAATGTTAAACGTTCAGGACAGTTTTCTCGTAAATAGTCATTTAACGCCATAATGGAAGAGTTATCTGTTGTAGCAATATTATTTATCGGTGTTGCTTCCAATAGAAAGAATTCGGATTCAGGGGAAATTTTGACTAAGGCTTGCCAAATATCACAGATCCAATCCAATACTTTGGCGTGAGAATACTCAGGCTCTTTAACAATGTCATTCACCCCTAAGAAAATAAAGACTTTTTTACCTAAATAGTTAATCAATTGAGGTTTAATAATAACATCTAAATATTGTCTAGCACTGACACCCGAAATACCTAGGTTGGCAACACGTTTGCCTCTTAGTTGAATTTCTGGTGAAATATCACTCCACATATCAAAGAGTGAGTGTCCAACTAAGGTAATATCAGCTTGCTTTTCAAATTCCGCTTTTTTAACTTGATAACGGTTGAAAATATCTTGATCTGTCAGCAATTTTCGGTCCTTAATTTAACAATATTGATTAATATTGGAACGAATTATATAAAAAAATTGAATTTTCTCGCAATGTTATTTGGTGTTTTACTCCAAAATTTATTTAAATTTGTGTGCCACGTCACAATTCTGAAATAAAACTCTATAAATATATTTTAAAATGATTTTTTGTTTTTAGAATATACTTTCAGCAACAGTGCTTTTCCCTTCATATTTTTAATAGGAGAACTTACGATGAAATTTGAAAAACTCGCTCTTGCAACTTTAGCGTTGAGTATGTCTGCCTCTGTTTTTGCAGCAGATTATGAGCTGAAATTCGGTATGGTTGCAGGTACCAGTTCCAATGAGTACAAAGCGGTTGAATTTTTTGCGAAAGAAGTAAAAGAAAAGTCCGGCGGTAAAATTGAAATTGCAATTTTCCCAAGTGCACAACTTGGTGATGACCGTACAATGTTAAAACAACTTAAAGACGGTTCTTTAGATTTTACATTAGGTGAAACTGCCCGTTTTCAAATCTTCTTCCCTGAAGCGGAAGTGTTCGCATTGCCTTATATGCTTCCAAACTTTGAAATCAGTAAAAAAGCATTACTTGAAACCAACTTCGGTAAGGGGTTAATCCAAAAAATTAATAAAGAGTTAAATCTTGAGTTATTGTCTGTAGCTTACAACGGTACTCGCCAAACTACATCTAATCGTGCAATCAACAGCATTGCAGATATGAAAGGCTTAAAATTACGTGTACCGAATGCGGCAACTAATTTAGCTTTTGCAAAATATGTAGGTGCTTCTCCGACACCAATGGCATTCTCGGAAGTGTATTTGGCGTTACAAACCAATGCTGTAGACGGTCAGGAAAACCCATTACCAACTGTCCAAGCACAAAAATTCTATGAAGTGCAAAAATATTTAGCTTTAACTAACCATATCTTAAACGATCAGCTTTACTTGGCAAGTCGTGAAACTTTAGAGGATTTACCGGAAGATTTGCAAAAAGTAGTTAAAGAGGCAGCTGAGAACGCAGCAGAGTATCACACTAAATTGTTCAAAGAGGGTGAAAAAAATTTAGTTGCGTTTTTCAAAGAGAAAGGTGTTACTGTAACTACTCCGGATGTAAAACCGTTCCGTGATGCGTTAAAACCTTACTATGATGAATACTTAAATAAAAATGGTGCGTTAGGGAAACAGGCAATCGAAGAAATTTCAACTCTCATTAAAAAATAAAAAATGCCCTTTCCCTAGTGAGGGAAAGGGATAGCTTTTTTGTTCGGAGTATGTATGAAAATAATGAACAAGTTAGAAGAATGGATTGGCGGGGCATTATTCCTCGCAATTTTCCTGATTTTGATTGCACAAATTGTTGCACGTCAAGTTATTCATATGCCACTTATATGGTCGGAAGAATTAGCACGTTTGCTGTTTGTTTATACGGCATTATTGGGGATCAGTATGGCGGTACGTGCACAACAACACGTCTATATTGACTTTATTACCAATTTAATGCCGCTGACAATCAAACGTATGGCGATGACCTTTGTTCAATTATTAATTTTTGTCTCAATTATTCTGTTTATCTACTTAGGCTATGGCGTTTGGGCTGATGCAACTTTCCCTATGGAAGCATTAAAAGCTACCTTTGGAACGGAAATTACGCAAAAATGGCTCTACGCAGGGTTGCCGATTATTGCATCTTTGATGTTATTCCGTTTTTTAGAAGCTCAAGCAGAAAACTTTAGAAACAAAGCCACTTACTTGCCTATTTCTTTTTTCCTTGTAAGTGCGGTCATTATTTTTGCGATTTTATATTTTCAGCCGGAGTGGTTTAAATCTCTGCGTATTTCCAACTATATAAAATTCGGTAAAAATGCCGTTTATATCGCTTTAGCGGTTTGGTTAGTGATTATGTTCTTAGGCACGCCTGTAGGATGGTCATTATTTATTGCCGCTTTACTTTATTTTTCAATGACACGTTGGAATATCACTTATTCCGCATCGGGTAAATTAGTTGATAGCTTAGACAGCTTCCCGTTATTGTCCGTACCGTTTTTTATCTTAACCGGTATTTTGATGAATACCGGTGGTATCACTGAGCGTATCTTTCATTTTGCAAAAACGTTATTAGGACACTATACCGGTGGTATGGGACATGTAAATATCGGTGCCAGCTTAATTTTTTCGGGTATGTCAGGATCTGCTTTAGCAGATGCTGGCGGTTTAGGTCAATTGGAAATCAAAGCGATGCGTGATGCAGGCTATGATGACGATATTTGCGGTGGTATTACTGCTGCCTCCTGTATCATCGGTCCGTTAGTTCCGCCAAGTATTGCAATGATAATCTATGGTGTTATTGCTAATGAATCCATCGCAAAGCTATTTGTAGCAGGTTTTGTACCTGGCGTGTTGGTTACCATCGCATTGATGGTCATGAACTACTATGTTTCTAAAAAACGTGGTTACCCTAAAACACCAAAGGCGAGCAAAGCAGAAGTTTGTGCCGCATTTAAAGACACATTTTGGGCAATTTTGACACCGTTTTTGATTATTGGTGGTATTTTCTCCGGTTTATTTACACCGACAGAAGCGGCGGTCGTTGCTGCTGCATATTCCGTAATTGTAGGAAAGTTTGTTTATAATGATTTGAATCTAAAGAATTTCCTCAAAAGCTGTGTAGAAGCGGTATCTATTACCGGTGTAACCGCATTAATGGTAATGACAGTCACTTTCTTCGGTGACATGATTGCCCGTGAACAGGTTGCGATGAAAATTGCGGAAATTTTTGTTGCTGTTGCAGATTCGCCTATCACAGTGTTAATTATGATCAATTTGCTTCTCTTATTCTTAGGAATGTTCATTGACGCCTTGGCACTACAATTTTTAGTGTTGCCAATGTTGATTCCAATTGCGATGCAATTTGGTATTGATCTTGTCTTTTTTGGGGTTATGACTACATTAAATATGATGATTGGTATTTTAACCCCTCCAATGGGAATGGCGTTATTTGTCGTTGCTCGGGTGGGTAATATGCCTGTAAGTGTGGTAGCAAAAGGCGTTTTACCTTTCTTGATACCAATTTTTATGACCTTAGTATTGATTACGATTTTCCCACAAATCATTACATTTATACCTAACTTGCTAATGCTTTAGCAGTAAAACTGGGGATTGAAAAGATAGAAGTCGGTTTATGATCGACTTCTGAAGAAATCTATTTTTCAATGTATATCTGGATAGGTATTTATTTTTACTCAACTTAAATAAGCAATTAAGCAATAATGTTCTATATTATCATTCGATAAATTAATTTATCTTAATAAAAGATTACCAATCAATACAAAACTCCTGTACAATATCTCAGCTTTATTTTTCCGCTTAGCGTGCGGCTAACGAAAATAATTTTAGTAAAAGTAAAGAGCGGTGGTTTTTAAGATTATTTTTGCTAGTCGCAAATTGGAAAATAGAGCAATAAGATTAACTTACTAATTTATAAGGAAAATATTGTGAATCCAATTGTAAAACAATTTAAATATGGTCAGCACACTGTAACATTGGAAACAGGTGCGATTGCTCGTCAAGCTACAGCTGCTGTCATGGCGAGTATGGATGATACCTCTGTTTTTGTAACCGTTGTTGCTAAAAAAGATGTGAAAGAAGGTCAAGACTTTTTCCCGTTAACCGTTAATTATCAAGAGCGTACTTATGCTGCAGGTCGTATTCCTGGTGGTTTTTTTAAGCGAGAAGGTCGTCCATCCGAAGGTGAAACATTAATTGCTCGTTTAATCGATCGTCCAATTCGTCCGCTCTTTCCGGAGGGATTTTTCAATGAAATTCAAATCATTGCTACGGTAGTTTCTGTTAATCCGCAAATTAGTCCGGATTTAGTGGCAATGATTGGTGCATCAGCAGCTCTTTCATTGTCAGGTGTGCCATTTAACGGTCCTATCGGTGCGGCTCGAGTTGGTTTTATTAATGAGCAATTTGTGTTAAATCCAACCATGAATGAGCAAAAGCAAAGTCGTTTGGATCTTGTCGTTGCTGGTACTGACAAAGCTGTATTGATGGTTGAATCCGAAGCGGACATTTTAACTGAAGAGCAAATGTTGGCGGCAGTTGTTTTTGGTCATCAGCAACAACAAATTGTTATTGAGGCAATTAAAGAGTTTGCCGCCGAAGCAGGTAAACCTCGTTGGGATTGGACTGCACCGGAAGCAAACACCATATTGATTGAAAAAGTAAAATCTATTGCTGAGAATCGTTTAGGTGATGCTTATCGTATTACTGAAAAACAAGCTCGTTATGAACAAATTGATTTGATTAAAGCGGATGTAATTACGCAAGTTACGGCAGAAGATGAAACAATTAGCGAAGGAAAAATTATTGATATTTTCACCGCACTTGAAAGTCAGATCGTACGTGGTCGCATTTTAAGTGGTGAGCCTCGAATCGACGGTCGTACAGTGGATACTGTACGTGCATTGGATATTTGTACCGGCGTGTTACCTCGCACCCATGGTTCTGCGATTTTTACTCGAGGTGAAACTCAAGCGTTAGCCGTAGCGACACTTGGTACTGAGCGTGATGCACAAATTATTGATGAATTAACCGGTGAAAAGACTGATCACTTCTTATTCCATTATAATTTCCCTCCATATTCTGTGGGCGAAACAGGGATGATTGGTTCGCCAAAACGTCGTGAAATTGGACATGGTCGTCTTGCTAAACGTGGTGTTGCGGCAGTGATGCCTAGCTTGTCTGAATTCCCTTATGTAGTACGTGTTGTTTCTGAAATTACTGAATCTAACGGTTCTTCTTCAATGGCATCGGTATGTGGAGCCTCTCTTGCATTAATGGATGCGGGCGTACCGATTAAAGCGGCGGTTGCAGGTATTGCAATGGGATTGGTGAAAGAAGAAGATAATTTTGTCGTACTGTCCGATATTTTAGGCGATGAAGATCATTTAGGTGATATGGACTTTAAAGTTGCAGGAACTCGTGAAGGTGTAACCGCACTTCAAATGGATATTAAAATTGAAGGCATTACTGCAGAAATTATGCAAATAGCTTTGAACCAAGCTAAAAGTGCACGTATGCACATTTTAGGCGTAATGGAGCAAGCAATCCCAGCACCAAGAGCAGATATTTCTGATTTTGCACCACGCATTTATACAATGAAAATTGATCCGAAGAAAATCAAAGATGTAATCGGTAAGGGCGGTGCGACAGTTCGTTCTTTGACTGAAGAGACAGGTACATCTATTGATATTGATGACGACGGTACAGTAAAAATTGCCGCTGTAGATAAAAACGCCGTTCAGGAGGTGATGTCTCGCATTGAAGATATTACAGCAGAAGTTGAGGCGGGCGTTGTTTATAAAGGTAAAGTAACTCGTCTTGCGGACTTTGGTGCCTTTGTTGCTTTAGTAGGTAACAAAGAAGGTCTGGTGCATATTTCTCAAATTGCGGAAGAGCGTGTTGAGAAAGTGAGCGATTATCTTACAATTGGTCAAGAAGTAATAGTTAAAGTTTTGGAAATTGATCGTCAAGGTCGCATCCGTTTAACTATGAAAGAGTTGGCGAAAGACCAAACTAAGAATGAAGAAAATCTTCTGCAATCGGAAGAGGGTTCTCCGGTTCAAGAGTAAATTTGATAGAGTAACTTGAAGGGCAAATTATATTTGCCCTGTACTGTATCTGATTACTTTCATCAATATAGTGTTTTAAATGTGCTATCCATTGAAATTTAATCAATAATCTTTTTGTTTATCTTCATTGTTATTTGAACAATATTGAAATTTTGAATGAAGCCATTTATCCAGCAAAACAAGACTCAATATAAGCAAGCAAATAAAGCTTGTTGTTTTTAATTAGGCATATATTTCCGTTGGGTATCGTTTTGCCGAACTTGTAAAATTGATTGACAAGTAAATAATCCATGATGAATGAACTCAAACATGGATTCCGTGTTGTGAAACGAGCTTTACAACGATTAATTAACCTAAGGCAAAAGCATATTGAGCTTTCCTTTTTACATTCGAGTATTTTTAATGACTGAAACAACAATTACTTTTAATGATTTAGGGTTACCTGAATTCATCCTTAATGCAGTGTCCGAAATGGGCTTTTCAACTCCTTCCCCAATTCAACAGGCTTGTATCCCGCATCTATTAAATGGGCATGATGTGCTTGGCATGGCACAAACCGGTAGTGGAAAAACAGCGGCATTTTCTTTGCCATTATTGGCGAAAATTGATACTAATGAAAAATATCCACAAATGTTAGTAATGGCACCAACCCGTGAGTTGGCTATTCAAGTTGCTGATGCTTGTGAACAGTTTGTGAAGTTTTCTAAGGGGATGCGTATTGTTACTCTGTACGGCGGACAACGTTACGATATTCAATTAAGAGCTTTAAAACAAGGTGCTCAAGTGGTCGTCGGAACACCGGGGCGTATTTTAGATCATATTCGTCGTGGTACATTGGATCTGTCAAATTTACAGTCTATTGTATTAGATGAAGCGGATGAAATGCTACGCATGGGATTTATTGATGATGTTGAAACCGTCATGGCGGAGCTTCCAGAGCAACACCAGACCGCACTTTTCTCTGCAACGATGCCTGCTCCAATTAAACGAATTACAAAACGCTTTATGCACAGTCCGCAAGAAGTAAAAATTCAGTCAACACAACGTACTGCACCGGATATTACGCAAAGCTGTTGGTATGTTCGCGGTTTTCGTAAAAATGAAGCATTGTTGCGTTTCTTAGAAGTGGAAGATTTTGATGCTGCAATTATTTTTACTCGAACTAAAACAGCTACATTAGATGTCACTGAATTATTGGAAAAACACGGGTTTCGTGCAGCTGCATTAAATGGAGACATGACACAGCAATTACGTGAGCAAACATTAGATCGTCTTCGCAATGGAAGTCTTGATATTTTAGTGGCGACTGATGTTGCGGCTCGTGGTTTAGATGTTGAACGTATTAGTTTAGTTGTTAATTATGATATTCCGCTGGATGCGGAAAGTTATGTTCACCGTATTGGGCGTACAGGCCGAGCAGGTCGTGCGGGCCGTGCGATTTTGTTTGTTGAGCCTAAAGAGCGTCGTTTATTGGGGAATATTGAACGCTTAATGAAAAAAGCAATTGAAGAAGTGGAAATGCCTAATCATCTTGCTTTACAAGAATGTCGCCGTAAAAACTTCGTGGCTAAAATCACTAAGCAATTAGAACATCATGATCTAGAACAATATCGTAGCTTATTGGAAGATTTATTTACGGCAGATCAGGATCAGGAAGACATTGCCGCAGCTATGTTGATGTTATTACAAGGCAAACAAAAACTTATTCTTCCTGAAGATCCGGTGTTTGAAAAACATTCACGACGTAATGATCGTAGAGAGAGAGGGGAGCGTCGAGGTAAAGAA
This sequence comes from Histophilus somni, assembly GCF_014202395.1. Lineage (GTDB taxonomy): Bacteria > Pseudomonadota > Gammaproteobacteria > Enterobacterales > Pasteurellaceae > Histophilus > Histophilus somni. Next base: position 93,277 of record NZ_JACHGQ010000003.1, read on the forward strand.
AATCCACGTTCTGAGCGTCATGGGTATGGTATTCCGCAACCAATGGATTTATATCGTATTGAAGTCGGTAGATGTGATGGTGTCGAGGTTCGTCATATTGTAGGTGCAATTGCAAATGAAGGGGATATTCAAAGTCGTTATATTGGACATATTAAACTTTATGACACTTATTCAACGATTGAATTGCCACAGGGCATGCCAAAAGAATTGTTACAAGTATTTGCTAAAACGCGTGTATTAAATAAACAGATGCGTATGTCTTTCGTAAGTGCGGTCAATTCTGAGGAAGAGTTTGAAGCCGGCTCAGGTGGTAAACGAAAAGGGCGTTATGAACGTGAGTTTCGTGGTGGACGTAAATTTAATGAAAAAAGTAACCGCTCTTTTTCTGAACAGCGTAAAGAACGTAGAGAAAGAAAGAGATAAAAGCAAAGGGGCTATTACAGCCCCTTCTTTCTGATAAAGCAAATAATTAATAAAAATTTTATTAACGACTGCGGAAAATAATACGACCTTTACTCAAATCATAAGGTGTCATTTCAACCGTTACTTTATCTCCTGTTAAAATACGAATATAGTTTTTACGCATCTTTCCTGAAATATGTGCAGTTACGACATGACCGTTTTCTAATTCCACACGAAACATCGTATTTGGCAAGGTTTCTAAAATTGTTCCCTGCATTTCAATGCAATCTTCTTTAGCCATTTATTCCTCTAAATATGAATGAAAAAATAAAAACTTCGGGATTATACTCTATTAATGAGAAAGACGAAAAGAATTTATTCTATTAAAGGGATATTATTTTTATTTAGTTAATATTGAAAAATTTATCGGATTGAAAAATTGTATTTACTGACTAAAAAGATTAGTATTTGACTGAAGTTATACTATATTTTTTATTAAAAAGGATAATCTATGGCAAGAATTGCAATTATTCCCGCTAGGGCAGGTTCCAAAGGTATTAAGGACAAAAATCTCCAATTGGTAGGCGGTATTTCATTGGTCGGTAGAGCTATTTTAGCGGCACAAGAATCTGGTGTGTTTGATCAAATTGTTGTTAATTCTGATGGTGAGAATATTCTCAATGAGGCTGAAAGGTATGGTGCGAAAACATTTTTACGTCCTTCTGAGCTGGCACAAAGTGATACGAGAACGATAGATGTTATTTTACATTATTTGAATGAATTAAAGATTGAAAAAGGAAGTGTTACTCATCTTCAACCTACCTCTCCTTTAAGAAGCGGAATAGATATTAGGAATGCAATGGAAATTTTTTCAGGAGGGTGTAAATCAGTTATATCAGCTTGTGAATGTGAACATCATCCTTATAAATCTTTCATTATGGAAAATAATGAGATTATTCCACATAGAGAAATCAGTGATTTTGAAGCACCTCGTCAGCAATTACCTAAAGCATATCGAGCAAATGGCGCTATCTATATTAATGATATTGAAGCACTATTAAAGAACAAATATTTTTTTATTCCTCCAATAAAATTCTATTTTATGCCAACTCATTGCTCTGTTGATATTGACAATACGCTGGATCTGCAAATTGCAGAAAAATTAATTCAAAATCAATATTAGAGGTTATATTTTTAAGGATAAAAATCAGCGAGATGTGTCGATTATTCGCTATGCTAAAATTGTGCTGTGTTAGCAATTTTCAAACTTTGATTTATATTTGGAAGACATGAACATTCTCATTACAGGGGGAGCCGGATTTATCGGCTCTGCACTTATTCGTTATCTACTGACTGAAACTGAACATACTATCATTAATGTGGATAAATTAACCTATGCAGCCAACCTTGATAGCTTACAAAGTGCGGTGCTCAATCCACGTTATTTTTTTGAGCAAGCTGATATTGTTGATCAACCTGTGATAACTCAAATATTTGAGCAATATCAGCCTGATGCAGTAATTCATTTGGCGGCAGAAAGTCATGTAGATCGCTCAATTGCAGCAAGTACTGAATTTATTCAAACCAATATTGTAGGGACATTTGCTTTGCTTGAGGTTACTCGTCATTATTGGCTTAAATTGCCTGCAAATAAAAAAGAGCGGTTCGTTTTTCAACATATTTCTACGGATGAAGTTTATGGTGATTTAATTGACTCTGAACAGGCTTCTACTGAAAGTAGCCCTTATCAACCAAGCAGTCCATATTCGGCTTCGAAAGCAGCTTCGGATCATTTAGTAAGAGCATGGTATCGTACCTACGGTTTACCTATTCTAATTACGCATTGTGCTAATAATTATGGACCTTTCCAACATTCGGAAAAATTAATTCCACGTATGATTTTAAATGCAGTGCAAGGGAAACCTTTGCCTATTTATGGAGATGGTTTGCAAATTCGGGATTGGTTATTTGTAGAAGATCATGTACGGGCTTTATATAAAGTATTACAAAAAGGAAAAATCGGAGAGAGTTATAATATCAGTGCAAATTGTGCAAAAACCAATCTAGAAGTGGTGCAGACAATTTGCGATTTATTAGAACAGTTAGTACCAAATAAACCTAAAGGAATAAAGCAATATCATGAGTTGATTATTCATGTCGAGGATCGTCTTGGTCATGATAAGCGTTATGCCATTGATGCTTACAAAATCCAAACGTCTTTGGGCTGGACACCTTTACAAGATTTTACCGCCGGCCTACGTAAAACCGTTCAATGGTATTTGAACAATGGAAATTGAAGAAATGGTTAAGACTGTTAGTTAAGCAGAGTAGTGATACACACAACGACAGGTTTAATATTTCGTATGCAGTATGTAAAATAGCTAATCATTAAGAGGTATATACAAGGTTTAAATAAAAAACGTTACATAAAAATTAAACAAAAAATTAACAAAAGTGTGATTTTTGTCATATTTTTGTAACATTAGGTTTATTTTTTCTTCTATTTTTGTTTACAATTCACATCGCATATATCGTTGCAATTATATCTTATAATTTATTTACTGGAGTAAGTTTTATGGCCCTCTTTTTGAGTATCTTTCCTATCGTTTTATTAATTTATTTAATGGTAAAACGTAACGCATTACCTTCTTATTTGGCATTACCTTGGATTGCCGCTGTTGTATTAATTATTCAGTTAGTTTTCTTCGGTACAGATATTAAGATTGTGAGTGCAAATATTGCATCTGCACTTGTAGCAGTTCAAACACCTATCACTGTTATTTTAGGTGCTATTTTATTCAATCGTTTCTCTGAAGTATCAGGTGCGACGAATATATTACGTAAATGGCTTGGTACTATTAACCCAAATCCGGTGGCACAATTGATGATCATCGGTTGGGCGTTTGCTTTTATGATTGAAGGGGCTAGTGGTTTTGGAACGCCGGCGGCGATTGCCGCACCTATTCTTGTCGGTCTAGGTTTCCCTGCGATTAAAGTAGCTGTTTTGACACTTATTATGAACTCTGTGCCTGTATCATTCGGTGCGGTAGGTACACCAACTTGGTTTGGTTTTGGTCCTCTTCATTTGGGCGACGGTCAAATTTTGGAAATCGGTGCTATGACAGCATTAATTCACGCTTTCGCTGCATTGGTGATTCCTTTAATTGCCTTAAGTTTCGTTGTAAGTGTCAAAGAAATTCGTCGAAATATTATCTATGTTTATTTAAGTGTATTTGCTTGTGTTATTCCATATATTTTATTGGCACAAGTAAACTATGAATTCCCGTCATTAGTTGGTGGTGCAATAGGGTTACTTATTTCAATTCTACTTGCTAATAAAGGTATTGGCTTGGCTAAGGTTGAAAATAATATTGAAGCTGCGGTTCCTTTTAATGACGTAGTGAAAGCATTATTTCCTACCGCACTTTTAATTGCTATTTTGATTATCACTCGCCTCCAACAGTTACCGTTCAAAGCGATGATGAACGATGCGACAACTTGGTTTGCAGTTCAATTGGGTTCGTTAGGGCGTTTTGAAATCAGCCATGGTTTAATTTTCAGCCTGAAAGACATTTTTGGTACATCAATTAATTCCAGCTATAAATTATTGTATGTGCCGGCACTGATTCCATTTGTTGTAACAGTATTAATTGCTATTCCGGTATTTAAAGTATCGGCAGCAAATACAAAAGATATTTTCGTTACCAGCTTCCAACAAACTAAAAATCCATTCTTTGCACTTGTCGGAGCATTGATTATGGTGAATTTAATGTTAGTGGGTGGAGATGGTTCAATGGTGAAAATTATCGGTAAGAGTTTCGCTGCTGCAACAGGAGAGTATTGGACTGTCTTCTCTGCTTATTTAGGTGCTGTCGGAGCATTTTTCTCTGGATCCAATACAGTATCTAACCTGACATTTGGTAGTGTTCAGTTATCAACTGCAGAGTTAACCGGCTTATCAACTTCATTAATTCTTGCGTTACAATCTGTCGGTGGTGCAATGGGTAACATGGTATGTATTAATAATATTGTTGCAGTAAATTCAGTATTGAATATCCAAAACCAAGAAGGGGCAATTATTAAGAAAACAGTTATTCCAATGGTAATATATGGTATTATTGCCGCACTGGTTGCATTGTTTGTTATCCCGATTTTTTTCTAAATAATGTATACTTTTGGTAAGCAGTATTCTTTGATGCTGCTTACTTTTATTTATTTTAAATTGAAATATTGGAGTTCTTATGAATGTCAATTTTTATGTCACTTGTATTGCTGATGTGGTGAAGGCAGGCGTGGCAAAAAATACAGTATTGTTGTTAGAGAAACTAGGTTGCAAGATTATCTTCTTGGAAAAGCAAGGATGTTGTGGTCAGCCTGCAATGAATAGTGGCTATACAAAGCAAGCATTGGAAGGAATGAAGAATTTAGTATCAACTTTTGAGGTAAATGATTATCCAATTGTTGCACCGGCAGGATCTTGTGTTTACGCAATTAAAACTTATCCTGAGCAATTTTCTCGTTTCGGTGAAACTGAATGGGCAGAAAGAGCTCAAAAGGTTGCTGATCGGTTTCATGATCTTACTGATTTTATTGTAAATAAATTAAAAGTAACTAATGTTGGTGCAAAATTAACAGGTAAGGCTGTTTATCATCCATCTTGTAGCTTATCTCGTAAATTGGGTATTGTGAATGAACCTTTAACACTTTTACAAAATGTAAAAGGATTGGAGCTTTTACCTATTACTAACCAGCAAACTTGCTGCGGATTCGGTGGTACATTTTCGGTAAAAATGGCAGAAATCTCCGGAGAAATGGTCACTGAAAAAGTTGAGCATATTACAGAAGTTGAACCTGAGTATTTAATTGGTGCTGATGTGAGTTGCTTAATTAATATTGGTGGAAGATTGAACCGAGAAGGCAAAAAGATTAAAGTCATGCACATTGCTGAAGTATTAATGCAGGAGGATAAATAAGATGTCACTAAAAACCAGTAATCTTGCATTTAAACAGCGTGTGGACAATCAAATCCATAATGAAATGATGCGTAAAGCGGTAGTTAAAGCTCAAGAAACTATCGGTGCTAACCGTCAAAAAATGGTTGATGAATTGGGGCATTGGGAAGAATGGCGTGATTTAGCCAAACAAATTCGTAATCATGTTTTAGCAAATTTAGATGCTTACTTATATCAATTGAGCGAGAAAGTTCAGCAAAATGGTGGAAAAGTTTACTTTGCTGAAACCGCTGAAGAGGCTACTCAATATATTCGTCAAGTTGCGTTAGAAAAAAATGCTAAAACAATTGTTAAATCAAAATCAATGGTAACTGAAGAAATTGGTTTAAATGAAGTGCTTGAAAAGGAAGGCATGAAAGTCGTTGAAACTGATTTAGGCGAATATTTATTACAAATTGTTGGAGATAAACCTTCTCATATTGTTGTACCTGCTATTCATAAAGATCGTCATAGAATTCGCCAAGAATTACATGATGCCTTAGGTTATAAAGGAACGGAACAACCGGAAGAAATGAATGCTTTTGTGCGTAAAACATTGCGTAAAGATTTCCTTGAAGCTGATATTGGTATTTCCGGTTGTAATTTTGCTGTTGCTGAAACAGGCTCGGTATGTTTGGTTACTAATGAAGGAAATCTGCGTTTAGCTACAACAGTACCGAAAACCCATATTGCAGTAATGGGTATGGAGCGTTTAGCACCAACCTTCCAAGAAGTAGATGTATTAATCACCATGCTTGCTCGTAGTGCGGTAGGTGCAAAATTAACGGCTTATAATACATGGTTGACAGGTCCTCGTCTTGAAGGCGAAACCGATGGTCCAGAAGATTTTCATTTGGTTATTGTGGACAATGGTCGTTCATCTATTTTGGAAAGTGAATTTAAGGAAGTATTACGTTGTATTCGTTGTGGTGCTTGCTTAAACACTTGTCCTGCATATCGTCAAATTGGGGGACATGGTTATGGTTCTATTTATCCGGGTCCAATTGGATCGGTAATATCTCCTTTATTGGGAGGTTATGAAGAATTTAAAGAATTACCTTATGCTTGTTCTCTTTGTACTGCCTGTAACTCAGTTTGTCCGGTTAAAATTCCATTGGCACAACTCATCTCAAAACATCGTGAACACATTGCACAAGCTGGTATGACACCAATGTTAGAACGGTTGTCTATTTTTGGCTTTACTTTAGCAAACTCAAATCCGACGTTATGGAAAATAGGTGTAAAAATTGGTGCTAAAGTGGCGGCTAAAGTGATTAAAAACGGTAAAGCACCAATTGAGGTTGGAGCGTTGGCAGAGTGGACTAAAGCTCGTGATTTACCAACACCAGATGGCGAGAGTTTCCGTCAATGGTTCCAAAATAGAGGTAAAAATTAATGGATTTACAAAATCGTGATAACTTTTTAAATAAATTAGCTACCAAAATGGGCAGACCTCGTCAATTCATTCCTGAGCCTATGCCTGAGTTGGTCAATAATTATCCGACAACGCGTTTAACTGAGTTGAGCAAAACCGACTTAGTTGATGAGTTTGTGCGTTTTGCTAAAGTGATGATGGCGGATGTTATTGAAACAAGTGAAGCTGAACTAAACCGCACTTTACTGGAAGTTTGCGAGAAATATGGTGGCGGTAGTGTTATTTTAAATAATGACAAAAGATTAGCTGATTTGGGTATTTTGCAATCTGTCCAAGAAAAATACGATAGTTATATTTGGGATTTAAATCAAACGGAAGAAAATTTTGCCCAAGCGGAGAAAGCTAATATTGGTATTGTGTATGGTGAGTATGAGTTGGCAGAATCCGGTGGCATTGTTTTATTTTCGGATAAAGATTTTGGCCGTTCAGTGAGTTTATTACCGGAAAAATCCATTGTGGTTTTACGTAAAAGCACCGTTTTACCACGAGTTGCACAATTGGCTAAGATTTTACATGAAAAGGCACAACGAGGAGAAAGGATGCCTTCTTGTATAAATATTATTTCGGGACCGAGTGCTACAGCAGATATTGAGTTAATTAAAGTCGTTGGTGTACATGGACCGGTACATAAAATTTATATTGTTATTGATGACTTATAATTGATAATTAAATCGTTAAAAAATGACCGCACTTATGTGTTGAAGTGCGGTCATTTCTTATTTGATTTATAGGTTATGGCAACACATTACTTTTAAGCCATTGTTCAAATTCATTATTGTTCATAAAACCTGTTATACGAGCTTGTTCTATTTCCTTTCCTGATTGATCAAAGAAAATGATAGTCGGCAATCCTAAAACAGTCAGTTGCTTCATGAGTTCAGTATTGTCCGGACTGTTTTTGGTCATATTTACTTGTAACAGTAAGATATGCTCAAATAAAGGCTGTACATTTGAAGCACTGAACGTATATTTTTCAAACTCTTTGCAGGCAACGCACCAATCAGCATAAAGATCCAACATGGCAACCGATTTTGGATTATTAGCAAGAACGTGTTGCAATTCTGCATAATTTTGAATGCGTTGGAATTGAGAATGAGAGGGGTGTTGTTGAACTGCGTTTTGTTCGTGATTCCAATTTGAATTGAGCAAGAATAGTGCGGTAAAAACAAAGGCGATAATCCAACCTAACCAGTTTTTTCTTAATTGAATAAAAAACCAGACAATGAAAGCAAACAACCAGCTTGCCCATAAATAATCACTATATTCAGGTAAAACACGAGAAAGTAGGAAAATAGGTAACAGTAACATGACGAAACCGAAAGCAGCTTTGACCTTTTCCATCCAAACACCTGACTTTGGTAGAATTTTGTTGCCAAATAAAGTAATTAACATCAGAGGAATGCCCATGCCTAGGGCCAATAAATAGAGTGTAAATGCACCCGTTGTGAGATCGCCGGTTTGAGCTACATAAAGTAATGCTCCTGATAATGGCGCGGAAGTACAGGGAGAGGCAACAAGACCTGCAATCATTCCCATCACAAAAACACCGCCAAAAGCACCGCTCTTTTGTTGTTGGCTGAGTAAGGTGAGTTTAGTTTGTAGCGAGCTTGGCAGTTGTAGAGTAAAGACTCCAAACATGGATAATGCTAATAGAATAAAAATAACGGATAGGCTGACCAGTACGTAAGGACTTTGCAGTGCTATTTGAAATGGTAATCCGATTGCCGCTACAATTAATCCCAATAATGTATAGGTGAGTGCCATACCTTGTACATAAGCAAAGCTTAACCCCAATGCTCGTAAACTATTCGGTCTTTGATTTGCACCGATAATAATCGCTGACAATAAGGGAAGCATAGGTAAGACGCAAGGAGTAAATGCAAGCCCTAAGCCTAACAAGAAAAAACCTAATGGTGCGTATTTGTTATTTAATAAGTTTGCAGCAAGTTGATTTTGTTCAGGGTGTTGCATGGCAGTTTTTCCCGCAACACTTAACAGATCTTTGTTAATAGAGATTTCTTGAGTTTCAGGCGGATAACAAAGTCCTTTGGTACAACCTTGATAGGTAATGAGTGCTTTATTAAAAGAACTATCCGTTGGAAGATTGATGGATAGATCTAATTGATGGCGATAAATCTCAGTTTCTCCAAAAAATTCATCTTGATGTAGCTCAGCGGTAGGGAAATGAAGATTCTCAATAGAAACACGTTGATTTTTGTTATCATCATTCACTAATTCAATGCTGATTTCTTTTTTATACAGATAATAGTTTTCAGCGATAGCCCAATGAAGATCAAGTTTTTTTCCTTCTTGTTGACTACTGAATTGAAATGCTTCATGGCTTTTTAAAAATTGTGTTTTTTTACCAAAAATGTTTCCTTGTGTTTGAGATGCAAAAAAAAGTGCGGTGAAAAAAATATAAAAAATAGTTAAAATTTTTTTCATTCAAATGATCCCTTTCTAAATAGTTCAATCGTTCAATTTATGCAGGGCGACATAATATCTGTGGCATCAGATTAAAACAAGCGTTTTATGATCTACGTCATGAAATCTAGCTGTATGGAAAAAATTATCTCTTTTCACTTGTTACGATAATGTTGCAATTATACAATAAGCCCCGAACTGAATTGGATTATATTCTAGGAATAAAGTATGAACATACCGCAAATTTTGATTGTTGAAGATGAAGTGATTACTAGAAATATGTTAAAAAGTATCTTTGAGGCTGAAGGCTATAATACACTGGAGGCGGCTGATGGTAATCAAATGCATCGTATACTTGCTACATGTGAAATTAACTTAGTTATTATGGATATTAATTTACCGGGGAAAAATGGTTTAATGTTGGCACGTGAATTGCGTGAAAATACAAATACAGCATTAATGTTTTTAACCGGTCGAGATAATGAAGTAGATAAGATTTTAGGTTTGGAAATCGGTGCGGATGATTATATTACTAAACCGTTTAATCCCCGAGAATTGACTATTCGTGCAAGAAATCTTTTACAGCGTACGATGCAAGAAATACCTAAATCTGGCACCAGTCAGGTAGAACAGTATAGATTCAATGGTTGGACATTAGATTTAAATTCACGTTCTTTAATTAATCCTGACGGAGAAGAATATAAATTACCTCGTAGCGAATTTCGAGCAATGTTGCATTTTTGTGAAAACCCAAGGAAAATTCAAACTCGTGAAGAGCTATTGAGAAAAATGACGGGAAGGGAATTAAAACCACAAGATCGTACAGTAGATGTAACAATTCGTCGTATTCGAAAACATTTTGAAGATCATGCAGATACTCCGGAAATTATTACTACTGTTCATGGTGAAGGTTATCGTTTCTGTGGTGAATTAGAAGAAAACTAATTAATTTGAATAGGGTAAAAAGTGTCATCTTTTGGTATTTTTTGTATTGGTTTGCACATTGCCCTTTTTCTAAAAATGAATTGAAAATAGATCTCACTACTTTTTCTAGTCTAATATTTTGATAAGAAAAGCATTTTTAAGTAACGGAAATCTTGATTGGAAATCTCTTAAAAAATAATAAGTCAAAGAGTTTTATTTTTTATTTCTCGTAAGACTTGTAAAATATTTTTCATTGCGAGATCTAATGGAGCAACTAGGCGTAGCCTTTCCCCTGTTTTAGGATGTTCAAAACAAATAGCAAAAGCATGCAAGAATAAACGGTTTAAGCCAAGTGCGGTCATTTGTTGATTAAAATTTTTATCACCATATTTATCATCAAGTGCGATAGGATGACCTGCGTATTGGGTATGTACACGAATTTGATGAGTTCTTCCTGTAATAGGAGATGCCTTAACTAAAGTAGCATTATTATAACGTTCTTCAATGCTAAACTTTGTTTCTGAAGGCTTACCTTGTTCACTTACTTTTACAATTCGTTCGCCACTCGTAAGTTCATTTTTCAACAATGGTGCTTGTATCATCTTACAATGAGATTGCCAATGACCACGAACTAATGCCAGATATTCTTTTTGTATGGTTTTTTCACGTAGTTGCTCATGTAGGCTACGTAAAGCAGATCGTTTCTTTGCAATAAGCAATATACCTGAAGTATCTCTGTCCAAGCGGTGTACTAATTCTAAAAAACGTGCTTCAGGGCGTAATGTACGTAATGCTTCTATTGCTCCAAAATTTAATCCGCTACCGCCATGTACTGCAAGGCCTGAAGGCTTGTTTAACACCAATAAATAATTGTCTTCAAAGATAATTTGTTGTTCCAACTGTGCGACTTTATTCAATTTTTTTGAAATAGGGGTATGTTCTTTTTCCGCAATACGAACCGGTGGAATTCTAACAATATCGCCATTTTGTAGTTTATACTCAGGTTTAATTCTGCCTTTGTTGACCCTTACTTCACCTTTACGCAAAATTCGATAAATCAAACTTTTGGGTACGCTTTTCAATTTTGCCAACAAAAAATTATCAATACGCTGTCCACTTTCATCTTCATTGATTGTTAGTATTTTTACACTTTGGTTTATGATTTTTTCATTAATATGTGTCATTTTTAAATTTTTTCAGCTTATCAAATTGTTATGTATCATAGCATAAAAATAGGAATTACCTTGCTAAAATTTATTTATCAGTAGATAATAGAGCCTATTTTTGGGTAGGTAAAATACTCAAAACTAAATAAGTCATCATTGATCATTTTTTAATGCTGCGAATGGCGTAAGACATTAATATATGAAGTGATTTCTTGGTAGATTAAAGTAAACGACAGCTTGCAAAATTAAACATTTCAATAATTTTGTTTGTATTAAGAAAGCTATTTTAACACCCGTCTTAATAACGCATTCAATGCATCCGGCAACTGACAGTCGAGAGACAGGCATTTTGTGACAGATAAGAGGTAGATTGCGAAGCAAAGAGCGGTTATTTTAATGCTAATTTTGATAATAAAATTTAGAGAAAATTTAGACAATGAAAAGAATGTTGATTAATGCAACTCAAAAAGAGGAGTTGCGTGTTGCTTTAGTTGATGGGCAACGTTTATTTGATTTGGATATTGAAAATCCTGGACATGAACAAAAAAAAGCAAATATTTACAAAGGTCGTATTACTCGTGTTGAACCGAGTTTGGAAGCCGCATTTGTTGATTATGGTGTAGAAAGACATGGTTTTTTACCTTTAAAAGAAATTGCACGGGAGTATTTTCCGGATGATTACGTTTATCAAGGTCGTCCGAATATTCGAGATATTTTATCTGAGGGGCAAGAAGTTATTGTTCAGGTCAATAAAGAAGAACGCGGTAACAAAGGAGCTGCCTTAACAACCTTTGTGTCTTTGGCTGGAAGTTATTTAGTCATTATGCCTAATAATCCTCGTGCAGGTGGAATTTCACGTCGTATTGAAGGGGATGAACGTTTAGAATTAAAAGAGGCATTAAGCTCTTTGGACGTGCCTGAAGGCGTTGGCTTAATTGTTCGTACTGCCGGTGTCGGTAAATCACCTGAAGAATTACAGTGGGATTTAAAAGTCTTGTTACATCACTGGGAAGCGATTAAACAAGCCTCTCAAAGTCGTCCTGCCCCCTTTTTAATTCATCAAGAAAGTGATGTGATTGTTCGTGCTATTCGTGATTATTTACGCCGTGATATTGGCGAAATATTAATTGATAGCCCGAAAGTGTATGAGAAAGCGAAAGCACATATTAAATTAGTGCGTCCCGATTTTATTAACCGAGTTAAACTTTATCAAGGTGAAGTTCCTCTGTTTAGCCATTATCAAATTGAATCACAAATTGAATCTGCGTTCCAGCGGGAAGTAAGATTGCCTTCCGGCGGTTCCATTGTTATTGATGCTACAGAGGCATTAACCGCAATTGATATTAACTCGGCTCGTTCTACACGGGGGGGTGATATTGAGGAAACGGCTTTAAATACAAATTTAGAAGCGGTGGATGAGATTGCTCGTCAATTACGTTTACGTGATTTAGGCGGGTTAATTGTTATTGATTTTATTGATATGACACCGGTACGTCATCAACGTGAAGTTGAAAATCGTATGCGAGAAGCTGTTCGTCAGGATCGTGCTAGAATTCAAATTAGCCGTATTTCACGTTTTGGCTTACTGGAAATGTCACGTCAGCGTTTAAGTCCTTCATTGGGTGAATCAAGTCATCATGTTTGCCCTCGTTGTCAGGGAACGGGAAAAATACGTGATAATGAATCTTTATCATTGTCTATTTTACGTTTACTTGAGGAAGAGGCATTAAAAGAAAATACCAAACAAGTTCATACTATTGTTCCTGTTCAAATTGCTTCTTATTTATTGAATGAAAAACGGAAAGCGATCCATAGTATTGAGAAACGTCATAATGTTGATATTGTGGTAGCTCCGAATGAAGCCATGGAAACCCCGCACTTTAGCGTTTTTCGTGTTCGTGAAGGTGAGGAAATAAATGAGTTAAGTTATAACTTAGCTAAGTTGCATGAAATGAATGATGAGACTTATGTTGTTGAGGACGCTTTTATTTCTCGTCACCTTGAAAATTCAGCAGCAACAGTGGAAAGTGCAGTCGAGAATGCGGCGGTTTCATTAGCTATTGAAACTCCGGCACCAATGCCACAAGAAAGAAAACAAGAGAGAGAATCCTTATTGAGACGTATTATTGAGGGGATTAAAAACTTGTTTGCTGATAATTCAAGTAAAAATAAAAAAAACAAAAATACTCGTCAGAATAAAAATGCTCGTCATAATCGTCGTAACCAAGATCGTCGTTCTAGCCGTCGTATTCGTCAAGAGCATGAGATTAAATCTGATGAAAATAATAAATTAGATACACAGCATTCTCATTATACTGAACGTTATTCTAAGCATGCTAAGAAAGGCGTTGATGATCCGAAAATTCAGACAAAGAAAGCGGGTGAGTTGGAAATTCATACAAAAGATGATGAGACTATTGAAACAATTCAGCCTCGTCGCCAACGTCGTGATTTGCGTAAGAAAGTTAGAGTTGAGGAAAATTTAGTTGATACGCCAAATTTGGTATCAACTGAAGAACACGTTGAAAATGAAAAAACAACAGAGCCTGTTACAAGTTTAGAACAAGCGGTTTTACAGACAGAAAATGAGAAAACTCATGAACGTCAAGATAATAACTATCGTCATCGACGCTTACCTCGTCATTTAAGAGTGAATAATCAAAGACGTCGTCGTAATGTAGAGTTGAAATCTGCGATTCCTCTATTTGCTGCGGTAGCATCTCCGGAGTTAGCGAGTGGGAAAGTTTGGGTTGATGTTAATGTAGTTAATTCAAAAAATAACAATTTTTTATCTGTAGATGAATTACTAAAACAGCAATATCAACAAGAGGAAATTGAAGTTGTTATTCCTGCTAGTGAAATCTTGATGGATACTCAATCTGATGATATTAAGCCTTTAAGTAACTTTGTTAGCCAACCAGCAAATGAAGCAGTTGAAAAGAAAGTTCAAGAAACCTTGCAACGTTTAACTCAAGAGGTGGTTGACGAATCATCAACAATCGAACGCACAGAGGTAGATACTAATATTTCTGTACCTGAGTTTGTACGTGAATATCAGTTTAACGGACGATTGGGGACAATTTCTGCGGTTATGCATACGAAAGCAGAAATGACACTTGCCAAGTCAAGTGATGAGCCAATGCAGCCTTTCTCAATCGTTGAATGGCAAGATTCTCGTTATTATTTCTATGGTAGAGGAGCGGCAGGACATCATTGTGCAATCAGCCATGTTTATTCTGAACCTGCTAATACTAAAATAGAATAAATATTTTACATGAATGAAAATTCCACGCTTGAATGGAACATGAGGAAATCATGGACAATACAAGCGTGGATTTTTGTTTTTATAAAGTCATAAAATAGGTATAACAAAGAAAAATCTATAGAATAACTTTCTTGGTTCTGATGGAAAATATCGTAAAACTTCTTTTTGTTCTTTCGCAAGTGAGTATCGGCTCAAAACACTCTGTCATAGGTACATTGTAGTAGAGAAGAGTTTGCCATAGTTTAGAAATTTTGAAAATGTTTCAATACGTTGCAGGATAGGGGTTAAATGGTCCCCCCTACCGGACTTGAACCAGTGACCAAGCGATTATGAGTCGCCTGCTCTAACCAACTGAGCTAAAGGGGGACAGGTCGTGGATTATATTGAATAAAAATAATAAAGTCTATAAAAAGGAGATTAAAAGCTTAAAATTCATTCAATCTCTTGATTTCAACTATTAATGTGCCTCATCCCAATTATCACCCACACCAATATCCACAATTAATGGGACTGATAAATGTGCCGCATTTTCCATTAAAGACTTAATTAATGCAGAATATTCATCTACCTTATTTTCTTTCACTTCAAATACCAATTCATCATGAACCTGCATGATCATTTGAATATCATTTTTTTTGATTTCGTTATGAATAGCAATCATAGCTAATTTAATAATATCTGCCGCAGTACCCTGCATTGGTGCATTTATCGCCACTCGTTCAGCTCCTTTACGGCGTATTGCATTAGATGAATTGATTTCAGGCAAATATAGACGGCGTCCAAATAATGTTTCTACATAGCCCTGCTCTTTTGCTTTTTCTCGAATATCAACCATAAAAGTTTGCACTCCCGGATAACGTTGGAAATATAGATCCATATATTTTTGAGCATTTGCCCGTGAAATGCCAAGTTGATTAGATAAACCAAAAGAACTCATTCCATAAATCAAGCCAAAGTTAATTGCTTTTGCACTTCGACGTTGTTCACTTGTTACTTCATTTAATGGAATACCGAAAATCTCAGCTGCCGTAGAACGATGAATATCTTTTCCCTCATTAAATGCCATAATCAAACCATTATCTTGAGATAAATGTGCCATAATTCGTAATTCAATTTGTGAATAGTCTGCGGCAATAATTTTATACCCCTTACGTGCAATAAAGGCTTGGCGAATACAACGACCTTCTTCATTTTTAATCGGAATATTTTGTAAATTGGGATCGCTGGAAGATAAACGTCCCGTTGCTGTTACTGCTTGATGATAAGATGTATGCACTCGTCCGGTTTTTTTGTTCACCATTGAAGGCAATTTATCAGTGTAAGTAGATTTTAATTTTGCTAATCCACGATGTTCCATCAATAATTTAGGCACAATATGTCCCTGTTGAGCTAGCGTTTCCAATACATCTTCATTTGTTGAAGGTGCACCTTTTGGGGTTTTTGCAATGATAGGTAAGGCTAATTTAGTAAAGAGAATTTCTTGTAGTTGTTTGGTTGAAGCTAAATTAAATTCTGCTCCCGCTTCTTGATAAACTTGTTGCTCAAGTGCGGTCAATCTTCTCGCAATTTTTTCAGATTGCTTTAACAATGCCTGACTATCAATTAGTACACCATTGCGTTCCATCTTTGATAATACTTTTACCAAAGGCAACTCAATATCATTAAATACCTTCACTAAACTTGGCGATTGTTGTAATTCTTGCCAGAGGACTTGATGTAATTTCATTGTAATATCCGCATCTTCAGCAGCATATTCTGTCGCTTGAGCAATGGCAATTTTATCAAACGTTACTTGTTTTTTTCCTTTACCGGCAATACTTTCAAATTCAATAACTTGATGTCCTAAATATCGTTCCGATAAGGCACCCATATTATGTCGTCCTGTGCTGTCAAGCACATAGGATTGTAGCATCGTATCAAAACAAACACCGTTTAATTGAATATGATGATTGGCAAAAATAGTTAAATCATATTTAATATTTTGTCCAATTTTTTGAATAGACGGATTTTCTAGCAACGGCTTTAATTGTGCTAGACACGTCTCTTTATTTAATTGATTTTTTACAAGCTCAAATTGTTCAGCATTTTGTTCTGATTCAGTGAATAAATCTGTTTGTGTTATTTCTTTTACAGCTTGTTTATGAGCCAGAGGAATATAGCAAGCCTCGCCGTTGGTCAGTGCAAAGGAAATACCGACAAGATTAGCACGCATAGGATCTAAAGCATCGGTTTCCGTATCAACAGCAATAAGATCTGCCTGTTGAAGTTTTTCCAGCCAACTATTTAATTTCTCTTGAGTATCAATAGTTTCATATGAAGTGCGGTCGATTTTAATCGTTTTTTTGACCGCACCTTTCGACTCAGAGGCACTATTTGTTTGAGTTTTATCAAGTTTAATTTCTTGCTGAGTTGCTTTGGTAAGTGAGCTTTCACCGCTTATCACTTCGTTTAGCCAACGTTTAAATTCATAACGAGCAAAGTATTCAATCAATTGATCTTGGTTATTTTGCCCCAACACGAGTTGATCCGGTGTAATATCTAACTCAACGTTGGTTTTTATTGTTGCTAAAAGGTAAGATAAATCCGCATCTGCCTTGGCGGAGGATAGTTTCTCCCCGAGTTTTTTTGATCCTCTAACTGATAATCCAGCCACTTTTTCTAAATTTGCATAAATTTCCGCCATACTCCCAATGCCTTGCAACAATCCCAATGCTGTTTTTTCACCGACACCGCTAACTCCCGGAATATTATCGGAGCTGTCGCCCATTAGTGCTAAATAATC
Source organism: Histophilus somni (assembly GCF_014202395.1). Classification (GTDB taxonomy): domain Bacteria; phylum Pseudomonadota; class Gammaproteobacteria; order Enterobacterales; family Pasteurellaceae; genus Histophilus; species Histophilus somni. The sequence goes on from NZ_JACHGQ010000003.1 coordinate 110,666, forward strand.
AACAATTAATTCAGGCGGAATACCATATTTGTCTATTACACCATCTCTATCCAGTAAACTGTTATTCATGGTATTGATCAACATAATATTATCATCAACCAATTGTGCCATATCTTTGTCGCCGGTGCTAATTAGAACATTTTTTCCCTGTTGAGAGGCCTGAACCGCTAATGTACCGATTACATCATCAGCCTCGACACCTTCAACAGACAACAGCGGAATTCCTAGTGCTTTGATAATATTGTGTAATGGCTGAATTTGTTGACGTAAATCATCTGGCATAGGGGGACGATGGGATTTATATTGTTCAAATATTTCATCACGGAACGTTTTTCCCTTTGCATCAAATACAACCGCTATATGGGTCGGTTGAACCTGAGCAATTAAACTTTTTAGCATATTCAATACGCCATACATTGCACCTGTCGGTTCGCCAAGAGAATTTGTTAATGGAGGAAAAGCATAGAATGCACGATATAAATAAGAAGAACCATCTACAAGAACAAGCGGATTTTCAGCAATTTTAGCCATAATAGAATAATCTCAAATAACACAAAGAGCGGTTATTATAGAGCAAATTTTTGAGGGAGGCGAATTTGAAACCGGAATAAACAAGACTGAAAAGAATATATTTTAAGCAATGCAAAATAAATCCTTAGACTTACGCAACTTAAAGCAATACAATTTCCCATCAATTTTGTCGATGTTTTTAACCGCACTTTTAAACCAAAAGATCTTATGAAACTCAATGCTCAACAACAACAAGCCGTAGAATACACGCAAGGTCCTTGCTTAGTTTTAGCCGGTGCCGGCTCCGGTAAAACTCGGGTTATTATTAATAAAATTGCTTATTTAATTGAGCATTGTGGCTACTTACCAAAACAAATTGCTGCTGTCACATTTACTAACAAAGCGGCTAGAGAAATGAAAGATCGTGTTGCACATTCAATTGGTAAAGAAAAAACAAGAGGTCTGCTTGTTTCAACTTTTCATACTTTAGGTTTTGACATTATTAAACAAGAATACAAACATCTCGGTTTTAAAGCCAATATGACCTTATTTGATGAATATGATCAAATGGCATTATTAAAAGAGATTACGGCAGATCTATTAAAAGAAGATAAGGAGCTATTGCAAGAGACAGTTTCGGCGATCTCTCGTTGGAAAAATGATCTTATTCTTCCTAAACAAGCGTTCACTCAAGTAAGAGACAGCAAGCAACAAACTTTTGCCAAGTGTTATGAGCGTTACAATAATCAAATTCGTGCCTACAATGTATTAGATTTTGACGATTTAATTATGTTGCCCACTTTATTATTTCTCCAAAATCAAGAAGTGCGGTCTAAATGGCAAGAAAAAATTCGTTATTTATTAGTTGATGAATATCAAGACACCAATACAAGTCAATATGAATTGGTGAAGTTATTAGTCGGTCAACATACTCACTTTACTGTAGTTGGTGATGATGATCAGTCTATTTACTCATGGCGAGGTGCACAACCGCAAAATATGGCTCGGTTAAAAAATGATTTTCCACAATTACAAGTTATTAAACTGGAACAAAATTATCGTTCTAACCAGCGTATTTTGCATTGTGCCAACATCTTAATCGCAAATAATGATCATGTATTTGAAAAACGTTTATTTTCTACTTTAGAGCAAGGTGAAAAACTACAAGTTCTGGAGGCAAAAAATGAGGAGCATGAAGCGGAGCTGGTCGTTGGAGAATTAATCACCCATCGTTTTATGTATAAAACCAGTTATCGTGATTATGCAATATTGTATAGAGGAAATCATCAATCAAGACTATTCGAGAAAGTCTTAATGCAAAATCGAATTCCCTATAAAATCTCAGGGGGAACTTCTTTTTTCTCTCGAGCAGAGATTAAAGATATGATGGCTTATTTACGTGTACTGATAAATCAAGATGATGATGCGGCTTTATTACGTATTATTAATACACCCAAACGAGAAATAGGCTCCGCTACTTTGGCAAAAGTTGGAAAACTTGCTCAAGAAAAACATATTAGCCTTTTTGACGCTATTTTTGATTTTGACTTAATTCACCAACTCAATCCCAAATCCTATAATGCCTTACAAGGCTTTGCATATTGGATTGTCGAACTCAATGATGAAATTCAACGCTCAGAGCCTGAGCAAGCAATCAAACGAATGTTGGCACAGTTACATTATGAAGAATATTTATATGAACACGCCAACAACCCTAAAATTGCAGAAATGCAAAGCAAAAATGTAGCCACGTTATTTGAATGGGTTGCAGTTATGCTAAAAGGAGATGAGTTCAATGAACCTATGTCTCTTAGTCAGGTTGTCAGCCATCTGACGCTACGAGATATGTTGGAACGCAATGAAACTGATGAAGAAAGTAATCAAGTGCAATTGATGACATTACATGCCTCGAAAGGTTTGGAGTTTCCACACGTTTTTTTAATCGGAATGGAAGAAAATATTCTGCCACATCAAACCAGTATTGATGAGGATAATGTTGAAGAAGAACGGCGTTTAGCTTATGTAGGTATTACTAGAGCACAAAAATCTCTCACATTTTCTTTATGCAAAGAGCGGAAACAATTTGGTGAGATTTTCAAGCCTGAGCCCAGTCGTTTTTTATCTGAGTTACCCCAAGATGATCTTCAATGGGAGAGAAATGAAACACATGCAACAGAACAAGAAAAAAAAGAAATGAAAAATGCCGGATTTGCCAGTTTAAGGGCGATATTAAATCAATAATGCTACCTATTATAAATTTTATACCTACTTTGTAGATAAATCAGACAACCAAATAAATTTTATAAAAAATCGTTTGACTTATTTTTAGAAAAACGTATTATACCGCCCACAAACCGATTGTGGTGAGATGGCCGAGCCGGCTGAAGGCGCTCCCCTGCTAAGGGAGTATGGGGTCAAAAACTCCATCGAGGGTTCGAATCCCTCTCTCACCGCCATTTACTCAGTGCATCCGTAGCTCAGCTGGATAGAGTACTCGGCTACGAACCGAGCGGTCAGAGGTTCGAATCCTCTCGGATGCGCCATGTTGATTTTTGATTTTATTGAACTCTACAATAAAACATACACAATAATATATTCGGTTAAAAATCAAACTAATACGCACCCGTAGCTCAGCTGGATAGAGTACTCGGCTACGAACCGAGCGGTCAGAGGTTCGAATCCTCTCGGGTGCGCCATTCATCAAAAAACCTGATAAACAACCAACTATAGCCCAATGATCTAAAATAAAAAATGCTTGAAAATCAAGTATTTTCGCCTATCTAAAAACAAAGTATTATATTTATATACAGTATAAATTATGATCTAAAAAAGCCTTTTATAGAAATTAACTGTTACAAAAAATGATCCAACAACCCAAAAAAGTGTACCAAGCAAAAGAAAGGAGTATCAAATGGATACATTCAGCAAAAGAAATGACAAATGGCGAGCAATAGTCCGCAAAAAACATCATAAAAACAAAAAACATTTCGCATAAAAACTCAAGCGTTTACCTAGGCGAACAAAATAGAAATGGAAATAATGGAAAACTTATACCAAGATGTAGCTAACATACCATTTGAGCAAGTTATTGACAGATACCTAAACGAAGTAACATCACAAAAAAGTAGGAGTAGAGTGTTCCGAAATAATCACATCATCATTGAGTACTTTTACCGATATTTTTTTATTCACCTTAACTATTCTACTTTTCAAAAGATTGTTTATAAAAGAAAGCCTGTTTTCACAGGCTTCCTATTTATCTCATTAGAATGTTAGCTCTGCACTAAGTTTGAAGTTACGACCTGGGGCATTGAAGCGGTTGAAACCTTTGCCGGAGACGTAATCAATTTTATTGCTTGTGCCAAATTGTCTAATTGAACGAGCAGAATCCCAAGTTACATATTTGCGATTAGTAAGATTATAAACGCCAAATTGTAAGAGCAAATTTTTGATCGGTTTGGCGTAAGCGATGACATCAACCAAAGTGTAAGCATCACTTCTCCATCTAATAGAACTATCAGTGGTTACATTAGTATTACCGATATTTTCGGGATTAATTCTTTTTTCTTCAATTTGTGTTCCTCTCCACGCATCATTATATGTATCAGAGGCTTTTTTAGCGGCAACACGAGTTACATATAAATCCACACCAAATTTATCATTTTTATTATGATAACTCAGCCCATAAATGCTTGTTTCTGGCTGAATAGCATTCATTGGAGCGGTAACATTAATAAATTCATTTGGGTTTGCAGGGTCTAAATACTCTTTAACTTTCACTTGCCCTTTTTGCTTACTGAATTTATAACTAACATCAAATTCACTCAAGGCTTTATGCAAAACGCTCAAATTTAAACGAGCGTTAATCTCAATCCCACTTGATTTAGCGGATTCTCTGTTTATATTTTGCCTAATTTCATATGGAGTTTTACCACCATTTGAATTTTGGTGATACCCAATCGTTCTGGCAAAATCAATGAAGTTTTTATACTTCGTTTCAAAATAATTGAGGGTAATAAAGCCAAAATCTTTATAGAAAGTTAGTGCGATTTGATTAGTTTTAGCTAACTCTGGCTTTAATTGAATATTAGGTACAACATGTAAAGTATCTCCATAGTTAGGGTTAAAATCCCCCATTTTAAATGCGAAATATATTTCATCTGATGTTGGGGCTCTAAAACCTTTTGAGTGTTTAAATTGTAAGCGCATAAAATCAAAAGGATCTGTATTTACACCAAAAGAATAGGAATGTGCAGAAAAATTTTTTTCTTTAACAAAGGCATCAATATTCGCTTGATGACGAGCCAATTTATTTTTCTCACGAATAAGTTTATTTTCTTCCGCAATTTTTTTATTTTGTGCAACAGCGTTATCATACGCTGCTACAGAAGCCATATATTTCCTGTGGCTATCTTTATATTTATCTACATTATTATAACCATACTCCCAGATCTTAGGTTCAGGTAATTTTTCTGGTAGTGCGACTTCTGGTTTTAGTGGATAGGGATCTTTAAAATCATGAGCGAATCCACCGACAATATCATCTGGAATTTTTGGGGTGACACCGGCAGTATAGCTAGGCTGATATTTAATTTGATCATAACGATAGCCCAACTCGAAACTAATACGATCATTCAATTTAAAATCATCCGCAAAATAAAGGGCCCTTGAAGTTGCTTTAACAGGAACTAAGAAAGAGAAAATATTGCTTTTACCACATAGACTAGAATAACTTGTTTTACAATTCTCCGGATACAATGCCCACCATTTGACATTGATAGCTGAATCACCCGATTGATTAACCATTTCTTTTTGGGATTTAGACAAAGAGCCACCGTAACTTATATTGTGATCCGTTTTCCCTAACGCAAGATATTTTGTGAAATCTAAATTAAATTGTTTGGTGTTTGTGTTCAAAGAGCGGTCTGTCCAAAGATTTTGGTTAAAACCCAAAGTTGAAGGTAAAATTAATCTATGTGAATCTAGTCCCGAGCCACCACTTTTTAATATCGCTAAATTACGCTCTTTATCTACTTTAAATCCCAATCTTTGGGGCTTATTGTCTTTATCAATAACAGTTATTGTCGAGTCACCCTCTGCATCTTTGTCTGTGGAATCACAATTAATGCCATCACAAGATAATAAAAGAGGTACATTTGTTTGGTGTTTCTTAATCCAATTATTGTTTTCCTCAAGAGTTAAGTCAGAATAAATTTGACCATTTGAAATTAATTGCTCCGTAATTGTTTTTGCATATATAGATATCCTACACTTATCAGGGTGTTGAGAAGATTTATCTTTATAACAACTTGTTACATTAGTAGGGACATCCTTTAAAACTCTTAATTTTTCATATTTCTCTTTTATATCATCAGGTATCTTCTCGTTCCAAGTATCAAATACATCTTGACTAATATATTCATAATAAGTGCGTTGCTGATTTGAATATTTATATGTAATAGGATTTCCATCTTTATCAACTAATTCATTATTTTTATCGTATTTAATTCCCAATGGATTTAATGAACCAATACATTTATCATTCCCATCACAATAATCTTCATTTCTAGCTCTTGTTTTAATTTTTTGCTCGGAATAAGTAAATTTCATCGTATCCCATAAAGGATTGCTAGAATAATTTTCATAAGAGAATGCATAGTTGGTTCGTTTTACCTGATCATCATTATGACGATATTCAAGTTCGGGAGGATCATTTGATTTTTGGAGACCGGTTGCTTTTAATGTATAGGAAAGATCTGCTCCTTTAGAGCGGCTATCATATAAATCGGCGGCAACAGTAAAGCGATGATTTTCTGTGGGTTGAAAAGACAATTTTAGTAATGTACTGTCTAAATGTTTGTGATAAGGATCTGCTTTTTCTCTTCTTTTACCTTGTACTGTGGCATCAAAATGGTTATAACCATAGTTCTGTAGTTCATGACCATTACGTTTTGTTTTCACTAATAAGGCATCAAACCATTTATAACGACCGGCTAAGGTCATGGAATCTATATGTTGACGATCCGCACTGTTGTAACCTTTTTTGTAAGAAACATACCAGTCTTTCTCTGTGAGAAAATCTCTGGCGTCCTTCGTTTTAAAAATGACAGCACCGCCTAATGCACCACTGCCCACTTTGATTGAATTAGCTCCTTTAGCAAGTTGCACTTGTTTCAGCGTTTCAACTTCCGCACTATTTCTCGTATTATTAAAATTACCATAGCCTTCAAATAATTCTTTAAAGCCCTGAGAACTCAACGTTTCCGCTTGGTGTAAACCATCTATCGTAATGGCAACTCGGTTTTCATCGACACCTCTCATTGCATAACCACTGGTACCGAATCGTCCTTTTTCCACAACAGTAATTCCCGTTTCATAACGCACTAAATCACGAGCATCCTGCACTTGCTGACGTTTGAGTTGTTTTGCACTTTTAATTGTTTCGCCGACCTTTTTTTGTTGTATATCTTGGTCATCTAAATCTGATACAACTTTAATCTCACCTAACTCCGTGATAGTTGAGTTAGTTTGAGCCTGAGAGGGGGGAAGTGAGCCATAAACGGACAATACCATTGTGGCTACGATAGAGAGTTTTATTTTATGAGGTGCATGAATTTCAAACATATTTCTGCCTTGCATTAAAAATTAAGTATTTTGATGGCCTTCAACCAAATGAACGAAGCTCACTAAATCTTCATTACTTACTTGGAAAGCTTGACCAAAACCTTTTACAAATAAACCTTGAATCGGTTTAAAACTAAATAAATAAAAATCCTTATAAGTACTAATTTCATCAATTAATGCACCATGGCGTTCTCTAAGAACAGCAATACTTGCTTTCCATTCTTCGGTTTCACGTTCAATCACACGAGATGTGGCATCAAAAGATAAACGACGGCGAGCAAAAATCTCACGACTTTTACTTTCGTCTTCAATAAGCATTAAGGAAACTTTAGGTACTTCCTGTAAATTACGTGCGTGACGGGCAATAGTTGAAATAAAAACCTGATATTCTCCATTAGAAATGGCGAATGGGGCATAGCTCACATTAGGTGTACCATCTTGTCCAACGGTGGCTAACATAATGGTTTTGCTTTGTGCCTTTAATTCTTGAATTTCTGGGCCTAATCGATTTTGTAATACTTCTTGACGGTTTGTTGCTGTCATTTTGATTTCCTCGTTAATTAAATAAATTGCTTAAATTTTTCTACTTGGTGCGGGAATAACTGACGTTGTTCATCACGACCAAGATAGACCTTAAAAATGGTTTGTCCGTTGTTAGCAATAAAGGCGATGTTGTAACTTTCTTTGCCTCTAAATGGCAAACTGACAAATGCGATTTGGGCGAGATTGCTGAGTTTCAAATGGCCATGTAAGGTGCCTTCATTATCTTTCATGTTGAGGTTGTAATAACCACGCCCAACCATACCTGTTGGAAAACGATCTTTAATTTCAAAAATTGAACCTTCTTTTTCAATAATGGTTGTAAAAGTTCCCCATTCGCTAATTTCAGTCATAATTTCCACCGCTCTTTCAGCAGAGAAAATTCGCACAAATTCCTCAGGTAATGCACAAAGAATATTGCCTTCCGGTTGCTGAAAATGTTCCGCCATCTCAAGCGTGATAGAAAGAGGGTTTTGAGCAATGTAATCTGCGATTTGCTGTTTTAATGTGTGCATATAAGTTTTACTTAAATTAGAAATTTTATTTCATAACTGATAATTATTCTTAATTGTATTTGAATTTATCTACTTTGAAAAGAGGGGAGAAGTGGAGTTGAATCGATAATTATTATAATTTTTTAATTTAACGTTTTTTAGATACTTGAAGTCTAAAATAACAACCTTATATTACGAAAACTGCTACAAGAATTAAAAAATTATGGGAAAGAAAAAACGTTCAGCAAGCTCCAGCCGTTGGTTAAATGAGCATTTTAAAGATCCTTTTGTGCAAAAGGCACATAAGCAAAAACTTCGTTCAAGAGCTTATTTTAAATTGGACGAAATTCAGCAATCAGATCGTTTATTTAAACATGGTATGACGGTTGTTGATCTTGGTGCTGCACCGGGAGGTTGGTCGCAATATGCTGTTAGACAAATTGGAGATCTGGGTCGAGTAATTGCTTGTGATATTTTGGAAATGGATCCAATCGTCGGTGTTGATTTTTTACAGGGCGATTTCCGTGATGAAAATGTATTACAGGCTTTATTGGAGCGTGTCGGTGAGAAAAAAGTAGATGTGGTTATGTCTGATATGGCGCCAAATTTTAGCGGTATGCCAGCGGTAGATATTCCTAGAGCAATGTATTTAGTTGAACTTGCCCTTGATATGTGTAAACAAGTGTTAGCAACAAATGGATGTTTTGTCGTTAAAGTTTTTCAAGGAGAAGGGTTTGATGACTATTTAAAGGAAATTCGATCATTATTTAACACAGTTAAAGTACGTAAACCTGAGGCATCACGTGGACGATCCCGTGAGGTATATATCGTAGCTATGGGTTATATGGGATAGAAATAACTGGTCTGTTGTCTTATTAATAAATAATGGCCAATTAATCTGATAACTTTAAATCCAAATAGATTTATAGTATCTTATGAAAAATTTTTAATTACTGAAATATGGAGTTCAAACCTTGAACGATATGGTGAAAAATATAGTCCTTTGGATCGTAGTCGCTGTTGTCATGATGACAGCCTATCAGAGTTTTAGCGGAAACTCATCAAATAACGCAATTGATTACACCACTTTTATTAGCGATGTAGAAAATAACCAAGTTTCAGCCACTAAATTTAATGAGGTCGGTGAAATTTTTGTAACTAAAAAAGATGGTTCAAAATATACGACAGTTCTTCCTACACCGTTAGAAGATCGTAAGTTATTAGATGATCTGATTAAATCAAAGGTGAAAATTGATGGTGCATTGCCTGAGCAACGGGGATTTTTATCGCAAATTTTAATTTCTTGGTTTCCAATGATCTTATTAATTGGCGTTTGGTTCTTTTTTATGCGTCAAATGCAAGGCGGTGGCGGCAAAGCAATGAGTTTTGGTAAAAGTCGTGCCAAAATGCTAACGAAAGAACAAATTAAAACTACTTTTGCCGATGTTGCAGGCTGTGATGAGGCTAAAGAAGAAGTCGGTGAAATCGTTGATTTCTTACGTGATCCAAGCAAATTCCAAAAGTTAGGTGGTAAAATTCCAAAAGGAATTTTAATGGTTGGACCTCCCGGTACAGGTAAAACCTTATTAGCAAAAGCTATCGCCGGTGAAGCACAAGTACCATTTTTTACGATTTCAGGATCTGATTTCGTAGAAATGTTTGTTGGTGTAGGTGCTTCCCGTGTCCGTGATATGTTTGAACAAGCGAAGAAAAATGCACCTTGTTTGATTTTTATTGATGAGATTGATGCGGTCGGTCGTCAACGTGGTGCAGGTCTTGGAGGAGGGCATGATGAACGTGAACAAACCTTGAACCAAATGCTTGTTGAGATGGATGGCTTTGAAGGCAACGAAGGTGTGATAGTGATTGCGGCAACGAATCGCCCTGACGTACTTGATCCTGCGTTGACTCGTCCAGGACGATTTGACCGTCAAGTCGTTGTTGGATTGCCGGATGTACGTGGTCGTGAGCATATTTTAAAAGTTCATATGCGAAAAGTGCCTGTGGCGGATGATGTTGATGCAATGACATTAGCTCGTGGTACACCGGGATATTCAGGTGCGGATTTAGCTAATCTTGTGAATGAAGCCGCACTATTTGCCGCACGTACTAATAAGAAATTGGTTACCATGTTAGAGTTTGAAAAAGCAAAAGATAAAATTAACATGGGACCAGAACGCCGTTCTATGATTATGACCGATAAAGTGAAAGAGAGTACTGCTTACCATGAAGCAGGGCATGCAATCGTTGGTTACTTAGTACCTGAACATGATCCCGTACATAAAGTGACTATTATTCCTCGTGGACGTGCTTTAGGCGTAACTTTCTTTTTACCGGAAGGTGATCAAGTTAGTATTAGCCAGAAACAATTGGAAAGTAAACTTTCTACTTTATATGCGGGTCGTTTAGCTGAGGAGCTTATTTACGGTGAAGAAAATATCTCAACAGGTGCTTCTAATGACATCAAAGTAGCAACTAATATTGCTCGTAATATGGTAACGCAATGGGGTTTTTCAGATAAATTGGGACCGATTTTATATTCAGAAGATGAAGGCGAAGTGTTTCTAGGTCGGTCAATGGCGAAAGCTAAACATATGTCTGATGAAACCGCACATACGATAGATGAAGAAGTAAGATCAATAGTGAATCGTAATTATCAAAGAGCAAGACAAATTCTGATTGATAATATGGATATTTTACATGCAATGAAAGATGCGTTAGTAAAATATGAAACTATTGAAGAAGAGCAAATTAAGCAATTAATGAATAGAGAACCGGTTGTCGCTCCTCCAGGTTGGACTAATAATGAGTAAAATTTATTTGTAGTTTTGGCAACGCTTAGTAAAATCTTCCGACTATGTTGTAGGTTCTGATTTTTTAATAAGGAAAAGGGATTAAACGTCGGTAATGTAACAGAAGTAACCCCAAACAATTATTCTTTATTTTTGGTAGAGTATGAATTTGGGATTTTGTTACGAGACGGTGGAAGAACAGTTAATAATATTACAAAAAACATAATAATTGGGGCTATCTACTATAGCCCCTATTTTTATTGCAATTTAGATAAAGTTTATTTTTTATCGTTACTGAGTTTTTTATTGAAAAATAAATGTGATTAAAAAATATAAAGACTGAGAGTATAGTTATGAAAAAAATTTTTTTAAAAGAATTACAAATGATTTCTTTAGATATTTTGGATTATTTTCATCATATATGTGAAGCACATAATATACAGTATTCACTGGGGGGGGGAACTTTGATTGGTGCAATTAGGCATCAAGGTTTTATTCCTTGGGACGATGATATTGATGTATATATGTTGTGGAGTGAATACCAAAAATTTGTCTCAGTTTGGAATAAATTATCACATAATTTCTATAAACTATCTCCTATTGAAACTTTTGATGGGGATGTTGTGGGGGAAATGGCTAAAATTTATGATGAGAGAACTTATTTATCAGAAAAACATAGGGCAAGTCATATATTTATAGATATTTTTATTTTAGATTATGTGCCTAGTGATTTAGGTATTTTGTATAAATCTATGAAGAAGCATCGTAGATTAACACTTAGGTTCAAGTCTTTAAGGAAACGTTTTTATCGAGCTAAAGATAAGAGCGGTTGTAAAAAAATACTTGGTAAATTATCACAAATTTATTATGAAAAAATGCAAGCTAATCTCAGTCGATTAAGAGAAACGTACAATGAAAAAAACAGTGATAATATCGGTCTTTTTTTATCTGATTATGCTTGCTGGAAAAAATCTTATATGCCTAAAGAATATTTTCGGTCGTTTAAAAAAGTTAAGTTTGAGAATAAATATTTTTATGTAACGGAATATTATCATCAGCACTTAACAGATTATTACGGTGATTATATGACATTACCGCCGGAAGATGAAAGATCTCCTAAGCATGGAATAGAAGTATATTGGAAAGAGTGAGGTTACAAAATTTTATGGCTTATTTTTTTATCTAAATTAACAGCAAACAATAAAACAATAGATAACTTAGAGAAACAAAATGTTGTAAGTTAGATTAATTGAAGGACTGGATTTTGTATGTTAAATGGACCCAGTCCTTTTAGTTTGATACAAATAATATTTGTAATAAATTTCTGTAATTTTTATTTTTTAAAGATAATGTAGAGCTGAAATAACATGTGTAATGCTATTAAAAGGTTAGTGGGGTGATACATTTTTAGTTAATTGAAAAAGTATCACCTTCGTCCATTAGATTTTAGCCCGATTTTTAGGTATAGCCAGTAAAATTGGTCATGTTTCCTATTATTAAAATTTCATTGAAATACTCATCTTAACATTACGTCCAACACCTGAAACTTTTGCACTTAGATAAGGGTTGTACTTGCGATTAAAGATATTGTCTATGCTTAGAGAAAGCTTCATTCCGTGTATTTTCTTAGGTTCCCATATGGCAAATAGATGATGTAATGAGTAGCCGCTGGATTTAGGAAGTGACCAATACCCTGCTTCAGGATCGTTATCGATAGGTGATCTATCTTGGCGACGGAAAAACTCACCTTGCCAACCAATTGATATATTCCATTTGGGTAGGTTTGTACCTAATGTAATTATTGCCTTACGAGGAGGGATCTCTGCTATCCAAGTTTTGCTGGCAAAATTGGGATCTCTAGGAGATGCCTCTCGTTTACCTTTAATGTACGAATAAGCGATGCTACCAAACAAATATTTAGACTCATAATAAGCTTCTAAGTCTAAACCATAAATGTCATAACCGGGTAAATTACGATAATTACTGATAGGTTTGGTATCATGAACCACACCTCTTGTCTTGAATATTTCGTCTTGACCATGATTATTAAATGCTGTGGTTCTAAACTGTAAATAGTCATTGTCAATCAATAGATTTGTAAAATTCAGGATGGCTCCAAACCTTAAGGCATTTAAATTTTCTTTATCCAAATTACGGCTTGTACCGGTAATTTTTGCTTTGGCATATTGTACTTCATATTGTTCATCAATTACAGGAGCACGCCATGAGCGACCGAAATCACCGAAGAAACGAAAATTATCTGAAATTTTCCATTGCAAACCTATATACGGCGACCATCCGGTATAGGTTTTTGCTGTATAATCGTGCCCTGCCGGCAAATTATTATATATTGGAGCAATATTTTCTTTACCCGCATTACGAACATGGTCATAACGCAGTCCTAATTTGATGATGAAATTATTTAATTCCATGTTATCTTCAATAAATATACTGCGTCTATATTGTACCCCAGATGGCATATAATAAGGCTGATACCAACCAAAATTATACTCTGCACGTGTCGATTTTGAGGGATCCCACATCATGATATCTCGTTTACCCCGATGATATTGTATTCCTGTCTGTAAGGTATGTAGCATAATACCGGTGGCAAACTGTGACGTATTATTTAATTCAAATTGAGTATCTTGATATACTGTGTTGCTTGCATTTCCCATACTGGCAACAAAGAACTTGGCAGCCTCTTTATGACGTTTATCCACTTGTTTTGTTCTTGCCCATCCAATTTTTGCTTCTAGATTAATTAAAGGATGATCTGATATGTAAGTCCAGTCTAGAGCAACACTTTCATCAGTTAGTTTGCGGTATACCAGTTTCCTTTTCCAAGCAATATCTTCTCCCCATTTTTGTATGTCGGATATACTTGGTGAGGGTAAATTATCACGCATAGCGGCAAATGGTGTCCAACCGGAGTTATTGGAGCGTACAGCTGAAAGCGTCAATTGTTGCTTATCTGAAGGATAAAAATTGACTTTTAATAGATAGCTCTTATTGTCATTTTCAGAGTATAAGAAACGAGAACCATCGGGGCGTTTTATGTTCTGGCTATTACGAACGGTTGTGTAAAATAAGCCCTCTAGATTTTTTGCTTGATTGCGTAGAAAAATTGCACCGCTCCAAATATTCTGTTTATCATTCGTATGGTAACTATATTTAGCAAATCCACCAACATTTTGATTTTCATTGAGAAAGTCGCTCGGATTTTTAGTCATAAATTTTAAGGTTCCGCCAAATCCGCCATTCCCATATTTTGTAGAAAAGCTGCCTTTATCAACCTCCACCCGACGCAGTAATTCCGGTTCTATAAATACAGATCCTTGACGATATCTTTCAAAGTTTTTTTGTATACCGTCTAATTCAATACGGACATCTTCACTATCACCAAATCCCCAAATATTGATATTTTGACCTCCCGGTCTAGGTGAACCGGACATATTGACACCGGGCAAAACATTAACCAAGGCTGCGGCATTGTCAGCTTGCTGTCGGTCAATATGTTTTGTTAATAGTGTTGAACGTCCGATATCATACTGTTCATTTTGAACTAAGATGACAGGAAGAGCGTCGTATTGTTGAGCGATTAATTTGCTTGTATAAAACGTAGATGAAAGCAATATAGTGATGATGTATGAAGGGGGGGGGGGAATTTAACAAATTTATTGCACATGACTATCGTAATTAATGTAAATAATTGGGAATATAACTAATTATCATTTTAATGTAAAGATTTTTATCCGAGAGAATAAAAAAGAATATGAATTGCATAAACATTCAATATAGAGTTCAAAGGTAAGCTACTTTGGGCGTTTTTCAGTGTTTTATTCATTATTTTTGTATTTATTCTCAAAAATTTTTTTATTTTTGTTCATTCCAATATTCCGCTATAATTGACCGCACTTTTAACTTGATTGCGTAGCAGAGCAAATGAAATTACAAGCAAACAATAAAACTTTGGATCTTACTTTACCTAAAATCATGGGAATTTTAAATTTTACCCCTGATTCATTTTCTGATAGCGGACAATTTTTTCAGCTGGATAAAGCACTTATCCAAGCTGAAAAAATGCTGAAAGCTGGTGCTTCAATTATTGATATTGGTGGTGAATCCACCCGTCCTAATGCGGCAGAAGTAAGTTTGGAGCAAGAATTGGATCGTGTTGTGCCTTTAGTTGAAGCTGTAAGAAAACGTTTTGATTGTTGGATTTCAGTAGATACCTCTAAAGCTGAAGTAATGTTGGAAAGTGCTAAAGTCGGTATGGATATAATCAATGATATTCGTGCATTACAAGAGCCTAATGCCTTAGAGACAGCGGTAAAATTAGGGTTACCGACTTGTATTATGCATATGCAAGGGCAACCTCGTACAATGCAACAAAATCCCCAATATAATAATGTAGGGCAGGAAGTATTGGAATTTTTACAAAATCACACCGCACTTTGTTTACAAGCGGGCATGAAAAAAGAAAATATTATTTGGGATCCCGGTTTAGGTTTTGGTAAAACTGTGCAACAGAATTATAAATTATTACAGCAAGTTGCCCGATTTTGTCAGCAGGATATTCCTGTTTTAGTGGGGTTATCACGTAAGTCTATGATTGGTGCGGTGTTGGATAAACCTGTAGGACAGAGAGTAATAGGAAGTGCGACAGGTGCATTACTTGCGGCAATGAATGGTGCAAAAATTTTGCGTGTACATGATGTTGATGAAACATTAGATGCATTGAAAATTTGGCAAGCAACAGAACAGGCTTAGTTTTAAAGAGTTGTTCTACAATAAGTTGATTTCACAGAGTGAAGGATAATTTTGCTTCTCTTGCGTTGATGAATAATCAAGGAACGAAAAATGGCGGAACGTAAATATTTTGGAACTGATGGTGTGCGTGGCAAAGTAGGAAGTTATCCTATTACTCCCGATTTTGTGCTTAAATTAGGTTGGGCGGCAGGTAAAGTGTTGGCCACGAAAGGAACGGGTAACGTCTTGATTGGTAAAGATACACGTATTTCCGGATATATGTTGGAATCTGCATTAGAAGCCGGGTTGGCGGCTGCAGGACTATCTGCCGCATTTACCGGACCAATGCCAACACCGGCAATTGCTTATTTAACACGTACTTTTCGTTCGGAGGCGGGAATTGTTATTTCTGCTTCACATAATCCTTTTTATGACAATGGAATTAAGTTTTTTTCTGCACAAGGTACAAAATTACCTGATGATGTGGAAGAAGCAATAGAGGCTATGCTGGAACAGCCTATGGATTGTGTTGAATCAGCTAAATTGGGGCGTGCAAGCCGTATTAATGATGCGGCAGGTCGTTATATTGAGTTTTGTAAAAGTACTTTTCCGGCACATTTAAGTTTAGATAAGTATAAAATCGTGGTGGACTGTGCAAATGGTGCAACTTACCATATTGCACCGAATGTCATGCGTGAACTTGGTGCAGAAGTTATTGAAATTGGTACGCAACCTGATGGTATGAATATCAATGAAAACTGCGGTGCAACAGATATCAAAGCATTACAAAATAAAGTATTGGAAACAAAAGCTGATATCGGTTTAGCCTATGATGGCGATGGTGATCGCTTAATTATGGTTGATCATTTTGGTAATAAAGTTGATGGCGATCAGATCTTGTTTATTATTGCTCGTGAGGCGTTACGTTCAGGTAACTTAAAAGGTGGCGTGGTGGGCACGTTAATGAGCAATATGAGCTTAGAGCTCGCTTTAAAGCAATTGGGAATTCCATTTGTTCGTGCAAATGTAGGTGACCGCTATGTGTTAGAAAAAATGCAAGAATATAATTGGATTTTGGGTGGTGAAAATTCAGGTCATATTATTATTGCGGATAAAAATACTACCGGAGACGGTGTGATCGCTTCCTTGGCGGTATTAGCTGAAATGGTGCAACATAAATTGTCTTTAAACGAATTAGCAAGTGCGGTGAAATTATTTCCACAAGTGTTAATTAATGTACGTTTTGCAGGTGGTGCAAATCCATTGGAAAGTGATGCAGTAAAAGCAGTTGCAACAGAGGTCGAAAAACAACTTGCAGGCAAGGGCAGAATTTTATTACGCAAATCCGGAACGGAGCCATTAATTAGAGTGATGGTGGAATGTGAGGATGCTGAACTGGCACAGCTCAGTGCAGAAAAAATTGCTGAGGCAGTTAGATCTAATTAGGTGTAATAGGATAATGAAAATATTTGTAATGCGGCATGGCGAAGCAGAAGTGATGGCTAATTCGGATAAAGAACGCCGTTTAACCTCTCGAGGTCGGTTGCAAGTTAGCGAACGAGGTTATTGGTTAAAAACGGTTATTCCTGATTTTGATAAGGTTTTGGTAAGTCCTTATAGAAGAGCGGTAGAAAGTTTTGAAAAAATCGATGAGGCTTATCATCATCAACTAAGTTCAAAACAGGAAATTTGGGAAGGTATTACACCTTATGGAAGTAGTCATTTGGTGATAGATTATTTATCCGTATTGGCAAATAAAGGTGTTGATAAGGTCTTGATTGTTTCACATTTACCTTTAGTGTGGGATATTGTCACAGAATTGTGTTCTAAACGTAGCCCTATCAGTTTTTATCCCTCTACAATTGTTGGTTTACAGTGGGATTGTGAGCAAAGTGCGGTCATTACGGAGATAAAATATCCGGAGTAGTAATATGCAAAATAACGATTTCTTATCCGCCTTTATTTTTTCAACCAGCGTTACTCTGCCGACATTGTTAATGCTGATGTTGGGTGTTACGTTACGAGCAAAACGAGTCATTGATGATCGTTTCAGCGGACAAGCGACTAAAATTATTTTTAATATTACCCTGCCTGTTTTATTATTTTTAAGTATTTTTAAAAATCCTGTGGATTATAGCCAACAAGTGCCTCTTTTATTGGTAGGAGTGGTTGGTACATTAATTTTATTTGTTGGTGCTGAGATTTTTGCCGCAAAATTTGTTGTCGATAAACGTGAAAGAGGCACTTTTGTGCAAAGTGTTTATCGAGGTAATAACGGCATTTTAGGTTTAGCATTTTGCATTAATGCTTATGGGGATTTAGCGTTGGCACCGGCGTCAATTTATGCGGCTGCATTAACTTTTTTATATAATATTTTAGGTGTTATTACGCTAAGTCGTTCTTTATCCGATGGTAAAGTCGGTGTCAAAAAAATTGTTTTCAATGTTTTAAAAAATCCATTAATTATTGGTATCTTACTCGGTATTTTGGCAAGTTTTAATCAGGTGGTTTTTCCAAAAGCAATCTTGACGACCGCTGATTATCTTGCGAGCATGACCTTACCTTTAGCATTAATTTGTACCGGTGCCAGTATTGATGTGAAAGGATTATTTAAGATTAATGCGGTATCTTTATGGGCGAGTATCGGACGATTACTGGTCGCACCTATTTTTATGGTAGTGATTGGCAAAGTTTTAGGTATCACCGGTATACATTTAGGTATCGTGTTATTGATGTCTTCAACACCTTTAGCAACTGCGGCTTATGCCATGATCAGAGGAATGGGAGGCAATGCTGTAACAGCTGCGAATATTATTGGGTTGACAACTTTTGGATCTATGTTTAGTTCTGTTACAGGTCTGTTATTACTGAATCAAATAGGCTGGATTTAAATAATTTTTTCGTTTTTATTTGATTTTGTTATTATTCGGTAACGTTTATATCGTGAATTTATTTTTTGGCAAAATATAACCGCACTTTGGACTTATCTATAAAAGTGCGGTTTAAATTTATAAATCAATGCAACAAATCATTCAAACATTTTCCGACAACGGCGTATTAAGTAAAAATATCAACGGTTTTTGTCCTCGAGTTGAACAAACGGAAATGGCAAAAGCTGTAGCTCGGGCAATTCGTCAAAAAAGTACTTTAGTTGTGGAAGCCGGTACAGGAACAGGAAAAACATTTGCGTATTTAGTCCCGGCGTTATTGGCAAAAAAGAAAACGATTATTTCCACAGGTTCAAAGAATTTACAAGATCAACTTTTTAGTCGAGATCTCCCCACTATAAAAAAAGCCTTGAACTATAGCGGTAAAATTGCCTTATTAAAAGGACGAGCCAATTATTTATGTTTGGAACGCTTGGAACAAGTTATTGCTCAAGGCGTTTTGGGGAATAGAGAAGTGTTGGCGGATTTGGCAAGCGTACGTCGCTGGAATAATGCAACAAAAACGGGCGATTTAACTGAATGTGTTGAACTTGCGGAAGATAGCCCTATTTTACCGCAACTGACCAGTACGGCAGAAAGTTGTTTAGGGGCAGAGTGTCCTCATTATGCAGATTGTTATATTGCCCTTGCACGCAAAAAAGCACTTAATGCTGATTTAGTTGTAGTCAACCATCATTTATTTTTTGCCGATATAGTCGTGAAAGAAAGTGGTTTTGGTGAATTAATTCCGCAAGCTGAAGTGATTATTTTTGATGAAGCACATCAACTTCCCGACATTGCAAGTCAATATTTCGGTCAAAGCATTACTTCTCGCCAATTTTTTGATTTATGTAAAGACATTAATATTGTTTATCGAACTGAAATAAAAGATATGGCACAGCTTGGTGTAGCTTCCGACACGCTGTTAAAAGCGGTGCAAGACTTTCGCTTATTGCTGGGTGAAGGGAATTTAAGAGGCAATTGGCGTGAAGTTTTACGCCAAAGTGCGGTAGAAAAATCGTTCAGTTTGTTACAAGAAAAAGTAGATTTTACAGCGGAAGTTATCAAATTAGGGTTAGGACGTTCACAAGCGTTAGACAGTATTTTTGAGCGTATTATTCAGCTGAAAGCAATGCTTCAACGCTTACAAGCAACAGATATCGTAGGATTTTGTTATTGGTATGAAACCATGGGAAGGCAATTCGGTTTACATATTACACCTTTAACCGTTGCCGATAAATTTGGTGAACAAATGAAAGCTAAAGAAGTCGCTTGGATTTTTACCTCGGCAACTTTAGAGGTGGCAGGAACGTTTACTCATTTCTGCAAACGCTTAGGTATTGAAAAGGCGGAACAGCAAGTTTTACCCAGCCCATTTAATTTTACCGAACAAGCACTATTTTGTGTACCTCGTTATTTACCCGTCACTAATCATCGTAACACATTAAATCAATTGGCTGAAATGTTATTGCCGGTGATTGAAAGTAATAATGGATGTTGTTTTGTCCTTTGTACTTCTTATTTGATGATGAAAGGATTAGCTGAGTATTTTCGTGAACATAGTCAATTAAGTGTTCTGCTTCAAGGGGAAACTTCTAAAGGAAAACTGTTAGAGCAATTCATTAAAGAAGATCATTCCGTTTTGGTGGCAACGTCGAGTTTTTGGGAGGGTGTTGATGTGCGTGGAAAAGCTTTATCTTTAGTGATTATTGATAAGTTACCTTTTACTGCACCGGATGAACCTTTACTTAAAGCAAGAATTGAAGATTGTCGTTTACAAGGTGGAGATCCTTTCAATGATATTCAAATTCCGGAAGCGGTCATTGCCCTGAAACAAGGTGTTGGTCGTTTAATTCGAGATGTTACTGATCGAGGTGCGGTGATTATTTGTGATAGTCGGTTGGTTTTTCGACCTTATGGTGAACTATTTTTACATAGCTTGCCTAACGCAAAACGTACCCGAGATTTAAACAAGGTGGTACAATTTCTGGCTCAAATTAAAAAGGAGAAATAACAGAATGATGACAACTTTATTAGCACTTGATACATCAACAGAAGCTTGTTCAGTCGCACTTTTATACAAAGGAGAAGTCACCTATTTTGATGAGTTGGCACAACGCACTCATGCTAAACGCATTTTACCAATGATCGATGAGATTTTGGTGCAGTCCGGTATTCAACTAAATCAATTAGATGCCTTGGTATTTGGGCGTGGACCAGGGAGTTTTACCGGTGTACGTGTTGGTGCGGGGATTGTGCAAGGCTTAGCTTTTGGGGCGGATTTGCCTGTGATTCCTATTTCTAATTTAACCGCAATGGCACAACAGGCTTATGAGCAATATGGAGCGGAACAAGTTTTGTGTGCAATTGATGCCAGAATGAACGAAGTTTATTTTAGTCAATTACAGGCAGAAAAAGTGCGGTTGGAAAATACTGATTTTGTTCAATGGCAAGAGTTAGTCAACGAACAAGTTTGTTCGCCACAGCAGGCCTTAGCTCAATTAAAAGATATCCAGATTGAAGATTGGACAATGGTCGGTACCGGTTGGGAATATGCTGAATTCACCGTAGCGGGATTGAGTGAGAAGACGCAAATTGATTTACCATCTGCCCGTTATATGCTTTCTCTGGCTTTGCCTTTTTATCATCAAAAACACTGGATAAGTGCGGTAGAAGTTGAGCCTGTTTATTTGCGTAATGAAGTAACTTGGAAGAAGCTTCCAGGACGTGAATAATTCATGATGTGTTTATTTTTCTATTGCTCGTGTACTTGCTGAATTTTATTTTGAAGAAAATCTTGATTTATAGGGGAAGATTGAAAGATGTTTTATTGCATTGAGGTTTTTGCTAAGAGAAATAAATCTGCTCAAAATAAAAAATTGAAGTATAATGCACCCGATTTTTCACAGAAAAATAGTAAAAATGATAGAAATATCAGTTAATTAAAGAGGATAAATACCATGCAAAAACCTTGGTTTCAAAATTACCCTGAGGGCTCACCGCTGGAACTGGATACTTCAAAATATGAAAGTTTGTTAGACATGCTTGATAAAGCTATTCGTGAGCATCCTGATCGTCCGGCTTATGTAAATATGGGGCAGGTTTTAACTTTCCGTAAATTAGAAGAACGTAGTCGAGCTTTTGCTGCTTATTTACAAAATGAACTAAAATTAAAGCGAGGTGAGCGTGTTGCTTTAATGATGCCAAATTTATTGCAATATCCCATTGCATTATTTGGAACTTTGCGTGCAGGTTTGGTTGTGGTCAATGTTAATCCACTTTATACACCGAGAGAACTGGAGCATCAATTACAGGATAGCGGTGCAATAGCAATTGTTGTGGTATCAAATTTTGCGTCAACTTTAGAAAAAGTCGTTTTTAATACGAATATCAAGCACGTCATCCTCACTAGAATGGGGGATCAGCTCTCTTTTGGTAAACGTACTTTGGTCAATTTTGTAGTGAAATATATTAAGAAATTGGTGCCAAAATATAAGTTACCGAGTGCGGTAACATTTCGTGAAGTTTTGGCTGTCGGTAAAAACCGTCAATATGTACGTCCACAAGTGGAACGCACTGACTTAGCCTTTTTACAATATACAGGTGGCACAACAGGTGTGGCAAAAGGTGCAATGTTGACACATGGCAATATTATTACAAATATTTTTCAAGCGGCTTGGATTGCCTCACCCTTTGTAGGCGATCATAAAAAACAGCGTAAAGCCATTATAGCTTTACCGCTTTATCATATATTTGCATTAACAGCAAACTGTTTACTTTTTATTGAATTAGGTATTACCGCAGTTTTAATTACTAATCCTCGTGATATTGACGGTTTCATTAAAGAATTAAAAAAACATCGTTTTGTAGGGATAACAGGGGTGAATACTTTATTTAATGCCTTGCTGAATAATGAAAACTTTAAAGAGGTTGATTTTTCCGCATTGAAGTTGTCTGTGGGAGGCGGTATGGCTATCCAACAATCTGTAGCGACTCGTTGGCATGAATTGACTGGTTGCAATATTATTGAAGGCTATGGAATGACAGAATGTTCGCCTTTAATTGCAGCATGCCCAATCAATGTAGTTAAACATAATGGAACTATTGGTGTTCCAGTACCGAATACAGATATTAAAATTGTCAAAGATGACGGTTCTTTAGCTGAACTTGATGAACCTGGAGAACTTTGGGTTAAAGGTGAGCAGGTAATGCAAGGGTATTGGCAACGTCCAGAGGCAACGGAAGAAGTGTTAAAAGACGGTTGGCTGGCAACGGGTGATATCGTTATTATGGATAAAACTTATAGTTTACGCATAGTAGATCGTAAAAAAGACATTATTATTGTATCTGGTTTTAATGTTTATCCGAATGAGATTGAAGATGTTGTAATGCTTAATCCTAAAGTAGCGGAAGTTGTTGCTATTGGTATTCCGGATGAAGTTTCAGGTGAAAAAATCAAAATTTTTGTTGTGAAAAAAGATGATAGTTTAACTCGTGATGAAATACGCCAGCATTGTCGTCAATATCTTACAGGGTACAAAATTCCGAAATATATTGAATTTCGTGATGAATTACCGAAAAGTAATGTAGGTAAAATTTTGCGTCGAGTATTACGTGATGAAGAGCTGGCAAAACATGCGTAAAAATAAATATCAAGTGGGCGATTAAACGCCCACTTTTTGTGTATCGTTTTACCCACAATGATGTAGCCATGAGAAAGGTTATTGAATAATAGATAATTAGCAAGTATGTCCGTTTTAATAAAAGAAATCCAAAATTCACCGCAGTTTCAATTGATTACTACAAATGATCGTTTATATGAGATTTGCCAACAGGCACAACAAAAAACGGTGATTGCTTTGGATACTGAGTTTGTTCGCACCAAAAGTTTTTATCCCAAACTAGGATTGATTCAACTTTATGACGGTGAGCAAGTGAGCTTAATAGATCCTTTTGAGTTGAGTGATTTTTCTCCTTTTATTCAACTTTTAGCCAATCAAAAGGTCACAAAAGTATTGCACGCTTGCAGTGAGGATCTGGAAGTTTTTCAACATTATTTTCAGCAGTTGCCAACGCCAATGTTAGATACTCAAATTATGGCGGCATTTTTGCAACATGGCAATTCCATTGGTTTAGCTACATTGCTAAAACATTATTTCAAGCTGGAAATAGATAAAGGGATTTCTCGCACTAATTGGCTTGCTCGCCCTTTGTCTGACGTACAATTGCACTATGCTGCTGCCGATGTATGGTATTTATTGCCATTATGTCAACGTATGCAACAAAAATTAGCTCAAACCTCTTGGCAAAGTGCGGTGCAAAATGATTGTGAAAATTTGTTGAAAAAATATACTCAGATAAAAGATAGTGACAATGCTTATTTTTCTATATCCGGAGCGTGGAAATTAAACTCTCAGGAATTAATGCGTTTAAAGCTGTTAGCAAAATGGAGACAAGAAGAAGCGATAAAGCGTAATCTTGCATTAAATTTTGTTGTTCGTGCAGAGCATTTGATTTTATTAGCACAACATAATCCAAAATATACTTCACAGCTGTTATCCATTGGTTTATCTCCGCTGGAAGTGCGTATTCATGGTAAAAAAATATTACAACTCTTAGAGAAAGCAAACAAAGCACCGGCGTATGACTATCCACCACCAATTTTGCGAGTCACTGATGATCATCGTTATCGTGTAGCAATTAAATTGTTACAAGCAACGTTACGGGAAATCACTCCGGCAGATTTACCGACTGAAGTTTTGTCAACTAAGCGTATGTTAGATCAGCTGATAAAGTGGCATTGGATTAAACAAGACAATCCTCATGATTTACCTGATTTGCTTTGCGGATGGCGTAGGGAGTTTGGATTATTGTTATTAAAGGCTTTGCATTAATTAGATACTTTCTTAAATTTTTTGGAACGAATTCAAGAAATCAAAGGGTATACAAATTGATACCCTCTATATTTTTAGACAGGGAAGAATGTTGATCTCTTCCCTATATGTCAATCTTTAATCAAGATATTTGATTACTTTAATTACTTTATTTACCCCTGAAACATGACGAGCGACTTCTGCAGCCGCATCTGCTTGAGATTGAGTTAAATTTCCCATTAAGAATACTTCACCATTTTCAGTAATCACTTTAATATCCGCTGATTTAATATTTGAATTGACGAATAACTTAGATTTAATTTGTGTAGTGATCCAGCCATCTTTGCTAATTTGTCCAATAGTAATTGGTTGTGCAAGGCGTAACTCATTATATACTTCGTCAACAAGTTCCACCCCTCTGGCTAAATTAGTTGCCTGTACTTTTAAACTATTATTCGGAACTTGTCCGATTAATAAAATTCGGGAGCTATAAGAAACTACATTAACACGCCCTTCAGCTTTTATTTGTGCATCTTTTTTAATCGCTGACAAGACTTTTTCTTCCAGTGTTTCATCATCAATTTGAGTACCTACTGTTCTCGGATCCGTTGCAACTTTTACCGCAACTGCCGTACCGGTAGCAATACCAATCACAGTGGCTGTTGCACAACCTTGTAATAAAAGAGCTGAACTCAGCAATAGCCCTAACGTTTTATTTATTTTCATCTGATTTCTCCTTGTTGAAATTTTGTCTAGTTTGGGTTGAAACATGGCTTTTTGTCAAGAACTATGAATGTGAAAATAATGAATAATCAATAAGCTCACATAATGTGTTAATAATTAGCAGATGATTTTCAAGAATACGACTTTCCTTACCGGTCGGTACTGAAATTTCTAAATCATTTGCCGTTAAAAATCCTTGTATATGACCGTTATTTTCACCGGTTAAAGCGATAATTTGTACATCTTTATTTAATGCACATTGCAATATATTTAGCATCGTTTCTTCATTGCCGAAAGGAGAAAAAATAATTAATAGATCACCTTGTTGTGCAATTGCGTTAAATTGTCTTTGATACAACATAGTATGACAATTTTCGGAAATAATGGCAGAACCGACCGCACTATCCAAACTTAACAGAACGGAAGGAAAGCTAGGGCGTTCCAATTCATATCTATTGAGTAAATTTGCTACTAAAAATTGTGCATTAGCATAGGATCTACCATGCCCACTGACAATAATTTTATTACCTTTCAGCAGGCAATTTACAATATGTTGAGTTGCCTCTACGATTTTTGTTGCAAGTAAGCTGGAGGAAGAAATTTGAGTTTGAATACTTTCCGTATAAATATCTTTAACTTTTTCTAACATAATTTTTATTCATCAAGAAAATTAGGTATCCATTGGATATCATTTGTTGTTGCTCCAAAAGCGACCAGATCGAAACGGCAGTCCGCATCTTCTAAACTGGAATCATATTGTGCTAACCATAGGTTGGCTGCATCAAGCCATTTTTGCTGCTTTTTCCAATCTACACTGTCAATTGCTGAACCGAAAATTTGATTTTTACGCTGACGAACCTCAACAAAAACGATCGTTTGCCGATCTTGCATAATCAAATCCAATTCACCGCAGTTAAAGCGTTGGTTAGCAGCAATAAAGGTTAAACCTTGTCTCTCTAAAAAGAGGCGAGCCTGATATTCAAAACTCGCACCTTGTTGACGTTTGGATTGTATCATTCTTCGTTAATCAGATAGATGCTGTCATCTTGCTCGTTAAGCGGATAGATACTGCCATTTTGATATTGGAACCAAGTCATATCACGTTCAACATTACAGTTAGGGCCGGCACTGAGTTTTCCTGTTAACCCATCAATGGTAAATCCGGGAATTTGACGGAATTCATTAAATTGATTTATTAATAACCAAGCATCATAACCCATAGCATATAAATGCATTAATGAGTAATCATTATTGGTCATTTTTTCAATTTTTTTATATTGTTCCGATTCCCTATCTTTGAAGAACGGAATATCACTAAATTGCAGATTATTCAGAAACAAACGATGTTCAGGACCACTGTTAGGCGAATTACTACGTGAACTTGCATAAAGTTTTAGGGTCGGATTAATATTATCCAACACTGCTTTAATTTCAGCTAATTGTTTGTTATTAGCAATAATATACACGCTGTCAGTACTTTCACTTAACCCCGATTTTAATGCAAAATTAATATCTGCGGTTTGATTATAGAATTTAATATTGGCATCAGTACCCAATAGTTGTTGCCAACGTAGAGTAAATGCCGCTGCCGTGCGTCGCCCCAGATTATTTTGCGGTACTAAAACAAGTGGAATACGTACTGTATCATTCCACATTTTACTTGCCGCACTTTCAGCTTCATCTTCAGGCGATAATCCATAATAACAAAGGTGTTCAATTGCCCGTGCATTAGGCGTAGAGTTCAACGCTAACACATTTAAATCTTGTACCAAATACGGATTATTGACTATAACATCAACATTTTGTTTGAGTAATGGTCCGACAAGAGTGTTAATTCCCTGTTTTTTTGCTTGATTAATAATTTGTTCTATAGACATTTTCATTGAGTCAAATACGTGAACTTGAACATTGTAATTGACTTTGGCATCATCAAACCCGTTTTTAATTGTTTCACCGATAAGTCGTGTATTGCCGCTTAAAGGGAGTATTAGACCGACTTGCGTTAAAGTAGTTTGTTGAAAATTGGCAAGCCCTTGTAATTCTGTAGGTAATAAATGTGCTGCCGTATGTGTTGGATAATAATTTTTCCAAGTCAGTAATGTTTGAATTAATTGTGCAGGTTGATTAAGGTTATCATTGTATAGTTGAGCTAATGTTAACCAACCGCTCAATGTAATATTTCCTTCCGCATCAGTATTATTTAGTACTTCACTATCTGTATTGCGTAGCAATGCCCAAGTGCGGTCATTATTTTGTTGTTTTCGTTGAATATCACTTAAAAAATTATCCATTTGAATTCGAGCTTTTATCGCTGAAATATTATCATGACGATTTTCTGCAATACGAGAAACAATCTCATAATAACGTGATTTTTGTGAAGGACTAAGTAATGTCAAGTGAATTAAAGATAATTGATATTCTGCCGTTTCATTTTTGCCTTTAACGGCAGAAATATGAGCTTCAATCAGGGATTTATCTAGTTTTTGTTCATCATTTAAATCTATCAATTCAGCAAGATATGCTTCCGCTTGCGGGATTTTATTTTCTGTTACTAAAACTCGAGCAGCTAAAAGTTTATAGGTTTGTAAATCTTGTTGATTTTGTGTTTGTTCAATTTTCCGAATGTAAAAATCAGAACTTGCATTGGCATCATTTTTTAAGCTTGCCGTAAAGCTACTGCCTAATAAATTGACACAGCCTGCTAAAAAAAACATAACTAAAATCGGGAGAAAGCATTTTTTTAAGCGTAAACCTTGCATTAAAATAGATAACATAAATTGCTCCTTGAGTATGTGCAATGTAAAATGCACGGTGATCTTACTTATCTCACCAATTAAAAGCAAATAAAAGAAGTGAAAAATGAATAATTCGACAGGAATTCTATACGTTGTTGCAACGCCAATCGGCAATTTACAAGATATTACTCAACGTGCTTTAGATGTATTTACCAAAGTTGATTTGATCGCTGCGGAAGATACACGTCATAGCGGTTTATTACTGAATCACTACGGCATTAAAAGAAATTTTTTTGCGTTACATGATCATAATGAACAACAAAAAGCAGATGTACTGATTGAGAAATTACAACAAGGGTTAAATATAGCACTTATTTCTGATGCTGGTACACCTTTAATCAGTGATCCGGGGTTTCACGTGGTGCGTAAATGTCACCAAGCAAATATCCGAGTAGTCCCATTACCTGGAGCTTGTGCGGCAATAACCGCATTATGTGCATCAGGCATCGCTTCCGATCGTTTCTGCTTCGAGGGATTTTTACCTGCCAAGAGTAAAGCAAGACGAGATAAATTGGCAAACTTAGCAAATGAAGACCGCACTTTGATTTTTTATGAGTCAACGCATCGTATTTTGGATTGCTTGACTGATATTGAACTTGAATTGGGAGCCGATCGCTATGTAGTGCTTGCACGTGAAATCACAAAGACTTGGGAAACAATTCGAGGAGATCAAGTTGGAAAGTTGCATCAATGGCTACAAGAAGATCCTAATCGAACGAAAGGAGAAATGGTGCTAATTGTTGAGGGCAAATCAAAAAGAGAAGATGAAACATTTTCCCCTCAAGCGATTAAAACATTACAATTGGTTAGCCAAGAATTACCTTTAAAGAAAGCAGCATCTATTGTTGCTGAAATTTATGGCTATAAGAAAAATGCACTTTACCAATTTGGTCTTATTCAAGGTTACTAATATAATGAGGCTATAATCTCAGGTTTAATTTGGGTATAATCGCCAAACTTTTTAGGTCTGATTTTTAAGGACAAATATGAGTCAATTTTTTTATGTTCATTCAGAAAATCCACAATCCAGACTGATTAATCAGGCAGTGGAGATTTTACGTCAAGGCGGCGTAATTGTTTATCCGACCGATTCCGGTTATGCACTAGGTTGTATGATTGGAGATAAGCATGCAATGGATCGTATTGTGAAAATTCGCCAGCTACCCGAAGGGCATAATTTTACCTTAGTTTGTAGCGACCTGTCTGAGTTATCAACTTATTCAGTAGTGAATAATTCGGTATATCGTTTGATTAAAAATAATACACCGGGTCGTTATACTTTTATTCTAAGTGCAACAAAAGAATTACCTCGTCGTTTAATGACATCAAAACGTAAAACCATCGGTATTCGTGTTCCGGATAATCAAATTGCGTTAGATCTATTAAAATCCTTAGGCGAACCAATTTTATCCTGCTCTTTAATGTTGCCCGGAGAAGAATATACAACACAATCCGATCCGGAGGAAATTCGAGATCGCCTTGAGCACCAAGTAGATTTAATCATTCATGGCGGATATTTAAGTCAGCAACCGACAACAGTAGTGGATCTGACAGAAGATAACCCGGTTATTTTACGAGAAGGAAGCGGTGATATTCGCCCTTTTATATAAATTAACTTTATTCATTCCCATTATCATAGACGCTTGTGAAAGCGACAGTAAGGAAAATAAATGAAAGTAAATAAGCAAAAATCCCGTCCAACTAAACCGCACTTTGCAAAGCAGGTTACCAACGAGTCTATGCGGGATAATACGAAGCGATTTGCAAACAAAGAAACAGTATCTGAACGTAAAAGTGCGGTAAAAAACACTCAAATTTCTCTAACATCAACAAAATCAACTCATGCTGTCAATCAGCAAAAAGTCGAAGGGGAAAGACTACAGAAAGTGTTGGCTAGAGCAGGACAAGGGTCACGTCGGACAATTGAAGCAATGATTAGTGCCAATCGTATTAGTATTGACGGAAAAATGGCGACTTTAGGTGATCGTGTTGATATACATTCCGGCGTAAAAATCAGAATTGATGGACATATTGTCAATTTAACGCAAGCACAAAAAGAAGTATGTCGAGTTTTACTCTATTACAAACCGGAAGGAGAACTTTGCACTCGACATGATCCGGAAGGAAGAGCAACGGTTTTTGATCGTTTACCCCGTTTAAACGGATCTCGTTGGATTGCGGTTGGTCGTTTGGATATTAATACATCCGGACTACTTTTATTTACGACTGATGGTGAGTTAGCTAATCGTTTAATGCATCCACGACACGAAGTTGAACGCGAGTATGCCGTGCGTGTTTTTGGGGAAGTAGATGATGCAATGATTGCTCGTTTACGTAAAGGCGTTCAATTAGAAGATGGGCCTGCTAACTTTACCAGTATTAAAGCAACAGGCGGGCAAGGAATGAACCAATGGTTCGATGTCACCTTGATAGAGGGGCGAAACCGAGAAGTTCGTCGATTGTGGGAATCACAAGGCATTCAAGTAAGTCGTTTAATTCGTATTCGCTACGGTAATATTAAATTAACGAAATCGTTACCACGTGGCGGTTGGGAAGAAATGGATCTAACCAATATTAATTATTTACGGAAACTTGTTGGGCTACCGCCTGAAACAGATAGCAAAATTGATACTAAAAAACCTCGTCGTATAAAAACGGGACAAATTCGTAAAGCTGTTAAACGCTATACTGAATTGAATAAACGTTATAAGAAATAAAAAACTTATTTAAAAGTGTGAATTAACTCACAAATTTTAAATTACGTATTTGCATTATAGAACATGATTTTTTACATTGCACCTTATAAAAAGTGCTATAAAAAAGTAGCCAACATATTTTGCTTTCCGAGTAGTGCCTCTTTTGAGGCACTTTTTTTGTGTTTGAATAAAACAAAAAACCTAGCAATTCAAAGGTTATCGCTAGGTTAGATAAATAAATTAGTTAAACACGCCGCTGACGCCGACACGGAAACCTATTCGACCACGGCTGTCGGAGGACATACCGCCGGAGACAGCCCATTTACCATCATTGGAAGTTCTACCGAGGTTTAAAGAGACCGCACTTTCGCTGCTATAACGAGCGGCACCGGCGGCATAAGACCATTTACCCGGGACGAAAGGCACATCTTTAAAAGCCATCGCGGCGGCGATACCGGCTTTAGCGTCTTTATTGACCTCTTCAACACGTTGGTTAGTTGCGTGTAATTGACTACCGTTTACTGCGTCAGTTGAGCGATGAGAAAGCAAACCGGCGGCAACATTTTGAATACGGCGTTCATTGCCTTTGCTGCCCACGGAAACGACGCCTTTTGCATCAACGCCGGCGTAATTGCCGTTGACTTTACCGATACCGCCCGTTGTTTCGCCTTTTTCTACATAAGCAGAAGAATCACCGAGGAAGACGGAGTTATTAGCGGTATTATGAATATTATTACCTATAACAACGGCGTTTTTAGAACTTGCTTGTATGATGTTATTATGCCCCATGGAAACAGCTCCCATAGCATAATTGTTAGTTTGAGATCCTATCGATACACCATTCTCAGCAGTTGTATTTGTACCACTACCAAAGCTCAATGCACGCTTACCGGATGCTTTTGCTTCAGGACCAATAGCTTGAGCACGTTCACCACTTGCTTGTGCACTCCAACCAAGTGCGGTAGAAATTTGACCTGTGGCTTTAGCAGCTGCCCCAAATGCATTAGCCCAACTATTAGCATAACTATTTCTACCGATAGCAAAAGATGATTCTCCTTTCGCATTCGCTTCATCACCTAACGCCACTGCAAAATTTCCAGTCGCTTTAGAATCTTTACCTATAGAAACCGCCTGTACACCTGCATTTGCTTGGAAGCCCATTGCTACGGCATAAGATTGAGTTTTAGTTCCACGACCAACCGCAGTAGCCCCTTCTTTTCCTGCATCTGCCTCATAACCTACAGCAACAGCGGACTCGCCGACTTTTGAGCCTTTTCCAATGGCAACGGCTTTGCTTTCACCCTTAAGAGAATTTTTTTGAGGATAGCCAGTATTTTCACCAATATAAACCCCACCGTTTTCAATCTTAATATGATTATTACCATTACTTGATTGTTGAGCTTGAGCTTGAGCCATAGCCGAATGAGCAGTTAAAACAACTACCGCAGTTAAAGATAAATAAAAAATTTTCACTTAAAAGAAATCCTTAAAAAAAGAGTTAACATAGAAAAATCATAAAAAAGCTAACCGCACTAAGAGGCGATAATTTATGACACGCCTTAAAAAGAGGTAGGGGACCTACCAAAGCGGGCGAAATTTTAAGCGGGGGGGGGGTACTGTCAATAAAAAAATGAAAAAATGTGAAAAAAGATAAAAAAAAGTAAAAAATGAAGACAAGAGTTTAAAAAGTGAGAAGTACAAGTAAAAAAAGCCCGCACTTTTTAACAAAAAGTGCGGGTTGGATTGGGAAATTTCGGGTTATATAGAAAGCGAGAAGCTATGATGATAGTTTTGGCTTGTGGCTTATAAGTAACGTTTAATCCATTAAGATTTTTTTACCTTCTCTTTCATTTGGTTGAACTCCAATGATATTCATTGGAGAGTAGTTCTGAAAGTTCATTGAAAGTATTTTGCGTAAAAAAGAGGAATGCTAGTCTCTTAATTTAGCGGGAGGAATTAGTAGAATAATATCCGCCCATCGCACTGTAAATCGCATTTTGACTTTGAATTAAACTGTATTTCGCATTCAGAATAGCTAATTGAGAGGTATTTTCTATATTAGCTGCATTAAGCCATTCTATTAATTCTGCGATACCGGCATCATAGCGGTTTTTGTAATATTGCGTAATACGTTTGTTGTAACGGTAAGTCTCTTGTAAATTTGCAACATTTTCTTTTGCTTGGGTATAAGAGAAATAGAGGTTGTCTATTTCATTTAGAGCCTTGGTGATGTTTTGTTCAAAACTCAGTTTTGCATTTTCATAAGCTGCCTCAGAAATTTTAACATTCCATTTTACTGTATTCCAATTTAAGAAAGGTAAGTTTATGCCTACCGTTCCTGTCGCAATCGGTATGTTGAAAGCATTGTCAATTTTATTACCGCTTGATGATAATCCTGCTCCCAGTGTGATTGATGGAAACCAACTTTTTTGCATTGCTTTCGCATTTTTAAATGCACTATTGAGGCGATATAAAGAGCCTTTAATATCCGGACGATTGGCAATGGTTGATAATGGAATATCTAAATTTACCTCCGCACTTTTGACTTCCAAGATATGTGGTGTTTTGATGTTTAAATCTTCATTCGGTTTTAAGTTAAGCAAATTACGCAGGGTAGTTTCGGCACGTTTTTTTTGTGTTTGATAATTAATCAGATTATTACGAGCCTTAAGAATTGATTGTTGTGATTGATCTGTACTTGCCCGATCTGCCATACCTTGGTTGAATTTATTTTGCATAATTCGACTAATTTTTGAGTAATAATTAATCGTTTGGTTTGTTACTGCAATGGCATCATTTAAATAGGCAAGTTGATAGTAAGTTGTGACAACTGAGTTGATCAGAGAGAGTTTTGTTGCTTGTAAATCTTGTTGCGTAGCGGAATGTGTCCATTTTGCAGCAGAGGTTTTATCGGCTAA
Source organism: Histophilus somni (assembly GCF_014202395.1). Classification (GTDB taxonomy): domain Bacteria; phylum Pseudomonadota; class Gammaproteobacteria; order Enterobacterales; family Pasteurellaceae; genus Histophilus; species Histophilus somni. The sequence continues at coordinate 144,310 of NZ_JACHGQ010000003.1, forward strand.
ACGTTGCCATAAATCTAGGGTGTAGCTAATATTGAGTGAACCGCCGTGAGTAATTTTAGAGTTGCTCCCTGTGTTAATATTTTTGGCGGCTGAAGAATTAACACCTGTTTGGCGTGTGAAATTTGGTACTAAATCCGCCGCAACCAAATTGGCATTGTACAGAGCCGTGTTTACTGCAATAGTGGCTTTGGCAAGATCTTTATTATTTTCCAAAGCTTGTTTCACCAGTTGGTTAAGCGGCTCGTCATTATATTGTGTCCACCAATTTTCCTGAATGTTATATTGTTGAGTCAATGCTTCATATTGCTGAAAATCTTGTAATGTTGCATGGTAACTATCATCAATATTTGCACAACCGATTAATATATTAGACACCACTATTCCAAACGTCATTTTAGAAAGTTTTAACATAAGTTTTCCTTATCTTGTAAGCAGAAAAGTGCGGTCTTTTTTTCCGCATTTTCTGCAAATTTTATCATGTTTTTATTCATGTGTCAGAGAGGAAATTGAGTTTAATTTAGATGCCTTTTTGAAGGTATATTTACTTTAAAAAATGGCTTGGTAGTTCCTGATCACATACGATTATGTCAAATTTATCTATCTTATCAATATAAGCTTTTTGAACTTGATTTATTTTTGATGAATCAATTACCAAAATAGCTTGCTCGGTTTTCTCCATTGCTTTTTGTTTTGTTTTTACTTCATCAAAATTAAAGCAAGTTACGCCTTTATTTACATCAATCCCTGCAGCTGAGATGAACGCTTTTGTTGTGCAAATTGCATCCAGTTCATTAGTTAGCTGAATAGGAATTAAAAAAGAGTTATTCTTTGAATAATTTCCACCGCACAAAATGACTTCACAATGAGGTTTATCCTGTAGCACCATAAAGGTATTAATTGAACAGCAAAGTGCGGTGAATTTAATGGCAGGATCGATTTGTGAGGCGACGAAAGGAATTGTTGAACCACAGTCAAAAAAACACACATCGCCGTCTTTAATGAAATTAGCCGCAATGCGACCCACTTCCATTTTTTCGGCAATATGCTTTGTTTCTTGCTCAAAAATTTGGTAGCTGTTATCGGTGTTTTTTTGTGGATTTTTGACAATATAGCCACCAAGTAAAACAACTGAGCCTGTATCTGAAGCCAAATCACGGCGAATTGTCATTTCCGATACATTTAAAATAGTGGCAGCATCACGCAAGTGAATTTTATCCATTTGTTTGAGCAAAAAGTCTAATTTTTGAATGCGTGATTGTATTTTCTTATCCATAACAGGCTCTATTAATTAAAACGGTTAATAAATAGCGTTATTGTCTGTTAAACCGTTAATAATAGCAATCCCTGAACTTGATCCAATTCTTGTCGCACCATTTTTAATCATTTCAATTGCGATTTTAGTATCACGCACACCACCTGAAGCTTTGACACCGATATTTTCTCCAACCACTTGACGCATTAGTGCGATATTTTCAACCGTTGCACCGCCTTTATTGAAACCGGTTGATGTTTTAACAAATCCGACCCCCAGTTCACGACAAATTTTACAAGCAGTGATAATTTCCTCTTTGGTTAACAAGCAAGTTTCCAAAATAACTTTAAGTAAAGCACCTTCACAAGCAGCTAAAACCGCTTGAATGTCTGCTTTTACGGATTCCCACTGATTTGATTTAATCCAACCAATGTTAATCACCATGTCTATTTCCGTTGCACCGGCTTTTATTGCTTCTTTAGCTTCAAAAGCTTTTACAGTAGATAAATTAGCACCTAATGGAAATCCAACTACTGTGCATATTTTAACATTTGTATTTTGTAATTTTTGTCTTGCTAGCGGAATATAACCTGAATTAATACAAACAGAAAAAAAATTATGTTCAATCGCTTCGTTACAAAGATCCAGTATATCCTGTTCTGTTTTCTCCGCAGTTAATGCTGTATGGTCAATGAATTGAGCAATGTCATAAGATTGCATAAATATCCTCCTTATTTTAGGTTTATGTGATTATTTTCACTTTTTTATATGATACTGCAAAAAAAATTAAAAACTGTGACTTTAATCACTTTTTTAACATTTTTAATTTTATATACTGAATAAAATAAATTTTGTGAGAATTATAACATTTATTACGGAGAAAAACATTATGGATATTGCAGTCATTGGCTCAAATATGGTGGATTTAATTAGCTATATTAATGATATGCCGAAAATGGGTGAAACGCTAGAAGCTCATGATTTTAAAATGGGTTGTGGCGGAAAGGGAGCAAATCAAGCTATTGCAGCCGCTAAATTAGGTGCATCAGTAATGATGATGACTAAGGTTGGTGATGATGTATTTGCAGATAATACTATTAATAATTTCAAGCAATATGGTGTGAATACCGATTTTGTCGAAAAAGTGGTGGGTGTATCGAGTGGTGTAGCCCCTATTTTTGTTGATCGTTCTTCACAAAATCGCATTTTAATTATTAAAGGTGCGAATTCTTACTTGAAACCGGCAGATATTGATCATGCTGAAGTTCAGTTGAAAAACTGCAAGCTGCTTATTTTACAACTGGAAATTCCTTTAGAAACAGTTTATTACGCAATTGATTTTGCCAATAAACATCAAATTCCAGTCATTCTTAATCCTGCTCCTGCAAGTAAGGAATTAGACATTAGTTATGCTTGTAAATGTGATTTCTTTATGCCGAATGAAACTGAATTGGAAATTCTAACCGGTATGCCAGTTGACAATATGGAACAGATTCAAGCAGCAGCTAATAGCTTATTTTTGAAAGGATTAAAAAATCTGATTGTGACTTTAGGCGAAAAAGGATCGGTTTGGTTTCATCGGGATCAGGTAACACATGTCTCCTCGCACAAAGTTAATGCTATTGATACTAGTGGTGCTGGAGATGCTTTCATTGGTTGTTTTGCACATTTTTATATACAAACTAATGATGTCAAACAAGCAATGCAAATGGCATCAGCCTATTCAGCCTATAGTGTAACCGGACAAGGTACGCAATCTTCTTATCCGGATAAAGCACAATTCGAACAATTTCTACAATCGTTAAAATAAGGAGTATGGTATGAAAAATATTCAACAAATGCCCGATGGTTATCTCAATAAAACACCTATTTTCCAATTTATTTTGCTTTCTTGTTTATTCCCACTTTGGGGAGCAGCAGCCAGCTTAAATGATATTTTAATCACTCAGTTTAAAAGTGTATTTACGCTGAGTGATTTTGCCAGTGCTTTAGTACAAAGTGCATTTTATGGAGGATATTTTTTAATTGCGATACCTGCATCATTGGTGATCAAAAAAACCAGCTATAAAATTGCTATTTTAATTGGCTTAATGCTATATATCGGTGGTTGTTCACTGTTCTATCCAGCCTCGCATATGGCAACATACACAATGTTTTTAGTGGCTATTTTCTCTATTGCGATTGGGTTAAGTTTCTTGGAAACCTCTGCGAATACTTATAGTTCAATGATTGGACATAAAGATCATGCAACATTGAGATTAAATATAAGCCAGACTTTCTATCCAGTTGGTGCTATTTCAGGTATTTTATTAGGTAAATACCTCATCTTCCAAGAAGGTGCCAGTCTTGAAGAACGAATGGTAGGAATGACACCGGAACAGTTGCATTCATTTAAATTATCAATGTTAGAACATACGTTATCGCCATATAAATACTTAATCTTCATATTGATTGCGGTTACTTTTTTATTCGTAATTACCTCTTTTCCTAAATGTAAAGCAGTTACACAAACAGGTAAATCAGAAGTGAAATTTACCGATACGCTAAAATATCTAGCAAGTAATACAAAATTTAAAAAGGGAATTGTTGCTCAATTTCTCTACGTTGGTATGCAAGTTGCCGTATGGTCATTTACTATTCGTTTGGCACTCAATTTAAGTGATATGAATGAACGTGAAGCCTCAAATTTTATGGTTTATAGCTTTATTGGATTCTTTATTGGCAAATTTGTCGCTAATTTCTTAATGACTAAATTTAAGTCAGATCTCGTTTTACTTTGGTATTCCATTTTAGGTGTGATCACTCTAGCTTATACCTCTTTTGTTCATGATTTTTCTGCTGTTTATGCGGCTATTTTCGCCAGTTTGTTGTTTGGTCCTTGCTGGGCAACAATCTATGCTTCCGTACTGGATACTGTTAATCAAGAGCATAGAGAAGTGGGTGGGGCTGTTGTCGTCATGTCTATTATCGGTGCAGCTGTTGTTCCCGCAATTCACGGTTATGTCTCAGATACATTAGGATCTCTTCAACTTGCATTTATTGTACCTTTATTCTGTTTTGCTTATGTTGGCTATTATTTTTATGGAAAATTAAAAGAAAACAAGGAGAAATAGTATGAAAAGCTACCTTTATTTATCTAAATCACAATTTACAGATAAAGAACAACTTATTTTTAAAAATGAAAAGCTAAGTGCGGTCGCATTTCAATATCAATCCGGTATTGAGGCGGTCAAACTGATCAATAGTAAAGGTTTTCTAATTGTTTTACCTTTTTATGGGCAAATCATTTGGGACGTTCAATTTAACGGACAAACTCTCACAATGAAAAATATGTTCAACGAACCTAAGCGGGGAACAACTATTATTGATACCTACGGGTGTTTTGCTTTCCATTCAGGCTTAATTCGTAATGGTTGCCCAAGTCCAAAAGACGAGCATCCTTTGCATGGTGAAATGCCTTGTGCCGTAATGGATAAGGCTTGGTTGATTATTGAAGATGACAAATTAGGGATTGGTGGTGAAGTTGAATATGTGAAAGGTTTCGGTGAGCATTATTCAGCTAGACCGGAGGTGATATTATCTGCTGACAGTACATTATTTAATATCAATATGGCAGTGACAAACCTTGCCAGTGTTGATATGCCGTTACAGTATATGTGTCATATGAATTATTGCTATGAACATGGTGCAACATTCAGCCAAAATATCCCTGAAAGTGCGGTGCAATTACGCCAAACTATTCCGGCTCATGTGAAACCGACACCGCAATGGCTATCGTTTAATGAGGAGATTAAGAAAGGGAATTATACACTGTCATCGTTGGAAAATGATGAAATGTATAATCCGGAGATAGTGTTTTTTATGGATAATTTGCAACAATATCAGTCACAACTTGAATATCGTATGCACTCCCCGAAAGGTCATAATTATTTGGTAAAATTCTCGTCAGCACAATTCAATTATGCAACACGCTGGATTTTATATAATGCCGATCAGCAAGTGGGTGCTTTTGTCTTACCAGCAACCTGTCGTCCGGAAGGATTTTTGGCAGCTCAAAATAATGGCTCATTAATTATGCTAAAACCAAAAGAAATGCGGTATTTTAGTGTCATAACGGGTATTGAATAACATATAGCGAACAACATAAATACGGTTGACAAAAGTTTAACGGTATTACCAAATGCATATTTAGTTAAAATATCCTAATGAAATGTTTAAAAAAATTGGCTTTTATAAAAATCTCTTGTATAATCGCCGGACCCTGTGAATGTGTTGGATTTCCCACCGCACATTATTTTATCAAGATCACACTCGAAGGGGTGGAGATTAAGATTGATGGTTGTGCTTAAGTTTAATAAGCACTGGGTATTAATATTATTTTATTGGTAATTAATTAATGAAAACTTTTGTAGCAAAACCGGAAACGGTTAAACGTGACTGGTATGTAGTGGATGCGACAGGTAAAACTTTAGGTCGCTTAGCGACTGAGTTAGCTCGTCGCCTTCGTGGTAAACATAAAGCTGAGTATACTCCGCATGTTGATACGGGTGATTATATCGTTGTTATCAATGCAGAAAAAGTTGCAGTAACAGGTAATAAAGAAACTGATAAACTTTACTACTGGCATACTGGCTATGTAGGTGGTATTAAACAAGCGACTTTCAAAGAAATGATTGCACGCCGTCCGGAAGCAGTGATTGAAATTGCAGTTAAGGGTATGTTGCCAAAGGGTCCGTTAGGTCGAGCAATGTTCCGTAAATTAAAAGTGTATGCAGGTTCAGAACATAACCATGCAGCACAACAACCACAAGTTCTAGATATTTAATCACGAGGTTAGGAAAATGGCAGAGAATCAAAACTACGGCACAGGTCGCCGCAAAAGCTCTTCAGCTCGTGTATTTATCAAACCGGGCAGTGGTAAAATTGTTATCAACCAACGTGAGTTGGACGTATATTTCGGTCGTGAAACATCTCGTATGATCGTACGCCAACCGTTAGAATTGGTTGAATTAACTGATAAATTAGATTTATACGTCACAGTTAAAGGTGGTGGTATTTCCGGTCAAGCGGGTGCAATCCGCCATGGTATAACTCGTGCATTAATTGAGTATGATGAAACACTACGTCCTGCATTACGTGCAGCTGGTTTTGTTACTCGTGATGCTCGCCGTGTTGAACGTAAGAAAATCGGCTTACACAAAGCACGTCGCCGTCCACAATACTCAAAACGTTAATTTTATATACAAAATTGCAAGCCAAATGGCTTGCAATTTTTTTTTCTTATTTTGTCAGTAAATTATGATGGAGGCTTATGCATTGCCTTTTCATTTATGGTAAAATGAAAAGTCTTTATTAATTTTCAAGTCGTCGGAGGAAAAGATGACAAGTGCTGCGAATAAACGTTCAATAATGACTCTTTTTTTAGATAAGGTTGATATTTATTGCCATCAGGTTCGTATTGTTTTAGCTGAAAAAGGTGTTGCTTATGCAACAGAAATAGTTGATTCTGAATCTATATCAGAAGATTTAATGGAATTAAATCCCTATGGCACAATTCCTACTTTGGTGGATCGTGATTTAGTTTTATTCAACTCTCGTATCATTATGGAATATTTAGATGAGCGTTTTCCGCACCCTCCATTGATGCCGGTTTATCCGGTTTCTCGTGGTAAAAGCCGTTTATTAATGTTACGTATTGAACAAGATTGGTATCCTGTATTAGAAAAAGCAGAAAAAGGTTCAGAGAGTGAAAGAGCTATTGCATTGAAACAATTAAAAGAAGAAATCTTGGCAATAGCACCTGTATTTGGCCAGTCACTTTATTTTATGAGCGAAGAATTCAGTTTAGTTGATTGCTATATTGCGCCGTTATTATGGCGAATGCAGCAACTTGGTGTTGTATTTACAGGCACAGGCAGTAAAGCGATAAAATCTTATATGGAGCGAGTGTTTCAACGTGATTCATTTTTACAATCTGTTGGTGAAATGACACCTAAAAATTTAATGGAGGATAAATAGGATTAATATGTCGTATAAATTTTTACCTAAACGTCCCTATTTATTAAGAGCCTATTATGATTGGTTGATTGATAACGACTTAACTCCTTATCTTGTTGTAAATGCAACTTATTCAGGCGTAAAGGTTCCTGTTGAGTATGTCAAAGATGGTCAAATTGTTTTGAATTTATCTGCAAATGCGACAGGTAATTTATTGCTGAATAATGAGGCGATTCAGTTTAGTGCTCGTTTTCAGGGGGTATCTAGAGATATTTATATTCCTATGGGAGCGGCATTAGCTGTTTATGCACGAGAAAATGGCGATGGAGTCATGTTTGAACCGGAAGCATTTTATGATGAATTAAATATTGACAGTGTTGATGAACAGCCTTTAGGTTTTGCTGAAGCAGTTGATCAAAAGAAAGTGAAAAAGACTGAAACAAAAACCCAGAAAGGAACATCACATTTGCGTATTGTGAAATAAACTAAAGCAATTTTTTGAACCGCACTTAAAGTGCGGTTTTTTTATGAAAAGTAATTTAATCAATTCTTGTATTTAGAAATTTGCATTACGAGGTGTGCGAGGGAATGGGATTACGTCACGAATATTTTGCACGCCTGTAACATAAACAATTAAACGCTCAAAACCTAATCCAAAACCTGCATGTGGAACCGTTCCATAACGGCGTAAATCACGATACCACCAATAATCTTCAGCTTTTAGTCCCATTTCTGCTATGCGTTTGTCAAGCACTTCTAAACGTTCTTCGCGTTGAGAACCGCCGATAATTTCACCAATTCCGGGGGCCAGAACATCCATTGCAGCGACTGTTTTACCATCATCATTCAAACGCATATAGAAAGCTTTTATATCTTTAGGATAGTTTTTAACTACAACCGGCGATTTGAAGTATTCTTCGGCTAAATAACGCTCATGCTCAGAAGATAAATCAATTCCCCAAGATACAGGAAATTCAAACGCTTTGCCGGATTTTAACAGAATATCAATCGCATCAGTATAGTCTATTTGAGCAAAGTCTGAATTGATGAAATCTTTTAAGCGAGTAATCACATTTTTATCAACATGCTTTTCAAAGAATTTTAAGTCATCTTCACGTTCATTTAATACTGCACGGAAAACATATTTCAGCATATCTTCTGCTAATTTTGCATTGTCAGCTAAAGTTGCAAAAGCAATTTCAGGTTCAACCATCCAAAATTCAGCTAAATGACGCGTTGTATTTGAATTTTCTGCACGGAATGTCGGACCAAAAGTATAGATTTTGCTTAATGCACAAGCATAACTTTCACCATTTAATTGACCCGATACCGTTAGAAAAGACTCTTTACCAAAAAAATCTTGGCTAAAATCAACCGCACCTTTATCTGTGCGAGGCAGATTTTCTAGGTCCAAAGTTGATACACGGAACATCTCACCGGCACCTTCAGTATCAGAAGCTGTGATCAAGGGTGTTGCTACCCAGTAGAAACCTTGTTCATGGAAAAAACGATGAATAGCTTGAGCTAAGCAATGACGAACACGAGCTACTGCACCAATGATATTAGTGCGTGGACGCAAGTGTGCCACTTCACGTAAATATTCGATACTATGGCGTTTTGCAGACATTGGATAAGTTTCAGGATCATCAACCCAACCGGAAACTTCAATTTTATCGGCTTGTAATTCAACAGCTTGTCCTTCAGCAGGAGACTCGACAATTTTTCCAGTGACAACAACGGAACAACCGGTAGTTAAACGTAAAATTTCCGTTTCATAGTTTTCAATATCATTATTTACAATAGCTTGGATAGGATCAAAGCAAGAACCATCGTAAATAGCTAAGAAAGATAGTCCTGCTTTAGAATCCCGGCGAGTGCGAATCCAACCACGTACTGTTACAGTTTCACCGACCGTGATTTTTCCTTTTAGAATATTAGCCACAGATGCAATTTTTGTCATATAAACCTCAAATCAGTTTTTATAATTGTAAAACTTAGTCATTTTACCGTAACTCATTAAAATTACCAAAATGTATCGGAACTTTTTGTTTTTGTGAGATAGCACACATAATTTATATAAGTCCCTTGTTTATTAGGAAAATTTCTTGGTATAAATGAACAATTTTATGAATTAAAATAATCAGGTAGAACAGGTAGAAAATATGGCAAAAGTGAGAAAAGAGGATAAATTACCTCTGAGAATGAAGCAGCTAGGCAAAATTTATCGCTTAATTGAACAATTTGAAGAAATTTCACGTATTGATTTATCCAAGTTATCTCAACTGGCTCCTGCAACTATCACCTCCTTAACTAGAGAACTTATAGAAAAAAAATTGGTGATTGAAAGAGCGGTACAAAATACGGAAAATCGTGGTCGTCCGGCAGTTGGATTATGTGTCTCACCATTTTACTGGCAATCTCTTTGTGCAACACTGACATACGATCATTTTGATATTTTGCTATGTGAGCTGGATGGCACAACAATAGCCCAAGAAGTTTATCCTCTTGATCTTTCTGATTTATCTTCATTAGAACAAATGTTGCCTTGCTATTTTGAAGATTTTTTATCAAAAGTTGGGACTAAATTGAGTCGTCCGATTACTTTTTCTATTGCAGTGGCGGGTAAACTACACCATTTGTCTGGTTTTCTGCAACGTTTGGGGGAGATCGAATTAAATGTGGATCTAACATCTTTATTTGCAGGCTATTTTGATATACCGATTATTGTAACGGAATATTTTGAAACTTGGTTATTGGCGGAAAGCACATTAGGAAGCGTGATAGGATACGATGATGTGATTTTCTTACAAATTGATGAAGTCATTAATTTGAGTGTTTTATCAAAAGGGGTTATTCTACAAAGTAACCATAACGCTTGTATGAATATTGACAAATTAATTGTTCCTCGCCTTTACCCAATGCAAGATAAGATCAATCAACATTTATCTGAACTTGAGCGATATCAAATACATAATCAATTGACTTATAAAGCATTTTGTCAATTTATAGATCTGTATTATCCAAATAATAATTTAATTAACACGACAGAAAAGATCAATTTTTTATGTAAAAAAGCACAGCTTCAAGATCCTTTAGCATTAGAAATTTTAGCTAACATAGCCGATATTATTGCATACATCTTATCCAATTTAGTTAATCTTTTTTCACCTGAGAAAATTATGTTTACTTCTCGTTTGCTATCCGTCAAACATGTTTTCCTTAATCAAATAAATCAGCGTTTAGCACATTATTTGCATAATTCAAAAATATGTGAAGTAATGACGAGCCAGTATGAATGGAATAGTCATGAAGTTATTGCTGCTGCTATTAAACAAAAGATTTATGATGGTAGTTTGTTAGTTTATATGGAAAAGTATTAAAATTTTCTTCACTTAGCTGTCAAAAAGGCGTTAGAAAGCATTTTTGATTGGTCGACTATAAATAAAGGTTTCAGCTGAAAGTATCATAGCAAGGCTTTTAACTTTTAAGAGTTAAAGGCTTTTGGGGGGCGAATTTACGCCCCCAGCTCTTTTGAAATGGATTGTGCTGTTTGTTTGAGATGCATGAGCAATATATCTTTGCCGATTTGGTTTAAACGTGCAGTTGATAGAGAAATTGATACGGAGTAGATTACATTGCTATTGATGTCAAATATCGGGCAAGCTAAACAAGTTACGCCTGTTTCATTTTCTTCATTATCTACGGCATACCCTAATTCTCGAATCTTATTTAACTCCAGCTCCATAGCACTCAGTGTTACAATTGTATTAGCTGTTAATTTTGTAATATTCGTTTGATTTTTCTCCCAATAATCATCTAGAATGTGTCTTTTTTCGTATGCCATAAAAATTTTTCCCATAGCTGAACAATAAAGTTCTAAACGCTGACCAATATACGCTCGTGTACGCATCATACCTGTTGTTGGTTCAAGTTTATAAATCATTACAGCATGATGATGATCACGCATAGATAAATTGACTGTTTCACCTGTATTCAAATTAAGTTGCTCTAAGTAAGGGGATGTAATATTTAATATATTAAGTGAACTCAAGGTTTTTTGCCCAATCGTTAAACACTTCATTGTTAAACGATATGTACCAATTGTATTGGTAGGTTTGACATAACCACAGGTTTGTAGTGTTTGTAGCATACGATATGTTGTACTTTTATTTAGATTAGATAATTCAGCTAGTTTAGCTAATGGACAACCATTAGGGAAATTGCTCAAAATATCAATTAGTAATAAACCCTTAATTAAACTTTGGTTGCTGCTAGCTTGTTTATTTTTATTCTCTTCTTTCATTTTTTATTCCTAAATAGCTTTTTTGGTTAGTTTTATTTTAGTGATATATCGATAAAATAAAAATGAGATCTTGATCACAAAAAATAAAAAAATTTATATCTATATGATTTATAAAAACTTTTATTTCTTATTTTCATTTGCATACAAATTTTATTCAGACTATAATTTTTTAAAATATCGTTTCAATATATGAAATAAAGATTGGCGTAATGAGGTTAAAACATGAAAGTCAGCTACGAAATACTCAAACAAGAATTTAAACGTATATTACTTGCAAGAAATGTTCGTGAAGACATTGCTGAAGAATGTGCGACTATATTTGCAGATACAACTGAGTCAGGAGTATATTCTCATGGGGTGAACCGGTTTCCTCGTTTTATTTCTCAACTGGAAAAAGGAGATATTGTACCGGAAGCGATTCCGACTAAAGTTCTTTCTTTAGGTGCGATTGAACAATGGGATGCTCATCAAGCGATTGGTAATATCACGGCAAAAAAAATGATGGATCGAGCCATGGAAATTGCGGATCAATTTGGCATTGGCGTTGTAGCTCTTAAAAATGCAAACCATTGGATGCGAGGCGGTGACTACGGTTGGCAAGCAGCTGAAAAAGGTTATATAGGAATTTGCTGGACTAATTCAATTGCAGTCATGCCGCCATGGGGAGCAAAAGAATGTCGTATTGGTACTAATCCATTGATTATTGCTGTACCGACCAACCCTATAACAATGGTTGATATGTCTTGTTCTATGTATTCTTACGGTATGTTAGAAGTTCATCGTTTAGCGGGTCAACAAACATTTGTTGATGCCGGATTTGATGATGAAGGTAATTTAACTCGTGATCCCGGTACTGTTGAAAAAAATCGTCGCTTATTACCTATGGGATTTTGGAAAGGATCAGGTTTATCTATTGTTCTAGATATGATTGCAACCATACTATCTAATGGTTTATCTGTTGCAGAAGTTACCGAAGAAAAAGATGATGAATATTGTGTTTCACAAATCTTCATTGCTATTGAAGTAGATCGTTTAATTGATGGTAAAACAAAAGATGAGAAACTTAATAAAATCATGGACTATGTGAAAACAGCTGAACGAGTAGATGCTGATGTTGCAATACGCCTACCGGGTCATAAATTTGCGGCAGTTCGTGCTGAAAATAAAATTCATGGTATTCCGGTCGATGATTCTGTTTGGGAAAAAATTAAATCCCTATAACCTATAAGGAATACTTGTTCTCTGGTCATTGTTTTGATCAATAATCAACTAAACCCGTAAAGTTGTTATTAAAATTACGGTAAATGTGAATTAGAGGTAGCATGATGAGATCGATTAGTTTAACCGTAACTAAACTATTAGAAGCATTGGTTGTTATTATTTTAGCAACGATGTCTTGCTTGGTATTCCTTAATGTCGTACTACGCTATGGCTTTAATAGCAGTATCAATATTACAGAAGAAGTTTCACGCTACTTATTTGTTTGGTTGGCATTTCTTGGTGCTATCTTAGCCTTTAACGAAAATCGTCATGTTAATGTTACGATTTTTATCGAGCGTTTATCTCAGCATCAGCGAAATTTTCTACGCTTATTAACGGACAGCCTAATGTTGTTTTGCTGTTATCTTTTAATTACAGGTGGCTGGATACAATTTCAGCTTAATCTAACTAATATGGCACCTATTTCTGGTATCCCAACAGGTATTACTTATTTAGCTAGTTTTATTACAGGCTTAGTTATTGCCATACTACTTATCATTCGACTTTTTTCTAATGCTGGTGCTTTGATAAAAGGAGAAAACAAATGACGGTTATTATCTTTCTTTCCACTTTATTAGGAGGTATTTTATTAGGTATTCCTGTCGCCTTTTCTCTGTTATTGTGCGGTATAGCATTAATGTTGTATTTAGACTTATTTGATGCACAAATTTTGGCACAACAAATCGTGAGTGGTGCAGATAGTTTTTCTTTAATGGCAATTCCATTCTTTATCTTAGCTGGTGAAATTATGAATGAAGGGGGATTATCAAAACGGATTATTGATTTGCCGATGAAATTAGTAGGACATAAATGTGGAGGATTAGGTTTTGTTGCAATTCTTGCAGCGATGATTATGGCGAGTTTGTCAGGTTCGGCTGTTGCGGATACCGCTGCGGTGGCAGCGATGCTATTACCTATGATGAAAACAACAGGTTATCCGCTGGATCGTTCGGCTGGTTTGATTGGTACGGCTGGTATTATTGCACCTATTATCCCGCCTTCTATTCCGTTTATTATCTTTGGAGTCTCTAGTGGTGTGTCTATTACTAAGCTGTTTCTAGCGGGAATTGTACCGGGAATCCTAATGGGAATTTGTTTAGCTGCCCTATGGTGGTGGCAAGCAAAGCACCTTCGCTTAATGACTTTTTCCAAGGCAAGAAAAGAAGAACTTTGTGCTTCCTTTAAAAATAGTATTTGGGCATTAATGTTACCTGTAATCATTATTGGTGGTTTCCGTTCTGGTATTTTTACCCCAACAGAAGCAGGTGCTGTTGCAGCATTTTATGCATTATTTGTCGCACTCTTTGTATATAAGGAATTGAAAATCAAGCAACTTTATCAAGTTTTTCTCGCAGCGGCAAAAACAACTGCGGTAGTTATGTTTCTCGTTGCTGCTGCTCAAGTTACAGGTTGGTTAATCACGATTGCTGAATTACCACATATGATGACAGCATTGTTAGAGCCACTAATTGATACACCAACTTTATTACTTATTGTCGTAATGCTATTTGTTTTTTTGATTGGTATGGTGATGGATCTTACGCCTACTGTATTAATTCTCACACCGGTATTAATGCCATTGGTTGAGGAAGCAGGAATTAACCCTATCTATTTTGGTGTGCTCTTTATTTTGAATACTTCAATTGGTTTAATTACGCCACCGGTAGGTAATGTCCTTAATGTCATTACAGGTGTATCTAAATTGCCATTTGATCAAGTGACAAAGGGCATACTTCCTTATTTATTGATGATGATTGTGTTGCTCTTTATCTTTATTTTCTTCCCTGCTTTAATTTTAATGCCACTTAATTGGTTACAACTTTAAATCTTCATAGGAGAACATTATGACACTATTAAATTTTAAAACGCTTTCTGTGTTAATCGCTAGCATAGCTCTATTCTCAGGTAATACCAATGCTGCAACGACATTACGTTTTGGTTATGAAGCTCCTCGTGGTGATACACAACATGAAGCAGCGAAGAAATTTAATGACCTTTTAAAGGAAAAAACAAAAGGAGAAATTAAGTTAACACTTTTTCCAGACAGTACGTTAGGTAACGCACAAACTATGATCAGTGCTGTACGTGGTGGAACGATTGACTTGGAAATGTCAGGTTCTCCAAATTTTTCTGGATTAGTACCAAAATTAAATGTGATTGATATTCCATTCATTTTCCAAAACCGCGAGCATGTATATGCCGTATTGGATAGTGAAATTGGTCAAAGTTTATTAAAAGAATTAGAAGCCAAAGGATTAAAAGGTTTAGCTTTTTGGGAAGTAGGATTTCGATCTTTTACTAACTCAAAACATCCTGTAAAATCCCCTGATGATATTAAAGGGTTAAAAGTGCGGACTAACCAAAATCCAATGTATATTCAAGCATTTTCAATCTTAGGGGCAAATCCAGTTCCAATGCCATTATCCGAACTTTATACCGCACTTGAAACACGTGCGGTAGATGCTCAAGAACATCCTGTTGGTATCGTTTGGTCAGCCAAATTATATGAGGTGCAAAAATACTTAAGCTTAACTAACCATGGTTATACGCCATTGATTGTTGTTATGAACAAAGCCAAATTCGATGCCCTGTCTCCGGCATTGCAAACAGCATTAGTCGAAGCTGCACAAGAAGCAGGTGCTTATCAACGCCAGCTTAACCTTAGAAATGAAAAAAGCATTATTGAAAAAATGCAAAAAGCGGGCGTTGAAATTATTGAGCGTGTTGATACCGGACCGTTTAGGGCAGCCATTGAAAACGAAGTACGCAAGGCATTCATTGAGAAAAATGGTGATGATTTAGTTAAAAAAATTGATGCATTAGCAAAATAAGTATATTCAATGATAAGAAACAGAATTTTTATTAAATTGACCGCACTTTTACTTATTCCTTATTCGGAAGGAGGAGCTTATGTTGGCAAATGGAGACGTTCCAATTCTTCAGCTACAGCATATCATCAAACGATTCGGTAATCAGGTAGCGGTAAATGATGTTAGCCTTAATATTCACCAAGGAGAAATTGTTGCATTGCTCGGTGAGAATGGTGCGGGCAAATCCACTTTAATTAAAATTCTGGCAGGTATCTATTCTCGTGATGAAGGTGAAATTTATTTTCATCAACAAAAAATCCAATCGGCACAATCTCTTACCAATAAAAATAAACAACCTATTGCTTTTATTCATCAAGATTTAGGGCTGGTTGAATGGATGACGATTGCTGAAAATATGGCATTTGTAATGGGATTTCCTCGCCGTTTCGGCTTGATTGATTGGAAAAAAATTAATCAACAAGCACAAGAAGCATTGGATTTTGTTGGTATTCACCTTTCTGCTCAAACTCGAGTTTTTGACTTAAGTCGTACAGAAAAAGCGTTATTGACCATTGCTCGTGCGATTGCTGTCAATGCTGAGATTTTAGTGTTGGATGAACCAACTGCCTCTCTACCTGCAGGTGATGTTGAACATTTATTCAAGGTGCTTAATCGCCTACGTAAACAGGGCGTTGGTATGATTTATGTCACTCACCGATTGGATGAGGTCATTAGGCTTTCTGATCGCATTTTAGTCATGCGTGATGGTTATTCTGTGGCAGAAGGTTCGACTAAAGATTATGATGTGAAAGCTCTAGTGAAGGCTATTGTTGGTGAAGAAACAAGAGAAAAACAACGTGAACCATTGCCTAAAAACACACCAGAAGTGGTACGGCTTAACGAAGTTGTTGTTGGTGATACCGGTCCTGTTTCCTTTAGTTTACATCAGGGCGAAATGATTGCATTAGCAGGATTGCGAGGTGCGGGACAAGAAGAGATAGGACGATTATTATTTGGACTACGTAAGTTGGAAAGTGGAGACATTAGTTTAAATGAATGTGCTTATCATGCCGAGTCGCCATGTGAGGCAATTTATAAAGGCGTAGCACTTGTTGCCGGAGACCGTATCCGAGAAGGTCTTGTCATGTCAATGACAACCATGGAAAATCTCTTTATCAATCCTATCTTAAACGGTCATTTTCCATTAAAAAATTATGCAAGCAAAAAAGAAAGGTCTGAATGTTGGTATCAATTCCAGCTCTTTGATATTCGGCCGAAAAATTTATTTATTGAGGTCAGTTCGCTTTCAGGAGGTAATCAACAGAAAATTGTGCTTGCACGTTGGATGCAGCTCAATACACCTGTGCTGATTTTAGAAGATCCAACTGCGGGTGTAGACGTTGGTGCACGAGCAGAAATTTATGACTTATTAAATCAAGCCTTGAAAAAAGGTGTTGCAATTATTGTGATTTCAAACGATTTTGAAGAAATTGCACATCTTTGTAATCGAGCCTTGGTATTCAACCGAGGCGATATCGTGGGTGAATTATTCAATGAACAAGTCACATTTGCGAATTTGCTGGCACTCGCTTCGGACGCATCTGCTACCATAAATTAATTTTTGTGTTTTTAGACCGCACTTAAACAATAGGAGAGCATCATGGCTCAAACAAATATTAAATCAACCGCTTTAGAACAGGCTGTATCTATTGCACGTGATGGGTTTTGGGCGTGGGTTTCTCAAATGATCACTCGATATGGGTTACTCTGCTTATGTTTTTTACTTATCATACTTTTCTCTATGACAACAGATTCTTTTGCCTCTATGCTAACCTTACATGCGATTTTAGAAAGTAAATCAAAAATTGCACTATTGGCACTCGCAGCGACGACGACCATGATTGTAGGCAAAATTGACTTAAATGTAGGCTTTGGTATTGTTCTTTGGCATATTTTAGCTATTACACTACAAGTTCAATTCGGTTTTTCATGGCAAATGGCGACTATCACAGTACTCATTGTGGCAGCAATTTATGGCTTACTTAATGGGATTTTAGTTGCACTTGCTGACATTGATAGCTTCGTCGCTACATTGGGAACGGGAACGGTATTGTATGCAATTGCTTTATGGCATTCAGGCGGTCGCCAAATTGTCGGTGATTTACCTGATGCTTTTATTGCTATTAACAGTACTGAGATCTTAGGTATTCCTATCTCGGCTTTTTATGTGTTAATCGTTGCTATTGTCATGTGGCTGGTGACTGAACACACCCCAACAGGACGTTGTATGTATGCTGTAGGAGGAAATCCTACCGCCGCTTATTTGAATGGTATTTCGATTAAGAAATATACGATTGTGCCATTTATTGTATCTAGTTTAATCACAGGGTTTACCGGAGTTCTCATCGCAGCACAACAGGGTGTTGGGCAAGCAAGTGTCGGAATGGATTATCTTTTACCCGCACTGGTAGGTGCGTTCTTAGGCAGCACAACAATTAAACCGGGTCGGATTAATGTTTGGGGAACCCTTGTTGGAATTGCTATTCTCGCTATTGGTATTTCCGGTATTCAACAATTCGGTGGTGCCTTTTGGGTCGAGCCATTATTTAATGGTGCAACTTTATTATTATCTATCACTATCGCAGGTTATGCACAACGTAAACGTTTATTAGGTCAAAAAGCAGTACACAAGAAAGCAGCAACAAAATAATTTGTTGTTGTGTTAATTACCCACTAAAAGGAGAAAATTTATGAAACAGTTTTTTCATTGTAGTTTAAGTGTAGTGGCTTCTGTAGTCGCACTCTCTTTTGCCGGCAACACTATGGCAAATGATCCATTTGTCGCTGAAGCAAAACAACAAGTTGCTACAGCTACTGCTCAAAAAACAACTTGGGATGGACCAACAACAGGTCCAAAAGTACAACAAGGAAAAAATATTATTTTCATTGCTTCTGATATGAAAAATGGCGGTGTATTAGGTGTAATTGATGGTATGAAAGAGGCAACTGGTGTAGTTGATTGGAAATTAGAGGTACTTGATGGTGCGGGATCAGTCAATAATCAACTTTCTGCTTTAAACCAAGCGATTGCTCGTAAACCTGATGCCATTGTCATTGGTGGGTGGAATCCAAATGTGGCAAAAATTCCACTTAGTAAGGCAACTAAAAATGGAATCACATTGGTTGCATGGCATGCTACACCGGAACCGGGGCCAATAAATAAATATAATATTTTCTATAATGTCACCTCTGATTCTGACCAAATTGCTAAACTTTCAGCTCAACTTGCTGTAGCAAACTCAGATGGAAAAGCAAAAGTGGTTATTCTTACCGATTCACTATATGAAATTGCGTTACGTAAAGCGAATGTGATGAAAGAAATTATTGAACAATGTAAAGAATGTCAGGTATTAGAGTTCATTGATACGCCGCTTGCAGATACCTCAAGTCGTATGCCGAGCCTAACTTTTAGTTTATTACAAAAATATGGTGATAACTTACAATACACACTTGCTATTAACGATCTCTATTTTGATTTTATGACACCGTCCTTACGTTCTGCAAACAAAGGAGAAATGCCATACAACATTTCTGCAGGAGATGGTTCAGTTACTGCCTATCAACGTATTCGGAATAATAATCATCAATTTGCTACCGTACCGGAACCCCTGAATTTACATGGTTGGCAATTAGTGGATGAACTTAATCGTGCTTTTGCTGGAGAAAAACCCTCTGGTTATGTCACTCCTGCTCACCTAGTGATTAAAGACAACGTGGCATTTGATGGTGGGAATAAGAACCTTTATGATCCACAAAATGGTTATAAAGAAGCCTATAAGGCGATTTGGAACGTGAAGTAATCAACTATTGTGGTCGCAAAAAATTGTCAAAAAAGACCGCACTTTCCTAGTAAGGAGAGTATATGTTATCAGCTAAAATTGAAGTTTATGATTCACGCTTTTACCAATTAGTTGGCACTGAAGCTAGATTAGAAGAATTGTTTGACAAAGCGATTTGGGCAGAGGGACCTGTTTGGCTAGAAAAACAGCAAGCTGTTATATTTAGTGATGTCAAAGGCAATACAATGTATCGCTGGACGGCTGAACAAGGTACACAAATATTCCGACAACCATCACAATTTGCCAATGGTAATGCTGTGGATGCTGCAGGTAATTTGATTACTTGTGAACACGGTCGTCGAGCTATTAGCTTAACGGATCATGCAGGTAATATTCGAGTGTTGGTCAATAAATTAGAAGGTAAGCGACTAAATTCACCTAATGATGTAGTTGTGAAATCTGATGGAACAATTTGGTTTACAGATCCACCTTACGGTATTTTAAGTGATGCAGAGGGCAAAAAATCGCCTAGTGAAATAATTGGCTGTTATGTATATTGCTATGATCCTATAACTGACGATATCCATATCGCAACTTTTAATGTCATGCGACCAAATGGTTTAGCTTTCTGTGAAAATGAAACTAAGCTAGTGGTAGCAGATATGTCAGTAGTCGAGTTTCAAAGAACAGGCTTACACCATCTTGTAGTGTTTGATGTTATTGATAATCAGTTATATAACCGTACAAGCATTGCTGCTATTTCGCCAGGTATTCCTGATGGATTCTGTATTGATCACAACAATGTGATTTATTGTAGCTGTGAAACAGGACTACTGGTTTTGTTACTTGATGGGACTTTTTTAGGAAGAATTTTACTAGATAAAACCGCTTCTAATTGTACCTTTGGTTTAGATCAAAAAACCTTGTTTATTACAGCTACTAATAGTTTGTATTGTTTAACCTTTAAATAAAAAGAGCCGGTAAGGATTATAGAAAATAATCATTACCGGCTTTTAGCTTTATATATTTATTGAGGATTAATAATTTTGTTTAGCTTTAGCCTGGTCAACCACTACAGGATCAATATAATAAACCTCGGGGATATCTTGCTTATTAATTTGTTTAATTGCATGTTCAATTGCGACAGCAACTTGTTTTTTCGGTAATTGATCAATTGTATTTTGCATTTTGCCTTGTTTAACGTATTCAATAGCGAGAGGAATACCATCATAGCCAGTTATAAGCACTTTGCCTGCTAATCCTGCATTTTCAACCGCAGTAACTGCACCTATTGCCATATTATCATTTGCTGCAAAAATACCTTGAATGTTAGGGTTAGCAGTTAAGATGTTAGTGGTTACATTTAAAGCCTGTTCTGTTTCCCAGTTCGCAGATTGTGAAGCAACAATTTTGATATCAGGATATTCAGAGAATGCTTTTAAAGCTCCGGCTTTACGTTGTTCTCCATTATCGACACCAGGAATCCCCTCAAGTATGGCAATATTTCCTTTTTTACCTATCGCTTCTGCAAGGTTTTTAGCTTCTAAATAACCCCCATTAAAATTATCTACGCCAACATAGTTAAAATTTAATCCAGCTTTTTTAGCTGCTTCTGCATCAAGTCTTACATCTAAATCAATAATTGGAATCCCTGCTTTTTGGGCCTTTTGGAAAGCAGGGATAAAGGCAATAGAATCATTTGGTGTAACAATAATTGCATCTACTTTTTTTGCGATCATATTTTCAACTAATCCAACAAGTTGTTCAGTTGAGTCTTCTTTTTCCGCAACTTGAATTGTCAAATCTACATTTAGTTGTTTAGCAGTTTCTTTAGCACCCTGTTGCATAGAAATGAAATATTCATTGCTTAGTGTTTTCATCAATAATGCAATTTGAGGTTTTTCTGCTGCAAAAAGAGAGGTAGAAATAGCCAATGTACTTGTTATAAGCATTGCTTTGAATAGTTTAGATTTCATAATTGATCTCCAGTGAATTTGTAGTTAAAAATTGGTAGCAATCCTAAAATAAAACTTGTCTAAAAACTGTGATCTAGTTCTCAAAATAAATAAAACTTTAAAAGTCTATTTTCTCAGCTTTTAAGTTTATTTACTTTGTGTGATACCTATCACGATTTTATTAGTATTTTTATGTTATTCTTAATATACAGATTGATAAAAAGGGATAATTGCTGTGTTAGATACTTTACCTATTCTGTCACTTAGAAATATTAGTAAAAATTTCTATGACGTAGCGGTTTTAGACAAAATTAATCTTGATATATATTCAGGCGAAGTGCATTGTTTAATTGGAGAAAATGGAGCAGGAAAATCTACGTTATGCAAGATTATCGCTGGCATCTATAATTCAGATGGTGGCGAAATGTTTTTTCATGGTAAAATTTATTCTCCTCGTAATGTAAAAGACGGTCAAAAATATGGAGTTGGTTTTATTCATCAGGAACTAATGCTAGTACCTCAACTTACTGTACTGGAAAATATTTTTTTAGGAAAAGAACATGCGAATTTAGGAAATCGCATGGACTGGAAAATAATGAGAGAGAAAACACTAAAAATTATTCGTGAATTAGAACTCGATATACAGCCGGATGATTTAGTATCAGATCTTTCGATTGCACAACAACAAATGGTTGAAATTGCTAAAGCTATTTTTAGTGAATATAAAGTATTAATTTTTGATGAACCTACTTCTTCTATATCTCGTAAAAATACAGAAACTCTTTTTAGAATTATTCACCGGTTAAAAGAAAAAGGTGTAGCGATGATTTATATTTCTCACCGTTTAGAAGAGTTTCAATATATTTCAGATAAAGTTACAGTATTACGAGACGGAAATATTACTGGCACGATGTTGTATAAAGAAACATCTGTAGAAGAAATTGTCAGATTGATGGTTGGTCGAGAAATTAATTTAGGACATTATCAAAGAGATACAATATTTACACAGGAAAAATTATGTGTTGAAAATATTACTAATAAAAAAATTAAATCAGCTTCTTTTACTGTGCATAAAGGAGAAATATTAGGATTTGCAGGTTTGGTTGGAGCAGGTAGAACAGAACTTTTAAGAGCAATTTATGGAGCGGATGATGCTAAAGGAAATATTTTTATAGATAAGTTAAAAGTTTGCATTAGATCACCGGAACAAGCCGTAAAACATAAAATTGGATTTATTACAGAGGATCGTAAACTACAAGGTCTCATATTAGATCAGAGTATTCGGAAGAATATAACATTACCAATATTAAATCGTTTCTGGACAGGAATTAGATTAGATCAAGAAAAAGAAAAAAATGTAGCAGAGACTCAACGTGATCGCTTGAGAATCGTGTCTAACAGTGGTGAACAGCACACTAGAACTCTTTCAGGAGGAAATCAGCAAAAGGTTGTAATTGCTCGATGGTTAGAAAGTGGTGTGGATATTTTATTTTTTGATGAGCCTACAAGAGGAATTGATGTTGGTGCTAAATCTGAGATTTATGACTTGATGAGAGAATTTACAGACAACGGCGGTACTATCATTATGGTATCGTCTGATTTACCTGAATTAATCACAATGTCAGATAGGGTAATGGTCATGAGGAATGGTGAAATTGTAGAAGAAGTTAAAGATCGTTCTAGAATTACTGAAGAAAACCTAATGAAAGCTATGGTTGGTGTATGAGGTCTAAAATGGATAACTTAAAATTAATTTTTTCAAAATTAGGAATTGGTATTGCATTAATTGTAATGATTATTGGAATGTCATTTGCATCTGATGCATTTTTATCAGCTCATAATATTCTAAATATTTTATTACAAGTTTCAGTTATATGTATTATTGCTGTAGGTATGACTTATGTTATTTTAACTGGAGGGATAGATCTTTCTGTAGGTTCTATCGTTGCACTAAGTGCCGTATGCTTAGGATTATTTACTCATCTAGGTCTTAAGTGGTTAGGCGATGAAGTATCAGATTTTGCCGTATTAGCGGTGGTTTTAATTGCTATATTAGGGAGCGTTTTAGTTGGTGCACTATGTGGATATATAAATGGAATTATCATTGTGTATGGTAAAGTTACTTCATTTATTGCAACACTTGGTATGATGGGGATTGCTAGGGGATTGGCACTAACGATATCAGATGGAAAAACAATTTATAACTTTCCTGATGCTCTGCGTTTTTTTGGTAATGGAAGAATACCTATTTCAGATTCGTTTTCTATACCTATCCCAGTAATCATTGCTATTTTGGTTGTGTTGGTTAGTTTTTATGTGCTAACGCAAACGATTTTTGGTCGTCAAATTTATGCTTTAGGTGGAAATCGAGAGGCGGTTCGTTTGTCTGGTGTAAATGTTGAGAAATTAGAAGTCAAAACATATGCAATTAATGGGGCATTGGCTGCAGTAGGTGCGGTAATTTTAGTAGGACGTTTGAATGCGGCACAACCTATCGCAGGTACAGGTTATGAATTAGATGCTATTGCTGCAACTGTTATTGGTGGTACAAGTTTGATGGGTGGTTTTGGTTCAGTTATTGGAACTTCAATCGGTGCATTAATTATGGGAGTACTGCAAAATGGTCTGACTTTATTAGATGTGACGTCTTATTTACAACGCCTAATTATTGGTGTTGTTATTATTCTAGCAGTATTTTTTGACCAATTACGGCGTGGTAAAGTTTCAATAGGACAATTAAAGCGTATTTTCTTTAGAGAATAACTTAGAAGATAGTCTAAATAGTTAATAATTTTAATTATTGGTATGCACAGTTATTTGAATAAATATATTGCTTGCTGAAATTTAGGATAAGGAATAGTGAAATGAATTACACACTTGGTATTGACTGTGGAGGCACTTTTATCAAGGCTGCACTCTTTGATACTTTTGGAAAAATGATTGGTTGCGTGCGTGAAAATGTTGATGTGATTAGCGAGCAAGCCGGCTATGCCGAACGTGATATGTATGAATTATGGCAAGTTTGTGCAAGTGTGATTCGTAAGACAATTGAACATAGCCAAATTGAACCTAGTAATATCAAAGGTGTGGGCATTTCTGCACAAGGTAAAGGTGCTTTTTTATTAGATAAGAATCATCGACCTCTTGGGCGTGCGATTTTATCTTCCGATCAACGTTCACTTGATATCGTGAAACAATGGCAAGCTGATGGTATTCCTGAACAACTTTATCCAATAACTCGCCAGACTTTATGGACAGGTCATCCCGTCTCAATTTTGCGTTGGGTAAAAGAACACCAGCCAAAACGTTATGAGGAAATAGGTGCGGTATTAATGTCTCACGATTATTTGCGTTTTTGCTTAACAGGAAAGCTTTTTTGTGAAGAAACAAATATTTCTGAATCTAACTTATATAATATACTTACAAGGCAATATGATCCTGCCTTGGCTGATTTACTAGGTTTATCAGGCATTATTGATAAACTTCCGCCTATTATTGAGTCCAATCAAATTGCAGGCTATATCACGCCTGAAGCGGCTACTTTAACTGGTTTATGTGTTGGTACAGTTGTGGTTGGCGGATTATTTGATGTTGTTTCAACCGCACTTTGTGCAGATTTGGATGATGAAACTAAACTTAATGCTGTATTAGGCACTTGGTCAGTGATAAGTGGGATCACTGATGGTATTGACGATAATCAAACACTTCCTTTTGTTTATGGACGCTATGCACAATCTGAGAAATTAATTATTCATGAAGCCAGTCCAACTTCAGCAGGTAATTTAGAATGGTTTGTGAAGCAATGGCAGCTTGATTATCAACAAATTAATCAACTTATCGGGGAGCTTGAACCTGCTACCAGTTCAGTTTTATTTGTTCCATTTTTGTATGGTTCAAATGCAGGATTAGGTATGCAAGCTGGCTTTTATGGTCTCCAAGCACATCATACACAAGCTCATTTATTGCAAGCAATTTATGAAGGAGTACTATTTAGTTTAATGCATCATCTTAATCGGATGTTACAACGCTTTCCAAATGTGAAGTTATTACGTGTTACAGGTGGTCCGACAAAATCTAAAATCTGGTTACAGATGCTTGCTGATCTCACAGGAATGAAACTGGAAGTACCACAAATTGAAGAAACGGGATGTTTTGGAGCTGCATTGATGGCGAAGCAGGGTTCTAGTGAGTCAACCACTGATGTTTTCCAAACGCAAACTATGTTCAGTGTTGAGCCTAATCCTATTTATTTCACAGCATATCAAAGAAAATATCAACGTTATCAAAAACTTATAGATTCGTTAAAAGCAATGATTTAATGAGGAAAAAATGACAAAGCCACTTATTCAACTTGCACTAGATGAAACAGATTTAAACACCGCACTTGTTACTGCTAAGCAAGTAGCAGACTCGGTTGATGTTATTGAAGTAGGCACTATTCTTGCTTTTGCAGAAGGTATGGGAGCAGTACGTATGTTACGAGCACGATATCCAAAGCATATTTTAGTTTGCGATATGAAAACAACAGATGCGGGTGGTATTTTAGCTGAAATGGCATTTAACGCAGGTGCTGACTGGATTACTGTTTCTGCTGCAGCTCATATTGCAACAATTGAGAGTTGTAAGAAAATAGCTGATTACTATCAAAAAGAAATTCAAATCGAAATCTATGGCAATTGGACATTCGATGATGCTCAAGCTTGGGTCGATTTAGGTATCAATCAGGCTATTTATCACCGTGCACGTGATGCGGAAATAGCAGGTAAAGGCTGGACGGAAGATGACTTAGTAACAATGAAAAAATTATCAAAAATGGGATTATCGCTCTCAATTACAGGTGGAATTGTGCCTGAAAATATCTATTTATTTAAAGATATCAATGCTAAAGCATTTATTGCCGGACGGGCTTTTACAGGTGAAAAAGGAAAATTTACTGTAGAAAAAATGCGGTTAGAAATTGATAAATATTGGTCCTAATATTGCAGAGATAAACATGGAGTATATTGTGAGAACACATAAAATCGGTATTTATGAGAAAGCATTACCTAAGAACCTAAGTTGGCAAGACCGTTTATCCATTGCAAAAGCATGTGGCTTTGATTTTGTCGAAATCTCAATAGATGAAACAGATGAACGTTTAGCACGATTAGATTGGAGTAAAGCTGAGCGTATTGAATTAGTAACTGCTATTATTTCAACGGGCATTACTATCCCATCTATGTGCTTATCAGGTCATCGTCGCTTTCCATTTGGTAGCCGGGATGAAGCAACTCGCCAAAAAGCCTTTGAGATCATGAAAAAAGCAATTCAGCTTGCTGTTGATCTTGGTATTCGAACTATTCAATTAGCTGGTTATGATGTGTACTATGAAGAACAAGATGAAGGAACAATTCAACGCTTCCAGCAGGGATTGGAATGGGCTGTTAAACTTGCGGCAAGTCACCAAGTTACCATTGCTGTTGAAATTATGGATACACAATTTATTAGCTCAATCAGTCGTTGGAAAAAGTGGGATAATATAATCCGCTCACCGTGGTTCACAGTTTATCCCGATTTAGGTAATCTTTCTGCTTGGAATGAAAATGTGAGTGAAGAACTCAAATTAGGCATTGATAAAATATCAGCAATCCACTTAAAAGATACTTATAAAGTGACAACTACTAGCAAAGGGCAATTCCGTGATGTACCTTTCGGTGCGGGTTGTGTAGATTTTGTACAATGTTTTCGTACCTTATCTGAATTAAATTATCGTGGTGCATTTTTAGTTGAAATGTGGACAGAAAAAGCAGAAGAACCAATCACAGAAATTATTAATGCACGTCGTTGGATTGAACAAAAAATGAAAGAGGGTGGTTTTCAATGTTAGAACAATTAAAGCAAAAAGTATTTGAAGCAAATTTAGCGTTACCTAAATATCATTTAGTGACATTTACTTGGGGTAATGTAAGCGGTATTGATCGTGAAAAAAATCTAGTTGTGATTAAACCTTCCGGAGTGGAATATGAGGTAATGACGCCTGAAGATATGGTAGTTGTGGATTTATTCACAGGTCGAGTAGTGGAGGGCAATAAAAAGCCTTCATCTGATACTGCTACCCATCTAATACTTTACCGTGAATTTCCAACACTTGGTGGTATCGTTCATACTCATTCTCGTCATGCTACTATATGGGCACAAGCTGGGGAAGATTTGATTGCTGCAGGCACAACCCACGCAGATTATTTTTATGGTGCTATTCCTTGTACACGCAAAATGACACCTGTAGAAATTCAGGGTGACTATGAACTTGAAACAGGGAAGGTAATTGTAGAAACATTTCGTGTACGAGGGATTGATCCTAAAGATGTGCCTGCGGTATTAGTTCATTCACATGGTCCTTTTGCATGGGGAAATGATCCGGATAATGCCGTACACAATGCTGTTGTTTTAGAAGAGATTGGCTATATGAATTTATTTAGTCGCCAACTTCGTCCTAATTTATCTTCGATGCAACAAGAATTGCTGGATAAGCATTACTTACGTAAACATGGTAAGAATGCTTATTACGGACAGTAAATATGACATAAGTGCTAAAGTAAATTGCTTTAGCACTGAGTTTTAGATGTTATTAAGAATAGCGTCTAAGACAGAAGCAATTCCCGCTTTATCATGGTGTAGAGTGATCAGGTTTGCTTGTTGTTTAATTTCGTCCTCTGCATTACCCATTGCGACACCCAGTCCAACTAATTTAAGCATAGAAATATCATTATGGTTATCCCCAAAAGCCACAACAAATTGAGGGTCAATGTGCCATGTGTTTAGTAACTCCAATAATCTTGAGCCTTTTGTATTTCCGCTATTGGCAATATCAACACGATCAACCCATGACCACTCACAACTAAACCCAATTGAAGATAAATGATTAACCGCAGTTTGCATCAACGCACGATCAGGATGGCTAATTACAAATTTCCATATCGTTTCCTGATCATTTAATAACACATTAAAATCAGGAACATGGCGTAGTTTGGGATGTACTTGGGGAGGACAACGCTGTACCCATTCGGAAAATTTACGCAGATGCTCATTCATTATTGAGTAATTCATTGTATCACGTGAATACATTAATAAATGTAAATTGTATTTTTCTGCCAGTTGAATGACTTGTCGGGATTGTTCTAAAGAGAGAGGATTTGCTGCAAGTACGGTATCTGTTTGTGGTTGATACATATAGGTACCGTTACAACAAATCATGGGAGTAGTTAAATTCAGCTCATGGTAATAAGGATAGGCGGCAGTATGATGCCTTCCCGTGACTAAAATGACTTTTAAGCCTTTATCAATACAACGTTGAATCATGATTTTATTTGACGTTAAAATTTGCCCTTGGCTATTTAACAACGTGCCATCAAGATCAAACGCAATGACTTGGTATTTCATCTTTTTTTCCTATTTTGAATATCATCTAATTGGTAAAGTATAGAGCTTTTTAAGTCCAAAGGGAATATATTAGTCTTTGCAGGGATAGGACAACTGTATAATTCTGTATAGGAAAATTAAATAAAACTGACCGCACTTTTATGCTCACCTTATACCGTTACGATGCAATTATTTTCAATAAGTACAATGATGAAATGTGTTATGATTAACACATTTCCAGTTTTGATGTAGAGTAAATTATGAGTCAACATGAATCTCACTTCAATCATTTTGCCTTAGCCGAACTGTATCCTTTTGCTACACAATTTCCTTTGCAAAATATAATAGGAAAAAAAGGCATACGAATCGTCTATCGCCATTTTGTTCAAGAACATTGTGCTGAACGTAGATTAGTGATTTTGGTCAATGGACGTGCAGAAAACTTGTTGAAATGGACAGAGTTGGCTTATAACTTTTATCGACAAGGCTATGATGTTTTAGTGTTTGATCATCGTGGACAAGGCTATTCTCAGTGTTTATTAAAAGAGCATGACAAAGGCTATATTGATGAGTTTCGTTTTTATGCGGATGATCTTACTTTGTTAGTGGAAAAAATTACTTCGTTGTATCACTATCGTAGCCAACATATTTTGGCACATTCTTTAGGCGCTTTAATCAGCACTTATTATCTTGCCAATGATAATCACCAAATAAAAAGTGCGGTATTTTCTGCACCATTTTATGGTATTCCACTGCAGCATTCATTACGAGATGAATTCATTATTAATTTAATGATGTTGCTTGGGCAGGGCTCACGCTATGTATTTGGCAAAGGTGAGTATAAACCCGCTGATTTAGATAAGAATGATTTGAGTCTTTGTCGTACTAGAATGAAATGGATGAATCGTATTAATCGTCGATACCCACATATTCATTTAGGCGGACCAACTTTTCGTTGGGCATATGAGTGTATGTATGCCATTAAAAAATTACCCGTTGTCTTACCCCGAATTGAAATTCCGGTACTAGTTTTACAATCAGAAAGAGAAAAAATTGTGGATAACCAAAATCTGCAAAAATTGACCGCACTTTTGCCTCAAGCTCAACTAGTGCAGATTGAACATAGTAGGCATGAGATTTTATTTGAACGTGATCGAATTCGAGACTTAGCACTAGCAAAAATCAATCAGTTTTTTACTGAAAATAACGCCAAATAAACACGCCTAATGTTGTAAAAAACAAGCAACCGAGAATATGTAACGATGTAATAGTTATGCCTTCTAGCCATTTATGTTGAAGCAGATTTTCAATAACTTCTGCACTGAATGCCGAAAATGTTGTTAAACTACCTAAAAATCCAGTTACAAAAAATAGGCGATATTCAGTTGAAAAAGCAGACGAATGCCAAAACATAGCCAGCATTATTCCCATAATTAAACAACCGATATAATTTGCGATTAATGTGCCAAAGGACAAGAAAGTAAACAACGGATTGAGTAATAATGTCAATCCATGACGAGACATTGCACCAAGAGAAGCACCACAGCTAATTAAGAATAAATGTGTAAATAGATTCATATGTGTATAATAAACAGAATTAAATGATGTTAAATAGCGTGCAGAGATACCTCGCTACCGATTCTTGTGCGTTTAACCCAATGATTTCTAAATTCGGGCAAGTTGACTTTAAACGTGGATCAGCATTACTCATCACACAACCTTTACCAACTTTGGTTAACATTTGTATATCATTCATACCATCTCCAAAAGCAATACATTGCTGCATTCCATAATTCCGCTCGGCTAATACCTGCTCTAGTGCAGTGGCTTTTGATACATTTTGATTCATTATTTCTAAACAAACGGGAGTTGAATAAGTAATGCTGAGTTTGTCTCCATATGTGGTTTTGAGAGATGTTTCGATATTGACTAAGTCTTGCGGTTCCCGGCCAAGGAAAAACACTTTTTCTGTAGTTTTTCCATGATGTTGAGCAAAATTCACTACTTTATACATAAAACCGGAATCTTGATGGTATTTACGCAACTGAGGAACTTCTGTATTAATAAACCAATCATCCCCTTGATATGAATTAACACATACATGTGTACGATCAAAAGGTAAGTTCATAATTTCAAATGCTATTGTTTCAGGAATGTAATTGCGGACTAAAAGATTGCCTTGCAAATCCTGTGCTCTTGCACCGTTAGAAGTAATCATTACTGCATTTTTGATCTTAATTTTTTTTAAGATTGGTAGCAAATCCGTATGGTTACGCCCTGTTGCTAAGATAATATCTATACCTTGAGATGCAAGCTTTTGTAGTGTCTCGATAGTGAAATCGCCAATCATATGATTGGCATTAAGTAATGTACCGTCTAAATCAGAGACGATGGCACGAAAAGGAACATTTTGCATAGCCTATCTTTATCCTATACTGAAATCACAGAACAGATTATTTAACCCAAGTGACGATTTCATCAAGGGATTTACGGGATTTTGGCTTAATTTCTTTTGCTCGGTAGCCGAAAGTTGCCATTACCGAAACTCCCCATTCGTCTGAATCTAATACACCTGCGTCAGTTAAAATTTGATTTACTTTTTCATAATTAAAACCTTCAATTGGACAACTGTCTATTCCAATTAATGCAGCACCAGTTAACATATTTGCTAAGGCAATATAGGTTTGTTTACTTGCCCAGTCAAATAAAGTGCGGTCATTCTCAAGCGTTTTCATATGTTCTGCTTGAAAGAGATGATATTTTTCTTTGGTAGCTTGTATTTGTTCGCCGGATAACCCACGTCTTTTCATGGATTGTACTAAAAATTCTGAATCATAGCGTGCATTCTTTTTCGCTAAGATAACAACTAAATGACTGGCATCGTCAATTTGAGTTGCCATTCCCCAGCTGACAGGTTTTAATTTTGCCCGTAGTTCCGGATTTTGGATTACTAAAAAATGCCAAGGTTCAGAGCCGACAGAACTTGGCGAAAGGCGAGCAAATTCCAAAACATAAGAGAAATCTTCATCGCTGATTTTTTTATTTGGATCATAGTAACGTGTGGATGCACGACGATTAAAACTATCCAGCACGTGTTCTTTTGAAATAGTCGTCATAATAAATGTCCTTTAAATATTTAGCGAATTGCCATTTGGAATAAAACCACTTCAGCTTGACAACCAAAAACAATACGCATTTTTAAACGAAAACCATTTGAAATGTCGGTAATTTGACTCTCAATATTTGCAGGGTCATTTTCAATATCACGAGCTTTCTGAATAAAATAATCACGAGCGTTCAACGCTTGTTTTTCCGTATCGTATTCCGCTTCAAAAACAACTTCTCTTGCGGAATTATCCAGCATTGAATCGCCTTTGATACGGCACATATTGTGTGCTTCTGCCACTTTTTGTTGCAATGTTTTATCACTCATGATTATTTCCTTATGCTTAATAAATTAACCTACCACACTCGGTAATAAACCTGCTTGAACTAGGAATGGAATAATCACAATAAATACACCAATAACTAATACAGCGATAAGGGAGGCTGAGCCACCTTTTACTCGATACGGTAAGTGTGGGTAAATTTTACGTAATTTCCATACCATTGCAATAGGTAAAACGATTGCATAGAATGCAAACATTTGTCCTGCATATCCTAAAGCTAGGATAAACCCTTGAGGATAGAATAGTGCAAAAGCAAGTGGCGGTAAGAAAGTGAGCAGACCAACTGAAACACGATTAGCTGAAATATTTACTCGTTTTAGCAGATCTTCAATCGCTTCGAACAAACCTAAGGCAACACCTAAGAATGAAGTAATTAATGCAAATGCAGAGAATAGACGAACTGCACCGCCAATAATTTCACTTCCTGTAATTGTAATTGTTGCTGTCACCAATCCATTTAAGGTTGGATCTTGTTGTAAGATTGCCAAAAATTCTGTTTGGCTTAGTACGCCATGAGTGGCTAATTGCCATAGAATATAAGCAACAAGTGGAATAAAGGTTCCGACTAAGATAGAAACGCGTAATGCCTTTACATCGCCATCAAGGTATTTATTCAGGCTAGGAATAGAACCGTGAAAGCCGAAAGAGGTAAAGAAAATAGGGCTTGCTGAGATGATTAAGGCATTATCAATTGGAAGTGCGAGTAAGTTTTCTAAAGAGACTTTAGGCAGTAATAAGAAAAGCACTACAACAAAGAAAGCAATTTTACTGAAAAAAATGATGCGATTAATCTTATCTACGCTATTTGTGCCTGAAATAATGAAAATACCGAAAAGTACAGTAAATAATACACCTGCAATCCGAGATGTGGTTTGTTCATCGTGAATGGTGGGCAACAGTCCTGCAAGTAAAGAGCTTCCGCCGGAAATGTAAGCTGAAACTAAAGCGTAAAGAAAAATTAACAGTACAACAGTAGAAAGAATACGTCCGAAAGATCCGTAATATTTTTCAGCCAAAGTCCCAATTCCAGCATCACTGTCTACAGTCTGATATAGCTCAACGAAAAGTAGGGCGGCAAAAGAGAGTAATAGCCAAAGCCCGATTAATAAAGTAAGTGTAAAGCCAAAACCGATTCCGGCTGAGGTTAATGGCATAGCGAGCATGCCACCGCCAATTGTTGTTCCCGCTACAATAAGCGTACTTCCAAGCGTTTTGTTCATATTTTTCTCCCATGATGAAAATAAAAGTGCGGTTATTGTAACTTATATTTTTTTAAAAGTGTAATTTTATTTTTACAAAATGTAATATTATATTTACACATTTGTTTTAGGAAAGAGAATTGGCTTAGGATCTTGATAGAACAATTGTACTTTTTGTCCAATTTCTAAGGATTGCATTGTTTGAATGGTGATTTGTTGTACATCAGATAGAGTAACTTGGTACTGATAATATTGCCCTAAAAATTGACTTTGAGTTATTGTACCATGCCCCTGTAAAGTTGGTATGACCTGAATTTGATGTGGGCGAACCAGCCAATGTAACTCCGTATTTTGTAATAGTGGAGATTGATCAGCAAGTGTGAGTAAGTTGTCGATAGGCTGTATACCAAAGATTGAATGTAATTGATTTTGTTGATCAATATAGCAATCAATATAGTTATATTTCCCTAAAAATTCAGCCACAAATTTACTGTTAGGTTGGTAATAGAGTTGATCTGTTGCTCCGACTTGAATAATTTTTCCATCTTTCATCAATGCAATATTATCGGCAAAAGCAAATGCTTCTTCTTTGCTGTGAGTTACAAAGATTGCTGAAATGCTTTGTTGTTTCACTATTTGTTTAATTTCATCAATCATTTGATAGCGAACTTGGCTATCAATATTTGAAAAAGGCTCATCAAGCAATAGTAGTTTTGGCTTGCATGCTAAGGCTCGAGCAATAGCGACACGCTGTTGTTGACCTCCTGACAGTTGGTGAGGGTAACGATCTTCCAGTCCATCTAGATGAACTAAGTTAAGCATATTTTGCGAAATTTGCTTTTTTTCCATCGCACTTTTTTTATCCAAACCAAACTGAATATTTTCTTTGACTGTTAAATGAGGAAAAAGAGCATAATCCTGAAAAATAAAACCTATGTTGCGTTGTTCTACAGGGACAGGTGTTAAATCTTGTCCATTTAAGTAGATTTTTCCTTGTGTAATAGGCTGTAATCCGGCGATGGCTTTTAATAGTGTCGTTTTTCCGCAACCACTTGCTCCCAATAAGCATAAAATTTCATTTTTTTTCAATTCTAGATCGAGTTGATGTAAGACAATTTGTTGTTTGTATTGACAACTAAGTGATTGAATTTTAAGACTATTCATTATCGATCCTTTTCTGAATGTAAAATGAGTGAACGAGTGAGCCAAATAACAGGGATTAAACCAACGAGAATTAATGTTAATGCAGGCAAAGCGGCATGTTCTAATTGTTCATCGGAAGTAAAAGAAAAAACATAAGTTGCTAGGGTATCAAAATTAAAAGGTCGCAATAACAATGAGGCGTTAAGTTCTTTCATACTTTCAATAAACACCATTAAAAGTGCGGTTAAAATTCCTTTAGAAAGTAATGGGAAGTGTACTTTTTTTAACATTTTTATGCCATTAGTACCTAAGCTTTGACTTGCCATATCTAATGTAGGAGGAATTTTTTGTAATGATGTTTCAATACTTCCGAGAGCCATAGCGGAAAAGCGAATGACATAAGCGGAAACTAAAGCAAACATTGATCCTGAAAAAATTAATCCTACAGGAGATAAATTTAACTGAGCCAGTATAGCGTTAATTTGATGATCCGCAAATGTGTAAGGAATTAAAATACCGATAGCTAAAACTGTACCGGGAATAGCGTAGCTTAAACTCGCAAAGCGTAAGGTGAATTGTGCACTACGTTGTATGTGATTTGAATGTAGATTTAAGCGTTGGTAAAAATGTAAAAGCAGAGCGAAAATTACACAAACAATTGAGGCGGTAATAGAAACTGACAAACTGTTATAAGCATATTGTGAAAATTTATAGAGTTGTGATTGTTCAAAATAATGAATTGCCCAATAACTCAATTGTGCAACAGGAATAAAGAAAGCACAAGTGACTAATCCCCAGCAATAAGTTTGTACTAAAAAGCCTTTTATTCCTTTTAATGGCTTAAGTGCGGTCTTTTTTTCATACCCTCGTTGATAGGTTTTTTGTTTGTAACGGCTATAATTTTCCAGCAATAAGAGACTAAAAATAAGCAATAAAATGAACATTGAGATTTGAGCAGCCGAGCCGAGATCTCCCAGTCCTAACCAAGTGTCATAAACTGCGGTTGTTAATGTTGGCACTGCAAAATAAGATACAGTGCCGAAATCGCCCAAGGTTTCCATCGCAACTAAAGCACAACCAATAGCAATTGCAGGGCGAGTTAAAGGGAAAATAATTTTTTGTAATAACTTGCGTGGTGAGCTTCCAAGTAATTTAGCACTTTGAATTAAATTTTCGCTTTGTTCCAATAAGGCTAAACGTACTAATAGGAAAATATAAGGGAAAAGAACTAAAGCAAGAACAATGCAAGCTCCCCATAATGTTCTAATGGAAATAAACCAATAATCTTGTGCACTTGACCATGAAAAAGTTTGCCGTAAAAATACTTGTACAGCACCGGCATAGTCTAATAAATCCGTATAAAGATAAGCAACTAAATAGCCGGGCATAGCGAGAGGTAAACACAATAGCCATTGTAAGATTTTTTGTCCGGTAAATTGATATTGAGAAATAAACCAAGCACAAGGCAAAGCGAAAACTAAACTAAAAGAAACAGTTCCAATAACGAGAAGCAAAGAGTTTAGCAGATAATCAAACAGAACAGTTTGCCAAAGATGTTGAATGTTTTGCCAATTGAGGCTCCAAGATTGATAAAAAATAGCAATGATCGGTGTTACAAAAAACAACGTAATAAAAAGTGCGGTTAAAAACCAAATAATTTTATTTAATCTTGAGGAAAATAAAAACATTCGAAAACTAATTATAAAGTAATGTAAAGTTTAATGGGGCAATTATAGCATAAACTCAAAGTCAGTGAGATCATTAAATGCCCAGTTTAGAAACAGGATAAACAAAGAAAAAAGCCTAGTGGATTTAGCATACTAGGCTTGTTCTTTTAGCAAATATTAAAGATCGAATTTGACTTCATCAATAAGTTTTAATGCTTTATCGTAGTTTTCCGCTATTTTATTTAGTGGTAGCGGATCTTTCTTAAATGTTCCCCAAGATTTCACTTTTTCAGACGGTTCAACACCAGCTTTTACAGGATATTCATGGTTAAGCTCTGCGTATAAATGCTGTGCTTTATCACCACTTAAATATTCAGCAAGTTTAATTGCGTTTTCTTTATTTGGTGCATATTTTGCAATAGCAATACCGCTAATATTAACGTGAGTACCTTTTGCTTTTTGGTTAGGGAAGTTGATATAAACCGCTTCTGCCCAAGAGCGTTGTTTTTCATCGTCTAGCATTTTTCCGAAGTAGTAGCTATTGCCTAAAGAATAGTCACATACACCTTCTTTAATAGCTTTTACTTGATCACGATCGCCACCTTGTGGTTTTTGTGCCAAGTTGTTTTTTAGTCCTTCTAAAAATGCTTTTGCTTTTGCTTCACCATCATGTGCAATCATAGAAGCAACAAGAGAAACATTGTAAGTGTGTTTACCAGAACGCACACAAACTTTTCCTTTTAATTCAGGTTTTGCTAAGTCATAATAAGTGAAATCAGCAGGTAATTTACCTACACGATCTTTAGAAGTGTAAATCGCACGAGCACGAGTTGTTAGTCCAAACCATTGATCATTAGCATCTCTATATTGTGCTGGAATATTTTTTTCTAAGATTTCGCTATGGATAGGTTGTGCAAGACCCGCATTCACAATTTCCATCACACGTTTAATATCAACAGTTAATAATACGTCTGCTGGACTTAATTCACCTTCACGTTTTACACGTTCAACTAAGCCTTTATTATCAAAAAGAACATTAACTTTAATCCCTGTTTCTTTTTCAAACTCTTTTAAAATTGGTTCAATAAGATAAGGTTGACGATAGGAATAAACATTAACTTCATTTGCAGCTAAAGCACTGGCGGAAACGGTCGCTGCTAAGGCTAAGGTTAATGTGCTGAGTGATTTTTTCATGAAAACTCCTTGTAAGAATAAATATTAAGTAAAGGATACGAAAGAGCTGTATTAAATACTTTAATAGATTAAAAGTCAATAAGAATTATTCTTGATTGTGTAAGTAAAATTTTAAGTTTTATGACCGCACTTTACACAAAAGGGAAAATAACTTGATTATTTTCCCTTTTAATTCAATTTGGTAAAGCGGTTATTGCCAATATTTTTTCTTTGAGGTTTGACCTATTCCCGGATTGAAACTATTTGTTGGGTCAAGGGCTTTGTAGAATTTGCGTAATTCCGGTTTTGCTTGATACAAATGCCCAACATTATGTTCCGCTGGATATTCCGCACCACGCTGATCTAATAAATCAAGCATTTGGTGTTCCAATTCTGTACAATTATGGCCTTTTTTAATGATATAGTCTTGGTGAAAAACATGGCACATAAAATGACCGTAATAAAGTTTGTGTATAATTTTATTTTCAATTTCAGCAGGTAATTTTTCAAACCATTCTTTGTCATTACGACGCAAGGCAACATCCAAAGCAACGATATCTTCAACATCTTTATCGTGAATTGCACGATAACGAATTGCAGCTGAAGCAACAGCAAAACGGTGTAACATTGCTGCTTGAGTTTCTTCTGTATTACATTGGAAATAATTACCTTTAGAGTTATCGGAAAAATACTCTTTTAAGTATTCTTGAGCTTCTTGAACACCTGTACCACCTATTTTTACAATAAGATGATGTTCATATTGGTCACGGTATTGCCATAAAGATTTCGGTAAATGTTCCGGCATCGCTTTTGATAAAATTTGCATAAACTTATCACTGAAATCATTGGATAAAAAACTGACTTTTTTGGCGATTCGGTCAACTTTAGCTTTCAAGGCAAATAATTTAGGTAAGCGGTGTGTGCCAAATTTTTTAATAATCCAAAAAGTATCTTTACCGTATTTGGCGGCAATGTCAAAAGCATCACGATGAATATATTCGCCAGAGATTGGCAATTGTTGGAAATTAGCTAACATATGACGACGAATGTCGTTTAACACATCTGTTTGATTTGTTCCAATGTAGAAAACTGCGGTATGTTTTTCCATCGGAAACGTATCTAAGCGGACTGCAAAAACAGCTAATTTTCCGGCACTCCCGGAGGTTTCATAATGTCGGCTTGGATCAGCGTTAAATCTTGCTGGAGAGTTTTCATCAATTTGGCGTACATGTTCGCAATAAGAATGATCGTGTCCTCTGCCACAATGTTGTTGAATATCTTTGCGTTGATAACGTTGGTTTTGTAAATTTTCCAAAATTTCTTCAGGATCATTACCTAAGTCAATGCCTAAATGATTTTTGAGTTCCAATTCTCCCTGTTCATTAAGTTGAGCATAAAGTGCCATTTCTGTGTAAGCCGGTCCTCTTTGCACCAATGCACCGCCTGAATTATTACATATACCGCCAATAACAGAGGCACCAATACAGGATGAACCGATAACGGAATGAGGCTCACGCCCATGTGTTTTTAATAAAATTTCCAATTCATTTAATGTCGAACCAGGTAAGCAAACGGCTTGCTCGGCATTATTGATTAGCTGAATACCGTTCATATACATTGTATTGATAATCACAATATCACGATCATAGTCATTACCGCTTGGTGTTGATCCTCCGGTTAAACCGGTATTTGCGGCTTGATTTATAATAATTACATCAGCCTCAACACAGGCTTTTAATACGTTCCAATATTCAACCAGATTAGTAGGACGAACAACAGCAATCGCATTTCCGTTGCCAAAACGATAGCCGCTACGATAACTTTCTGTTTTACTTGGATCCGTAATAATAAATTTATTGCCTACAATGTCGGTGAGCTTGGAGATAAGTTGTTGAGTTGTCATCGTCATAAAATGTTCCTTGCTTATTTGAAAAAATCGACAACATTATAACAAATGAATGTTGACTATAAATGATGAAACTCTATTCAATTATACAGTTTTTTTGATGATTAAAAAGATAATTGAGTTTGAGCTAATAATAAAAGATGAGTTTTGTTGAGAAATATGATACAAAAGACACCGAATTTTTATTTACTCTTAATTAGGAAACGATATGTCGAATTTACAAAATATTATTGAGCGTGCATTTGAACGTGTAGCAGAAATTACCCCGACAAATGCTGAAGCAGAGCTTAGAGCAGCGGTAGATGAAGCGATTGAAGGATTAGATAAAGGTATTTATCGTGTTGCGGAGAAAAATGAACAAGGCGAATGGATTGTTAATCAATGGTTGAAAAAAGCGGTTCTTCTTTCTTTTCGTTTAAATGACAATGTTGTAGTTGATGGTGCAGAAACAAAATATTATGACAAAGTGCCGGTGAAATTTGCAGATTATGATGTAGAACGTTTTAAAACTGAAGGATTTAGAGCCGTACCGGGAGCGGTTGTTCGTAAAGGTTCTCATATTTCTAAAGGTGTTGTTTTAATGCCGTCTTTTGTCAATATTGGTGCTT
Source organism: Histophilus somni (assembly GCF_014202395.1). Classification (GTDB taxonomy): domain Bacteria; phylum Pseudomonadota; class Gammaproteobacteria; order Enterobacterales; family Pasteurellaceae; genus Histophilus; species Histophilus somni. The sequence goes on from NZ_JACHGQ010000003.1 coordinate 184,269, forward strand.
ATGTCGGTGAAGGGACAATGGTCGATACTTGGGCAACAGTGGGTTCTTGTGCACAAATCGGTAAAAATGTGCATTTATCCGGAGGCGTAGGGATTGGCGGAGTATTGGAGCCATTACAAGCAAATCCAACGATTATCGGCGATAATTGCTTTATTGGTGCACGTTCTGAAATTGTGGAAGGTGTGATTGTTGAAGAGGGGTGCGTAATTTCCATGGGGGTATTCATTGGTCAATCAACCAAAATTTACGATCGTGAAACCGGCGAGATTTTCTATGGTCGTGTTCCGGCGGGTTCAGTCGTTGTATCAGGTAGCTTACCTTCCAAGTGCGGTAAATATAATCTTTATTGTGCAGTAATTGTAAAAAAAGTTGATGCGAAAACATTAGGCAAAGTAGGCATTAACGAATTATTAAGAACTATCGAATAGCTAAAATTCATGTAGTTTCTATTATCTACCTGCCTCTTAACATAAGAGGCAGAGTTTTTTATAAAACAATAGTTTTATTTTGATACACAAAAATTCTGTCATGAAGTGCCAAATCTAAAGCCTGCGTTAGTACCGCTTTTTCTACATCACGTCCTGCCTTCATCATGGCTTCCGCATTATAAGTATGATCAACATTAATGACATTTTGCATAATAATTGGTCCCTGATCTAGCTCATTATTAATAAAATGTGCTGTCGCACCAATAATTTTAACCCCCCTTTCATAAGCTTGATGATAAGGTTTTGCACCGATAAATGCGGGTAAAAATGAATGGTGAATATTAATCACTCTATTGGGATAACGGCTGACGAATTCGGGATTTAAAACACGCATATATTTAGCCAAAACAATATAATCTGGAGCATATTCGTCAATTTTTTCAGCTAGTAATTTATCATGTTCTACTCGAGTTAATCCTTCATGGCTTACACAATGAAACGGAATATCAAAACGCTCGACCAACGAACACAAAGTTTCATGATTCCCAATCACAGCGGCAATTTCTACATCTAATCCGCCATAATAGGTTTTCATTAAAATGTCGCCTACGCAATGAGCCTCTTTGGTAACTAAAATTACAATACGTTTTCTTTTTGCATCAACTAAACGGCAATTTGTACCATTCGGTAAACTATAGTCTAAATCGGCAAGTAAAGTTTGTTGATTAAAAATACCTTCCAATTCAGTACGCATAAAAAAGTGTTTAGTTTCAAAATCAACAAATTCATTATTATGAATAATATTGAGCTGGTGTTTGTAACAAATATTAGTAATTTTAGCGATTAAACCTTTATCATCAGGACAATCTGTTAATAGGATTTTATTTTCAACCATAATAAATAGTGATTTATTGTGTTAAGTTAATAAAAAACTTAAGTTAGAGATTTATAGCATGATTAAATTTCGAAATCAGCCAATGTTTTTCCTGTATTTAATTCAGCTTGCAGAGATAAAGGCATACGCCCCTGACCCGTCCAAGTTTTTACTTTACCATTTTGATCTGTATATTGGTATTTTGCTTTGCGAGGAGCTATTTTTTTACGAGGGCGTTTAGTGGTAAAGGTTGGATCATCGACTAAATCAGTCAAGGTTAAGCCGTCTTGTGCTAGCAATGCTTTATATTTTGCGATACGTTCCAAACGTTCTTGTTCTTTTCGTTGATTTTCTTCAATTAGTTGACGTCGTTCATTTGTAATTAATTGAAATTTCTCCAATATACTTTCTAACTCTTGCAGAGTGAATTCTTTTGTTGCTACACGCAATGCTCGAATACTGGTTAATGTTTTTAATAGGTCAGACATTTTTACTCCTTAATTTTATATTGATAATTCGCTTTCAAATAATAACGAAAAAATATTTTTAGGTAAATCTTAATTTAAAAATAGTCTAAATTTTAATTTTATATATTAGTTTAATTATTTTACATTAATTATAGATTAATACTTGGAATTTTGATTTTCTTATTGTAATCTTACTCGCTCCTACATATGTAGAGGTGCGGCTGTTATAAGTAATTTTTTGAGTGGATAACGATGAAAAAAATGAAAGGAATAGTTGCCGAAATCAATTAAAAGTCATTTTAATTGGTTGGGGGCGTATTCGAAAGAAACGTCACTGTCATAGTATTTATCCACTATGGAGCGCTACTGGTTAGGTTGGTATGGGTTATTTTGATCACCTTATTTTAATTATATTTAAAATATCAATCTCAGTGGTTCTCCCTTAAATTAGGAAGAACAACATGGAACTTGTAAATTATTCCACATCTATTTATTCGGTTATTCCACCGATATTAGCTTTGCTATTAGCCATTGTAACTCGGAAAGTCATTTTATCTTTAAGCATTGGTATTATTACCGGTGCTTTAATGTTGACCAAAGATACATCCATATTGGATAGTATTCCTTATTTGTGGAATCATATCTCCGCTTTGGTTTATAGTATTGAAGAAAACAGCTCAATCGCATTTGCGTGGGACACAATAAATATTATCCTCTTTTTAGTTTTACTTGGTGTTTTGACTGCACTTTTAACTGTATCCGGTAGTAACCAAGCCTTTGCTGAATGGGCTCAGAAACGTATTAAAGGTCGTCGTGGTGCAAAATTAATGGCGGCTGCTTTAGTGTTCGTTACGTTTATTGATGATTATTTCCATAGTTTAGCGGTTGGTGCAATTGCCCGTCCGGTTACGGATAAATTCAATGTATCTCGAGCAAAATTAGCTTATATTCTTGATTCAACAGCAGCACCTATGTGCGTTATGATGCCTGTATCCAGTTGGGGGGCTTATATCATTACCTTGATTTCGGGACTATTAGCAACTTATGCCATTACCGATTACTCTCCAATCGGTGCATTTATGGCGATGAGTTCAATGAATTTTTATGCAATTTTCTCTATTTTATTGGTATTTTTCGTGGCTTATTTTTCATTTGATATTGGGTCAATGGCGAGACATGAAAGATTGGCATTAGAGAGAGGGGATACAGAAAGAGAAGTTGAAATACAAACAAAGATAAAAGGGCATGTACGAAATCTTGTTTTGCCAATAGTGGTATTGATTGTAGCAACTGTGGCAATGATGATGTATACCGGCGGACAAGCATTAATTGCTGACGGTAAAGCCTTTAGCGTGCTGGGTGCATTTGAAAACACAACGGTAGGGATTTCTCTCGTTGTTGGAGGGATTGCCTCAGTGGTGATGGTTACTCTCTGTATTTTAACTGATGGTCAGATTAGTTTAAATGAATATATAAAATCTTGGGGATTGGGTGCAAAATCGATGTCCGGTGCTATTTTAATTCTGTGCTTTGCATGGACGATTAATTCGGTTGTGAAAGATATGCAAACAGGGACATATTTATCCAGCCTTGTATCTGGCAATCTTCCTATTGCAACGTTACCGGCATTACTTTTCATCCTCGGTGCAGTGATGGCATTTTCCACAGGAACCAGCTGGGGAACATTTGGAATAATGCTACCAATTGCCGCAGAAATTGCATCAAATGCTGCCCCTGAATTAATGTTACCTTGCTTATCTGCGGTAATGGCTGGTGCAGTTTGTGGAGATCATTGTTCCCCTGTATCTGATACAACAATTTTGTCCTCTACCGGAGCGAAATGTAACCACATGGATCACGTAACAACACAATTACCTTATGCGTTAACATTAGCTATGGCAACAATTGTAGGCTACTTAGTTGTCGGTTTCACGTTATCCGGATTGTTAGGTTTTATCGCTTGTGGCGTAACATTAGCTGTTTTAATGTTAATTTTAAGAAAACGCTAATATCGTTTTAATTTTGTTTTTGAACCGCACTCATAAGTGCGGTTTTTATTAGAGCGGAGTTTAAAATAAGTGTAGAATAGACAAAAGTTATCGTTTATTTCTTATTTAGGAGCAAAACATGGCAATCTTAGTTACCGGCGGTGCCGGCTATATCGGTTCGCATACGGTTGTTGAATTATTGAATCATCGTTTTGAAATTGTTGTTTTAGATAATTTATCAAATTCCTCGGAAGTTTCTTTACAGCGAGTACAACAAATTACCGGAAAAAATATCACTTTTTATCAAGGCGACATTTTAGATCGAGAAATACTACAGCGTATTTTTTCAACACATAAAATTGAAGCGGTGATCCATTTTGCCGGATTAAAAGCCGTGGGAGAAAGCGTAAAAAAACCGTTGCACTATTATCAGAATAATGTGAACGGTTCGATTACGTTACTGGAAGAAATGCTAAAAGCAGGCATATATAACTTAGTTTTTAGTTCATCAGCAACTGTTTATGGAGACCCTGAAATCATTCCAATTACCGAAACTTGTAAAGTTGGCGGAACGACTAATCCCTATGGAACATCTAAATTTATGGTAGAACGTATTTTACAAGACGCAGTGAGTGCAAATCCGCACTTGAGTGTTGTCATACTTCGCTATTTTAATCCTGTCGGTGCACATGAAAGTGGTTTAATTGGAGAAGATCCTAATGGTATTCCGAATAATTTATTGCCTTATATCAGTCAAGTAGCAGTAGGAAAATTACCACAGCTTTCAGTTTTCGGTAGTGATTATGATACACACGATGGTACAGGTGTGCGTGATTATATTCATGTGGTCGATCTTGCAATTGGGCATCTAAAAGCACTGGAGAAACACCAAAATGATCAAGGCTGTCATATTTATAATCTAGGCACGGGAATTGGATATTCCGTTTTGGATATGGTAAAAGCCTTCGAAAAAGCAAATGATATTCAAATTCCTTATAAGCTAGTTGAACGCCGTCCAGGGGATATAGCAACGTGTTATTCCAATCCTCAAAAAGCATTAGAAAAATTAGGTTGGAAAACTGAGCGAGATTTAACACAAATGATGAAAGACACGTGGAATTGGCAAAAAAATAATCCTAATGGTTATAAATCGTAAGTCGTAAGTGAGCGTTTTAACATACGGATAAGACAATTCAGCTATCAACATTTCAATAACAACAGAAATAACGTTGAGTGTTTCTGTTGTTATTTTAAACGATTTAGCAAAAAAGATAGGCGACAAATCGCAAAGAATAAACTTTTTTCTAAAAAACATTTTCTTTACATTTAAAGTTAGGATAAAATCGCCCGGATAAATTAATAATACTTGACAAATAAAAATAGAATAGAAAAATGTCTACAGTCTACAGTCTACAGTCTACAGTCTACAGTCTACAGTCTACAGTCTACAGTCTACAGTCTACAGTCTACAGTCTACAGTCTACAGTCT
>NZ_JACHGQ010000004.1 GCF_014202395.1 Histophilus somni
CCATGTGAGAGTAGGGCACCGCCAAGTTTTTTATGATATGACCCTGAGTGGAGACACTCAGGGTTTTTTGTTATTTGGGATAAGGCGGGGAAGAGGGAAGAGGAAAATGGGAGAAAAAAGTAATAAGGTGATAACAAGGTAGTTATAAAAAGTAGGGTAATGAAGCAGCGTGAAGAGGTGCGGTAGGAAAATTGTTTTTTTTCTACCGCTCTTTTTTTAGGTAATTTATTTATCGTTTGCCTTATTCATACGTCCGGCAAACAATATCTTTTTCTTCACAAAACATCTCACTATGCTGTGCTTGACACTGTCTTTGTACATTAAGTTTAGCTCGGCCTCTGTTGCTATGCTCACTGCGATATTCTTGAGTAAATGGTTTTAATGTACAAACATGAATAGCATCAAAATCAGTTTGTTCCGAAACACCGATGAAAATTGGAACTGGAATGGCTGTTTGATCTTTTGTTGATGTCGGTACAACGCAACTTGTTAATAATATACACAAACCGATTAAACAAAAACGCATATTTTTCTCCTAAAAATAACCTTAATTTCAAATTTTAAGACGATTTTATTATACTCAATTTTTACAAGAATGTTCAGAGAAATGACAAAACATATAGTTTTACTTTTTCTCCATAAAAATGTAGGCATGATGTAATTGAAACTAAGTTGTATCTCGTGTTTAATTAACATTCATGCCGATATCGAAAACATATAAGCAATATTTGCTTCGTTTGTTACAAATTATTTTTCAATTCGTAATCCATAAGATTTAAATTTCTCTAATACAATCTCCATTTCTTTTGGAGTTAACAATGGGATTTCTAAACCTGTCGCTAAAAGTTTCATGTACCATTGTGCCAAGACTTCAACTTCATGAGCAAGCCATAGTGCTTTATCAAGATTTTTCTCTGCAGCAATTAAACCGTGATGTGCTAATAAAATTGCTTTACATTTTTTAATACCTTGTTTTACATGCTCAGCTAATTCATGTGTACCAAAAGTTGCATAAGGAACACAAGGAATATGATCAGCACCGCCTACGGCAATCATGTAATGAAAAGGAGGAATGGGTTTTTCTAAAATAGAGACAGCTGCACAATTGATTGAATGATTATGTACAACTGCATCAACATCAGGACGTGCTTCATACACAGCTAGATGGAAATGCCATTCACTGGAGGGGAATTTGCCTTCTTCATGTTTGCCATGTTTATCTACATAAACAATGTTGTTTTCAGTCAGCAATTCATATGGCATGCCTGTAGGAGTAATTAACATACCGTCTTTATATCTGACACTGACGTTACCCGCAGTTCCTTGGTTTAAACCAAGTCTTGTCATTTCTAAACAGGTGAAGATAATTTTTTTTGAAAGTAGTGATCTATCCATTTTTATTGTCCTTCTATTTCACAGGTGTAACACCTTTTTTAATAATAATATTGCCGTATTTTGCAGTTTCACCGGTAATAACTACTGCATAAGCCTGTTTTGCTCGCTCATAAAAAGCAAAACGATCCATTCTTGCTAATTTAGGCACATTACCTACCGCACTTTTAATTGTTTGAAGATAGCTTTGCTCCACAGCGGGATCCAAACTATCCCCTTCCACTGCTTGCATCATAATTAACGGTGCCTCAGTATAAGTATCAAACTCAAATAAAGGGGTAATACCTGTCAGTAAAGAATTGATACTAATACCGTCAGCACGAACAACTTTATGATGCAATTGATGAGCTGGAAAATGAGCATCAGATAAAACTAACTCATCTCCATGTCCCATTTCTGCTAAAATTTTCAACAAATCCGGTGAAATTGCCGGATGAATCCCTTTTAACATATATCCTCCTGAAGTTTTTTATAAAATTCCATATCTGTTGAAGGCTCAATTCGTCGGAATGTCGGCTTCATTTTTTGCTGTGCCTCTTCGACGTTTGCAAAAACGCCCGCACCGGTTAAAGTAAACATAGCTGCACCCAATACTGTACTCTCTGCTATATCAATAACATCAATAGGGCAACCTAAGACATCAGCACGAATTTGGTTCCAAAGTTTATTTTTAGATCCACCGCCAACCACAATCAAACGATCCGCACTAAAATTTCCCACTTTTTGTAATACATTCAAGCCTGCTTTTAGACGGTAAGCCATGTATTCCAAACCTGCACGATAAATTTCGCCACGTTTCGTATGCATTGATAAACCTTTGATTTCACCTGTTTGTTCCATTTTGCCGTCAAAATTTCCTACGAGCTTCACGCCATTGGAACCGGCAGGTACTGTTTCGCCCTCTGCGATCATAGTTTGATAATATTGCTCTTTGGTTACATCGGAAAAGAATTGTTTGCCCAACCATTCAATCACACCCGAACTAACCCATTGCACTCCCGGATTAAAAGCACCAGGCAGACTATCAAATTCTATGGTTAAACCATCTCTGACATATTGCCATTGTGCTTGAGCTTGCTGTGTTCTTACCATTAAAATTTCCCAAGTGCCTGAACTCAAAACAGGTTGGTTATATCCGGCACCGGAACCGAAAATAGCAAATTGAGTGTCATGTCCACAGGAAAGTACTGGGATATGTGTTGATAAACCTAAATATTTTGCTACCTCAGGTAATAAATTACCTATTTTTTCACCCGCTCTTTTCATCGGTGGGAAATGTTGTTCATTCAAACCTAGAAAATCTAAAACCTCTTTATCCCAAGAGTCATTTTCTATATTTGTCATCATTGATGTACCTGCCATAGTACGATCTGTACTAAATTGACCTGTCAAACGTTGAGTTAATATAGATGAAATGAATACCCACTTATCCATCTCGGCAAAAATATCCGGTTTATTTTCTTTCAACCACAATAATTTGAACAATGTATTGAAACTATATTGTCCAATACCATTACGCTGATAGAGCTTTTTTACATCAAGGTATTGATGAAGTTTCTCCATGACAGGCAAAGTGCGGGGACATTTCCAAGAAATTATTGGAAAAATTTGCTTCCTATTTTTCGAAAAAGGAGCACCATCTACACCAAAGGTAGTAATACCAATCCCTTTAATTTCAGCTAAATCAATTTGTTTTTGGCGTAGATTCACAATTGTTTTTTCTGCACAAAAAATAAGTTTTTGGTAGATTTCTTCGATGTCCCAAATATGATAAAGAGAGTTTTCAGGATCAGGTTGAGTGTGATTAGGTGTATGATGTGATGCAACGATTTTACCTGCTTCATTTATTGCAATGGTACGTAAATTTGTTGCACCACAATCAAAAATCAATGCAATTGCCATAATAACTCCATAAAATCATGAGCTTATTGCTTAATTAAGAGGGGAAATTTAGTCCTTCCCCCTCCCCTTGGATTTCATAAATTAACGATATAAAGGACCAAAGTTTGCACAAGCACGGTAATCTTGACCTTCTTTATCTTGACCAAATGCACTCCAAGCACTTGGACGGAAAATGTCTTTTTCTTCGACATTGTGCATACAGACTGGAATACGTAGCATGGAAGCAAGAGTGATCAAATCAGCACCAACATGTCCATAAGTTGCAACGCAATGGTTTGCCCCCCAATTTGCCATGACAGAATAAGCGTCAGTAAATGCTCCTGTACCCGTTAAACGTGGAACAAACCAAGTAGTTGGCCATGTTTGATCAGTACGTTTATTTAAAATATCATGCACGTTTTCTGGTAAAGCAATAGACCATCCTTCGGCGATTTGTAAAACAGGCCCAATACCTTTGACTAAGTTAATTCTATGTATGGTAAATGGCATCCCGCCTTTAGTTAAAAATTGTGACGATAAACCGCCTCCTCTGAAATATTCGTGTACCGCCGGACACCAACGAGTATTTTCTAAGCAACGCTTTCCATCTTCTTCTGTTACTTCCCATACCGGTTTAATGACTGATGTTCCGTTTGGATCTGTATGTTGTCCCGTACCATCCAAAGCGGCAGAGCCGGAATTGAGTAAATGAATAAATCCACTTTCAGGACGCCAACCTGTTACACGCTCAACAGAATCTTCACTCCAATAGGTACGTACATCAGCAAAAATTTGAGCCTGAGCGGTTAGCAAATTGCCGAATAACATGTTAACGCCATTTAATGAATCATTTTCTGTGGCTAAAATATAAGGAGGACGTACACCGTTCCAGTCATAAGTTGAATTCAATATTGCTTCCATAAAGTCGCCGTTCGGTAGATGATCTGTCCAATGGCGTTGACCTTGGAAACCAGCACCAATCGCATTATGTCCCATTGATTCTTCTACATAACCAAGTTCAGCTAAACGAGGATTACCAACCATTAGATCTCGACAAATAATCGTCATTTTGACAACATTTTCCCAAAGTTTTGCTCGTTCTTCCGAACTACGCTGATTTTCTTTAGCATTTACATCAATACCTTCTTTACAGTATTGAGTGACCCATTCCATCGCTAATTTAACTTCTTTTTCATCATAGATTTTGCGATCTAAACGGCGTTTAATTTCGGTCATATCTACATATTCATTACGCATATCCAAATATTCTTGAAAGAATGCTTGATTAACGATAGAACCGGCAATACCCATAGAAACTGAACCTATAGATAAGTAAGATTTACCACGTAAAGTCGCAACTGCGAGACCGGCACGAGCAAAACGCAGTAATTTCTCTTTAACATCTGTTGGAATTGTTGTATCAGATGCTTCTTGAACTTCAGTACCGTAAATAGAGAATGCAGGTAGCCCCATTTGGTTATGTCCGGCAAGAGCCGCTGCCAAATACACCGCACCGGGACGTTCTGTACCGTTAAAGCCCCAAATTGCTTTTGGCATATGGGGATCCATATCGATTGTTTCAGAACCATAGCACCAGCAAGGGGTTACAGTGATGACTGCACCGACATTTTCACGTTTGAATTTTTCAGCACATGCAGCAGCTTCAGCGACACCACCAATCGTGGTGTCCGCAATTACACATTTCACAAATTGCCCATTTGTGTGCCGCACTTCCGTTTCAATTAATTGAGCCACCGCTTTTGCCATATTCATGGTTTGATCTTCTAAAGATTCACGAACGCCCATACGACGTCCATCAATAGTTGGACGGATACCGATTTTTACCGGTGTTGATTTTAAATGTGTCATTTTTTATTCCTTCTTGATGATTAAGTTTATTTTTTCACAAAAAACAACAGAACATAGTTTTTTGTGTAATTTGTAAAATTTTCGTGAGATAAATCACAAAAAAATCCTTTTTTGGGTTAAATTTCTTGTTTTTATTTGCCCGATTTTTAAATGATTCATGATTTTTCGGGCAAAACGATCAAATCAGGCTTCGAATTATTTCAATACCTTCCAACTTCTATAGCCATAAATAGTAATTGGAATAAAGCAGATTAATGGCAGAACAAAAGAAATGTTCACAGCAGGCAAATTAAAAATTTCACCTTTATCAATGATCATGCCTTGTAAAGGTGGCATTAATGCACCGCCTACGATTGCCATAACCAGACCTGCGGCACCAAGACTTGCCTCTTCTTTTAAACCGTATAAGGCAATACCGTAGATTGTTGGGAACATAAGAGACATAAAACCTGAGGTTAAAATTAAGCAATATAATCCTAATTCTCCATCGATAAAAATTACGCCTACAATGCTTAAGAAACCGCCGATACCAAATAGGCATAACATCAACTCAGCTTTTAAGTATTTCATAATACTGGTGCTGATAAAGCGACTGGCAACAAAAATTATCATTGCAATAATATTAAAATTTTGTGCTTCAGATTTAGTAAAACCTAAGCGTTCGGCATATTGGATAATAAAGGTCCAGCACATAATTTGAACACCTACATAGAAAACCTGAGCAATTACACCTTCACGATACTTTGCATTTTGGATTAGGCGAGAAAATGCGTCTTTGAATGCAATTCTTCCCCCCCCCCCTAGCTCTTCCATTTTTGTAGTAGGCATTTTGTATAAACTAATGACTAACATGATGATTAAAACAACACCTCCAACAGCTAAATAAGGATTACGAATAATTTCTAAATCATGGGTGCGTATAGTCGCTTTTTCTGCGGTAGATAAGGTATTAAAAATTAGATTTCCCATTGCATCACGTTTTTCAGATTCTAGGCTGGTTAATACTACTTGTGATGCCACAAACATACCTGTAATCGAACCCAACGGGTTAAAAGATTGTGCTAAATTTAAACGGCGGGTTGCGGTTTGCGGATCTCCCATCGAAAGAATATATGGGTTGGCTGTGGTTTCTAAAAAAGCTAACCCAAAAGTCAGAATATAAAGTGATAGTAAGAAAAAAGTAAATTCTTCATACAAAGCTGCCGGATAGAATAAGAATGCACCAACTGCATAAAGGGCTAAACCTAATAAGACACCGGATTTATAATTAAATCGGCTGACAAAAAGTGCGGCTGGAATTGCCATTGTTCCATAGCCTCCATAAAAGGCAAATTGAACAAGAGCAGCTTCTGATGCTGGAATTTCCATAACAGTTTGGAAAACGGCTACCATTGGATTCGTAATATCATTTGCAAATCCCCACAAAGCAAACAAACTGGTAATTAATATAAAAGGTGCAATAAATTGCTTTTCAAGAGTTTTAGCTGTCATTTTTCTTTCCTTAATTATGAGAGTAGTTTCAAGGATTACATTCTCGTAAAATTATGCTGCGTGCTTTGCATCATTTTTTGAAAGAATGTTAAAACTATTAGAAAGGAAAAATAGAAAGACAATAAGAAATTTATGAAAGTAGTTAAATTTCTGTGAAATTCATCACAAAAAACGCTAAAAAAAATTAAAAGATAATGCCCGAATTAAATCAATTCTTTTGTAAATCGGGCATTATTTTGTTTGGATAAAGAGGCTTTAAACAATAGTGATTAAAACATCAGATTTTTGGCAGTATGATGTCAAAGTTGGATTTGGAACTTGGTCTGTAAATAAAATATCTATTTGTGATAAATCTGTTAAACGAATCAAATTTCTACGTTCAAACTTAGAACTGTCTAATAAGAGAAATTTCTGTTCACAAGCATCCATTAATTTACGTTTAATTGAGGCATTAAGCTCATTTGATTCCCAAACTCCACCGCTACTATCAATGCCGGTGCAAGAGAAAATCCCAATATCAATATGTAAACGTTGTAATAATTGTTCGGATAACGGTCCATAAAAAGCATCATATTTCACTGAATAAACGCCACCCGTTGCAATGGTTTTAATATTAGGTTTATTAACAAGTGCGGTAATGTTATGCATAGAATTGGTCACTACTGTGCAAGGAATATCGGGGATCATTTGTGCAAAATGCCAGCTGGTTGAACTGGCATCCAAACCAAGTACAATACCTTCAAACATATATTCAATGGCGGAAGCGGCTATGGCACGTTTTTTATCGCAATTAAAGCGTTGTCGGCTTTGAAAAGAACTCCCGACATCTTTCGCTTTACGACTGACAGCACCTCCATGTACACGATGAATTAACCCTCTCTTATCCAGATCGGTTAGATCTCTTCGAATAGTTTCCACAGATACGTCAAATTGTTTAGCTAAATCATTTACATTCACTTTTCCGGATGAATTTATTAATTGCAAAATCAATGTTTCTCTTGATGACATTTCTTTTCTCCAAGCAGTCAAGATGGTTACGAAAGATTACACGCTAAACGATAGTAAGATCAACTGTTGAAAAATTACCGCACTTTGCCTTAAATTTATTTTACTGTCATTGGTAGTGTTAATATGTTCAAGAAGAATTGCGTCAGATCAGGAAAAGCTGACTTTTCACTTTAAAATATACTCATTTTTTGCTATAAAGTCGGCAGTTTTTTACTTAATACTTAGGAGATATTTTATGGAGTTAGTATTTATTCGCCATGGTTTTAGTGAGTGGAATGCCAAAAACTTGTTTACCGGCTGGCGTGATGTGAATTTAACAGAACGTGGTATTGAAGAAGCTAAAGCAGCAGGTAAAAAATTACTTGAAGCTGGTTATGAATTTGATATTGCATTTACCTCAGTTTTAACTCGGGCAATTAAAACCTGCAATATCGTGTTAGAAGAATCTAACCAATTATGGATTCCTCAAGTGAAGCACTGGCGTTTAAATGAGCGTCATTACGGTGCTTTACAAGGGTTGGATAAAAAAGCAACTGCTGAACAGTATGGTGATGAACAAGTTCACATTTGGCGTCGTTCTTATGATGTTTCTCCACCGGATTTAGATCCGCAAGATCCGAATTCTGCACATAACGACCGCCGTTATGCTCTTTTACCTAAAGACGTTGTGCCAAATGCTGAGAACTTAAAAATCACTCTTGAACGTGTTCTGCCATTCTGGGAAGATCAAATTGCACCCGCACTTCTTTCCGGTAAACGTGTACTTGTCACTGCACACGGTAACTCTTTACGTGCATTAGCAAAACACATTATCGGTATTTCTGATGAAGAAATTATGGCTTTTGAAATTCCAACTGGTCAGCCGTTAGTGTTAAAACTGGATGAACAGTTAAATTTTGTTGAGAAATTCTATCTATAATTTCTTTATATACCTAATCAATGGCTGAGGGTATCTCAGCCTTTTTGTATCACTTTTTACATTGATTTGATTTTATCTTGTCGCAATTCCTCTTTAATTTCTGTACAATCGGCAGATTTTGTGTTTATTGAGATATTCTATGAGTTCATCCCCAAATATTGGCTTTATCAGCCTTGGTTGCCCCAAAAATTTAGTTGATTCTGAGCGTATTCTGACAGAGTTACGTTCTGATGGTTATAATATTATTTCCAGTTATGAAGGGGCGGATTTAGTTATTGTCAATACCTGTGGCTTTATTGATAGTGCGGTGCAGGAATCATTGGAATCTATCGGAGAAGCTTTAGAGAATAACGGTAAAGTGATTGTAACTGGTTGTTTAGGGGCGAAAGAGAACCAAATTCGTGAAATTCATCCGCAGGTGCTGGAGATCACAGGTCCGCATAGCTATGAAGCCGTGATGAAACATGTGCATAAATATGTACCTAAACCTGAATACAGTCCTTATACTAGTCTTGTGCCGAAACAAGGGATAAAACTGACGCCAAAACATTATGCTTATTTAAAAATTTCGGAAGGTTGTGATCATCGTTGTACTTTTTGTATCATCCCTTCTATGCGAGGTGATTTAGATAGCCGCTCCATTGTGCATATACTCGATGAAGCCAAACGCCTTGTAGATGCTGGTGTGAAAGAGATTTTGGTAGTATCTCAAGATACCTCTGCTTATGCCTTGGATAAGAAGAAAGAAAATGCCAGTAAAACGGTATTCTGGAATGGGATGCCGATTAAAAATGATCTGATTACTTTATGTGAAAAATTAGGTTCGCTCGGTGCGTGGGTGCGGTTGCATTATGTTTATCCTTATCCGCACGTAGACAATCTCATTCCATTGATGGCAGAAGGTAAAATCTTGCCTTATTTGGATATCCCCTTACAACATGCCAGTCCTAAAATTTTAAAGATGATGAAACGCCCGGGTTCAATTGAACGTACTTTAGAGCGTATCAAAAAATGGCGTGAAATTTGTCCTGATTTAACTTTGCGTTCTACCTTTATTGTTGGTTTTCCGGGAGAAACGGAGGAAGATTTCCAGTTATTATTGGATTTCTTGCAAGAAGCACAACTTGATCGTGTTGGTTGTTTTAAATTCAGTCCTGTTGAAGGTGCGGTCGCCACCGATATGGAAGATCAAATACCGGAAGAAATCAAAGAGGAACGGTTTCACCGTTTTATGCAGTTGCAACAAAAAATTTCCGCTGAACGTTTACGGCAAAAAATTGGTAGAACATTACCTGTCATTATTGATGAGATTGACGAAGAAGGCATTATTGGTCGTACGATGGCAGATGCACCGGAAATTGATGGCGTTGTTTACGTAGATAATTTTTCAAAAGTGGAAGTAAAACTCGGACAAATTATTAATGTAACTATTACCAACGCAGATGAATATGATTTATGGGGAGAGATTTAAGTGCCGTTAAGTGCGGGGTGAATTACCGGAATATTTATTCTCCCTCAGAAGCAGTGATATATTATAAAATTCAATTTCCAGGATATGTATCATGTTATTTTTACGACAAAAATTCAAAAATAGATTAAAACTTACCGCACTTTTTTATGTAGTTTATTTGCTTTTTTCGTTTGTTGCTCGTGCCAATGAACTTACTCGCCTCCAAGAAAAAATTAAGTTACAAGAACAAAAAATTGCACAACAAAAAAATGAACAAAATGAATTACAAAACGTATTAAAAAACCAAGAAAATAAAATTAGTCAAGCGGAAGATAAATTACGTCAAACAGAAGAAAATTTGAAAGAAACACAACAACTTATCAATACAACAGATAAACAGATAAAACGCTTGGAAATGCAGCTCAAAAGTCAAAAAAAACTGCTTGCAGAGCAAATAGATAAAATGTACCGAGCTGAGATTAATTCTTCCGCAGTTGAAAAGTTGTTTTCTCAAGAGGCACAAAAATCTGAACGTATGCAGATTTATTATCGTCAGATGAATCAAACTCGTTTAAAGTTGATTAATGAAATCCAACAAACTCAAGAACAGCTGGAGAATGAAAAAGCCCTTATTCAAGGAAAAAGAAAAAATCAGCAAAATCAGCTGACAACACAAAAACAACAACGACAAGAACTACAAAAATTACAGCGTGAGCAACAATTAATGCTTGAACAGCTGAATCAAAATTTAGTAAAAGATCAAAATAAGTTGGAGCAATTAAAGGCAAATGAAATTACTTTGCGTCAACAAATTCAGCGAGCGGAGAAAATTACTAAAGAGAAGGAACAGCGAGAGCGGGCAGCATTGGCACGGAAAAAAGAGTCGGAAGAAAGGAAAAACCGAAAACCTTATAAACCGACAGCACAAGAAAAGCAACTTATGGCAAGTAAAAAAGGTTTAGGTGTTGCAAAAAAACAGTATTCTTTTCCTGTACAGGGTAAAGTTGTACAAGGTTTCGGTACAAGTCAAATGGGAGAATTGAAATGGAAGGGTATGGTAATTTCTGCGGTAAAAGGTTCTCCGGTAAAAGTAATTACAGATGGACGGGTTATTTTAGTCAGTCGTCTTGCAGGTTATGGTTTAATGGTAATCGTTAAACATGGAGAGTATGATCTCACCCTGTACGGTTACAATCAATCTGCTATGGTTGAAGAAGGACAATTTGTGAAAGCCGGACAAAAAATTGCTGAGGTTGGTGATACGGGGAGTTATGCACTTCCGGCACTTTATTTTGAGATTCGTCGTAAAGGGATACCCGTTAACCCGATGGGTTGGGTAAAATAAAATGAGAAGAAATATATGTATTAAAAGTGCGGTTAAAATCAGTCTTATGGGGCTAATCCTGAGCATTGTATCGTCTTTTATTTATGCTCAACATAAACTGGCGATTGTAATTGATGATATTGGATATCGTCTTAAGGAAGATAATCAGATTTATTCTCTGCCAAAAGAAGTTTCTGTTGCCATTATTCCTTCCGCACCTCATGCCAAGCAACGTGATCAACAGGCAAAACAACAAGATAGAGATATTTTAATTCATTTGCCTATGCAACCGCTTAATCTGCAAAAAATTGAAGACGGTGGAATAAAATTAGGTATGTCGCAACCGGAAGTTTATCATCGAGTAAGAAATGCCAAAAGTATTTTACCCAATGCTATAGGTATGAATAATCACATGGGAAGTGCGGCGACAGCGGATAAAGATTTAATGAACAAATTAATGACCGCACTTTTGCAACAAGATTTATTCTTTCTTGATAGCCGAACCATTGGGCGATCAGTTGCGGGGAAAATAGCGAGAGAGTTTGGTATACCCACTTTGGAACGTCATATTTTTCTTGATGATAGTGATAAACTTAGTGATGTTCAACGCCAATGGAATGCAGCCATTCAATATGCTCGTAAACGGGGAACGGCTATTGTGATTGGACATCCGAGAAAAAATACGATTGCAGTTTTGCAAATGGGGATAAAACAATTACCAAAAGATATTCAATTAGTGGGTATTGGCAGTTTGTGGCGTAATGAGAAGATAATTCCTCAGAAACCTTTTATTTATCTGTTTAATGATATACCCGCACCGACATCGCAAGCACCATTTCAAACTATTCCTTTGTTAAGAGGAGTACCGACCGATATATAACAGAAAATACATGATTAAAGAATAAACCTCTGAAGGATTTTCAGAGGTTGGAAGTCAAGGGCGAATGTCCCGTAAAATGGGATTTTGCATAGAAATCAACGTTTCTGTGGATTGAATTTCATCGATTAGTTGAATTTTTGTCGCAAGAACTGAATGAAGCTCAGCAATAGTATGGGTCATTACTTTAATAAAGATAGAATAGTTACCGGTCGTATAGTACGCTTCAACGACTTCATTGATATTCTCTAATTGTTTGATAACTTTGTCGTAGTCTTTCGCACTTTTTAAAATAATACCGATAAAGCAACATACATCATAACCTAATTTACGTTCATCAATGCGGATTTTTGTGCCTTGAATGATGCCGGATTGACGCATTTTTTCTACTCGCACATGGATAGTGCCAGGACTGACACCGAAATTTTTCGCCATTTCTGCATAAGGTGTACGTGCATCTTTGATTAATACTCGTAAGATTTGTTGATCTAATTGGTCTAAATTTGGCATATTTATTTTTCCTTATTGTTTAGAATTAGAAAATATATAAAAATATTATGCTATTTTTAATATAAATTCAATATTAATAAAAAAATAAATAAATGGTATTGAATTAGTGGTATATTTTATTAAATAATACTTAACGTGAATTTAATATTCAATTACTCGTTATTAATTATTAGGATGTATGTCATGAAAAAATCATTTATTTTACAACAACAAGAAATTAGTTTTGCTAAAAACACTTTTACAGAAAAATTAATCGAACATTTAGGCATCATTGAAGTGCAAGGACCTATCTTAAGTCAAGTGGGAAATGGTATTCAAGATAATCTTTCAGGTACAGAGAAAGCGGTTCAAGTAAATGTGAAACAGATCACTGATGCCAAATTTGAAGTGGTGCATTCATTGGCAAAATGGAAACGTCATACATTAGCTCGTTTTAACTTTGCAGAGAATGAAGGCTTATTTGTACATATGAAAGCATTACGTCCCGATGAAGATAGTCTGGATCAAACCCACTCTGTTTATGTTGATCAATGGGATTGGGAAAAAGTTATTCCAACGGGACGTCGCAACCTTGCTTATTTAAAAGAAACTGTACGTTCAATTTATCAAGCTATTTTGGAAACGGAAGAAGCAGTACACCAAAAATTTGGGTTGAGTAAATTTTTACCTAGAGAGATTACTTTTATACACAGTGAGGAACTTGTTCAACGTTATCCTGAATTGAACGATAAACAACGTGAAAATGCGATTTGCAAAGAATATGGTGCAGTATTCTTAATAGGAATTGGGGGAGTATTATCAGATGGCAAACCACATGATAAGCGTGCACCTGATTATGATGACTGGACAACACCGTCTGAAGGTGAGTATTTAGGTTTGAATGGTGATATTCTTGTTTGGAATCCTGTATTGGAGCGTGCATTTGAAGTATCTTCTATGGGCATTCGTGTAGATGAAACCGCATTACGTAAACAACTGGCATTAACCGGTGATGAAGATCGGTTGCAATTTGACTGGCATCAAGATCTTGTCAACGGACGTTTACCGCTTTCTATTGGTGGTGGGATTGGTCAATCTCGCTTGGCGATGTTGCTTTTACAGAAAAAACATATTGGCGAAGTGCAATCAAGTGTTTGGCCAAAAGTTGTTACAGAACAGTTTGAAAACATTCTGTAGCGTGCTTTTGAATATTATATTGAAAAAGTGCGGTAAAAATACCGCACTTTTTTATATCAAAGCCAAAATGTTCTTGATAGAATACCCATTCACCTATTTTTAACGAAATCTAGTTTATGTATAGCTCATTTTCTTCTTTATTTGAACAAGTTTTGCAATCTCCCGATTTTATCATTTTAATAAAAATGTCTGTTGCTATGCTATTGGGTGGAGCAATTGGCTTAGAGCGAGAATTGAAACATAAACCGGTTGGAGTAAAAACTTGCGTAATTATTTCGGTTACAACTTGTATTCTAACGATTGTTTCAATTAAAGCTGCGGAACATTATGCACAAGTTTCAGAAAATATTCGAACTGATCCAATGCGTTTAGCTGCACAGGTCATTAGCGGCATCGGTTTTTTAGGTGCGGGGGTAATTTTACGTAAAAGTAACGATGCTATTTCAGGATTGACAACTGCTGCTATTATTTGGGCAGCTGCTGGTATTGGTATTGTTGCTGGAGCCGGCTTCTTTTTTGATGCTTCAGTTGCTACATTTATGATTTTAATCGCAGTTCGGGTAGGTCCGACGTTACAACAAATTATCCGTCGCAGTACACGTAGAACACGTAAAACTAAAATTTATATTCAACTTAGTTCACCATTGATCATCAGTAAAGTTACGGATATTTTAATTAATAATAATTACCGAATTGATAGTTTATCTGTCAAAGATTTACAAAATGGAGAAGTACGTTTAACCATTAGAGGATTAATCACAGATAAATCGAAAGTACAAGGCGTTTATTTGTTACTAAAAGATGAAGAAGGCGTTGTCAGTATTGATTTGGCTAATTAAAAGAAAAATCCAGATATTTAATTGATTTGCTCCAAAAGTTGTACTACATACACCATCAACAAATTAAGGGGCAGATTTTTTATGATCAAAGGGAATATCTCCTTAAAAATTTTATCCTTTTCACTTGAGCTTTATTTTTAATCTCTGTATAATCGCCAACCTTACAGCCATAGTTAATTTTCGTTCCTTGCTTCCGCAAGATTGGTGGCTGGTCTTATAATCGGAGGCTGATTAACCCGTAAGGAGCAGTAATGCGTCACTACGAAATCGTATTTATGGTTCATCCGGACCAAAGCGAACAAGTACCCGGCATGATTGAACGTTATACTTCTTCTATCAAAGAAGCCGGCGGTCAAATTCATCGCTTAGAAGATTGGGGTCGTCGCCAATTAGCGTACCCAATCAATAAATTACACAAAGCACATTATGTGCTAATGAATGTAGAAGCGCCTCAAGAAGTCATCGACGAGCTAGAAACAACTTTCCGTTACAACGACGCAGTTCTTCGTAACGTAATTATTCGTACTAAGCACGCCGTAACAGAAGCGTCCCCAATGGTTAAAGCACGTGAAGAGCGTAAGCCTTTAACTGAAGTTGAAAACAACGATTTTGAGGATGCTGAAGAGTAATTTAGAGGTTGATAATCGTTTTTCGTTAATTGGCAAAGTTGCTGATTTTCCAAAACGAAACAAGAGCCCAAATGGAATTGATCATTGCCTTTTCTATTTGGAACATCGTTCAAATAAGAAAGAAGCAGGTTTTACCCGTCAAGCATGGTGTAAAATAGCCATCCAAATTAGTGGCAATCAATTAATAGAGAAAACTCAAAGCATTACGGTCGGTCAGCAATTATTAGTTGTAGGTTTTGTTACTTCGCATAGAAGTTCAAATGGTTTAAATCAATTAATATTGCATGCCGAGCAAATCGAATTTATAGAGTAGGAGACTAGCCAAATGGCACGTTATTTCCGTCGTCGTAAGTTCTGCCGTTTTACAGCGGAAAATGTAGTAGAAATCGACTATAAAGATATTGCTACATTGAAGAACTATATCACAGAGAGCGGCAAAATTGTTCCAAGCCGTATTACCGGTACTCGTGCGAAGTATCAACGTCAATTAGCTCGTGCTATCAAACGTGCTCGCTATTTAGCGTTACTTCCATACACTGACAATCATCAGTAATTTAAGGAGAATACGGTAATGCAAGTAATTCTTTTAGATAAAATTGCTCATCTCGGTAACGTAGGTGATCAAGTTAGCGTTAAAGCAGGTTTTGCTCGTAACTTCTTAATTCCACAAGGTAAAGCAGTTATGGCAACTCAAGCTAATATTGAATATTTTGAAAGTCGTCGTGCTGAATTAGAACGTAAAGCAGCAGAAGTTCTAGCTACAGCACAAGCTCGTGCTAATCAGTTAGCAGAATTGGCAACTGTTACTATTACATCTAAAGCCGGTGATGAAGGTCGTTTATTCGGTTCTATCACCGCACGTGATGTGGCTGAAGCAGTAACTGCGGCAGGTGTTGAAATCGCTAAAAGTGAAGTTCGCCTTTCAACAGGACCACTTCGCACAACCGGCGAACACCAAGTCCGTTTCCAATTACACGGCGAAGTATTTGCAACATTAAATGTTGTTATTGTTGCAGAGTAATCATTAAAATTATAATGACAGAACCCAACTTTTATGTTGGGTTTTTTTATATCTTTGTTGCCCCAAGTAATCTTATAGCTAAATTCTTTAACTCATACATTAATCCACGTATTTTTCTAACATAACATTATTCATTTCTATTTTTTATCCTTTATCCTTTGACAACCTTAGTAGCTTTAATTCAATTATAATAACGCACTGTTTTCTTACTAACTCTTTGAGAAATAGTAATCTCCGATAATTCCTGTAATGATCATGGGCTTATTGTAATCTCTGCTGTTGTGTATGGGATATTTTAAAATCTAAATAATCCGATACGGTGTGCCGTTTCTTTTTTGGGTATAATCTGTCAATCTTCTTTTACTAAAGGAGATTATTGATGAGTAAATCAAAAGTAATATTAATCCGATATATATGGTGCTACAATAAGTGCGGTGCATGGTGCATGGTGCATGGTGCATGGTGCATGGTGCATGGTGCATGGTGCATGGTGCATGCTTTGATATAATATATTTTGAGTGAGGAATTTGCGATGTCCTATTTAGAACGTGCAAGAGAGCTTTTTGATGAAGCAAAAGCAGTGAGAAGACAAATCCATCAACACCCTGAAGTGGGTTTTGAGTTGCCCGATACCATGGCGTTGATTAAGAAAAAATTGGATGAACATAATATTCAGTATCGTCAATTGGACGATGCCTATGCTCTAGTGGGGACGTTGGGCGATCCGAGCAAGGGTAAGACGTTGTTGTTGCGTGCGGATATGGACGGCTTGCCGATGGTCGAAGAAGCGAATTTGGAATTTGCCGCCAAAAATCAATGTGCACATTTGTGCGGTCATGATATTCATGCGACAAGTTTATTGGTTGCCCTGATCATGCTCAAAGAAGATGAAGATAAGTTGCAAGGGCAAATCAAATTTTTATTCCAACCTGCCGAAGAAACGCTGAATGGTGGCAAGTTGATGATCGAAAAAGGGGTGTTGGAAAACCCAAAACCGGATGCTGGTCTAGCACTCCATATGTGGCCTAATGGTGAAAAACCAGGGATTTTGATAAATAAAGAAGCTGCATTGGCATCTGCATTGAATTTTAAAATCGAGATTAAGGGCAAAGGGGCACACGGTGCGATGCCTTATAACGGTGTCGATCCTGTGTTTGTGGCTTCGCAAATTATTAACGGTGCCAATGGTATTTTGGCACGTGAGTTGCCTTCCAGCAAAGGGGCTTCTTTATCCATAGGATCGATCAGTGCACCGGGCGGGGCAATCAATATTGTGCCTCCTAATGCGTATTTGGAAGGAACTTCCCGCTCGTTATACGATGATTCGGCTAAACACATGGCAAAACGATTGCCTGAAATTGTCGAGCATATCGGTAAGGCATTCAGAGCCGAGACAGTCTATGAGGAAGTAGCGAATGTGCCTGCGTTGGTCAATACGCCTACCATGTCTGAGTTGGTCAAAGCTTCTGCCGAAGAAGCCTTGGGCCCGGAATATACGGTGAAATATATTGATCCTCTTTTAGCTTCCGAAGACTATGCCCATATCGCCAGTCAATTGCCTGAATCCTGCTATTTCTTTGTGTCTTGCCCGCAACCGGATGCGGACGGCAATGTCTATGCGGTACACCACCCTAAGGTGGTCTTCAATGAAGAGGCATTGATTATCGGCCCTGCAACTATGGCACAAGCTGCGGTGAACTGGTTAGCAAGTCATCGTTAAGGGGGTGACTCAATGAGCCAGTGTGGTGTGTATTGAAATATCAATCCCATTGGCTTTTTTGTTTTTGAATTAAAAATATTTCATTCAAAGTTTTCCGTCAATATCCGCTTTGGGATCCCTTGCCATTTAAAAAATTAACCCAAGCGGTTTTTTTGCATAAACAGAAAAAAGTTGTAGCAATTATTACATCAATATAGACTTGTTCCGATTTTAACTCATTGATATTTTAGTTAATCTAAAAATTTATGGAAATAAAATAGCCATGAAAACACTCAGTCAAGCCGCTAAAGTAGTCACTTTTTTACGGCAAAATCCACAACAAAAATTCACGGCTCGCAAAATTGCCGAAGCAATTACCGCTCAATATTCTGCTGATTATCAGCATAAAAAAGCCAAATTTGCCAATCCAAAAGCCTTTATGCAGCAAATTGTGGCGGAAATTGGTTCGCAGAAAGATGCTATTTTAAAAAATTGCCCCGAAATTCAAATACAGGATAAGCCACGTCCGCGCCTATTTTGGTATGAAAATTCATCGGATACCGAGATTTCAGGCGGCCTGAAACATCAAACGTTTTCAGAACACGATTTGTATCCTCAACTCATGCAATTTTTATCACAAGAATTGAACTTGTACTGTTTACGGATTGATGAAAAACGCTCTAAAAACAATCGTGGCCACAAAGGTAATCAATGGCTACACCCTGATATTGTCGCTATGCAAGCCTTGGATAAACAATGGACACAAGATATTCAAGATTGTGCTAAATTGGGTTCAGGGAAAAATGTGGTATTGTGGTCGTTTGAAGTAAAATGCGAATTAAACGGTGGAAATGTGCGTGAAAGTTTTTTCCAAGCGGTCAGCAATTCCAGTTGGGCAAATGAAGGCTATTTGGTGACCACCGCCATTGTTGGTGAACACACCGAGGAAGAATTGCGGATTTTGTCGGCATTACACGGCATTGGTGTGATAATTTTGAATTTAGACGATTTAAACGAAAGCGAAATTTTATTGCCTGCCAAACGCAAAACCGAAATAGATTGGCAATCTGCTAATCGCATTGTGGAACAAAATACGGATTTTAACAAATTTATTGAATACGTTGCCATTTATTATAAAACAGGCAAAATTGTTAAAGAGAGTTGGAATAAATAAAACATGATTACCAAACACAACCTTCCCGAATTATTAAACCATCTCGGTTTTACCGAACAGAATCAAATCTACCGCAAAGTTTTTCATGGGCAATATGAATTAAGCGTGGATTTCAAAGCAGAAAAAATCCATTATCCCAATGGTTTAACCGCCGAACGCGACACCACGCTCAATTTCAGCCAGCCTGAAAATTTCGTGGTGTTGGAATGCGTGTGCCACTTATTGCAAACGAGTTACACGCCCAATCAAATCGTTTTAGAGCCGAAAATGACAGGCGGACGCGAAGACACCAGTTTTTATTGCGATATTTTATTGCGCGATAACGACCACACGCCCTATATGTTGATTGAATGCAAAACCACCGACAACAGCAACAGCAACAGCGAATTTGAAAAAGCATGGCGCAAAATGCAAAAAGACGGTGGTCAATTGTTCAATTATTTCAACAGCTACCGCAAAGCACAATATTTATGCTTGTATGCTTCTGACTGGAATGGCGAAAACGTAGAACACAGCTACCGCCTTGTTTCTATGAAAGACAACACCGAATATTTAAAAAGCGATGAAAAATTGATTGGTTATGAGCAAATTCACGCAGAAAGTGGCAGCAAAAGCGATTTCTTTGAAGTTTGGAAAAACACTTACCAACTGGACGCAACAGAACATCAATTATTTGAATCTGCGCCATTTAATATCGGCACACGCCCCTTTTCAGCCAGCGATTTGAAAGTGGTGGATAACACCAGCATTCAGAAAAAATACCACCAATTCGCCACCATTATGCGCCAACACAATGTTTCGGGGCGCGAAAATGCGTTTGATAAATTGGTGAATTTGTTTCTCGCCAAAATCAAAGACGAAAGCGAAAACCCAAATGAATTAAAAGTTTATTGGAAAGGCGCGGCACAAGATAATTATTTTGACCTGCAAGACCGCCTGCAAGCACTTTACAAAAAAGGCATGGACGAATTTTTGGGCGAAGAAATTACCCACGTTACCAAAGAAGAAATTGAAGCCGCCTTTATCTTATTCAAAAACAAAAAAGACGAAACCAAGAAAACCATTTTGGACAAATTCACCGAAATCAAATATTACACCAACAACGATTTCGCCTTTTTGGACGTACATAATAAAAAACTGTTTTTCCAAAACGGTGCAATTTTGAAAGAAGTGGTACAGATGCTACAGGACATTCGCCTAAAAACCGACAATGGCGGCGAAAATCAATTTTTGGGCGATTTGTTTGAAGGTTTCCTAGACCAAGGCGTGAAGCAGTCGGAAGGGCAATTTTTCACGCCTTTGCCGATTGTGCGTTTTTTGGTGTCGTCTTTGCCTTTGGCAGATTTGATTTCAGGCAGCGATGCACCGCCGAAAATGATTGACTATGCTTGCGGTGCGGGGCATTTCTTGAATGAATACGCCAGCCAAATTCGCCCATTGGTTCAAGCATTTAAACAAGCGGACACCGCACCTTATTATCAAGCCATCGTCGGCATTGAAAAAGAATACCGCCTCTCCAAAGTGGCGAAAGTTTCCGCGTTTATGTATGGGCAAGACGGCATTCAGATTGTCTATGGCGATGGTTTGACTGCACACAACGATAAAGTGAAAGTGGAAAATGGTGCGTTTTCGGTGCTGGTCGCCAATCCGCCGTACAGCGTGAAAGGTTTTTTGGACACGCTTTCAGACGATGAGTGCAAATCTTTTTCGCTTTACAAACATGTGGATAAAACCGATACCTTTAATTCCATTGAAACTTTTTTCATTGAACGCACCGCACAATTGCTCCAACAAAATGGCGTGGCGGCGATTATTTTGCCGTCTTCTGTGTTGAGCAATGGCAACATTTACATCAAAGCACGCGAAATTTTATTGCAACACTTTGATATTGTGGCGATTGCCGAATTTGGTTCAGGCACATTCGGCAAAACAGGCACCAATACCGTAACCCTGTTTTTGCGTCGCAAATCAGACGCACCCAGCTTGTCCGCACATTACCAAAACCGCGTGGATTTTTGGTTTAGCAATGACAAGTCCGCCGATGAATTGTTCCAAGACGCACATTTATTGCAGCAATATTGCCAACATTGCGGTTTAAATTGGCAAGATTATCAAGACTTTTTGACTTTCAGGCTGCCTGAAAGCGGTATTTTCGCCGATTACCGCGAAACTTATCGCCAAAGCACTGATTGGAAACAACGTCAAGCCAAACGCGATTACAAAGCACTTTCCGATACGGAAAAAGCAGATTTGTTTGAACAAAGTGCGTGGGCGTTTGCGCGTGAAATGGAAAAAGACAAATTGCATTATTTTTTATTGGCTTATGCCAATCCGCAGCCTGTACTCATCATCAAAAGCCCCGCCGACAACAAAGAAGCGAAAAAATTCTTGGGCTATGAATGGAGCACACGCAAAGGCAGCGAAGGCATCAAATACATCGGCAGTAGCGAAGCGGAAAACGAAGAAAACCCCAACCGCAATCAAGGCATTTTCAAAATGCACACGCCACTTTTCAATCCGAATGATTTGCATGACTCTAGCAAACTCAATCACTTAATCCGCCAAAATTTTCAGGCCGCCTGCACGCAAACGCAGCCTGAAATCAGCGAAGATTTGCGCCCATTTGCCAGCTTGCGTCCTTTGCATGAAATGCTGGATTTTTCGCGCACGGTGTTTGATAAAGCCATTCAGACGGCATTGGTGGAGAAAGTGGAAATATCCAGTAAATTCACTTTGGTTAAACTTAAAGATTTAGCACATATTGTTCGTGGCGTAACGTATGCTAAAAATGAGCAAGTGCAAACGCCAACATCTAACATCATTTTGCCTGCCGATAATATTTCATTAGACGGCAGGCTCAATGTGAGTAAGCAAATTTATTTATTGGAAAATAAAGAGCTTGATGATGAAAAACGTTTGAAAGCCAATGATATTTTTATCTGTTTTTCAAGTGGCAGTAAAAAACACGTTGGCAAATTGTGTTTAATTCCTGCGGATACCAATTATTATGCTGGTGGCTTTATGGGTATTTTACGTTGTTTAGAAAACATTCATCCTGCTTATTTGTTCAATATTTTGAATTTGGAAGAAATGAGAAATCAAGTTCGTCAATTAAGTAATGGTAACAATATTAAAAACTTATCTAGTTCTATTGGCGAAATTAAAATCCCATTGCCACCATTGGATATTCAGCAACAAATCATTGCCGAATGCCAAAAAATTGACCAAGAATACGAAACCAGCCGCATGGCGATTGAAACCTATCGTGCCAAAATTGCCCAAATATTCAGCGATTTAGAAGTGCTGGCACAAAATTCATCGAGGGGGGTAAAACTGTTTAAAATCAAAGATTTATGCAAAACAAATCCTTCAAAAAATATTTTGAGGGATTTGCCTGATGACTTGATTGTTTCTTTTGTGGAAATGGCATCGGTCAGCAATGATGGTTACATTCAACAAAAAATTAACCGTCCATTGGGCGAATTGCGTAAAAGCAGCTACACCTATTTCCAAGAAAATGACATCATTATTGCCAAAATAACGCCTTGCATGGAAAACGGTAAATGTGCATTAGCAACAGAATTGAGCAATCACATTGGCATGGGTAGCTCAGAATTTCATGTTATCCGCTCCCAATCACCAACATTGAATAATGCTTTTTTATTCCATTTTTTAAATCGGAATGAAATTCGTCAATCAGCAGAACAACATATGACTGGGGCTAGCGGTCATCGCCGTGTACCAATCGGGTTTTATGAAAGTTTGCCAGTTCCCGTGCCAAGTATTGAGAAACAAACTGAAATCCTCGCCCAAATCGCGCAATACGAAGCCCAAATCGCCACTTGCGAGCAAAAAATCCAATCTTTGCCCGCTCAAAAACAGGCAATTTTGGTGCAGTATTTGCAGTGATGTAACTTTCAGACAACCTGAAAAATAAAGGCAGGTAAATATCCGAAAACGACTTAATTCTTTACACGACCACAGACATTCAAGCCCAATTTTTGTTATACGAATTGGGCGGGTAATTGTGGCTAACGCAAGCAGAAATTGCCGAACTGGTCAAATTAAGAAAAAAACGGCAACCCTACCCCATTTCTTCCTGAAAGTGCGGTGTTTTTTAGCGATAAAAATCATTTCGTTGATTGGTAAAAAACTTTTCATGAAGACAAAATATGTGATTTTTTAAATGAAAAAATCGCTATTTGCAATGCCGTTTATTGAATCAAATGGTTACATATCAATGCTATCGTTTTTTTTGTTTTTGAATGTGAAATAATGAAGCGATAATTTGATTTAATTTATGTATTGTTATTTAATATGCCTATCCGTTGGTAACGGCGATTATTTTATGTCTTGTTTTTGTGTGTTGTTGTAATCTGTATATGAGTTTTTTTTGGAGTATCTATAATGGAACCATCCTACCAGGAACAAAACAATTGTACTGAAACGATTAAAATCAATGAAGTCAAAAAACTTTGGTTGGACAGTAAATTTTCCCTTAATTTACCTGTATGGACATTGTTGTTGCCTTTATTTGCATTATTAGTATTGGCATTTCATTTGCTGACTTACCCAACAGGCTGGTTGATTAATACTGTTACTACGGTTTTGCTTATCGGTTCGGTATTTGCTGCAGTGCATTATGCTGAAGTGATTGCTCATAAGGTGGGGGAGCCGTTTGGTACGTTGGTGCTTGCAATAGCGGTAACCGTTATTGAAGTGGCATTAATTGTGATCCTGATGAGTAACAGCACGCAGGAAAATTCTTTGGTGTTGGCAAGAGATACAGTTTATGCGGCATTAATGTTGATTTGTAATGGGATCGTGGGTATCGGGCTGCTGATAGGCGGTATGAAAAATTATGTCCAATTATTTAGCTTGCACGGTATTAAGGCTGCTGTCAGTGTTTTACTGGCAATTTCATTAATTGTTTTTGTATTGCCTAATTTTACGCTTTCTGCCGAGGGTGGTGGAATGGTCAATTCACAGCTGTTGTTTGTGGCAATGTGCTGTTTGGTACTTTACGGCTCTTTCATTTTTACGCAAACTATTCGCCATCGTAATTATTTTGTTGATGAGGATGAAAATGAAAGCCATCACAACGACAATTGGTTAACAATTGGTGTGAGTATTGTGTTTTTATTGATAAGTTTAGTTTCTGTGGTAGGACTGGCTAAAATGCTATCGCCTACTATTGAGTCTGCACTAGTTAGTTTCGGGTTGCCTAAAATAATGTTGGGGATTATCGTTGCCGGTTTGGTATTGTTGCCGGAATCAATTGCTTCAATTAAGGCTGCCTATAATAACCAGTTGCAAAACAGTCTGAATCTTGGTTTGGGTTCGGCATTAGCGTCTATCGCTTTAACTGTGCCTGTGATTGCGATTATTTCTGTTATCTCCGGTCAGCCTATTGTGTTTGGTTTAACAGCCAAAGAAAGTTTGATGCTGATTATTACACTTTTATTGACAATGAATACTTTAAGCACAGGACGTAGCAACTTTTTGTTGGGAGTTATTCATTTGGTAATGTTGGCAACTTTTATTTTCTTTTCCATCATTCCTTGATTTTGAAATGAATGATTTACATCAGTAAGTACGAAGAGAAAATCAATCACATTATTATCGGGTAGAAATATATGAAAAATAGAAATTTTTATTTTGGATTGGGTTTTATTGCTTTGCTTACCATTATCGTGAGTTGGTTGGCAAATACTCAATTTGCACATCAAGCGAAAATCAGTGCTTTGACTATCGCAATTTTGTTAGGCATTTTAATTGGTAATACCTTTTATCCCGCACTTTCATCAAAACTGGACAAAGGCGTGTTATTTGCCAAGGGAACATTGTTACGTATTGGAATTATATTATATGGCTTCCGTTTGACTTTGCAGGACATTAGCCATGTGGGAATCAATGCCATTGTTACAGACAGTGTTATGTTGCTTTCCACTTTTTTCCTTGCCATTGGGATAGGAATTTATTGGCTTAAAATGGACAAGCAGACGGTGTATTTGACGGCTGGAGGCTGTAGCATTTGTGGGGCGGCGGCTGTGATGGCAATGGAACCTGTTACCAAAGCCGAATCTCATAAAGTATCCGTTGCTGTTGCGGTCGTTGTTATTTTTGGCACGATTGCCATGTTTCTATATCCGTTTGCCTATTCTTATTTACAACATTGGCTAACAGATCATCAATTTGGGATTTATATCGGTTCAACGGTACATGAAGTAGCACAAGTTTATGCTGCCGGCGGTAATATTGGTCCTACGGTTGCTGATACAGCAGTAATCACCAAAATGATTAGAGTAATGATGTTAGCGCCATTTTTATTAGTTTTATCTTGGGCATTATCAAAACAGAAATCAGATAAAAGTAAAATTAATATTCCTTGGTTTGCTTTCTTATTTATTCTCATGGCAATCTTTAATTCCTTTGATATTTTGCCAAAAAGTGCGGTTAAATTTATTGTAAAATTAGACGATTTACTGTTAATTGCCGCAATGATAGCTTTAGGATTAACCACTCATATTAGTGCTATCAAGAAAGCGGGTGTAAAACCTTTATTATTAGGTATGTTACTCTTTATTTGGTTGGTTTTAGGAGGATTAGCAGTGAATTTGTTAATGCAAGGATTTTTATAAAGATAAGGATATTATTTTGAACAATCTTACTGAAACGTTTACTCTCGAACCTCAAGATAATGCACGCTTACAATCCCTTTGTGGCACATTTGATGAGCATTTGCAATTAATTGAAAGCAGTTTTAATTTGGTTGTTTCACGCCGTAATTTTACTTTTACTGTACAATCCGCAGACGAAGAAGAAAAAAACACGTATCATCCAACTTTGCTAAAAAGTGCGGTGAAATTAATTAAAAATTTATATGCTGACACTGCAAAAATTCGTGGCAAAGTGAAAGAGCTGGATTTGGAAGATATACATTTGGCAATTCAAGAGAGCCGAATGTTATTACAAAATAATACTCAAACAAAGCGGGAAGATAGTAAAGTTTATAGCACAACGATTAAAACTAAACGTGGCTTAATCAAACCTCGTGGTAAAAACCAAATTGAATATTTACATAATATTCTCACACACGATATTAGTTTTGGTATTGGACCGGCTGGAACAGGGAAAACTTTTTTAGCCGTTGCCGCAGCGGTTGAAGCATTAGAGCGTCAAGAAGTGCGTCGTATTTTGCTTACACGTCCTGCTGTTGAAGCCGGTGAAAAATTGGGTTTTTTACCCGGTGATTTAGGACAGAAAATTGAACCTTATTTACGTCCGCTCTATGATGCTTTATTTGAAATGTTGGGGTTTGAGCGTGTGCAAAAATTAATAGAACGTAATGTAATTGAAATTGCACCGTTAGCTTATATGCGGGGACGAACGTTAAACGACAGTTTTATTATTTTAGATGAAAGTCAAAACACAACGGTTGAACAAATGAAAATGTTTTTAACCCGAATTGGATTTAATTCTAAGGCTGTTGTAACCGGTGATGTTACGCAAATTGACTTACCTCGTAGTCAAAAATCCGGTCTTCGCCATGCGATTGAAGTATTAGAAAATGTGCCAGAATTAAGTTTTAACTATTTTGACAGCAAAGATATTGTACGTCATCCTGTTGTGGCAAAAGTTGTTCAAGCTTATGAGGTTTGGGAAATTAAAGATGAGTTTCGTCGCCAACAATTAGCCGAGCAAAAACAACAAGAGCGGTTAGAAAAAGAGCAGTTTACCGAAGAACGGGTAAAAGCGTTACAAGAATAATTTTATACAAAGGTTCAATTCATGAAAAATGTCATTATTGACCTACAGATAGCGAGCGAAGATGCGACCAATTTACCAAGTGTGGAACAAATTCAACTATGGGCAAATGCGGCAATTCGAGCGGAAAACTCACAACCTGAAATGACAGTACGCATTGTTGATGAAGAAGAAAGTCACCATTTGAATTTAACCTATCGTGGTAAAGATAAGCCGACTAATGTGCTTTCTTTTCCTTTTGAATGTCCTGATGAAATTGAATTACCATTAATTGGTGATCTAGTGATTTGTCGTCAAGTAGTAGAACGAGAGGCGACAGAGCAAGAAAAACCACTAATGGCACATTGGGCACATATGATCGTACATGGTAGTTTGCATTTGTTAGGTTATGATCATATTGAAGATGATGAGGCGGAAGAAATGGAAAGGTTAGAAACGGAAATTATGCTTTCGTTAGGTTTTACTGATCCTTATATTATTGAGAAATAACCAACCTGAAATGATATCTCCTCGCCATGTGCAAATTAGTATTGCACCCAATCTGCAAGATTTTGGACCGCACTTTTTATCACATTTTGATGTTTTGTGGTTAGGGTGGGAAAAACCCGATTTTAATGTGCATTTTTGCCATGTGCAAAAAGCAAAAAAGTTACTTGGGCAAGAGTTTTTAAATGTGATTTTTGATGCTCGTCAGGGATTTCATTTAGAAAGTTTAGCGATTGTGGCAGGAACAGTAAAAGAGGGTGGAACATTAAATATTCTACTTAATCATTGGGATCTTTTAGAACAACAAGCTGATATTGATAGTTTGCGTTGGAGCGGTGTAGAAGGAATGATTGCAACACCGCACTTTATTCGGCATTTTCAACAGATTGTTAATCAATTTCAGTTTCCTGTTAATCATTTCGCTATTCCGGCGATTACTCAAAATAATCTACCTGATTTATTTTGTTCAGTTCAATTGAGTGCAACTAAAGCACAGCAAAAAATTATTGACAGTATTTTACAGCAACAGGCAGATATTTATTTTTTAACAGCAAAACGTGGACGAGGCAAATCAGCATTATTGGGTTTGTTATCTCAACAAGTAAAACAGAAAGTTTATTTGACGGCACCGAATAAAAGTGCGGTGAATATTTTGCAAAAGTTCGCCGGTCAATCAGTTACTTTTATTGCACCTGATGAGTTTGTTCAGTGTTTGACAGAAAATCCGCAAGACTATCGAAATGCTTGGCTATTTGTAGATGAAGCAGCCATGCTACCTGTCAGTACCTTAAATTTTTTTAGTGCTTATTTTAAACATATTGTTTTTAGTACAACCATTCATAGTTACGAAGGTACGGGGCGTGGTTTTGGCTTAAAATTTAAGCAACGAATTTTACAACAACGGCGAAAATGTCTTGAATTTGAATTAAAGGAGCCATTGCGTTGGCGTGAGGACGACAAGTTAGAACCTTTTATTGATGTGCTTTTATTGCTTAATAGTGAAGATGATTTTCGGCAATATCATTACAAATCCAATTTGGACGTTCACATAAAATCGCTAAATCAACAGGCGTTATTGACACAAATAGCAGATTTTTACGGTCTATTGTCTTTAGCACATTACCGCACTTCTCCTATTGATTTACGTCGTTTATTGGATGCTCCAAAACAACGATTTTATTTGGCACAGACAGAAGGACATTTGCTTGGTGGGGTATGGGCATTAGAGGAAGGGGGATTGTCGGATCGAGGATTGATTGCGGGAATTTGTCGAGGAGAACGCCGTCCGAAAGGTAATTTAGCAGCACAATTATTGGCTTTTCAATATCTTAATTCACAGGCTTGTGAATTACGTTCTTTACGAATTTCTCGCATTGCACTTCAACCTAATTGGCAGAGAAGAGGAGTAGGGCGAGATTTGATAGCTGCTTTGAAAGTAGAAAGTAACATTGATTTTTTATCAGTGAGCTTTGGTTACAGCTCGGAGTTGGTTTCTTTTTGGCATAAGTGCGGTTTTAATTTAGTGTATTTGAGTGAGTATAAAGAAAGTAGCAGTGGCACATATAATGCAATGGCTATTTGTCCTTTGACTTTGCGAGGCAAAGAATTTTCACAACAATGTATGAGTCAATTCAGACGAGATTTTGTTTTATCGGATCATCCTTTATTGAATGAGGTTATAAATAATCAAACTATTGAGGTAGAGTTAAATGCCTTTGATGTATACTCATTGCAAAAATTTGCATTTTATTACCGCACTTTATCGGCTGCTCGTCCTGCCTTATGGAGACTATTGAAGATGATAGCTCCCTCTGAATGTCCTGTCTTGAGGAAATATTTTTGTGGTGAAAAAGATTTCTTGTCTTATGGCGGTTATCGACAAGGAGTGATAATTTGCCGCAACGAAGTAAAAGAAGTGTTGCAAAAATATAAAAACTTTCTATGATGGAGTGATTTTTATACAGGAAGGAGAATGTGATGCCGGATCAATCAGAAAAGAAAGGTTTTTTCCGCCGTATGCTGGATGCGTACAATCAATTTTGTAATGAAATGGAGGTGGATAAAGGGACTTGTCGAGGCTGTGTACCTATAGTCAAATTTGATGAAGATGCAAAACAAGAAACAGATAATGAGGCTGGTAAAGCATCATAATTGTGAAGTACTTCACATAATGGAAAAGATTTAGCCAACCAATGTACCCATCTTAGTTTACTTAACTATAACAACTCTCTAAAATACGCACGCTTTACTTCAGTGAAGTTGGCGTATTTTTATTATTATTATTTTTAGGTGATTATTATGTTATGGTTTTTCTTTTGTGTTGCCCTATTGATTTTAGGCTATTTCACATACGGTAAATTTGTTGAGAAAGTATTTGTTATCAATCCGAACAAGAAAACGCCCGCTTATTCTATGACAGATGGTGTTGACTATGTTCCGATGTCTAAAAAGAAAATTTGGCTAATTCAATTATTGAATATCGCAGGCACAGGTCCAATTTTCGGACCGATTATGGGGGCATTATATGGACCGGTGGCGATGTTATGGATTGTACTGGGTTGTGTATTTGCCGGTGCAGTACATGATTATTTCTGTGGTATGTTGAGTGTTCGTAATGGTGGTGCTTCAATGCCTACTCTTGCCGGACGCTATTTAGGTACTCCCGTTAAAGTATTTATTAACGTACTTGCCGTTGTTTTATTATTCCTTGTCGGGATTGTGTTTGTAACCAGTCCTGCTCAGTTATTAAGTACTATTACTTTGGATATGTTTGGTAGTGCAAGTATGGCTACAACCAATGCACATGAGGTGGTAAGTGCGGTACAAAACGCTGGTGAGATCCGTGTTTGGGGAATGGATAAACCGACAGTTGTGGCGATTTGGACTGGAATTATTTTCCTTTACTATATTGTGGCGACATTGTTACCGATTGATAAGATTATTGGACGTATTTATCCATTATTTGGTGGACTATTATTATTTATGTCTGCCGGTATGGTATATGGCTTAGTATCCAGCCATTTAAATGGTGCTGATCCAATTGAATTTTTCCGTTCCGTTGATGGTATGAGTTTTGAAAAATTCTTACAAAACTTTGAAACTCGTAAAGAGCTACCATTATGGCCATTATTATTCTTAACCATTTCTTGTGGTGCACTTTCCGGTTTCCATGCAACTCAATCTCCATTGATGGCACGTTGTGCTGAAAATGAGAAAGAAGGTCGTTTTATTTTCTACGGAGCCATGATTGCAGAAGGTGTTATTGCTTTAGTTTGGTGTACTGTTGGTTTAAGTTTCTATGAAAATTTGGGTGAACTATTAGCTGCAACCCAACAAGGTTCACCTTCCAAAGTAGTGTATGATTCTTCTATTTATTTCTTAGGGACTATTGGTGGTGTTTTTGCTGTATTAGGGGTAGTTGTGCTACCTATTACTTCCGGAGATACAGCATTCCGTTCCGCTCGTTTGATTATTGCGGAGTTCTTAAAAATTGAACAACGCACTTTGGTGAAACGGTTACTTATTGCAGTTCCGTTATTTGCAGTCGGTTTTTGGATTATTGCATCAAAAATTGACTTTGGTGTGTTGTGGCGTTATTTCACTTGGGCAAACCAAGCAACAGCAATGGTGATGCTATGGACAGCTGCGGCTTATCTATATCGTTACAATAAATTCCATTGGGTGTGTACTATTCCGGCAGCGTTTATTAGTGCGGTATGTTTTACATACTTAGCCTATAACAAAATTGGTTTTGGTTTAGATTATCAACTTTCCGTTTATATTGGTATTGGATTAACTATTTTTTGTTTAGTGGCTTTCTTTACTTTATTGAAACCGTTAGGTTCGAAAGATCCGGATGCCTTTATAAATGATGCTACATAATTCAATTCATAAGTAATAGATAAAAACCGTTCGAGGCAACTTGAACGGTTTTTTTATAAAAAATTTACTTTATTTATATGTTTTCAAGATAAAAAACTTGCAACCTAATCTCACTGGTAATACACTTATGAAGTGGTAAAAAGTGGAATTTTGTGGAGAAATTTGTCATAATTTCCTCATTTATCTACACAACCAATAATTTTTTGTGATTAAAGTAAGGAAACAATATGTTTCGAGGGGCATCAGCGGTTAATCTTGATTCTAAGGGGAGGATTGCAATTCCTACTCGCTATCGTCAGGAAATCCTCGAAATAAATCAGGGGCAGATGGTTTGTACCGTTGATATTCGCCAGCCTTGCTTATTACTTTACCCTTTAAACCAATGGGAAATTATTGAGCAGAAATTATCGAAATTGTCGAATTTCAATCCGGAAGAGCGTAGTTTGCAACGTGTAATGCTAGGTTATGCAACTGAATGTGAACTTGACAGTGCCGGACGAATTCTTATTAGTGCTCCTTTACGTCAACATGCAAAATTAGAAAAATCCATTATGTTGGTGGGGCAATTAAATAAATTTGAAATTTGGAGCGAGTCAGAGTGGCAAGCTCAAATTGAAAAAGATATGACATTAGGTGCGAGTGGACAATTTGCCATGTCTGAAGCATTAAGTATGTTATCCCTATAATAAAAAAGATACGTTACAGTCAGTAACGGTACTAGCAAAGGTAAAAAGGTACGTTTTTTGTTGTACCTTTTATCCCTTTTGATTTTATTGATTTTTCCTAGGTTATTGCAAATGAGTATGCAAGATACATTTTCTTCACCTGAGCATTTCACTGTTTTATTAAGAGAAGCAGTTGGCGGTTTAGCCTTAAAAGAAAATGGTATCTATATTGATGGGACTTTCGGTCGAGGCGGTCATTCTCGTTTTATCCTTTCTCAACTGTCAAAAAAGGGTCAATTAATTGCGATTGATCGTGATCCCCAAGCAATTCAGGTTGCACAAAATATTCAAGATCCACGTTTTCGTATTGTGCATGACAGCTTTTCAGCTATTCCGGATATTTGTGAAAAATTAGGATTGACGGGCAAAATTGACGGGATTTTACTTGATCTTGGCGTGTCATCTCCACAACTTGATAATGCGGAAAGGGGATTCAGTTTCATGAAAGATGGTCCTTTGGATATGCGTATGGATACGACACAAGGATTATCGGCAACGGAATGGTTGAGGCAGGTTTCTGAACAGGATTTAGCATGGGTATTGAAAACTTTCGGTGAAGAACGCTTTGCCAAACGTATAGCTCAGGCGATTATAGGATATAACAAAAGTGCGGTGCAAAGTGGAGCAGAACCTTTAAACAGAACTTTACAATTAGCTGAACTGATTGCTCAGTCTGTACCTTTTAAAGATAAGTATAAGCATCCTGCAACGAGAAGTTTTCAAGCTATTCGTATTTTTATTAATTCAGAATTAGATGAATTAGAAAAAGTATTGAATGGAGCTTTAAATGTTCTCGCTCCTCAAGGACGTCTGTCGATTATCAGCTTTCATTCTCTAGAAGATCGTATGGTAAAGCATTTTATACGTAAGCAAAGTAAAGGTGATGATTTGCCCAAAGGATTGCCATTGCGTGAAGAGCAAATTCAACATAATCAAAAATTAAAACCTGTTGGTAAAGCGATTATGCCGACAGAACAAGAAATGGCTGCTAATGTTCGTTCAAGAAGTGCGGTCTTACGCATTGCGGAGAGAATATAATGGTAAGAGATTTCGAACGCTACCCATTGTATAAAGTTATTTTTGAGGACTTGGTTTCTGCAAATAAATTATTAATTGTTTTAACGATTTTGGTTGTATTGAGTGCGTTAAGTACAGTTTGGATTACTCATCAAACTCGTATTTTAGTCGCTAAAAAAAGTAATTTAGTTGTTGAAAATCAATCGCTTGAGCAAGAATATTTAAATTTAAGATTAGAGGAAAAGGCCCATAGTCTTCATTCCGATATAGAGTCTTTTGCCACTCAAAAGTTGAAGATGAAATCCGTTCCGGCTGAACAAGAGGTTGTTATCATTGAATAGATAATAGATATTAGGCGGTTATTAATGACACATAATAAGATAAATCGAAAAAACAAACGAGCATTTGAAAATGGTGCAAAGCGTAATCAACCTAAAAAGATCTATGAAAATAGTTTCTTGAAATGGCGTTTTATGGTTGTTGTTGGTCTTATTATTTTATCACTCACAGCTTTAGTGGGACGTGCTACTTATGTACAGATGATTAAATCCGATGTGCTATCTAATGAGGCGGATGAACGATCCTTGCGTAAAGAAAAAATTTTGTCTATGCGAGGTACCATTGTTGATCGCAATGGGCAACTTTTATCAGTGAGTGTTCCTATGTTTTCAATTTCAGCTGAACCAAAAAAAATTTTTAGTAAAAATGGTTTACAAGATGAGGAACGCTGGCGTGCATTAGCTAAAGCATTAGGTATGTCTTACAAGGACTTACGAAAAATTCTAGAAAAAAATCCTAAATCTAGTTTTGTCTATTTAGCTCGTCAGGTGTCACCAACCATTGCGGAGTATGTTAAAGAATTAAATCTATATGGAGTTAACTTAAAAACTGAACCTCGTCGTTTTTATCCTAAGACAGAGGAAACTGCACATTTACTCGGCTATACCAATATAGACGGGGAAGGTATTGAGGGGATAGAGAAAAGTTTTAATTCATTTTTAGTTGGTAAACCTGGATCAAGAACAGTTCGCAAGGATAGGCATGGTAGGATTATTGAGAATATATCAGATCTTAAGAAATACGATCCGCAAAATGTCATTTTAAGTATTGATGAAAAATTACAGTCCGTAGCTTATCGTGAAATAAAGAAAGCTGTTGAAAAATACAAAGCGGAATCAGGAACGGCAGTACTTGTTGATATTCATACGGGAGAGGTGTTGGCTATGGCTAATGCACCTTCTTATAATCCAAATATACGCACAAGTTTTAAGACTGAAGTGATGCGTAATAGAGCTATTACAGATACTTTCGAGCCAGGTTCGACTATTAAACCTTTTGTTATTTTGACCGCACTTGAAAAAAAAGTAGTGCGAAGAGATGAGATAATCGACACTGGTCGTTTAGTTTTAGATGGGTATGAAGTTAAAGATGTTGCAGTCAGAGATCGCCAAACGCTTGATCAAATTTTAGAAAATTCGAGTAATAGAGGGGTGAGCCGTTTGGCTTTGCGTATGCCTGCAAATGCACTAATAGATACATATAAAAAAGCAGGTTTAGGGCAACGAACAGAATTAGGTTTAGTTGGGGAACAGGCAGGTTTCTTGAATGCCGATCGTAAGAAATGGTCAGATATTGATAGAGCCAGTGTTTCCTTTGGTTATGGCATCAGCACTACGCCGTTACAACTTGCTCGTGCCTATGTTACCTTGGGCAGTTTCGGTATTTATAGACCTCTTTCAATTACAAAAGTAGATCCTCCTGTTATTGGGCAGCGAGTGTTTTCTGAAAAAATGACTCGTGAAGTGGTTAATATGATGGAGAAAGTTGCGATAAAAAATAAAAGAGCAATGGTAGAGGGTTATCGAGTGGGAATAAAAACAGGAACAGCAAAGAAAATTGAAAATGGGAAATATGTTAACAAATATATTGCTTATACAGCCGGACTTGCTCCAATCAGCAACCCTCGCTATGCCTTAGTGGTATTAATTAATGATCCTAAAGGTAGAGAATATTATGGTGGGGTTGTTTCTGCCCCTGTATTTTCCAATATTATGAGTTATGCTTTGAAAGCAAATAATATTCCTCCTGATAGTAGTAACTATACAAAAACTGTTAGACGTACAGTTTATCTCAATAGTCAAGAGAATAAAGCGAACGCCAATTAATCATTCAGGTAATCTATGAAAAAATTAACCGCACTTTGGGATATTGATGAACAATTAGATAGCGTTCATAGAGATATTGAACTTCAAGA
Organism: Histophilus somni; assembly: GCF_014202395.1. Taxonomy (GTDB): domain Bacteria; phylum Pseudomonadota; class Gammaproteobacteria; order Enterobacterales; family Pasteurellaceae; genus Histophilus; species Histophilus somni. The sequence continues at coordinate 35,391 of NZ_JACHGQ010000004.1, forward strand.
AATGATTTTAGACAGCCGTTTAGCCAAGACCGGCTGTCTTTTTGTTGCGATTAAAGGACATCGTGTTGACGGTCGAGAATTTATTATGCAAGCCATTCAAAATGGAGCAAGTGCGGTGCTGTTTGAAACTGATCTAGTGGAGCAGCATTTGAAAGTAAGCTTTGAGCAAAATATTCCGCTTATTGCGTATTATGAACTGTCAAAACATCTTTCTCATATTGCAGATAGATTTTATTCATCTCCTTCACAACGTTTAACCCTTGTTGGCGTAACGGGAACCAATGGTAAAACAACCATAGCTCAGTTACTTGCACAGTGGACACAAATTTTAGGGCATACAAGTGCGGTCATGGGGACGATTGGCAATGGTTTATTTGGACAAATAAAAGAAGCTTCAAATACAACGGGATCGGCAATAGAAATACAATCCTCGTTAGATAAATTTATTCGGCAAGGTGCTGATTTTGCTGCGATTGAAGTGTCTTCTCACGGGTTAGTGCAGCATAGAGTTGAGGCACTGACTTTTCGTGCAGGCATTTTTACCAACCTAAGCCGTGATCATCTTGATTATCATCATACCATGGAAAATTACGCACAAGCGAAGAAACGTTTGTTTAGTGAACTGAATTGTCAACATAAAATTTTAAATGTTGATGATGAAATCGGGGCAACATGGTTGATTGAATTAAGTAAAGATGATCCTGATGTGGTTGCAGTAAGTTGCCGTGCGGATTATCAGCCCGATACAAAAAATTGGCTAAAAGCAACCGCACTTAGTTTTCACAGCAAAGGCACAACGATTGAATTTGCCTCAAGCTGGGGAAATGGGATCTTAAGTAGCCCATTAATTGGGGGCTTCAATGTGAGTAATTTATTACTTGTTTTAGCCACACTCTTATCGCTTGGGTATGACATAGATAAATTACTTGCTACAGTACGGCAATTAACCGGTGTTTGCGGTCGAATGGAAATGTTGAGTGCAAAACATAAGGCTACCGTGATTGTTGATTATGCACATACACCGGATGCTTTAGAGAACGCTTTGCAATCTGCTGCAGTTCATTGTCAGGGAAAACTTTGGTGTATTTTCGGTTGTGGCGGTGATCGTGATAGAGGTAAACGTCCATTAATGGCAGCTATTGCCGAAAAATTTGCTGATAGTGTGATTGTTACTGATGATAATCCTCGAACAGAGAATCCTGAACAAATTATGCAAGATATTTTGACAGGTTTTCAGCAATCAAGTGCGGTGCAGATTATTCATCAGCGTGAGCAAGCAATTAAAACAGCGTTACAAAGTGCGGTAGAAAATGATGTTGTTTTGATTGCTGGAAAAGGTCATGAGAATTATCAAATTATTGGAACAACTAAATACCATTTTTCGGATCAGGAAATTGTAAAAAAGTATTTTTAAGTTTAGTAAAATTTGAAGTCATTGATGAGTAAAATACAGAAATAATTCATTGTATTGAATGATGAGAAGTAAGAAATAACATGATTAAGTTATCGACAAAAGAACTGGCTGACATTTTTTCCGCACGATTAATTGGAGCGGAGGATATTTGTGTGGAAAAGGTTAGTACCGACACAAGAAAGCCTTGTTTAAGAAGTTTGTTCTTTGCTTTGAAAGGTGAAAATTTTGATGCTCATGATTATCTGACACAGGCAGTAGAACAAGGTTGTTCAGCTGTTGTAGTTGAGCGTGAGTGTGATGTTGATGTACCACAGTTAATTGTACCTGATACTCGTCTTGCTTTAGGGCAATTAGCTAAATGGCTAAGAGTAAAAATTAATCCAAAAACAATCGCAATAACGGGATCTTCAGGCAAAACAACTGTCAAAGAAATGACAGCTTCTATTTTGCAAAAAGTGGCACAAGATCCTGATGCGGTCTTATTTACTCAGGGCAATTTTAATAATGATATCGGTGTGCCTTTGACCTTGTTACGTCTTGAGTCGAAGCATAAGTTTGCTGTTATTGAGTTAGGTGCAAATCATCAAGGTGAAATTGCTTATACCGTGGATTTAGTTCAACCGGATGTGGCATTGGTTAATAATGTTGCTGCGGCTCACTTAGAGGGATTTGGAAGTGTTGAGGGAGTGGCACAGGCAAAAGGCGAAATCTATCAAGGGTTAAGTGAAAACGGCATTGCCATAATGGAATATGAGCATTCTGTGCGTTACCAAAAAAAGTATTGGTATGAACAAATAGGTAATGCAGATACTCGATTGTTTTCCGTTATGGGGAAGGTGTCGGATTACTATGCACAAGAAATCAAATTAACGGAAACAGGCAGTCAGTTTACATTGTGTTGCATTCGGGAAGGAGAAATTAAGATTAATCTGCCTTATTTAGGATTACATAATGTCAGTAATGCCGTAGCGGCAGCCTCATTAGCTTCATGCTTAGGTGTGAGTTTAGAACAAATCAAAGCAGGCTTAGAAAAAAAATCGTATGTAAAAGGGCGTTTATTTCCCATTGAGCCTTGTCCAAATCTATTGTTATTAGATGATACTTATAATGCTAATGTAAGTTCATTGAAATCCGCTATTGATGTATTGCGACAATATGATAAATTTTTCCGTATTTTTGCTGTTGGTGATATGGCGGAATTGGGGGAAAATTCAGTGAGTTGTCACAAACAAGTAGCGGATTTTGCTCAGATGGCGAACTTAGATTTAGTGGTCAGTTTTGGTACACAAAGTGCGGTCATTTCCGATGCTTGTGATGGCGTTCATTTTAGTGATAAAACCGAGTTAGTGAATTATATAATCCCCGTTATTCAGCAAAAATTAGCCGGTCAAAAAGTTGTTTTATTAGTCAAAGGGGCGAGATGTATGCAAATGGAAGACGTGATTAATTTAGTAAAGGATAAATTTCAATGTTAGTGTGGTTAGCTGAATATTTACACCAATATCAAAGTGTATTTAATGTTTTTTCTTACTTGACAGTGCGTGCAATTCTTGCACTTTTCACCGCACTTTTACTCTCGCTATGGATTGGTCCTAAAGTGATTCGTCGTTTACAAATTTTGAAATTTGGGCAAGAAATACGTAATGATGGTCCTGATAGTCACTTAAGCAAAAAAGGCACCCCAACGATGGGCGGTATTATGATTTTATTTGCTATAGGGGTCAGTACGTTATTATGGGCAAATTTAGCCAATCCTTATGTTTGGTTTTGCTTGTTTGTATTATTTGGCTATGGTGCGGTCGGTTTTGTTGATGATTATCGTAAAATTACACGCAAAAATACTGCCGGTTTAGTTGCTCGTTGGAAATATTTTTGGCTTTCTGTTATCGCTTTAGTCTCTGCTTTCGGTATGTATGCGATAGGTAAAGATACGGATGCGACACGGTTGGTTGTGCCTTTTTTTAAAGATGTCATGCCTCAGTTAGGTTTGTTTTATATTGTATTGGCATATTTTGTTATTGTGGGCACCGGCAATGCGGTTAATTTGACCGATGGGCTGGATGGCTTGGCTATTATGCCGACAGTTTTTGTTGCTGCTGCATTTGCGTTGATTGCATGGGCGACCGGAAATATTGAATGGTCAAAATATTTATATATTCCCTATATTAAACATACCTCTGAATTGGTTATATTTTGTACTGCAATTGTGGGTGCCGGTTTGGGTTTTTTGTGGTTCAATACGTATCCCGCACAACTTTTTATGGGGGATGTTGGTTCATTAGCATTGGGTGGAGTATTAGGTACTATTGCCGTTTTAGTTCGACAAGAATTTTTATTGGTGATTATGGGCGGTGTATTTGTCGTTGAAACTTTATCGGTTATTTTGCAAGTAGGATCTTATAAGTTACGCAATGGTAAACGTATTTTCCGAATGGCACCAATCCATCACCATTATGAGCTGAAAGGTTGGCCAGAGCCACGAGTAATTATCCGCTTTTGGATTATTTCGCTGATGTTAGTGTTACTCGGATTAATTACCTTGAAATTACGTTAAGGCAAGCTATGACTAATCAATATCAAAACAAAAATATCTGCGTAGTCGGATTAGGTAAAACAGGATTGTCTTGCGTTGATTTCTTGTTACGGCAGCAAGCAAATGTACATGTCATTGATACTCGTCAACAACCGACGGGAGCAGAAAAATTACCTGAAAATGTCCCCTTACATACAGGAAGCTTAAACCAACAATGGCTACTTGAAGCTGATCTCATTGTGATTAGCCCTGGGCTTTCTGTTAAAACACTTGAAATTCAGACCGCACTTCAGGCCGGTGTAGAGGTTGTCGGTGATATTGAATTATTTTGTCGTTACGCCAATAAGCCAATTATTGCTATTACAGGCTCAAATGGTAAGAGTACCGTGACTACATTGGTCAGTGAAATGGCGAAAGAGGATGGCTTAAAAGTTGGAATGGGGGGAAATATTGGTATTCCTGCTCTTGAGTTATTGCAACAAGATTATGATCTCTATGTTTTAGAGCTATCAAGTTTTCAACTGGAGACGACTTATAGTTTGAAAGCGACAGCCGCAACGATTTTAAATATTAGTGAAGATCATATGGATCGTTATCTCGATATTGAAGATTATCGCCAAGCCAAATTGAGAATTTATGAAAATTGTCAACGTGCGGTAATAAATGCCGAAGATGTATTAACAACAACGGAAGATTTAAAGTCTCCAATTACTTTTGGAGAAAGTCAGGCTGATTATTGGCTAAAAACGGAAAATGGCAAGCAATATTTAATGGCAAAAGAGCGGTTAATTTTACCTTGTGATGAAATGAAATTGGTAGGTCGTCATAATTATATGAATGCGTTGGCGGCCAGTGCGTTGGTTCAGGCTGTCGACATAAGTTTTACTGCAATTCGGACCGCACTTCGTAAATTTACCGGTTTAGCTCATCGCTTTCAGTTAGCATATCAGAAAGATGATGTACGTTGGATTAATGATTCGAAGGCAACCAATGTTGGAAGTACAGTTGCTGCACTGACCGGTTTGTATGTAGCTAATAAATTACATTTATTGTTGGGGGGGGATGGTAAATCCGCAGATTTTTCGGAATTGGCAACATTAATTAATCAACCCCATATTTATTGCTATTGTTTTGGGCAAGATGGTAAAGAACTTGCCGCACTATCAGTGCAAAGTCAGTTATTTGATACGATGGAACAGGCAATAGAAGCTATTCGTCCGAATTTACAGCAAGGTGATATGGTGCTTTTATCACCGGCTTGTGCAAGTTTGGATCAATTTAAATCCTTTGAACATCGAGGTGATGTTTTTAGTGATTTAGCGAAGTTGGCACAGGGTTAAAGATAGAGACAAAATGGGACAAAATAACGTAAAACAACATATTGATCGTTGGTTGCGTATTACACCAACAACAGCATTATATGATCGAGCATTGCTATGGTTGTTTATTATTCTATTGTGCTTGGGATTAATTAGTGTATCTTCCGCATCTATTCCAATCAGTACAAGATTATTTAATGAACCTTTTTACTTTATAAAACGTGATATAGGATATATTTTTATCTCGTTAATTGCTTTTGCGTTTGTTGTTCTCATACCAATGAGAATGTGGCAAAAATATAACGTTATATTATTTTGGATTGCTGTGATTTTATTATTGCTGGTGCTTACTGGAATCGGAAAAGATGCAAACGGTGCAAAGCGTTGGATTCCGTTACAACTATTTAATTTTCAACCGGCTGAATTTGCCAAATTAGCACTAACGTGTTATTTGGCAGATTATTTCACACGCCGTTATAATGATGTACGTAGCAAAAAATTAAGTGCATTTAAGCCATTTTTTGTCATGGCTATATTGGGTGGATTATTATTGTTACAGCCTGATTTAGGGAGTGCGGTTGTTTTATTTGTTATAACTTTTGGCTTGCTTTTTATTGTCGGTGCAAATTTTTGGCAGTTTGTAGGGTTGGGAGGAATCGCTTTTTTCTTATTCCTATGGTTAGTCGCATCTGCCTCTTATCGTTTAAAACGCTTTACAGGTTTTCTTGAGCCTTTTAAAGATCCTCTAGGAGCAGGTTATCAATTAACAAACTCTTTAATGGCTTTTGGGCGAGGTGAGTTATGGGGCGAAGGATTGGGAAACTCTGTACAAAAATTGGAATATTTGCCTGAGGCACATACCGATTTTGTCATGGCGATTGTCGGTGAGGAATTTGGGCTTGTAGGCATTATTGTGGTGGTGTTCTTACTTGCGTTACTCGTTTTTAGAGTAATGAAAATAGGGAGAGAGTCATTATTATTAGAAGAACGCTTTAAAGGGTTTTTGGCTTTTGGTATAGGTTTTTGGATATTTTTTCAAGGATTTGTAAATCTCGGTATGGCATTAGGCATGTTACCGACCAAAGGATTAACCTTTCCATTAGTGAGTTATGGCGGTTCAAGCTTGCTGATTATGTCAGTCAGTATTGCAATTTTGTTGCGGATAGATTACGAAAATAGAGTTGTTCGAGTTGGAAGTGCTCGACTAAGAGATGATTAAAATAAGGAAAATACCGTGTCAAAAAGAAAAAAATTATTGGTTATGGCTGGCGGAACCGGAGGTCATGTTTTCCCTGCTATTGCTGTTGCACAATATTTACAAAAGCAAGATTGGGATATTTGTTGGTTAGGCACTCGGGACCGTATGGAAGCAAAGTTGGTGCCAAAGCACGGGATTCCAATTGAGTTTATTCAGATTTCCGGTTTAAGAGGCAAGGGATTAATAACTTTATTGAAAGCACCTTTTGTCATTTTAAGAGCGGTTCTACAAGCGAGAAAAATCATAAAGAAATATCAACCGGATGTGGTACTCGGCATGGGAGGATATGTCTCTGGACCTGGTGGAGTTGCCGCAAAACTTTGTAACATACCTGTAGTTGTGCATGAACAAAATGCTGTATTAGGTTTAACGAATTCATTGCTGGCTAAAATTGCGACACGGGTATTACAAGCATTTCCAAATACATTTCCTAACGCAGAAGTCGTTGGTAATCCGGTGCGTGAGGCGTTTTTTTCTGTGCCTATGCCACAAGAACGTTTTAACACTGCTTGTGAGACACTCAAAGTTTTAGTGGTTGGAGGAAGTCAAGGGGCTCATATATTGAATACAATATTACCGGAAGTATTAGCTCAATTGCCTAATCGTCTGGAAATTGTTCACCAAGTCGGATCAGGTTCGGTGGAAAACGTCACCGCACTTTATCATGATAAAGTTAATCTTACGCAAGAATCAGTACAAATTACCGAATTTATTGATGATATAGCTCAGGCTTATGCTTGGGCGGATATCGTCATCTGCCGTTCCGGAGCATTGACTGTCTGTGAACTTGCAGCTGTTGGTACACCGGCTATTTTTGTACCCTTTCAACATAAAGATAAACAACAATATTTAAATGCAAAATATTTAGCTGATGTTGGAGCCGCCTATATTGTTGAACAACATGAATTGGATGCGGAAAAAATAGCTCAATTATTAAAAAATGTAGATAAAGAAAAATTATTGGAAATGGCGGAAAAAGCAAAAAATATGTCGACGCCGTTATCCACTCAACGTGTTGCTGAAGTTATAATGGATACTGTTAAAACTTAGCCAATTAAAATGAAAAGAACATTTTGCTATGTAAATGAATAAAGGAATGATGAATGCAAGCATTTAGACAACGAATTAGACAAACTGTACCTGAAATGCGTCGAGTAAAACAAATTCATTTTGTTGGGATTGGCGGAGCCGGTATGGGAGGAATAGCGGAAGTGTTATTAAATGAAGGTTATCAAGTAACCGGTTCAGATATTGCGGAAAATGCGGTAACCAGTCGCTTAATTTCTTTGGGAGCTAAAATTTCTTTCTCTCATCATGCAGCAAATATTGAGGGTGCTAGCGTTGTCGTTGTTTCCAGTGCGATTAAGGGAGATAACATTGAAGTTATTACAGCACATGAAAAACGTATACCGGTTATTCAACGTGCACAAATGCTGGCAGAAATTATGCGTTTTCGTCACGGAATTGCTATTGCGGGAACGCATGGTAAAACGACTACTACAGCAATGGTTGCAATGATTTATGCACAAGCCGGTTTAGATCCTACTTTTGTTAACGGTGGTTTGGTTAAGTCTGCCGGAACAAATGCGTATTTAGGATGCAGTCGTTATTTAATTGCAGAAGCAGATGAAAGCGATGCGTCCTTTTTACATTTGCAGCCAATGGTGTCGGTAGTGACCAATATTGAGCCTGAACATATGGAAACTTATCATGGCGATTTTGAAGAAATGAAACAAACTTATGTGAATTTCTTGCGTAATTTGCCGTTTTATGGGTTATCTGTGATGTGTGCTGATGATCCCGTTTTAATGGAATTATCCTCTCAAGTGGGACGCCAAGTGGTTACTTACGGGTTCAGTGATGAGGCGGACTATCGCATAGAAGATTATCAACAAACAGGTTTTCAGGGGCATTATACGGTTGTAACGCCGAATGGAGAGCGTATTGATGTGTTGTTAAATGTGCCGGGTAAACATAATGCTTTAAATGCGACTGCCGCATTAGCCGTTGCTAAAGAAGAAGGGATCGAAAATGATGCTATTTTGACCGCACTTGCCGAGTTTCAAGGTGCTGGTCGTCGTTTTGATCAATTAGGGCAATTTATTCGTCCAAATGGGAAAGTGATGTTAGTTGATGATTATGGTCATCACCCTACTGAAGTTAACGTAACCATTCAGGCAGCTCGCCAAGGTTGGGAGAATAAACGTATTGTGATGATTTTCCAACCTCATCGTTATTCTCGTACCCGAGATTTATTTGATGATTTTGTACAGGTTTTATCGCAAGTTGATGTGTTAATTATGCTGGATGTTTATGCGGCGGGTGAACAGGCTATCGCCGGTGCTGATAGTCGCTCTTTGTGTCGTTCAATCCGTAATTTAGGTAAAGTAGATCCGATTTTAGTCTCCGATCATAAGCAATTAGCTGAAATTGTTGATCAGGTTATTCAAGATGGTGATTTAATTTTGGCACAAGGTGCCGGTAATGTGAGTAAACTTTCTCGTGAATTAGCGTTAGCTTGGAGTAAAGAATAGTTACGTACTTTAAAGTGAGCAAAATAAAAAAGAAGTAGGATATAAAATGACTAAACCATTGAAACAACAAAAAATCGCCGTCTTATTAGGGGGGACTTCAGCTGAACGTGAAGTATCATTAAACTCAGGAAATGCGGTCTTAACAGCGTTACGTAATCAGGGTTTTGATGCTCACCCAATCGATCCAAAAGAATATCCGGTTGTTATGTTGAAAGAACAGGGCTTTGATCGAGTTTTCAATATTTTACATGGGCGTGGCGGTGAAGATGGTACGATACAAGGATTATTAGAGCAAATAGGCTTACCCTATACGGGTTGTGGCGTGATGGCATCTGCTTTAACAATGGATAAAATGCGAACTAAAATGTTGTGGAAAGCATTCGGGTTACCTGTTGCAGATATGGAAGTCGTTACTCGCACTAGTTTTTCGCAGTTAAATCCGCAAGTAGTTGTAGAAAAATTGGGCTTGCCTTTAATGGTTAAACCTTCTTTGGAAGGTTCAAGTGTCGGATTGACAAAAGTTAACGCTATTGATGATCTAAAAAGTGCGGTGGAATTTGCACTTCAATATGATGAAACCGTACTGATTGAAGAATGGCTTTCCGGTGATGAATTAACGGTTCCGATATTAGGTAACGAAGTTTTACCTTCGATTAAAATTGTACCCCAAGGGGAATTTTATGATTATGAAGCAAAATATATTGCCGATAATACGCAGTATTTTTGCCCCTCAGGATTAACGGAAGAGCGTGAACAAGAGCTTCGTCAATTAGTCAAACAAGCTTATGATGTCGTGGGTTGCAGGGGATGGAGCCGTATTGATGTCATGCTGGACGGCGAGGGTAAATTCCGCTTAGTGGAAGTCAATACAAATCCGGGAATGACAAGTCATAGCTTATTTCCAAAATCAGCTGCAACTGTCGGTTATTCTTTCGAGCAATTGGTCGTCAAAATTTTGGAGCTAAGTCTTTAAATGAGAATAACGCATAAAGTAACTGAAAATTTGAAAGTGACAAAACGGAAGTCCTACCGATTTGTCAACATTAAATTTATTGTTATGTTGTTATTGGTTGCAATACTGATTTTTATTGTTAGTAATCGTCAGTCGATTTTAGAAAAGTTAGATGATAGCTCAATTAATTCATTTGCTATTGCAGGTATAACAAATTTTACTGATGACAATGATGTTCGTGAAGTTTTGTCTCGAATATCGGACAGCGGTGAGTTAAAAGGTTTTTTTGGACAAGATATTGATTTGGTTAAACAGCAAATTGAAATGATACCTTGGGTTAAATCTGTGGCAGTACGTAAAATTTGGCCCAATCGCTTAAGTATTTGGGTAACGGAGCATTTACCCATTGCACGTTGGAATGAAACAGAATTTTTGTCATCAGAGGGAATAATATTTCAATTACCAATTAGCAAATTAAAAACACAAGGATTACCTCATTTGTCAGGACCTGATCATAAAAGTGCTGAGGTACTGGAAGCTTGGAATAAAATTTATCTTGATTTAAAGAGAAAAAATTTGTTGTTAAAAAAAATTGCTATCAATGAGCGTGGTTCATGGCAAATTGTGTTAGAGAACGATGTTGTATTAAAATTAGGACGTGGAGAATGGAAAGATAAATTGGATCGTTTTTTCACAATTTATCCACAGATTGAAATACCTGAAAATAAAAAGTTATCTTATGTTGATTTAAGATATGGTGTTGGTGCTGCTATCGGTGTAGTAGATTCTGACTAAATTTAATTTTAAATATGTGAAGTGACTAAAATGGCTAGAATTGTAGAAGATAAGATATTTGTAGGTTTAGAAGTAGGAACCTCAAAAGTTGTTGCTGTAGTAGGGGAATTATTACCCGATGGCGTTGTCAATGTATTAGGTGCCGGAAGCTGTCCTTCTAAAGGTATTGATAAGGGGAGCATTACAGATTTAAATGCGGTCGTAACTTCTATTCAACGAGCAATTGATTCAACCGAAGCGGTTGCAGATAGTCAGATATTTAGTGTGACATTGGCTATTACCGGTGAGCATATTCAAAGTTTGAATGAAAATGGATTTGTGCCTATTGCTGAGGAAGAGGTGACTCAAGAGGAAGTTGAAGCGGCGTTGCATACGGCGAGTTCAGTCCGTATTGGAGATGGGCTGGCATTATTACATATAATTCCCCAAGAATTTGCAGTGGATAAGCAAGTAAATATAAAAGATCCACTAGGATTGCAAGGTGTGCGTTTAAGTGCTCAAGCACATTTAATCGCTTGTCATCAAGATTGGCTAAATAATCTGAAAAAAGCGGTTGAACGTTGTAAATTAAAAGTGAACAAAGTTGTTTATTCCGGATATGCTTCATCTCAAGCGGTGTTGACTGAAGATGAAAAAGAATTAGGTGTTTGCTTAATTGATTTTGGTGCCGGTACGATGGATATTGTGGTTTATACCAATGGTTTTATTCGCTTTAGTAAAGTTATTCCTTATGCGGGTAATCGAGTGACTGACGATATTGCTTATGCTTGTGCGACTTCTAGGACAGAGGCGGAAAGTATTAAAGTTGCTTATGGAAGTGCGGTCAGTCCTCCATTAGATCCTTTAGATAAAAAAATTGAAGTTGCCAGTATCGGTGGGAGAGCACCTCGAGTCATCAGCAAAGAACAACTTTCAATTATTACTTCTGCTAGGTATGCGGAATTACTTGGTGTAGTTAAATCTGAATTGGATCAATTGAAATATCAATTAGAAAATAAACAGATAAAATTTGAACTTATTGCTGGAATTGTTATTACTGGTGGCGGAGCTCAAATTGAAGGATTAAGAGAATGTGCAACGCAAGTATTCGGTTCTCAAGTGAGGATTGGTGTCCCGCTTAATATTACCGGTTTAACTGATTATGTAAATAAACCACAATATTCAACCGTAGTTGGTTTATTACATCATCATAATAATGATTTTGAGGATATTTTATCTGAAAGTGAAACAGAAACTGACGGTGTCGGCAAAAAATTTTGGAATATTTGTAAGAAAGTTGTCAATAAAGTGCGGTCAGAGTTTTGAAAATTTGATTTTTTAATCTACAATAGACAGAATTTAGGTTTTAATTTTGTGCTAAAGTCGGGAATTAGCATTTACGGAGAAGAAATATGATTGAACCGGTTGATTACGATTACGATGATATTAGCGGAGGTGCACTCATCAAGGTGGTTGGTGTTGGTGGCGGTGGCGGTAATGCTGTTAACCATATGGTGGCTAATATGATTCAAAACGATATTGGCGGGACGCTACTTGGCGTTGATGAATTGGCTTATCCAATGTCAGATGATAATCATGGCAAAATTATTTTCTATGCTGTGAACACTGATGCTCAGGCTTTGCGTAAAAGTAATGTACAAAAAACAGTTCAAATCGGTGGTGAAACAACAAAAGGCTTAGGTGCGGGAGCTAATCCTAATGTAGGACGTAAGGCAGCCGAGGACGATCAGGATGCTATTCGTGCTATGTTAGAAGGTGCAGATATGGTTTTTATTGCAGCCGGCATGGGTGGCGGAACAGGAACAGGTGCAGCACCTATTGTTGCACAAATTGCAAAAGAGCTAGGTATTCTTACGGTTGCTGTTGTCACAAAACCTTTCTCTTTTGAAGGTAAAAAGCGTATGCATTTTGCCGAATTAGGAATCAAAGAATTATCTAAACATGTAGATTCCCTGATTATTATTCCTAATGAAAAATTATTAAAAGTACTTGGCAAAAATATCAGTTTAATTAATGCTTTTGCTGCCGCAAATGATATATTGCGTAATGCGGTTACTGGAATATCCGATATGATTACTTCTCCGGGACTAATTAACGTGGACTTTGCTGATGTGCGTACTGTTATGTCTGAGATGGGTCGTGCAATGATGGGTTCCGGTGTTGTTCAAGGCACAGCAGCTGATGGTCGTGCAGAAAAAGCAGCACAAGAGGCTGTTGCCAGTCCGTTGTTAGAAGATGTTGATTTATCCGGTGCACGAGGTGTTTTAGTTAATGTTACTGCGGGATTCGATTTAACTTTAGATGAGTTTTCAACAGTAGGTGAGACTATCCGTTCATTTGCATCTGAAGAGGCTACCGTGGTGGTTGGTACAACGTTGGTTCCTGAAATGTCAGATGAAATTAGGGTAACTATTGTTGCAACAGGAATTGGGGACATTGAAAGACAAGATGTTCAGATTATGTCAACATCTCCACTGAATGAGCCCGTAAAACCTGTTGAACAGCAGCATATTCGTCCAGAACCTAGACATGATTTAGATACACCGATTACAGAGAGATTAAAAGCATTTAGACCCGTAGACCCAACAAGTTTCTCTCGTGACTAACAGAGTTCATCTTGTTGTTTAGCAATAAGGTTAAAGAAAGATGATTAAACAAAGAACATTAAAACAAAGTATAAAAGTTACCGGAGTTGGCTTACATAGTGGGAATAAAGTGACATTAACTTTACGCCCTGCGATGCCAAATACAGGCGTAATATATTGTCGAACCGATATGAACCCGCCGGTTACTTTTCCGGCAAATGCAAATGCGGTACGTGATACTATGCTTTGTACATGCTTAATCAACGAGGATGGGGTTCGGATCTCTACGGTTGAGCATTTGAACGCTGCTTTAGCTGGATTAGGTATTGATAATATTATTATTGAGGTTGATGCGCCTGAAATTCCGATTATGGATGGAAGTGCGAGTCCATTTATTTATTTGTTATTAGATGCTGGTATTGAAGAACAAAATGTAGCGAAGAAATTTATTCGTGTTAAGAAGCCAATTCGTATAGAAGACGGTGATAAATGGGCTGAATTTAAACCTTATGATGGCTTCCGTTTAGATTTCACAATTGATTTTGAACATCCTGCAATTGGTAAAGATGTACGTAATTATGTGATGGATTTTTCTGCACAAGCTTTTGTACAACAAATTAGTCGTGCAAGAACTTTCGGTTTTATGAAAGATATTGAATACTTACAATCCCAAGGTCTTGCTTTAGGTGGAAGTTTAGATAACGCTATCGTTTTAGATGATTATCGAATTTTAAATGAAGACGGTTTACGCTTTAAAGATGAGTTGGTTCGCCACAAAATGCTTGATGCGATTGGAGATCTTTACATGTGCGGTTATAATATTATCGGTGATTTTAAAGCCTATAAGTCTGGTCATGGATTGAATAATAAGCTTTTGAGAGCATTACTTGAAAATCAAGAAGCGTGGGAATTAGTAAGCTTTGAAGATAAAGAAGAAATCCCGCAAGGTTATGTTTCTCCTGCACAGGTTTTTATCTAAATTAGTGTTGTAAGATAAAAGCTATATTTCCAGCGAAGTATAGCTTTTTTTATAGCTATAGTTTTTGCTTTTACCTATTACTTGCTGGTATGGAAAAATATTCAATTCATCGTAGGATTTTATATGTCATTAGATTTAAATGAAATTCGTCAACAAATTACACAAATTGACCGCAGTTTATTAAAGCTGCTCTCAGAGCGTCATCGTTTAGCATTTGATGTCGTACGCAGTAAAGAAATCTCGCAGAAAGCATTACGTGATGTTGAACGTGAGCAGCAATTATTGAAAGAGTTGGTTCAATTTGCGGAAAATGAAAATTATCAATTGGAACCACAATATATTACTCAGATTTTCCAAAAAATTATCGAAGATTCCGTGTTGACTCAGCAAGTATATTTGCAAAAGAAATTGAATGAGCAAAGAGAGAAGAATATTCATATTGCTTTTTTAGGTAAAAGAGGTTCCTACTCTCATTTAGCCGCTAGAAATTATGCAACTCGTTATCAGGAGCAACTAATTGAGCTAAGTTGTGCTTCTTTTGATGAGGTATTTTCCTCCGTGCAAAATGAAGAGGCAGATTACGGTATTGTACCGTTGGAGAATACAACCTCAGGAGCGATTAATGAAGTGTATGATTTATTACAGCATACAGATCTTTCTTTAGTAGGTGAATTGGCTTATCCAATTAAACATTGTGTTCTGGTAAATGCTCAAGATGATTTAGATAAGATTGATACTTTATATAGTCATCCGCAAGTTATTCAGCAATGTAGCCAATTTATTCGTACTTTAGCGCGAGTTCATATTGAATATTGTGAAAGCAGCTCACATGCAATGCAACTTGTTGCCAGCTTAAATAAACCTAATATTGCAGCTTTAGGCAATGAAGACGGTGGGAATTTATATGGTTTAAAAGTATTAAAGTCCGGTATAGCAAACCAAGAAAACAATATTACGAGATTTATTGTTCTTGCTAAGAATCCGATTGCAGTATCACCGCAAATTCATACAAAGACATTATTATTAATGAGTACTGCACAAAAAGCGGGGGCATTAGTTGATGCTTTATTGGTCTTCAAAAAATATAACATCAATATGACGAAGTTAGAGTCACGTCCAATTTATGGTAAACCATGGGAAGAGATGTTTTATTTAGAAATTGAGGCTAATATTAATAACCCTATCGCTCAGCAAGCTTTTACTGAACTAAAAGCATTCAGTAACTACTTGAAAATCTTAGGTTGTTATCCAAGTGAAATTGTGAAACCTGCCGAAGTCTAATAAAAAGTGCGGTCTAAATCAAAAAAATCCCCTTTATTGAAAAAGGGGATTAGGCGTTGATTTATTTTTTCGGTGCAAGCAATTCAGGTTCTTGAGGTTTCGCTACATTTTCAAAAGATTTATTTTGATTCGCTTGAATAAGGCTGTCTGCTTGTTGAGCCAATTTTGTTAGCCCCATTTTTTCGTAAGCATTTTTCATCAATGGCAACGCATCAAGAGTAGCTTTCGTGTCAGGGTATTGTTGTAACATACCCACTACACGATTTGCTACAGCAACATGAGCATTGCGTTTTGCATAGAATTTAGCAATTTCCAATTCATGACGAGCGAGGCTTGCTCTAATATAAGCCATGCGTGCTAAAGCATCCGCCGCATAAGGGCTATTTGGGAAATGCTGAACTAACGTTTGGAAGTTAGCAAATGCAGTTTTGATAGACGTACTTTCACGTGTCGCACGATCTACACCAAAAAGGTCTTGGAACCAGTTATCACCTAATGCTGAATTGCTTAAACCTGCTATATAAATGACATAATCTAAATGCGAGCTTTGCGGGTATTGTTGAATAAAGCGATCAATTGTTACTAAAGCATTAGTGTAGTCTTGAGATTTATAGTAAGCATAAATTAGATCCAATTGTACTTGTTCATTATATTGGCTTCCCGGGAAGCGTTTTTTTGCCGTGTCTAAATAACGAATTGCTTGGCTATAATCTGCGTCTTGTAGATAGGTGTGTCCTTTTTCATAAAGAGTTTGTGCTGTTCCTTCTTCAATAGCTTTACCTGAGCTTGAACACGCACCAAGAGCAAGGCTTGCAAAAGCGACTAAAGCGAGAGATTTCAATTTATGCATGAGTGAATCCTTATTTTTACAATCAATAATAAATGTTACAATAATTCGTTATTTTATAGCACATTGCTAAATAAGCAAATTATCTGATGGATTTTTTATTATGACACAAGTGATATTGTCAGCCGATATTCAGCCCCAACATATGGGACAACGCTTAGACCAAACGTTAGCAGAATTGTTCCCAGATTATTCCCGCTCTCGTTTGAAAACATGGATTGAGGGTGATTTAGTTAAAGTTAATGGCGAAATTATTAATGTTGCTCGTACAAAAGTTTACGGTGGTGAGTTAGTGGAAATTTGTGTGGAAATTGAAGAAGAAAGCAAGTTTGAACCTGAAAATTTACCACTCAATATTGTTTATGAGGATGAGCATATTTTAGTTATTAATAAACCAAAAGATTTTGTTGTCCATCCCGGTGCAGGGAATCAAAGAGGAACTGTATTAAATGCACTGTTGTATCATTATCCAAAAATAGTAGAAGTGCCAAGAGCGGGCATAGTTCATCGTTTGGATAAAGATACGACGGGTTTAATGGTTGTTGCAAAGACAATTCCGGCACAAACAAAATTGGTACAGGATTTACAAAAACGTAAAATTATACGTGAATACGAAGCAGTTGCTTTTGGTGTGATGACACAAGGTGGAAAAGTAGATCAACCCATGTCCAGACATCCGACAAAACGTACCCAAATGGCGGTTCATCCGTTGGGAAAACCGGCGGTAACTCATTATCGTATAATGGAACGTTTCCGCAATTATACTCGCTTACGCCTTCGTTTGGAAACAGGACGCACTCATCAAATTCGAGTGCATATGGCACATATTTCCCATCCTTTACTAGGCGATCAAACTTATGGAGGTCGTCCTCGTCCACCGAAAAATGCAAGTGAAGAATTTATGCAAGTGATGCGTGATTTTAAACGTCAAGCGTTGCATGCAATTATGCTCCGCTTAACTCATCCCATTACAGGCGAAATAATGGAATGGGAGGCTCCTTTGCCTGATGACTTTGTAACATTAATCAATGCCTTAAAAGCAGATTATCAATTACATAAAGATGAATTAGATTATTAGTATGCAAATAATAAAAGCGAATCTCGGTCAAGTAGCGAATGTTCAAGGGCTAATGACAACTCGGCAAGGCGGTATAAGTGTTGCACCTTATGACAGCTTAAACTTGGGTGATCATGTCGGTGATGATGAAAGTGCGGTTAAAATTAACCGCACTTTGTTAGTGAAAGAATTAGGCTTACCGCAAGATCCTATTTTTCTTAACCAAACGCATAGTACAAAAGTTCTGCGACTTCCTTATCAAGAAGGCATGGATTTAAATGCAGATGCAGTTTATAGTGATCAAGCTAACCAAGTTTGTTTGGTGATGACGGCAGATTGTTTGCCGGTACTTTTTACTAATAGACAAGGCAATGAAGTTGCTGCTGCTCATGCCGGTTGGCGAGGATTATGCGACGGTATTTTAGAGGAAACCGTTAAGCAATTTCGTGTTCCCAAAGAAGATATTATAGTTTGGCTAGGTGTTGCTATCGGCCCTAAGTTTTTTCAGGTCGGTAAAGAGGTTGTTGAGCAATTTATAGCAAAAGATCCTCAAGCTAAAAATGCCTTTACGCCGGATCGGGAACAGGAAAATAAATTTCTGGGTAATCTGTATCAAATCGCCAAACAGCGTCTAAATGCTTTGGGAATTACAGAAATTTACGGCGGAGAACATTGTACATATAGCGATAAAGAGCGGTTCTTTTCTTATCGTCGTGATGGTAAGACAGGTCGATTGGCTTCATTGATCTGGTTTTCCAAGTAAAAAAGAGCGGTTAGTTGTATTGAGTATCTAACCGCTTAACAGGGAATAGTTATTATCCTTCGAAGCCGTCAAACAAGGCGGTGCTTAAATAGCGTTCTGATGCAGAAGGTAAGATAACAACAATGAGTTTATCGGAAAATTCCGGACGTTGTGCAATTCGATCGGCTACAGCGAGTGCTGCACCGGATGAGATCCCTCCGAGAATACCTTCTTCTGCCATTAGACGACGAGCCGTTATAATCGCTGTTTCACTACTGACTTTTTCTACTTGATCTACTAAAGATAAATCTAAGTTTTTCGGAATGAACCCCGCACCAATACCTTGAATTTTATGTGGCCCCGGTTTGGTTTCTTCACCTGCTAGCGTTTGAGTTATCACTGGTGATTCTTCAGGTTCAACGGCTACGGTAATAATTTTTTTGCCTTGATCTTGCTTAATGTAACGGCTAATTCCACTAATTGTTCCGCCAGTACCAACACCAGCTACCAATACATCAATTTTACCTTCAGTGCCTGACCAAATTTCAGGTCCTGTTGTTTGTTGATGAATGGCTGGATTTGCAGGGTTTTCAAACTGTTTTAGCATTACATAGTGATTTGGATTTGAAGCAACAATTTCTTCCGCTTTAGCAATAGCCCCCTTCATACCATTGACACCTTCAGTCAACACTAAATTTACCCCTAAACCTCGCAATAAGCGTTTACGTTCGGAACTCATAGTCTCCGGCATAGTTAACGTGATTTTATAGCCACGTGCTGCAGCAACATAAGCTAAAGCAATACCTGTATTACCACTAGTTGCATCAATAATTTCTTTATCTTTGGTTAAAATACCATCTTTTTCTGCTTGCCATACCATATTGGCACCAATGCGGCATTTCACGCTAAAGCTGGGGTTTCTCCCTTCAATTTTCGCTATAATGTTGCCGTTATTACCAAAGTTTTTTAAACGAACTAATGGTGTGTTACCAATAGAATAGGAATTATCTGCATAAATTGTCATTATTTTCTCCTAAGAGTTGTGAGTCGTATTTTTACAGTATTTTTATCATAGCTTTATGAATTTCAAAATAGCAAAACATTCTATTTTATAACTAAACGCTATTTCACAATCGTGGTTTTAATCCGTATGAGGTTTGTTAATGTCGTTCTTACCGGCATAACGATATTGTTCAACCCACATAGCTGTTGCACCACAGACAGCAACAGGAATAATCAGCAAATTAATGAGCGGAATAAATGTACATAAAGTCACCAAAGTACCAAAAGTTAACGTTAATGTATGTTTCTGTCCAAGTTCCGTTTTCATACGTTGAAAAGGCACTTTATGGTTATCAAAAGGATAGTCGCAATATTGAATAGTCATCATCCATACAGTAAACAAAAATGCTAAAATTGGAATAATGCTTTGTCCAATAAATGGAATGAAACTAAGTAGAGATAGAGCAATAATTCGAGGTAAGCTATAAGTCAATTTTTGCAATTCTCGTTTTAGCATTCTTGGAATATCTTTTAGAAAATCTACCGCACTTCCTTCAGTCGGACTTTCTCCCGTTAACATTTTTTCCACTTTTTCAGCGAGCAAGGCATTAAAAGGTGCGGCAATAAATCCAGAGAGTGTTGTAAACATAAAATAAAAAATGCTTAACAACATAAGTACAGCTAAGATGAGCAGAATCATACTTAACCAGCTAAGCCAATCGGGAATAAACGTGATCATGCTCTCGAGCCAAGTACTGAATCGGTTTATAAATAACCATAACAGCCCCGATAAAAGAAGAATGTTAAGCAAAATCGGCATAACGACAAAACGACGCAAACCACGTTGTCTAATCAAATCCCAACCCATAATAAAGTAATGAAAAGCTTTTTTTATCTCTGTTAGTTTTAACATAAATTTTCCTTAATTGAAAAAACACACTTATCAAACGACATAATACCGCAGAATTCAAGTAGGGTAAAAAATCTGTATTTTCCATATTAATCAACAAGTAAAATATGATAAGCTAGCAAAAATTTGCTGTTCGATGAAGCTAAGTAGGAGAACAAGATAATGGATTTAAATGCTATTTTAATTATTTTAGGTGTAATCGCATTAATAATTTTAGTTGCACATGGCATATGGTCTAATCGCCGCGAAAAATCGCAGTATTTTGAAAATTCAAAAAACTTTACTCGAGAGGCACGTATCCGTGAACCACAAGAAAATCAGCAATATCAAACCGCTGATCAATCTCAGTCGGATTTTCAACGTAATTTGCTTGAAACTGATAATGACTGTTTTTCTAGTGAATCAGCACATAATTCTCACCAACCTCTTTATCATTATAGTGAGCAAAGTGCGGTACAATCTGTTGATCAAATTAAAATTAGGTTGCCTGACAGTGAGTCTAACTATGTAATGCAAGAACAGTTCTCACCGAAGCATACCGACTACGCCTCCATGAGCATTGAAGAACTGGAAAAATCAATTGATCTTGATGAGGGAATTAATTCATCTTCTCAACATTTACGCCAAGAGCTAGCTCAAATTTCAGGGCAATCAATAGCTGATGATAAGGTCAATATAGAAGAGCATATGTTTACTGAAAGCAGCATATCTTTTGTAGAACCACAGACAAACACGGAATCCCAAAAGGTTGTTGAAAAAACAAAATCAGGTAATTCTTCTTTTATCATGCTTTATGTGGTTGCCTCTGAAAATCAAGGTTTTAGCGGTTTGCAATTGACTAAAACACTTGATGAGCTAGGATTTATTTTTGGTAAAAAACAGATTTATCATCGTCATGTGGACTTAAGTATTACAAGCCCTGTTTTGTTTAGTGTGGCAAATATTGAACAGCCCGGTACGTTTGATTTAACAAACATTGCAGATTTTTACACGGTTGGAATTGCATTATTTATGCAACTGCCTTCTTATGGTAATGCTACAGCCAATTTACGAATGATGATTAGAGCGGCAAAAACCATCGCTCAAGATTTAGACGGTGTTGTTGTAACAGAGCAACAAGAAATTTTTGATGAACAAGCTGAAAGGGATTATTTGGATCGTGTTTCTTGAGTGGCAAAATTCGGGAAATATTGACCGCACTTTATGCTTTAAACTTTCAATAGGCTTTTGTTTAAAAATACTGAAAACTATTTGGATGTGGGAAGACTACGTCAAAAATGCTGTATGAATTTGCTATAATCAACGAAAGACGCAAAACAAGTGTGAATTTCAGTTAAATTATTGCCATAAAATATGATTTATATCAATAAAGTATTCAATGTTGGTTGAGTTTGTAGGCTAAAATTTTGTAGTATATGCACCATCAAGTGATTGCTTGATGTTCATAAAGTTCCTAAATAAAATAATCATAATATAGCAAAACTGCTTTGTGACCTCCCTCTTGGGAGGTTTTTTTAATTAATTACAAAGTTGGAAGTTTAACGTTTCTTTGACTGATACACTGTTCTCTTCCTATATGTCTATGGCACTAGGTCCTTACTCGCTAAATTTCTACGTTCAATTCGCTAAATCCTATAATTTCAAGTAAAATAACCGCACTTTTTACATTATAGAGAGAATATATGTCATCACAATTTGTTTATACCATGCACAGAGTAGGTAAAGTAGTTCCGCCGAAACGTCATATTTTAAAAGATATTTCTTTAAGTTTCTTTCCCGGTGCAAAAATCGGAGTGCTTGGCTTAAATGGTGCCGGTAAATCTACCTTATTACGTATTATGGCTGGAATTGATAAGGATATTGAGGGAGAAGCTCGCCCACAACCCGGTATTAAAATTGGTTATTTGCCACAAGAACCTAAGCTTGAACCTCAACAAACCGTTCGAGAGACCATTGAGGAAGCTGTCGCTGAGGTAAAAAATGCGTTAGTTCGCTTAGATGAGGTTTACGCATTATATGCAGATCCTGAAGCAGACTTTGATAAATTAGCAACCGAACAGGCAAATCTTGAGGCGATTATTCAAGCTCATGATGGACATAATTTAGAAAATCAATTAGAACGTGCGGCAGACGCCTTACGTTTACCGGATTGGAATGCCAAGATAGAACATCTATCAGGCGGTGAGCGTCGTCGTGTAGCACTTTGCCGTCTATTACTTGAAAAACCGGATATGTTGTTACTTGATGAACCCACTAACCACTTAGATGCGGAATCCGTGGCTTGGCTAGAACGTTTCTTACATGATTATGAGGGGACCGTTGTGGCAATCACCCATGATAGATACTTCTTAGATAATGTGGCAGGCTGGATTTTAGAGCTTGACCGAGGAGAGGGTATTCCTTGGGAAGGCAATTACTCCTCTTGGTTAGAACAGAAAGAGAAACGTTTAGCTCAAGAGCAAGCTACAGAGTCCGCTCGTCAAAAATCTATTGAAAAGGAATTGGAATGGGTTCGGCAAAATCCTAAAGGTCGTCAAGCTAAAAGCAAAGCTCGCATGGCACGCTTTGAAGAGCTTAACTCAAGCGAATATCAAAAACGCAACGAAACTAACGAACTCTTCATTCCACCCGGTCCACGTTTGGGTGATAAAGTTATTGAAGTGCAGAATCTGACCAAATCTTATGGCGACCGCACTTTAATTGATAATCTTTCTTTCAGTATTCCAAAAGGGGCGATTGTGGGGATTATCGGAGCAAATGGTGCTGGGAAATCCACTTTATTCCGTATGCTTTCAGGACAGGAACAGGCAGATTCTGGCTCTATTACTTTAGGTGAAACCGTGGTAATGGCATCGGTTGATCAATTTCGTGATGCGATGGATGACAAAAAAACGGTTTGGGAAGAAGTTTCCGGCGGCTTGGATATTATGAAAATCGGTAATTTTGAAATCCCAAGCCGTGCTTACGTTGGACGTTTCAACTTCAAAGGCGTTGATCAACAAAAACGTGTCGGTGAATTATCCGGTGGTGAGCGTGGGCGTTTACATTTAGCCAAACTTCTACAAGTGGGCGGAAACGTATTACTATTGGATGAACCAACCAATGACCTAGATGTAGAAACGTTACGTGCATTAGAAAATGCGATATTGGAATTTCCGGGTTGTGCCATGGTTATATCCCATGACCGTTGGTTCTTAGATCGTATTGCTACCCACATTCTCGATTATGGTGATGAAGGTAAAGTTACTTTCTACGAAGGTAACTTTACCGACTATGAAGAATGGAAGAAGAAAACTTTCGGTGCAGAAGCAACTCAGCCACATCGTATTAAGTATAAACGTATTGCAAAATAATTCTTTGTATAAAGGGAAATATTATGAAAAAAATCATTACCGTATTATCAGTTTTAGCTGTATCTGCTTGTGTTTCAACAGAGCTATCGACACAAAATAAGACATATAACAATTTACAAGATGCACGTATCCGTTTATATGGGCAAAATCGTCGTCCCTCATCAATGGAAATTGAAATTAATGGCAAGACTGAAAAAATCACCGTTGGAGGTGGTTTGGGACAGGCTTTTGGTTCAATGCTTGGAGTTAAAGGGAATGAAAGCATTGGTATGCCTGAAACTGAACTTAGCAAAGATCCTTCTGCTCATTCAAAACTACTTTCGGCTATCTTCTTTAAAGAATTCGTTATACCGGCAGGTAAAGAAGTAAAAGTTACTAACAGTATTCATGACGTAACGAATATGGGAGAATATTATACCTCAACACATAGAATAACCACCACTACAACATTTAAAGGGTGTAACGGTGATGTCATTACTTTTATTGCAGAAGCAGGAAAAGATTATGAAGTGGCTCCTATTAGCTCTAATAGAGAATGTGGTGTAACTGTTTACGAGATCAAATAATTTTATCAGAAGCCCATTATAAACTGTCTATAAAGTAACCGCACTTTAAGTGCGGTTCTTTTATGTTGCGTGATTATGGCAGGCTCAATATCAGCAATAGGATATTCACTTTTACCGGAAAAATCATTGAAAATTAACAATGACAACATAAAGCTTTCTAGATGAAATCAGCACAGAAGAGTTGCCCCGAAGGCACTAAAAAGATTAGCGACCGTATGTGTTGAACAAGAACTTTGCCGAGCTTTTATCTGAGAAAGTCAAACAGCTCGTCGTACTGTGCTGTTTGTTGCTAAAAGTGTTGGTTTTATTGGAAACCTAACCTAGTCATAAAACTCTGTAAAACTGTTTGCGGATCTAAAAATATTGAAGAAAACAACCGCACTTATTGGATTAAAGTGCGGTAAGTATTTAGCTCAAATTAGAAGCAGTGATAAGACGTTGTGTATAAGCATTTTTAGGTTGAGTAAATACCTGCTCGGTTGTACCTGTTTCGACAACCTCACCTTTACTCATCACAATAACATTATCGCTTAGTGCTTTTACTACAGATAAGTCATGACTAATAAAAATATAGCTCAAGCCATATTTTCGTTGTAGTTTATTGAGTAATTCGATGACGGTAATTTGTGTTGAACGATCGAGTGCAGAAGTCGGCTCGTCCAGCAGAACAAATTTCGGTTCAAGAATAATCGCACGGGCAATAGCAATGCGTTGTCGCTGTCCGCCTGAAAACTCATGAGGGTAACGATTAATCATAGAGGGAGAAAGATTAACTTCCTCCAACATATTCATGACTTTTTGTCGCCTCTCTTGTTTACTCATGTGCGGGCAATGCACAGTAAGACCTTCTGCAATAATTTCTCCAATTGTTAAACGTGGAGACAGTGAATTGAAAGGATCTTGAAAAACAATCTGCATGTCTTTTTTCAATGCTTGAGCTTTTTCTTTCGATAAAGTGGCGATATTTTTTCCGTTAAATTGTAATATCCCCTGATAATCAAGAATTTGCATAATAGCACGTCCCAACGTTGATTTACCTGAACCGGACTCACCAACAATACCGAGGGTTTCACCGACTTTTAACTCAAAAGAAATATCTTTAACAGCATGGAAAACATTTTTCGGTTTACCGAACAATGTGCGTTTTAGCACATAATCAATATGAATATTTTGTCCATTGATGAGGACAGGTGCATTTTCAGCCAACGGATGTTTTAAATCCGTAGGGATAGGCGTCAGTAATTCTTGTGTATAGGGATGATGAGGTTGGTTAAATACTTGTTCTGTATTACCTCGCTCCACAATTTCACCGTTTTGCATCACACAAACGTAATCACTGTAACGACGAACTAAACGCAGATCGTGTGAGATCAAAATGATCGCCATTCCTATATCTCGTTGTAATTCAAGCATTAAATCAAGAATTTCCGCTTGCGTTGTGACATCAAGTGCGGTCGTCGGCTCGTCCGCTATTAATAAATCCGGTTTATTAATAATTGCCATCGCAATCATGATACGTTGTAATTGACCGCCTGAAAATTCGTGTGGATAACATGCCATTTTCTTTTCCGCTTCGGGAATTTTCACTTTTTTCAGCATATCCAATGCGTGCTTATAAGCCTCCGCTTTACTCATTTTCGGATGGTGAATAGCAGTCGCTTCCGCAACTTGTTCACCAATCGGCAAATAAGGGTTGAGTGAAGTCATGGGTTCTTGAAAAATCATCGCCATACGATCACCACGAATTAATCGCAACTCTTTTTCTGATAAAGATAATACTTCTTTGTTTTCAAATAAGATTTTTGAGTCTTCACTGTAACTGATGATTTTTTGCGGCAACAATTGCATAATTGCCATAGAAGTTACAGATTTACCGGATCCTGATTCGCCTACAATAGCGAGAGTTTGTCCTTTTTCTACCTCAAAAGAAATATTACGAACGGCGTGTACGACTTCTTCATCTGTTTTTAGATAAACATTTAAATTTTTTACATCAAGTAATTTCATTCTATTCATTCCTATTTATCTTTTGGATCGAGGGCGTCACGCAAGCCGTCACCAATAAAGTTAAAGCAAAATAATGTCAGACAAAGGAAAAAAGCAGGAAATGCAATCAACCAAGGCGATGTTTCCATTTGTGCAGCTCCATCGCTCAGTAAGGCTCCCCAACTGCTCATCGGTTCTTGTGTGCCTAAACCTAAGAAACTGAGAAAAGATTCAAATAAAATGAGCGAAGGTACTTCCAACGAGGCATAAACAACGACAATTCCCAAAACATTCGGAATAATATGTTTCCAAATAATTTGACGACGGGAAACACCACAAACAATAGCAGCCTCAACAAATTCTTTGTTTTTTAAACTGAGTGTTTGCCCACGTACAATTCGAGCAAGGTTTAACCAAGCAATCATACCGATAGCAACAAAAATTAAGAAAATATTCTGGCCGAAAAATGTTACCAACAATATAACGAAAAACATAAAAGGAAAAGAACTGAGAATTTCTAATGTCCGCATCATGACAACATCTACTTTTCCTCCCACATAACCTGAGATAGCACCGTAAATAGTTCCGATCATCACAGCGATAAAAGCACCAGCAATGCCAACCATCAGCGAAATTCGCCCACCTATAGCAATACGCACCAATAAATCACGTCCGGAAGCATCTGTCCCGAGATAATGCCCGGAAACAAAATCAGGAGCGATACTCATCATATTCTAATCAGTGTCATCATAGCTAAAAGGAATTAACATTGGTATGAAAGTAATAAATAGCAACATGCAACAAATGACAATCAAGCTGGCAACTGCTGCTTTATTACGAAAGAAACGACGGCGTGCATTTTGCCATAAACTGCGTCCTTCAATGACGCTCTCACAAGCGTTTTGCATGATATTTTCTTCCGATTTTGAGCGGTTTTGACGATTAGACAACATGAGATCTCCTTATGAATAGCGAATTTTCGGATCGATAACCGCATATAGAATATCAACTAATGCATTAAAAAAGATGGTAAGCGTCCCCACTAATATGGTGAGGCTAAGTACTAGAGAATAATCTCGGTTTAAAGCTCCATTGACAAACAGCTGCCCCAATCCCGGCAACCCGAATACACTTTCAATGACCATTGAACCGGTAATAATTCCCACAAATGCCGGTGCTAGGTAACTGATAACAGGAAGAAGAGCCGGACGCAAAGCATGTTTGAAAATAATTTTTTTCAATGGCAATCCTTTTGCTTTCGCTGTACGAATAAAATTGGAATGCAATACTTCAATCATGGAACCTCGTGTAATCCGCGCGATACCGGCAACGTAACCGATAGTAAGAGAAAGAACGGGTAAAACCATATAATAAAGTTGACCGTCGTTCCAACCGCCGGCAGGTAACCACTTTAACCAAATGGCAAAAAATAACACTAAAAGCGGTGCAAAAACAAAGCTGGGCATGATCACCCCCGTCATCGCAAACCCCATCACAATATAATCCCAGCGACTGTTTTGTTTGAGAGCGGCAAATGTGCCTGCAACTAAGCCGATAATGACTGAGAAAATAAATGCGACAATACCCAATTTCAGTGACACGGGAAACGCAGAAGCGATTAAATTATTTACGCTTTGATCTTTGTATTTGAAAGAAGGTCCGAAATCACCTTGCGAGAGATTTTTCAAGTAAAGCAAATATTGTTTAAAGAGCGGTTCATTTAAGTGATATTTCGCTTCGATATTCGCCATGACTTCTGGAGGATAAGTCCGTTCGGAAGTAAAAGGACTACCCGGAGCCAATCGCATCAGAAAGAATGAAAATGTAATTAAAATAAACAATGTTGGAAGTGCTTCCATTATTCGTTTTACAATAAATTTCAACATCAAGAACTCCAAACAGATTAAATGAGAAAAAGTAAATGTTATTTAAAAATAAATCGTCAAATTCCCCTAACCTAATGTTATCAATTAGGGAAATTTGACGGGATAAATAAGTTTAATGTTTAATAATATAAAGATTTCTCAATAAAATAATATCTTGAGGATCTTTACCTTCATAGCCCTTAACATAAGGTTTCACCAAACGCGGGTTAACATAGTTATATATCGGTATGATAGGAGCATCCGCTGCCAAAATCGCTTCGGCTTTAGCATAAGCTTTCATACGATCTGTCGCCTCGGAGAATTGATAAGACTCATTCACCGCTTGGTCGTAGGCCGAGCTTTTGTAAAACGCTAAATTGTTACTTGAGTTGGAGAGAAAATAATTGATAAACGTTGTAGCCTGATTGTAGTCAGCCGACCAACCGGCACGTGCAATATCAAATTGTTTGTTGTGACGACTTTCAATATACGTTTTCCATTCTTGATTTTCCAGTTTAACATCAACTAAACCACCCGTATTATTTTTCCAAATTGATGCCGCGGCAATAGCAACTTTTTTATGGTTTTCATTGGTGTTATATAAAATGGTAAATTTCAATGGATTCGATTTACTGAAACCGGCTTCTTTCAATAATTGAACGGCTTGCTGATTACGCTCTTTCATTGATAATTTAGTATATTCAGGTTGCTGAATTGCACCACCTTCCGCAATATAGGTCGGTGTAAACACGTATGTAGGTATTTGCCCCTGTCCTAATACCTTATCTGTAATGATATTACGATCCAACGCTAAATTCAGTGCTTTACGTACCCGTAAATCATTAAATGGTGCTTTCGTATTATTGATCTCATAGAAATAAGTACCCAATGTACGTGAAGTAAACACTTGATCCGGCATTTCAGCTTTTAATTTTGGGAACTGCTCCGGTGGCAAGGCATGATCTGTTATCTCCACTTCTCCCGCACGATAACGTTGCACATCCGTACTTGGATTTTGAATCGCTAAGAATGTCGCTTTATCAATCACGGTTTCTTTATCATTCCAATAAAGCGGATTGCGGACAAATTCAATTTTTTCGTTGATAACGTGTTTCGTCAATTTATAAGCACCGTTACCTACGTAATTTTCTACTTTGACCCAAGCATCACCGAATTTCTCTACAACATGTTTAGGCAAAGGTAAGACAGAGTGATGTGTGGTCATACCAGGTAAATAAGGCACTGAATTGCTTAACGTTACCACAAAAGTATAATCGTCAACGGCTTTTACACCGAGAGAATCTACTTTTTTCTTCCCTTCAATAACATCTTGTGCATTTTCAATTTGCATGTACGTCAAATAAGAAGAATAAGGAGAAGCCGTTTTCGGATCAACAAGACGTTGCCATGCAAAGACAAAATCATGGGCTGTAACAGGCGTGCCGTCAGACCATTTTGAATCATGACGTAATTTAAATGTCCATTGCTTAAAGTCCGGCGTACTTTCCCACGAAGTGGCAACACCAGGCTGAGGATTACCGTCAGAATCCACCGTAATAAGTCCTTCTAAAACCTGTAAAACAACCTCTGCTTCAGGTATTCCTTCTGATTTATGAGGGTCGAAACTTTGAGGTTCAGCTCCATTATTGATGACAATTTCTTGCTTTTTAGCCAACACGGTACCAGCCGGAACATTGGCTGCAAAAGCAGATATTGAAAAACCTAATGCCACGGTTGTGGCAACAAGAGTGCGGGTTAATATTGTGTGCATTGTTATTCTCCATTGTGATTGTTGTTTGCTCTGCTATTAATACATGAAAAGATTGCTTTTGTAAATAATTCATACTAGTTAGATAGTAAGCTAATTAGAGTGAATTATTCTAGAGGGCAATGTTACATGAATTAAATTCTTACCATAATAAAGTGCGGTCATTTCTCTAAGTAAAGATCGCTGAGTAAATAGCCACCTTGCGGTCTTTTCCCTTCATAACCTTTTAATTTCGGATTTTTAATAAATAATCCGGCGTAATGATAAATCGCGATAAAGGGATGATGTTTGCCTAATTCTTCTTCAGCTTGTGCATAAATTTCCGCTCGTTTGTTTTCATCACTTTCGTTGTAAGATGCTTCAATTAATTGATCAAACTTTTCGCTTTTAAAGCCGATTTTATTTTGCGAACTATTGGAAAGAAAATATGTCAAAAACGTGCTTGCTTCGTTGTAATCCGCAGACCATGCTGCAAATGCCAAGTGGTAATTTTTCTGATTTTTTGTATCTAAAAATGTTTTCCACTCCATATTTTTCAGCGAAATATCAACCAGACCGTCTAAATTTTTCTTCCACATAGAAGTAACCGCAATAGCAATATTTTTTAGTCCTTCGTTAGTGTTATACAGTAATTCGCTTTTCAACGGATTTGCTTTACTGTAACCGGCTTCACGTAACAGCTTTTTAGCTTCTTCGTTTCGTTGTGCTTGCGTCCAATTAGCATATTCTGGTTGGGTGATTTTTTCTCCTGCATGAATATAGAACGGTGTGAAACGGAAAGTAGGTGTTTGTCCAAAGCCTAATACTTTTTCTGTAATAATGTTGCGATCGACGGCTAAATCTAATGCTTTACGTACTTTAATATTATCAAAAGGCGGTTTTGTCATATTCATTTCATACATAAACGTACCTAATTTACGAGAGCTATAGATTTGCGAATCGTATTGAGCACGAAATTTAGGATCATGATAAAGTGATTGAGGAATATAAGCTATATCCAATTCGCCGGAACGATAACGAGCTCCCCCTGCACTTTCCGTTAAAATATAAAAAGTAGCTTTATTAATAACAGAATGGGCGTTATCCCAATAGGCTGGATTACGTTCCAAAGTGATTTTTTCATTTAACACCCGTTGTGAAATTTTATAAGCACCGTTTACTACAAAATTTTCCGGTTTTGTCCAATCATCACCGTATTTTTCAACAACAGCACGATTTACTGGATAAAGAGAAGTATGCTGCGTAAGAAGGACAGCATAAGGTACGGGTGCATCAAGGGTGAGTTGTAGTGTATTATCATCTAATGCGGTAACTCCCAAAAATTCCGGTGATTTCTTTCCAGCAATAATATCATCTACATTTTTCATTTTCATGAAGCCAAGGTAACTTGCATAAGGTGATGCGGTTTTCGGATCAACAAGACGACGCCAAGCATAGACAAAATCATGTGCGGTAAGAGAATCACCATTAGACCACTTAATATTTGGGCGTAGATAAAAAGTAACGGTTTTACCGTCAGACGAGGTATCCCAGCGATAAGCGGCACCGGGAATAATATTACCGAGTTCATCGGTTTTCACCAATCCTTCAAATAATTGTTCAGCTATTAAACCTTCCCCCGATCCTTCTATTTTTTGTGGATCAAGGGTAGCAACTTCAGCAGTAATTTGAATACTGATTTCCTGTTTATCCGCCAATTTTGTACCTTGAGGAACTTGTGCCGAAAATGCGACTGAAGAACCGACAAGTAGAAATAAGCCTAAAAGTGCGGTTCTATAGTTTTTATATTTTAACTTTGTCCATATATTGTGTTGCATAAATTTTATCCTTTTAAGTAAGATTAAAATAATAAGATTTTCATTAGTAAAATATTTATGCGATGAAGTAAAGTATTTTTACAAATTTTTTGTAATTTTTAATTAGCAACCTAATTACTATTTTTGCATTTTCAAAAATGTAGGAGTAGAATTCCGACATCTTCAATAATTCATCATAGGCGGTATTTATGCAATTGAGACGTAAATACATCGCCTCGTATTGATAGGAGCAGCATATGCAATTTGCGATTATCGGATTAGGTAAATTCGGAAAATCAGTTGCACGAGAGCTGTATAAGCTGGGTAATCAAGTTGTGGGCATGGATATTAATGAAAAAAAAGTGGAGCAATGTAGCCATTTTCTTAGTGCAAGTTTAATCCTTGATGCCACGGATAAAACAGCCTTGCGAGAACTTAACATTCAAGAGTTTGATGCAGTGTTGGTCAGTATCGGTGAAAGTCTGGAAAGCAATTTACTCTGCACACTTAATTTAATTGATCTCAAAGCAAATCAAATTTGGGCAAAAGCTAAAAATGCGGCACATCACGCTATACTTTCCAGTTTAGGGATTCAACATATAGTAAGACCCGAAAATGATATGGGTATTTTAGTCGGTCAATCTATGAATTGCCCTAGTGTAACCCACTGTATTCCGCTAGGCTCGGATCTCTTTTTAATTCATTTCCGTGTTCAATTTCAAACTACTATTACCCTCGGTATGCTGAAAAAACGCTATAAAGATATTGTTATTACCGCTATTCAACGAGGAGAACAACTTATTAGCAATCCGGATGATGAAACTGAAATACATCGTCAAGACCATTTGCTGATCATTGGCTATTTAAATAATCTCCGCACTTTAACCGGCGAATTAAATAAAATCCAAAATGAAATTTGAACATATCAAAACAAAGCCACCCTATGTATTAGCGGGCGGTTTTCTCTTTATCATTTTAATCGGCACATTATTATTGGAATTACCCTTTGCTCACCATAAAAGTATTTCATGGCTACATGCCTTATTTACTTCAACATCAGCGGTAACGGTAACGGGGCTAAGTGTCGAAGATACAGCAAATTTCACCCTATTCGGACAAGTTGTTTTAATGTGCTTAATTCAAATCGGCGGATTGGGATTTATGACGTTTGCTATTTACATAGCAAGACGAATGGGTGCCAGAATTGGCTTATTCGGCAATGCAATTGCTCAAGAAGCACTGGGTGATGTGCCTTTTAATTTACTTCTACATACTGCCAAAAACGTTCTAAAATTTGCACTGACTTTTGAACTTATCGCAATGATTATTCTTACTGTTCATTTTTATGGTGATGTTTCTTTTTTTCAAGCACTGTATCAAAGCCTGTTTTACAGTATTTCCGCTTTTAACAATGCCGGTTTTGCACTGAGTTCAGAAAGTTTAATGCCTTATGTGGATGACATTGTTGTCAATATAGTCATCACCGTATTGATTATTATTGGCGGGTTGGGATTTGTGGTACTCATGGATATCAAAAATCAACGCCAATATAAAAAATTCTCACTAAATACGAAGGTAGTACTTTGGGCAACCCTTATTTTAAATATCGTTTCCTTTCTAATATTTTATATTTTAGAACGACAAAACCCGTTAACATTTGGACCGCTAAGCGAAACAGGTAAGTTGTTTGCCGCTTGGTTTCAAGCGATAACACCAAGAACTGCAGGGTTTAATACTGTTGATACGGCAGGATTAACTGATGCCAGTAGTCTGCTGACTATGTTCTTAATGTTTATTGGCGGAGGTTCCTTATCCACTGCAAGCGGTATAAAAATCGGCACATTCTGTATTATAGTGGTAGCGACATTCGCCTATTTACACAAAGAATCCCATGTCAATTTGTTTAAACATAATTTGCCTGATGAACTAATCAAAAAATCCTTTGCTTTATTTTTTACCAGCCTTAGTTGTATTGGTATTAGTAGCTTTTTGCTCTTGGCAGTTGAACCGCAATTTCATTTCCTTGATGTTTTATTTGAAGTTGTTTCGGCTTTAGGTACAGTCGGACTTTCACGAGGAATTACTGCTGAACTTTCACCGTTCGGAGAGTCAATTTTAATTATCTTAATGTTTATCGGTCGAGTAGGATTGCTCACTATGATTTATCTCATTATGCAACCGCACTCAAGTAAAATTAAATATCCAAAAGAATATATACAAATAGGCTAAAAAATAAAGGGAATAATTTATTCCCTTATTTTCCTAAATTTAATCTGTTTTGCACCGCACTTTGCTCAAGTTTAACGACAAATATACAAAGTAATTTTCCTCTAAGAATGAAAAAATTTATGCTAACAAAGCCAAAAACTCATTTTCACTCAGAATGTTAATACCAAGCTCAGTGGCTTTAGTTAATTTTGACCCCGCACTTTCCCCTGCAATAACAAAATCCGTTTTACTCGAAACACTGCCGCTAACTTTACAGCCTAATTGCAACAAATATTCTTTTGCCTCTGAACGCCCCATTTTCGTCAACGTACCGGTTAATACGACGGTTTTTCCTTTCAAAGGATTGTCCCGCACCTCTTTAACTTCAACGTCGTCCCAATGAATGCCTTGTGCAATTAAATCTTTTACCACAGCAACATTATGAGGCTCAGACCAGAATGAACGAATACGTTTAGCCACTACTTCACCAACATCTTGTACCTTTTGCAATTGCTCAAACGTTGCATTTTCAAAAGCCTCTAGTGTCTTAAAATGAGTTGCTAAATTTAATGCAGTAGTTTCCCCAACTTCACGGATGCCAAGTGCAAAAATAAAACGAGCCAATGTGGTTTTTTTCGCTTTAGCTAAACTTGCTAAGGCATTTTCTGCCGATTTTGCCCCCATACGTTCTAAACGCATTAAAGTAACCTGATCTAATTTAAATAAGTCAGCCGGTGTATGTACTAACTCCCTTTCAACCAACTGTTCAATTAATTTTGCACCAATGCCGTCAATATCCATCGCTTTGCGTGAAACAAAATGTTTAAGTGCCTCTTTGCGTTGAGCTGCACAAATTAAGCCTCCCGTACAACGAGCAACTGCCTCTCCCTCAATTTTGCTAATAACGGAATCACACACAGGACAATTTGTTGGAAAAATAATAGATTTTGCATTTTCCGGACGACGTTCATGTAACACGCCGATAATTTGCGGAATCACATCTCCGGCACGACGCACAATCACGGTATCACCAATCGCAATATCCAAACGTGCTATTTCATCACCATTATGTAAAGTAGCATTACTCACAGTGACTCCTGCGACAAAAACAGGTTCTAATTTTGCTACCGGTGTAATGGCACCGGTTCGCCCAACCTGAAACTCCACATTATTCAAAATTGTCAGCTCTTCTTGTGCCGGAAATTTATAAGCAATTGCCCATCGAGGTGCTTTAGAAATAAAACCAAGTTGTTGTTGCAAGTCAATATCATTAATTTTTAATACCGTGCCATCAATGTCATAACCTAAGGAACTGCGTTTTTGCTTAATAGTGCGGTAGAAATCCAACACTTTTTCAATCCCATGACATAATTGAATTTCATTATTTACCGGTATGCCAATAGATTTTAGCCATTGTAAACGAGCAAAATGTGTATCCGGTAATTCCACTCCTTCTGCAATACCAATACCATAAGCGTTTAACATCAAAGGACGTTGACCGGTAATTTTGGGATCAAGTTGACGCAAAGAACCTGCAGCCGCATTACGTGGATTAGCAAATGTTTTTTCTCCTTTCGCTAAAGCTGTTTTGTTCAGTTTTTCAAAACCTGCTTGCGACATAAAAACTTCCCCTCGCACCTCCAAACGAGCCGGTGGATTATCTGTTAATAATTGCAATGGAATATTACGAATAGTACGAATATTTGCCGTAATATCTTCACCGGTCGTCCCATCGCCCCGAGTTGCAGCCTGTACCAGCTGACCGTTTATATACAAAATACTGACTGCCAAACCGTCTAATTTAGGTTCGCAACAAAATGTTAAAGAATGATGAACATGTATCAAACGATCTTGAATACGTTTGACAAAAGCAAAGAAATCTTCATCAGAAAAAGCATTATCTAAGGATAGCATTGGAATATCATGTTTAACTTGAGCAAAATTACTTAACGGTTTCGCCCCTACTCTCTGTGTTGGCGAATTTTCACTGGCATATTCAGGATATTGTTGTTCCAACGCTTTTAATTGATGAAATAAGCGATCGTATTCACTGTCCGGAATTTGCGGATTGTCTAACACATGATACTGATATTCATGATGGCGTAATAGTTGTCGTAATTCTTCAATTTGTTGCTTGATCATAAAAATTCCTTGCTTCAAGACCGCACTTTAAATAGTGGCTCATTATACACAATGCACGCTATTCTGCGTAAAAAATTGCCCCTGAAAATTCAGAGGCAATAAATCAATAGAAAAGTGCGGTCTATTTTTACAAAATAATACTACCGATCAATGCCAAAGCAAAACCGACTAAACCGATTAATGTTTCCATTACAGTCCAAGTTTTTAACGTGGTTTTGGTATCCATTTCCAAGAAACGACTTACCAACCAAAAGCCACTATCATTTACATGAGAAAGTACGGTTGCACCTGAAGCGATAGCAATCACGATAAAACATAAATCAAATTGACTTAAGCCTGTGGCTGATGACACCATTGGTGCGATGAGAGCAGAAGTTGTGGTCAGAGCAACAGTTGCAGAACCTTGAGCTATACGAAGTGCGGTAGAAATTAAGAATGCCGCAACGATAATTGGCATACCCGTATCCGAAAACATTTTTGCTAATACATCACCGATACCACTTGCACGTAATACACCGCCGAACATACCGCCTGCACCGGTTACCAATACGATTGCACAAATCGGACCTAAGGCGTTATCGCAGATTTTTTCGATTTGTTCAAAACTGCGTTGTTCTTTGAGTAAAATGATAGTCATTAATAGGCTAATTAATAAGGCAATAGGTGTTTTGCCGATTAAGCGTAAACTTTGTACCCATAATGTAGAACCATCAATTACTTTTGCTACTGCTAAAGTGTTTAGGACCGTGTCTAACATAATTAAACAAAGCGGCAACAGCAAAATAAATAATACTTTTTTGAAACTTGGGGGATTTTGAACCGCAGTTTCGTTAATTGGAGCTGCATTTAAGAAAGTTTTCGGTAGCGGTAAATCGAATTTTTTACCTAAGTAAAGCCCATATAAATAAGTAGCAAAATACCAAGTCGGTACAGCTAAAATGAAGCCGACAATGGTGAGCAAACCGATATTTGCACCTAAAATATCACCGGAAGCGACCGGACCGGGATGCGGAGGAAGAAATGCGTGGGTGACAGCAAATGCACCGGCAGCAGGGAACGCATAGCGGAATAATGAACCACCGAATTGTTTTGCAACACTGAAAATAATCGGCAACATTACCACTAAACCTGCATCAAAGAAAATGGGGAACCCGAATAGGAATGAGGCGACACCTAAAGCGAAAGGTGCTTTTTTCTCGCCGAATTTATTGATTAAGGTATCGGAAAGTACTTTTGCACCACCGGTAATTTCCAATAATCGACCGATCATTGCACCTAAGCCGACTAATAAAGCTACTGAGGCAAGGGTATTACCGAAACCGCCTAATAAGGTCGGCAGGATTTTATCTACTGACATACCGGTAGCAAGTGCGGTTAATAAACTCACTAAAACTAAGGCAACGAAAGCATGAACCTTAAATTTAATAATGAGAAGAAGAAGTAATGCTATGGAAGCAATCAAAATAAAGATCAACATAAAATTTCCCTATTAATAAAATTAAACAGCAGCAAGCATACCACCATCAACGAATAACAAATGCCCATTAACATAAAATATCCTCCAATATTTCTGTTACTGGTAACATATTTATTTTTCTAGATTGGGTAAAGTTTGTGTGTTTGATTTTGTGATTTACGTCACATTTTTTCTTTATTTTTAATGATTTTTTAAAAAAGTGCGGTTATAAAAATAAAAATTTAAAACAATAAATATAGATTTAAGTGTTATTGGTAACTTTTTAAAATTTTTTCAGGTACACTAAGCTCAATAGCGTATTTATTAGAGGAACAAAAAATGTCAAAAGGAAAAAGTATTATTTTAATGGGGGTATCCGGTACAGGTAAAACATCAGTAGGAACTGAAGTAGCGTACCGCCTAGGATTGAAATTAATTGATGGGGATGATTTACACCCAAGAGCCAACATTATCAAAATGAGACAGGGACAACCGCTCAATGATGAAGATCGTATGCCTTGGTTGGAGCGTATTCGTGATGCGGCATTTAGTTTGGAGCAAAAAAGTGAAAAGGGCATTATTATTTGTTCAGCACTGAAAAAACAATATCGAGATCAAATTCGTGATGGAAACCGAAACATTAAATTTATTTATCTATCCGGCAGTTTTGAATTAGTGCTTTCCCGTCTGCAAAAACGGCAAGGGCATTATATGAAAACTGAAATGTTGCGAAGTCAGTTTGCTACGTTGGAAGTTCCCCAAGCTGATGAAACTGATATTTATCACATTGATATTGACGCAACTTTTGAGGAAGTAGTGCAGCGTTGTGTTGAAGCTATCAAGCCTCTTTTAGATTGATGACAAGAAATGCTTGGGCGTAGAGGTGTTATCTAAGACGTAGATTACAGACAATATTTTTGCCATAAAAGATAGTTTTTGAGCTAATGCTACGAAAAAATACTCAAACCCCACCGCACTTTGCAAGTACAGTGGGGTTATAAATAGAAAAAGCGTAGTCGATTTTTACCAGTATGCATTGTTATTCCTATGTTTTGTTTTAAAAATAAAATTCTGCGTGGTGTATTATTGACAAGGCGTTGCACAAAACAATTCAAGCGAAATTCCCACCTTTGCAGTAAAAATTTAATTCTCTTGGTGTTATTCTTGTACGATCTATTCTCTCTATATTTGCATTTTTCCTAAAGCAAAACTCGATCTATCTCACAAAAATATTAACAAATAATTTACAATTCAAACCGAGCATGCTAAAAAGCAATCGTTTGCAATAAAAATATTGCATACATTGCATACAATACAACATCAATGACATCACACAGGAGCAATTCTATGAAAAAAATGAAAGTCGTATTGACCAGTGCAACAGTTCTACTTGCTACATTGCTTGCCGCTTGTGGTGATAATAACAAAGCGTCGAAAGATGTTACTGCGAGCAACGTTGCGGCAAACAGCAGCAGTGCTGAAAGTGCGGTACCAGCCACAGTGCAAAGCAAATTTGTGACCATTGCTACTGGCGGTGCTTCCGGTCCTTACAATATTATTGCGACGACACTGACAGGTATTTATAGTAAAAATCTAAAAACTAATTCCAAAACACAAACTACTGGTGCATCGGTAGAAAATTTAAACTTGATGGCACAGAAAAAAGTGGAAATGGCGTTTGTGATGAGTGATGCGTTAAATGATGCGTTAAATGGTACCGGCAGTTTCAAAAATAAAATTGAGAATGTGGAACAAATAGCAGCACTTTATCCTAACTATGTACAAATTGTCACCTCTAAACGTTCCGGCATTAAAACCATTACCGATTTAAAAGGGAAACGGGTAGCGACCGGCGATCAAAATTCCGGAGTCGAAGTCAATGCACGTAACTTACTTGCCGGTTTTGGCATTTCCTATGCGGATATTAAGGTTGATTATCTCGGTTATGCTGCAGCGGCAGATGCTCTAAAAGCGGGAACCATTGATGCGGCGTTCTTAACCAGTGGCTTGCCAAATTCTGCCTTAATGGAATTGCAACAAAGTTTTGATCTGCAATTGGTCTCTATCCCGGCTGACGGAATTAAAAAATTAGCCGCAGATAAACCGTATTTTAATGCGATGGATATTCCAGCGAACACCTATGGCAATCCTGAACCGATTCCGACAGCGGCAATTAAAAATGCCTTGGTGATCCGTAAAGAGCTCAGCGAAGCAGATGGGTATTTATTAACCAAAACCTTCTTTGAAAGTTTGCCACAATTGCAAACCGCACACCAAGCGGCGAAAGGCATTAACGTGAAAGAAGCACAGGAAGGTGCAGTTGCACCATTACATCCGGGTGCAAAAAAATATTATGACGAAGTTAATGCGAAATAATTCGTTATTAAGTTGGTAAGCATGAAGATAATGCCTCGTAACGGTTGGTTTGTGCTGGTGCCACTCGCTGTTATTGGGCTTTATCCTGTTCATTTTATATCAGTTACCACAAAACAAGGCGAATGCATCATTGGTGATGATCATTTTGCACTACGTTGGCGTCACTCCGTCGAGCATCAATTGTGGTATGAACATTATCAACGACAAGGTGATAACCTCCACCTTTATCAAACATGGTTACAAACATTTGGTGCCGGAACACCTTCTCAAGGTGAAGTTGTCACCCATGTGCCAGTGGGCTATGTCGGTTTTAAACAAGATGTTGTTTTACCCGAAATAAATTGGATTGTTTCGCATCGTATGGAAGGGACTATTTTGCTTGATGATAAACAATTTCCCGTTTATCAAACACTTCCTAATTATTCTGCGGTAACAATCAAACCAGCTAAATCTGTAATTGCAACGTTGTGGTTAAGGAAATCATGTTATGACTGATTCTGTAAAAATTGACACCGCACTTGGTGCCAAGGAACAAGAGATTTTGGAAAAATATGACCGTGAATCGGTCACTCGTCAATCCAGTAGCCAATTTAATAAAGGGTTAATTACGCTGGTTTCGGTTTTATATTCCCTTTTTCATTTATACACCACCTTTTACCCCCTACCGACGTTAATCCAGCGTGCAGTACACGTGGGCGTTGGAGCGATATTAATCCTATTAATTTATCTGGCATCGAAAAAACGTCGCCAAGGTTCTGTTGCATGGTATGACTGGTTATGGGTTATTGCCGGTATGAGCGGTATGCTGTATCTCATCAACCAATACAATGACATTATGACCGTCCGAGGTGGTATTCCAAATAGCACAGATATTGTGATGGCAATCATCACTGTGCTAGTGGTGCTTGAGGTAACGCGTCGCGTTACCGGTTGGATTTTGGTGATTTTTTCCTTGCTCTTCTTAATCTATCCATTCATCAGCTCAATGGATTTTATGCCGGACAGCCTCCTCACTCGCCCTTATGACGTCGGTGATATTTTTGGTCAGCTTTATTTAAAAACGGAGGGGTTATATTCCTCTGCTGTGGGGGCTTCCGTTTCCTTTATTTTCTTATTTATTTTATTTGGGGCTTTCCTAAGTAAATCGGGAATGGGGCAATTATTTAATGATTTAGCCTTAGCGATCGCTGGTGATAAACAAGGGGGACCGGCGAAAGTAGCGGTAATTTCCAGTGGCTTTATGGGCAGTATTAATGGGGCAGCGGTTGCCAACGTGGTGAGTACTGGAGCGTTTACTATTCCATTAATGAAAAAAATCGGTTATCACAAAAACTTTGCCGGTGCGGTAGAAGCCAGTGCATCCGTTGGTGGGCAAATTCTCCCGCCGATCATGGGAGCAAGTGCATTCATTATGGCGGAAACGACAGGCGTAAGCTACGGAACTATTGCACTTGCAGCCTTACTTCCTGCCTTACTTTACTATCTCGGCGTCATTGCACAAGTCCACTTTCGTGCTGGTAAACAAAACTTAAAAGGCGTCCCTAAAGATCAATTGCCAAGGGTAAAAGCAGTGATGAAAGCACGTGGTCATATGCTATTGCCGATCTTAGCCCTTATCATCTTTTTAGCACAATCCGTACCAGTAGGATATGCTGCCTCTTATACTATTGTGCTTACCATTTTAGTCAGTCAATTGCGTCAAGAAACCCGTATGGGCATTAAAGATGTAATTGAGGCATTGGCTGACGGGGCAAAACAGTCGATTTCCGTTATGTCAGCTTGTGCGACGGTAGGAATTGTGATTGGCGTGATGAACCTTACCAGTTTTGGTACGGTAATTACCTCTTCTATCGTCACATTAGGTGCAGGATCGCTCTTTTTAACCTTATTTTTAACGATGATTGCCTCCATGATCCTTGGCATGGGACTACCTTCTATTCCAGCATATATCATTACCGCCACCATGGCAGCTCCGGCATTGGCAACCTTTGATGTCCCGGTATTAGTGGCACATATGTTCGTCTTTTATTTTGGTATTTTCGCTAATATCACACCACCGGTCGCTCTTGCTGCTTTTGCTGGTGCGGGAATTGCACAAGGTGACCCAATGAAAACCGGCTGGCAATCCTTGCGTCTAGCCCTAGCGGGTTTTATTGTACCGTTCATATTCGTTTATAATCCGAATATGCTGATGATTGATGTTACCAATGCTGCGGTTATTGCCAAAACTTTCCCTCTACCAAGTGCATTCGAAATTATTAATGTTATCGTATCCTCTGTTATTGGCGTTTTGGGATTATCTGCTGCGGTAGAGGGGTATCTGAAAAATACTATACCAATATGGCAACGTATTATTTTAGCAATCGGTTCGCTTATGTTGATTATTCCGGAATGGATCACGGATATTATCGGCATTGCTGTTGTTGTAGTCATAGCACTACTTAATGTTCGCCAATGTGACTAACAATTGTTCTGTGCATACGATAAATGACATAACTAAATGTCTAATTAACTTTTTTAGATTTGAACCAATCATTACCCCTTGATTTTGCATAGCTTCACAACCGGTTGTGGCGGTTTGGGTGTTAGAAATGTAATAAAAAAGGTTATTTCCCTTAACACCCAAAATACTCAAACCCCACCGCACTTTGCAAGTACAGTGGGGTTTTTTGTTGTGTTTCAGCAAGTTTGACAAATTACCACTGATAACCTATCGACACGGCACCGGATACTTTGCCTTGGGAATTGCTATTACCTTGCAGTTTCAGCATAACCTTACCGTTATCGCTGATGCGAGAATAACCAATCGCCAACGCACTTTCGCCATCATGTCCTGCCGCCGCAATCGCAACCATGGACTTGCCCGGCATAGAGACTGATGCCAATGCCGCCGCCGCATTCGCTCCGGCAATACCGGCACGCAATCGGCGATCGGCATGATGTATTTGTGTACGTAACGCATTATTTTGACCATCCACGTAGTTTTTATTGACTGCAACAAATCCACTTGCATCAGGTTTGACATCCGGAATTAAAATTTCCCCACGGTTACCATTGATGACGATATTACCGTTATTGCCTGATACCATCAACCCTGCATGGGTTGCCATCAATGACGGTTCAGCGGCTTTGCCTTGTAGCTTAATGCCATCGAGGGTGTAACTTGCTGATTGACCGGCATGATTTCCTTTGCCCATAATACGGGTACCCTGTGCCGTCACTACCGCTTCGCTGTCTTGGTCAACCACTTTCAAACCGTTGCTGTTTAGTGTAGATTTTCTACCGTTCACTTCACGAGTTTCAAACGAAGTCATGTTCTTCAACTGATCGGACAGTTTGACATCCAGTCCCGTCTCGGAGGCGTCCACTTTAATATTGCCTGCCGCCGTGGTCGCACTGTTAAACTCCCCTTCACCTTTAATTTCTAAGGTTTCGCTGAGTTGTTTCCGCACTTCAACACCGTCATTGCCCTTGAACTTCAAGCCCGATTTCGCTACCGCTTGCACGTCAGCAATGGTGGCTACGTTGCTTAACTCGGCTTGGCTATCCGGTTCAACCAGTTCTTCGACTTTTGCTATCGCCTCGGAAAAGGCGTTATAGTCCCCATTTGCTTCAATTAACTCGTTGCGTGCCGATTCTACGGCTTCTTTAGCATTCTTTTTAGCCTCTTGGGCAGCAGACAATTGCTCTTGATATTTTTTCAAATCCTCACGCATTTTTTCTTTAGCTTTTCCATCAGGCATGGTATCCACTGTTTGTTTTAAACTGTCTACCATTAACTCTAAGTCAGCAAATTTTTCTGCTTTTTCAGAAAAATCTTTTGTTTTTTTGCCTAATGCCGTCACTTTTTCACTCACTTTCTCAGCAAGCTGATTAAGTTTTTCTTTTTGTTCGTCTGTTGGTGTTGTAATACCCAAACCACTTGCCACATTGCTAATCCCAATAGGTGCGGTGGTCGGTTCGGCTTTAATCACGACCTGTTTCTTCTCTTCCTCAGTAAGGGCTTGATCAGGTTTAC
The DNA here is from genome assembly GCF_014202395.1 of Histophilus somni. Lineage (GTDB taxonomy): Bacteria > Pseudomonadota > Gammaproteobacteria > Enterobacterales > Pasteurellaceae > Histophilus > Histophilus somni. Next base: position 79,133 of record NZ_JACHGQ010000004.1, read on the forward strand.
CGTCTTTTAATTTTTTGAAATTACCATCTTTATCTTTCACGACTTTGTCATTGCCTAGATAAAAATCAAATGGACGGTTATTGTTTAAGTCGGACACTTTTTTATCCACATAATTTTTATTCGCTGCAAGGCTTCCATCTGTTTCATCTGGCTTAATGTCCGCAAGACCGGTGATTTTGCCGGTGCCTGTGCCTTTTGCATCAGCACCTGTTCCAGCTCCGCTTCCATTTCCGATTTTTGCAAACGCAAGGGTAGCGGATTGACCGTTACCACCATTATTGCCTTGACTGTTTTCACCGTCAGCCACTTTCAAGCTCACGACTTCTTTTGAACCGTCTTTGCCTTTTACAGTCAAGCCGTTTTTACCATAAACGGTATGGGTTTTGTCGCCGTTAGCTGCCTCTTTATCGCCCACGGTTAAGCCGTCTTTGTTTAAGGTTGCTTTGCCATCTTTGCTTTGTGGTGTAAGTGAAATACCATCTTTATTGATATTTACTTCAGTACCTTGATTGCCAACTTGGAATGTGGCACCTTTTTCTGCATCTAAAGTCAGTTTAGTGACTTCATCTTGATTTCCAACCGCACTTGAACCTGTACCGCTTCCGCCCGCACTTCCAGCTTTAGGTTTAGAGGAAATCGAAGTGATGTTTTTCAGTTCCTCAGTCGTGCCAATGGTTACCACTGCCGTTGTTGGGGTAGTGGTGGTTGGCGTGGTAGTTGGTGTACTTGTTGGCTTTGTCGTAGCCATGCCTGCACCATTTGAACCACCTGACGAAGCCATACTATTTGAACCACCGCCGTTTGAACCTGCACCACCTGATGAACTGCTTGGAGCTGCTGATGATGCTGGTGCTGGAGCAGCTGGTGTTGGAGCCGGTGCGGAAGCAGAAGCACTCGGACTGGTAGATCCCGTACTTGATGGTGTTGTACCGTTTTTAGCTAAATCTACTTTAATATTCTGACCACTCGTAAACTTCAACGTATCGTTGCGACCGATTTCGATAGGCTTACCGCTACCATTTTCAACCTTGAACTTAAACTTATCTAATGCTTGTTCAAGGTAGCCTTTAGTGATGAGTTCTTTTTTCCAATCTGTACTTCCGCTATTTCCATTTACGCCATTATATGTTTGTTCTTCAGCAAGCATTACTTTGCTAAATGTCGGTGCATTTTTAAAGCCGATTTCGATTTTGGCGTTGCCGTTAGCTTCTCTCGTGTATTGAGTGATTAAATTATCACCTTTAAACTCAGCAATATTTGGTTGTGATGAAGTCCCCGCCGGAGCTGGTGTAGCAGACGAACCAGCCTGATTCATATCTAAACGCACAATGCTAAGGGTCGAACCAAGATAGTGCGGTGTGTTTTGAGTGCCATTTGCTACCGCACTTGGCATATCCGCACTGAACTTCAAGCCTTCGTTGAGTTTAGAAACAGCATTTTTCAAGCCCTCAACGATATTTTTTGGTGCAGTTCCATCTGTTCCATTAATGTCTTTTAATTTGAAATTATCAAATGTTGGTGCGGTAAATTTCGTTTTATCTGAAGTATCAACCGCAATACCTAACTGTTTCGCTAAATCCGCCAGTTGTTTACCTGTTACGGCTTCTTTTGAACTATCACCGATTTCACCGTCTGCAAGGTTTGTGAGTTTTGAATCATTAAAGCTGATTTCTTTTTTAGCTGTTTCTAACGTGATTTTCGCACCGCTTTCATCTTTACCACCTTTGATACTGGTGATTTCTTGAAGATTATTATTAAGCGTATGCGTAATTTTTCCATCAGCTTCTACAGAAACAGAAATATTTTCTGACTTCTTAAAGTCCAAAGCCCCTGTTTTGAGGTTGATAGATTGCTTCGTTTTGTCATCACTATTCGTTTTATACGATAACGTCAAGTCGTCCACATATTTCTTATTAACGGCATCGTATTTATCAGTTGGTGTGGCAACATAAACAATTCTTCTTTGTTCATCTTTGCCAGCACCACCTACAGATACCGCATTGGATACACCTGTTGATTTATTGCCTAAAATGACAGCATTTGTTATATCTTTAGTTATCGTAATATTTGAACCCAAGGCATAAACATGGTCGCCCTCAATTTTGTTATAAGCACCCACAGCATAGGAATGCTTTCCGATAATCTCATTATCTTTACCGAATGCACCGGAATCGTTACCCGATACATTATTTTTGTAGCCGATAGCCGTAGCATGCTCGCCCAATACCTGAGCTTCTCGACCTATGGCAACTGAACGTCTATTTTTAGCACTCGTGTCATAACCAATAGCAATTGCCCCTTCATTTTCTGCTACTGCTTTATCGCCAATCGCAATAGAACCCTCTCCATCAGCCTTAGTTTCCGGATTATCGGATACTTTAACGGATTTATCACCTGTACCTTTTAGATAGCTGATTAAAGCTTTAGCTTGTACCAATTCAGTGTCGCGCTTATCGTTTGCACCTAATTTGATTTCACTAATTCCTACATTTTTACCAAATGTTTTTTTACCTTCAGCATCACCTATATTTGTACCATCAACTTTTAAGAATCCTGATTGTAAAGCCGTTGTTGTAGTATAATTTTTTAATTTATCAGCCACAGCCTTAGAAGTAACTACTCTTTCGTCGTTTTCATCTACTGTATTTGCCTTATTTAATTCTAATGTTATTTTAGCGTTACCATTACCATTACCTTCATCAGTTACTTTTGCTGTAATATCTTTTTTGTTAGCACTTCCAGAACTATCAAACGCCAACGTTCCACCTAATTGCATTGTTGCTGTTCCACTAGCATTGTCATTACCTTTAAAGCTAATACCTTTATTAACAGCCGTGATTAAGTCATCAATCGCACCTTTGAATGTTGTTTGTTTTTTATTAGGGTCTGCTCCAGCTTTAATTTTTGTAAATTCTGGTTGAGTAAACCCTGTTTTTTCATTATTTACGGCAACTCCTAATTTACCAGCCAAATCCTCCAACTGTTTACCAGTTATTGCATCATTTGAATCCTGAGCAATTTTTCCATCTCCCAGTCCTGAGATTTTGACTTTATCAGTTCCTGATTTTTCTAATGTTAATTTAGCCCCAGTATCAGGCGTCAACTCTATTTTATTGTCTTTTAATGTTATTTGCGTATTACCATTACTTATACTTTCTATTCCAGTTAAGTCTTTTGACAACCCTATTTCTAGAGTGTCGTCACTATTTGTTTTTTTCTTAACCGTAATATTTCCAGGAGCTGTTGTTAAAATTCCAGTATTCGTACCATTTGGCTCTCCTACTATTTTTAAAGTATCACCAAATTTTTTCGTTACACTCTGACCATCATTCCCTTGGAAACTTAAGCCTTTATCAACAGTTGCATTTACTGTCTGAATTTTCCCATCAAGATATTTTTTATTAACAGCATCATCATCTCCTGTCGGCTCATCAGTAATTGTAACTTTCTTAAACGTTGGGCTCTCTGTCATTCCTATTTTAAGTGTAACTTTGCCATCTGCATCTTTTTCATACTTTGTTTTTAAGTTCGTTCCCTTATAATCTGTTTCAACATCTCCTTCTTGAATTATTATTGTTGACCCTAGGTAAAGTTGTTCTTGGTTTGTTCCATCTCCAAACTTAAATCCTTTATTAATAGCAGTAATACTCTCATTAATTGCATCTCTAAATGTATCTGTCGTTTTTTTTGCTTGTCCATGATAATTTACTTTATCAAAACTTGATTTCTTAAATTCTTTAGTTCCATTATCAACTTCTGCACCTAGCACCTCTACACCAAGTTTCCCAAATGTTTCAATAACACTAAATAACTGTCCACCATTGATAGCATCTGTTGAATTTCTATCAACTTTACCAGCTGCTACATTTGTTATTAGTCTTTCAGCTCCAACTTTTCCAACGCTTACTACAGATTTATTTTTCCCAGTTCCCGCATTATTCCAACTAATTTTTAACGAATTTTGACCTACAGTAAGTTCTGTTGATTCAAATGCTTCTTTTTTCTCAGTCGCTTCTGACCCTTGCCCCAAGGCAATGGAATCGCCAGCGGCAGTTTTTACTGTTGCACCTTGCCCTATCGCTACTGCACCGACGGCGTTTGTCTCAGCTTTTGCACTATGACCAATAATCACCGCACTTTTTGCACCCGTTTCAGCTTTTGATCTTGCCCCAACAAGCACACTGTTTTGTGCGGTTTCAGCTGTCGCACCATTACCAATCAGAATTAAATGATTATTAGCAATTTTTGTACCGCTTTTATCTACTTCATTCGTATTATCCAATGCTTTAATATTATTACCTAAAGCAACAATATCCGTACCGTTTTTGATTTTATTTTTATTCCCTATAGAAGCTGTCCACGCTGCATTTTCTATCTTTGTTCCATCTACTCCAACCTTAACAGCACCTATTGCTATAGAACTTTTAGATTCTATTAATTCTGTTCCACTACCTATTACAACCACAGCACCATTTATTTTTTTAAATGATTGTTGCACTTTATTATTAGACCCTAGTACAAACGAACTATGTACATCTACACTTACATTATTACCTATTACAACTGCATTTTCTGCACTAGATTTTGCATCATGTCCTATCGCTATACTACCACTAGCACCACTTTTAGTACTAGCACCAACACCTATTGCAACAGAATTAGTGCCTTTTGCCCCATTGTTGTTATAGTTGTCTGCTCTTTTATCCGTCCCTTGTACTGATAAGAAATGTAATTTTGACGCTTCTAATTGCTTAAAGTTTACAACGTCATTTTCAGCTACTCCATCAGCAACGCCTGAAATTTTAACCTTATCGTCACTAGTTTTACTTAAACTTAACACAGCCCCGCCAGCTTTAATTTTTGTGCCACCATTGAATGTGATTTGATTATTTTCATCTTTACCAATAGAAGTTATACCTTTCAACGTACTATTTAGTGAGATTTCCAACTCTTTTTTCGTACCATTTTTAGCAGTTGTGGTAATGTTTTTGTGTGAATTTTCTTCTTTACCCTTAATATTTAATGCATCTTTTACAGCATATTCTCCACTATCAGCAGTTACCTTAAAACTAGTGGCTACATTTTTAAATTTATCATCCACATATTTTTTATTAACAGCCTCATTATCTGTTTTAGGAGCATTTGTAATAGTTACTTTTTTAAAGCTTGGACTATCCGTCATTCCAATCTTAAATATTGCTTTCTCATTACTTGACTTATCAAGTTGTACCTTTAAGTTTTGATCCTTATGAGTATTTCCAATATCTCCAGCTTTTATCTCCAATGTCGACCCTAAATAGTATTTACTAGTACCATTGTTATTAGTTGTTCCATCACTAAACTTATACCCTTGATTTATAGCCTTAATTGTTTCATCTAATGCGTCTTTAAAATTATCAGGAACACCTTTTTTACTTGTCGGAGTTGAGATATATTCTACAGCCGTAAATGATGATTTCTTAAACTGCTTATTATCAACTTCTACCCCTATCACATCCTTCGCCAAATCAGAAAACACCTTTGTTACAGCATATAATTGACTTCCGTTAATAGCGTCTGTTGAATTCTCACTCACATCTCCCGCTGCTACATTTTTAATAATACGTTCTTGGTTTGTATCTCCTACGCTGAAAATGGTTTTTTTACTTTCTTCTTTATTATCAGGACTTACTCCGCCTTTGAAAGTAAATTCAACACCATTTATTTCGGCTTTGTTTTTAGCCTCCTGTTTAGCTGTTACCTTAGATCCTTTTCCTATTGCTACCGAATCTTCTGCTACTTCTGCAACTGACGCTTTATATCCTATCGCAATTGAGTCTTTTCCTTTTGCCAGGCTTCCTTTGTAGTTAGATTCTTCTATTTCTTGCTCTGATAAATTAGCGACCTGATCTTTTTTTGCCATATCTGTCTCAACAGCTTGTGTAATTTCCTTTAATTTTGTTAATAATTTATTACTATCACTAACTGTTTCTTTTCCTAAGTCCTCAACAATTTTTTTAATAGTACTTGCTTTTGTTGCTATTTGGGGATTACTTTTTTCTAATGCATCTAATTCCTTCTTAACTTTATCTAATGCTTCCTGTTTAAACGTTTCCTTGCCATTTACTTTTCTATTTAATAATTTTGCATATTCACCCGCCAATTTAACATAACGTTCATAATTTTGTTTTGCTTCTTGACCTTGTGCTATTTTTGCACTATCGCCACTTTTTTGCTCCACACCAAAATAAGGCGTTAAATTATTTTGTTTATTATTTAAGTCTATTCTGGTTTCTAAGGCTTTTAATTGTGCAACGTTCACGGCGTCCGTATCTTGTGAACCGGCAGCGACATTTACCATTCTTCTCTCGTATCCGTTATATCCGACAGAAATAACCCCTACATTCGCTGAAGTTGGGATAATAATTGCTCCCTCGGGTGTATATGGATCGGACTTTGAATGTTCATAATCCGTTTTTGATTTATAACCCAGTGCCACTGAATTTTCTAAAGTAGCGGTTGCTTCATTCCCTAATGCTATTGAAGATTTTTCAAGAGCTCTCGTAAAACTTCCTAACGCAAATGCATTAGCCTCTTTTGCAAAGGCAAATCTTCCGATTGCAACGGTACTGTCTTCTTTGGCGTAAGCATATCTTCCGATTGATAATGCGTTGTCTCCAAGAGCAACAGTATACGACCCTATTGCGATTGCTCCTTGGTTATGTTTACCTTTATTGTCTTTTGATTGCTCAGCTTTTTCTTCTCCCGTTCCTCTTTGTTTTGTCGTTTTAGGTTTGATTGAAGTTCTGTTGTGTTGGATATCTTTTGTGTTTCCTAATTCATAAAATTTATCGAAAAAATATTTATCATCTTTATACTCGTCTTTGTTTGCATTATCAGTAAATAATAATTTACTACTTTTCAATCCTTTGCCGGTAAAATTTTCGTCCATCGCGATATTTGCCAATGCATAGTTACCCATCGCCAATGAACCGCTACCCCCTGAGTATGAGTCCGATCCGTACACCATAGAACCCGCATTTACTGCCTGTACATTCGTACCTACCCCTACAGATCTATCAGCATAGACATAAGAATCATTCCCGAAAACTAATGAATTTCTACCAAAAGCTATCGTATTTGTTCCTATCGCGGCTGAATAGTCTTTATACGCAATCGCGTACGTTCCAAGTGCGGTCGAATAATTTCCATATGCAACACTTCTTCCCCCTATTGCTATTGAGTTATTACCCCTAGCCCATGTATGGGTTTTTTTGTTTCTATCAGTGTCGGCTAAATATTTTTCATATGCTTTTTCTAGATATCCATTATATTTTTCCATCCTTTTATAATCGTCCATCTGTTCAATGTTTTTCGGCTTTTCAATTGGATTTAAGTTTCCATTACTTAATTTTTCATAATATTGATCGCCAATTAAAACGTAATAATCCTTGTGATTACTTTTGGTTTTTCTTATATAATATCTCCCGTTCCAACCAATAGTAAATCCATCATCACTAACTAAATTCCCATCACCATTAACATATTTATTTTTATTAGTATTTTTCTCAATAACATCAGTACCTTCAAATAATTTATTATAATCAACTGCTGCATATTCACCTGTATAGTTAAAATTAGCCGCATTATCTAGAAATATAGTAAATATTTCTTTAGGAAGTGGTTTAGCATTCTCACCGGAAATATTATCCGACCCTATAGCTATACTGTTAGAACCCCGAGCAACAGTATCATTCCCTAACGACACAGATTCATTACCATACGAAAAGGCTCTATATCCCACTGCCGTTCCTTGGTGGCTGTCAGTTATATTAGTTGAATCAAGGTTTTTCCCTACAATAGCACGGTAACCTATAGCAGTAGCATCATTTCCACCACCAACTGCACGAGATCCTATAACTACCGTTTTTTTGAAATCTTTATTGGTTAATCGAGTATTTGCCCCTGTTTTGTTTGCACCATCGGCTAATAAAACAACTTCATTCGTGTTATTAACGTTACTTCTTTCATACCAAACAGACGAAGGCTTATTATCACCACCTGGTTCTCTATTAGGATTAACGTCAATCCACACATTCACCCCATATGCCACACTCGATAACAACTCACTCATCAATAATGCCAATGGCAGAATCTTAAACATGCCTAAAAACACACCGCACTTCGGCTGACGCCCCGACGCTCCCTCAACACGGCTCGCCACCTGACGGTTATTCGCTAATTCAGACACAACTTTCGTTTGACCCGTTGTTACATCGTATTTGGTTTTGAAGATTTTGTTCATATTCTTTACTCGCTTTAAAAATTATCTGTTAATTACTTATTAAGTGGTTATTGATCGAATCTATTATTGTTTATTTATTATCTCTTACTGATTATTTATTAAACTTTAGAGAGATAGGTTATAAACCTAAATAATAGGCGATGCCTTGCTTTTTAAGACAAAGCAGAAAAAGGCGAATAATACTTTCGCCGAAAGGTTGAGGTTGAAATAGGTGATTTTTAAGATATTGTTTGAACATGTCCAACCTCTCAAAATTAACTTGAAAGGTTGATTTTAGGCAATATACTAGGCTGTAGGCTGTAGGCTGTAGGCTGTCATTTTCCGTTCTATTTTATTTGTTAAGTAAAAGTAAAATTTGTCGTATTTTATCTTGTATTTATTTGTAAGAAAAGCGTAAATTCATTATTTTAATGTCGGGGCGGATTATATCCGCTCTTTAATGTGTTTTGTTTTCTGTTTGGGTTTTGACTTGCACCTCAAATAAAATTCGGAGAAAATATCGGCTTTTAGTCAGTATAACAAACGATCATGTCATATTCTCAACAAGTAAATAAACGTCGCACTTTTGCGATTATTTCTCACCCCGATGCGGGGAAAACAACGATTACGGAAAAAGTTTTACTCTATGGAAACGCTATTCAGAAAGCCGGTTCGGTAAAAGGCAAAGGTTCTCAGGCACATGCTAAATCCGACTGGATGGAAATGGAAAAACAGCGGGGAATTTCTATTACTACGTCGGTGATGCAATTTCCTTATCATGACTGCTTGGTCAACTTGCTTGATACACCGGGGCATGAGGATTTTTCGGAAGATACTTACCGCACTTTAACTGCAGTTGATAGTTGCTTGATGGTGATTGATAGTGCAAAAGGGGTTGAAGAACGTACGATTAAATTAATGGAAGTCACTCGTTTGCGGGATACGCCGATTTTAACGTTTATGAATAAGTTGGATCGTGATATTCGAGATCCGATGGAATTGCTTGATGAAGTGGAAAGTGTGCTGAAAATCCGTTGTGCCCCTATTACTTGGCCTATTGGTTGCGGTAAATTGTTCAAAGGTGTTTATCATTTGTATAAAGACGAAACTTATTTATATCAAAGCGGTCAAGGACATACTATTCAGGATGTGCGTATTGTTAAAGGGTTAAATAATGCTGACTTGGATAGGGCAGTGGGCGAAGATCTTGCTCGGCAATTACGTGATGAATTGGAATTGGTCAAGGGGGCGTCGAATGAATTTGATCATGATTTATTTATTCGTGGGGAATTAACGCCTGTTTTTTTCGGGACGGCTTTAGGCAATTTCGGTGTGGATCATTTTCTTGATGGCTTGACACAATGGGCACCCGCTCCGCAAGCTCGTCAGGCGGATTGTCGTTTAGTCGAGAGTGCGGAAGAAAAATTAACAGGGTTTGTGTTTAAAATTCAAGCTAATATGGATCCGAAACATCGTGATCGGGTCGCTTTTATGCGAATTGTTTCGGGTAAATATGAAAAAGGTATGAAACTGAAACAGGTGCGTTTGGGGAAAGAGGTTGTGCTTTCCGATGCACTGACTTTTATGGCGGGTGATCGTTCTCATGCGGAAGAAGCCTATGCCGGCGATATTATCGGCTTACATAATCATGGCACTATTCAAATTGGTGATACCTTTACGCAAGGTGAAGATCTGAAATTTACCGGTATCCCTAATTTTGCACCGGAGTTATTTCGCCGTATTCGTTTGAAAGATCCGTTGAAACAGAAACAGCTGCTCAAAGGCTTGGTGCAACTTTCAGAAGAAGGTGCGGTTCAGGTTTTCCGTCCGTTAACCAATAATGATTTAATTGTGGGGGCGGTTGGTGTACTCCAGTTTGATGTTGTCGTTTCTCGTTTAAAATCTGAGTATAACGTTGAGGCGGTGTATGAAACCGTTAATGTGGCAACAGCTCGCTGGGTAGAATGTTCAGAGGCGAAAAAACTTGAAGAGTTTAAACGTAAAAATGAACAGAATTTAGCGTTAGACGGGGGAGATAGTCTTACTTATATTGCTCCAACGATGGTAAATCTTAATCTTACTCAGGAACGCTATCCCGATATTCAGTTTTTTAAAACAAGGGAACATTAGTCTTTGATATGATAGACAAAAGAGCGGAGATATTTCCGCTCTTTTTTGTTGTTCAAATAGGAAAGTTTGCTCGGTTTAAATGCGGTTTAAAGCGTTGTGCCTATTTTCAACTCACATTAATACTCTTGAACTTCTTCGTGTTTTCCTACCGCACTTTTGATAGTTAATTGCACTTCAGTAGAAATAATTCTATCGAGAATATCGCTAATGTCATTTAATTTCTCCGTTATAGCGACGCCATTTTTATCAAAATATCCGTTGGATCTTAAGCTACCGATAAAAGCGGAAAAGACGGCTTTATCGAAAAATTCCGGTGCATTAATGCCATGTAATACAGATAACCGCTGTGCAATAGATTGGCTTTCTTTCTCTAAGGTCGCTTTGGCAATATTCGGGGTATCTTGCAAGATACTGACGGTAATATAATAACGTTGTAAAATTTCTCGAACTCCCGCCATCCATAACTGTAAAACTCTTACACGTTCTTTATTGATTGAAAGAAGATTTTCTGCACACAGAATTAATTTTTGACGTGTAAATTCCTCAATAATTTTTTCAACATATTCATCTAATTCATCTTGTGAAAAGTGTAAAAATAATTCCTCTTTTAAGAAAGGGTAAATTTTTCGAGCTGCATTTGATACCAACTCTTTTTGTATTGCACCATGATGAAAAATGATACTTGCAATTAAAGAAGGTAAAACAAAAACATGTTGGATATTATTACGATAATAGGTCATCAATACTGCTGCTGAACGTTCTAAACGCAACATTTCACCAAAATTATCTTTTTCTACGATAAGTCCGACTCGTTCTAAGTTTAATACATGAGTGAGCATTTCTTCCGGTGTATCAGTCGGTACAATAATATCGTTGGAATAAGGGGCGTGTTGTAAAAAGCGTTGATAACTTTTCAGTTGTTCCAACAGTTGTTCACGAGATAAAGCACGTTGGCGAGAAGACAAAAGTGCGGTGCCCGTTAAGTTCATTGCATTAATTGCCGCTGCTTTGTTGATATTGATCATGACTTGATTTGAAATGGCATTAACTGCAGGGTTAAACCATTGAGAATGATCTTCCGGCTGGCTATCTTTCCATTCAGGAAAATGTTGATTTAAGTAATTACTTAATGTGATAGGTTCGGCAAAATTTACATAACCTTGCCCTAAATTGCGTAATTTGCGGATAACACGCAAGACCAAACCGGCGTTTTCTTTCTCTTTTGCCGCCCCCCGCAATTCTTTTGCGTAAGTATCTACCTCTAATACATGCTCATAGCCTACATAAACCGGCACAACGGAAATTGGTCGGATTTGGTTTTGTTGTAAGGCTTGTACAGTCATAGACATCATACCTGTTTTCGGGGCAAGTAAACGTCCGGTTCTTGAGCGACCGCCTTCAATAAAGAATTCCACAGAGTAGCCACGGTGAAATAATTCTGCTAAATATTCACGGAAAATGGTTGAATATAATCGATTTCCTTTAAAGGTTCGGCGAATAAAGAATGCACCTCCTCGACGGAACATCATTCCCACCGGCCAAAAATTGAGGTTAATACCTGCGGCAATATGTGGAGGCACCAACCCTTGATGATATAGCACATAGGACAATAACAAATAATCAATATGACTGCGATGACAAGGAATATATACAATTTCATGTCCTTCTAACGCTAATTTACGTACACGTTCTGCATTTTGGACATCAATTCCTTGATATAATTTATTCCATAACCAGCCTAAAAAACGATCTGCAACACGCAATCCCTCGTAGTTCACATTGGCGGCAATCTCATCCAATATCTTATATGCTTCTTTACGTGCTTTTTCTTTGCTGATTCTCTTACTTTTCGCTTCATCTGCGATGGCATTGAGAATTGCCGGTGATTGTAATAATTTATTAAACATTGCTTGGCGATTAGGTAAGCGAGGACCTGTAGCGGACATTCTTTGTTTGGCAAAATGGATTTTTGCCACTCGAGCGAGTTTTAAAGCAATACTTGCATCTGTTCCATATTCATCAGCCATATAGCGTAAAGAAACCGCTTGTGAAAAACGCACAAAAGTATCACGCCCAAACCAAATAGCCACAGCTGTTTTTTGGATACTATTTAATAAACGAAGTTTTGGTAAGCCAACCTGCTTTTCATGACCCGGAGAACGTCCCCAAAGTACGGAAACAGGCACTAACTGTACATTTAAATCAGGTAAAGAGCGGTGTAATTCAAGGTATTTTTCAACTATCTGAATAGTCGCTGACTTAGCACCTTTCGATTTAAAAAAACGTCTACCTTCGTCTAAAAATACATAACGAGGTAAACATTGCCCCCCCAATTCATTCTCTTCTAAGGGATCAGGCAATCCTACGCTTAAGCAATTTCTACGGATAATAATTAAATCTGTTTGTGAAGTGTAAGGTAATAAATAAATGATCGGTTGGCTAATATCTAATGATAATTCTTCGATAGGTTGTTGCGGTATAGGGTTATTTTTAACTAAAAAAGAGAGAGGGACGGACAAAAGATTACGATAAAAATTAAGAATACTTGACATAACAATTTCCATTAACTTATTAGGTTGATTGGCTAATGAATACTATTCTAACAAAAAAAATATTTTTTTATTAATAAATTAATTTATTGAAACTAAAGATTGATGTAATTTTATTTCTGTATATAATGTCATATATTCTGTATATAAAAACAGGGGTTAGTATGAGTTCAATAAAATCATTAACGACACGACAACAGGAAGTTTTCGATCTAATAAAACGTCATATCGAAAGTACAGGAATGCCTCCAACTCGAGTGGAAATATCTAAAGAATTGGGATTTCGCTCTCCGAATGCGGCTGAAGAACATTTAAAGGCCTTGGCTCGTAAAGGTGTAATTGAAATTGTATCTGGTGTATCTCGTGGTATCAGGCTATTAACGGATATAGAAGAACCGGAAAATGAAGGACTTCCGCTGATTGGGCGAGTTGCCGCCGGTGAACCAATTTTGGCGGAACAACATATTGAAGCAACTTATCAAGTCGATGCTAATATGTTTAAACCGCAAGCTGACTTTTTATTGAAGGTTTATGGTCAGTCTATGAAAGATATTGGTATTTTAGATGGTGATTTGTTGGCTGTTCATAGTACAAAAGACATTAGAAATGGACAAATCGTTGTTGCTCGAATTGAAGATGAAGTAACAGTAAAACGCTTTGAGCGTAAAGGTTCGATTGTTTATTTACATGCGGAAAATGAGGAATTTGAGCCAATTGTAGTAGATCTAACTCAGCAACCTTACTTTGAAATTGAAGGTATTGCCGTTGGCATTATTCGCAATAATGCTTGGATGTAAACATGACATCATGCAGTAAATTTGTTATTTAAAAACGAGTAGCGGAACAAAAATAAGCCAACAACTATTTGTTGGCTTATTTTTAACTATCTAGCATAAATCTCAGCTTCGGCAAAAAAATAGGCAATTTCACGTTGTGCATTCTCTAAACTATCCGAGCCATGAACGGAATTTTGGGTTTGATTAATAGCAAATTCATAACGTAATGTGCCATTTTCTGCTATTTCCGGATTAGTTGTTCCCATAAAAGTGCGGTAGTCTTTTACCGCATTTTCTTTTTGTAACACCAAAACAACTATAGGGGCAGATGTCATGTATTTAACCAATTCAGTAAAAAACGCTTTATTGCGATGTTCTGCATAAAAACCTTCCGCCTGTTCTTGATTTAAATGCAACATCTTCATAGCAATGATTTGAAATCCTTTGTCCTCTAAACGAGAAATGATGTTACCTATTAAATTTCGTTCAACTGCATCGGGCTTTATAATCGCTAAAGTTTGTTCTAATGTCATAGGTCTCTCCATTATTCAGCTTTATTTAATAAAAAATTCGCCAAAGTTTGTACACCGATTCCCGTTGCACCTGTTGCCCATAAGTCACTTGCTGATTTACGATAAGTTGCCGAACAATCAATATGTAACCAATTTTCTTGATAATTTTCTACAAAATAAGATAAGAACGCCATTGCCGTACTTGCACCGGCACCCATTGGAACAGTCCCAATATTGGCAATATCTGCAAAGGATGAATTAATTTGGTGACGATGTAATTCGTCAAAAGGCAATCGCCAAAACGGTTCTTTTGTACTCTTTGCACAATCGAAAAACTGTTGAGTGAGTTCGTTATCCATTGAAAGTATCGCATGATAATCATTACCAACCGCTACTTTTGCTGCACCGGTTAAGGTTGCACAATCAAGAATAAATTTAGGCTTCGCTAAATCCGCATCAATTAAGCCATCGGCAAGTACCAAACGCCCTTCGGCATCAGTATTAAGAATTTCCGCACTGATACCATTGCGGTAGTGAATAATATCACCTAATTTTAAAGCGTTGTGGCTCACCATATTTTCAGCACAACATAAAAATAGTTTAACTCGTTTGTTAAGCCCTCCGGCTATTGCCATACCTAATGCACCCGTTAATAGTGCGGCACCGCCCATATCTGTTCGCATTGTACTCATGCTATCACTTGGTTTAATGCTGTAACCACCACTGTCAAAAGTAATTCCTTTACCGACTAAACAAGCCAGTACCGGTGCATTTTCATTTCCGGTAGGATTAAAATCCAGCTGTAACATAGCTGGTAAATTTTCTGAGCCTTTACCCACTTGCCAAATCCCTTGATAGTTTTTTTCAGCAAGTTCTTGTCCGGAAATAATTTGAAAAGATACCGCACTTTCGTCAGCATAAAGACTTGCTTGTTCGGTGATAAATTGTGCCGCACGCTTTGCAAGTTCAATAGGGGTGATAATTGAAGAGGGGAGATTAATAATTTCACGCACAAAATCGCTGCATTGAATTCTTGCCAGCAATTCAGCTTGTGGCTCGTCCTCTAAATGAGGAAATTCAATAGTATAATCTTGTTTAGCGGTATAAAAGCCTTGATAGAATGCCCAACAATTTTCTAAATCCCATTCTGATCCAATAAGTTCAACTTCTTTTATTCCTTGGTTGCGTAATTTTCGAGCGGCTTTTTGAATTAAAGAAATGTCTTGGTTACGTGTCGGATGATGAATGATGGCTTGATCGTGAGTAAAACTGATTAAAGCTTTTTTCCCCCATTGTTCTTTTGCTGGTGAAATTTCTATTTTAATTTGCATACTTTATCCTTAAATTTACTTGATAAAAAAACTGATATAGATGGCACTATACCAGTTTTTATTGAGGTAACAAGAATGAATAGGGAGAATGATCAGAAATAAAGTCTAATTAGCGTAAAAAAGCAGGAATGTTTTTTTCATACTCTGCGATTTTATCTTCATGTTGCAAAGTCAATCCTATATTGTCCAATCCATTTAATAAGCAATGACGACGAAATTCATCTAATTCAAAATGATAAATTTTATTTCCCGTTGTGACGGTTAAATTTTCTAAATTTACATGAATTTCACAACCTTTATTTTTCCATACCCATTGAAAAATTTCTTCCACTTCTTCTTCATTCAAACGAATGGGCAACATATGATTATTCAGGCTATTATTATAGAAAATATCAGCAAAACTAGGTGCGATCATGACCTTAAATCCATAATCCGCCAACGCCCAAGGTGCATGTTCTCTAGATGACCCGCACCCTAAATTTTTGCGTGCAAGTAAAATCGTTGCACCTTGATACTCGGGAAAGTTCAGCACAAATTTAGGATTAGGTACTGTACCTTCCTCATCAAGATAACGCCATTCGTGGAATAAGTGTTTTCCAAAACCCACTCTGGTAATAGCTTGTAAAAACTGTTTTGGGATAATCGCATCAGTATCCACATTTGCGGCATCAAGAGGAACCACTAAACCTGAATGTTGTTTAATACCAGCCATAAATCTTCCTTAATTTAATTCCATATAACGAATATCAACAAATTTACCGAAGACAGCCGCTGCCGCTGCCATTGCCGGACTTACAAGATGGGTTCGTCCGTTACGGCCTTGTCGCCCTTCAAAATTACGATTACTGGTCGAAGCACAACGCTCCCATTCACCAAGTCGATCATCATTCATACCCAAACACATAGAACAACCGGGATTACGCCATTCAGCACCAGCCGCAATAAAAATTTTATCTAGCCCTTCTTTTTCTGCTTGTTCTTTGACCAATCCTGAGCCGGGAACAACAAGTACTCGTTTTACGTTATCCGCTTTTTTTCGACCTTTCATTACTGTAGCTGCCGCACGCAAATCTTCAATGCGGGAATTTGTGCAAGATCCGATAAATACTTGATCAACGGAAATATCTTTTAAATCAGTTTCCGGAGATAAGCCAATATAAGCTAAGGCTTTTTCTGCGGAGACTTTGGTGACGGGATCTTGCATTTCTGCCGGATTAGGTACTTTCTGATCAATACCGATAACCTGACCTGGATTGGTTCCCCATGTTACTTGTGGAGCAATGTCTTTTGCGTCTAATATCACCACAGTATCAAACTCTGCACCTTCATCGGTTTTTAAGGTTTTCCAATATTCTACCGCACTTTCCCAGTCTTTTCCTTTTGGTGCATAAGGACGATCTTTCAAATAAGCGAATGTGGTTTCATCAGGTGCAATCAGTCCGGCTTTCGCTCCCATTTCAATTGCCATATTGCAAACTGTCATTCGTCCTTCCATTGACAATGCACGAATAGCTTCACCACAAAATTCAACAACATGACCGGTTCCCCCTGCCATTGTGGTTTTACCGATAATGGCAAGAATAATATCTTTGGCAGTAATGCCTTTTGCGACTTCGCCACGTACTTCAATTTTCATACTTTTGGCTCTGGCTTGTTTTAGTGTTTGCGTTGCAAGAACATGTTCCACTTCCGATGTACCGATACCAAAAGCTAATGCACCGAAAGCCCCATGAGTTGCCGTATGGGAATCACCGCAAACAATCGTCATGCCCGGTAAGGTTAATCCTTGTTCCGGCCCCATAACATGTACAATTCCTTGCTGTTTACTGTTCATATCAAACAAAGAAATTCCTGTTGCTTTACAATTTTTATCTAGCTCTAAAACCTGAATTTTCGCTTGCCCTGTTAATTTGTTTACATCACGCACTTGAGTAGAAATACTATGATCCATTGTGCCGAAAGTTTTATTCACTTGACGAACCTGACGACCTGCTACACGTAAACCATCAAAGGCTTGCGGTGACGTTACTTCATGAATTAAATGACGATTAATGTACAAAATCGGTACTTCTCCCGGTGCTTCATGTACAATATGAGAATCAAATAATTTTTGGTAGAGTGTTTTTTTCATATTTATTCCGTTAAGTTTTTTTTCACTAATTAGGTAAGTGCGGTAGAAAACGAGAAATTTTGGCTAAATTTACCGCACTTTATTTTTCATTCTCTATTGCTTAAATTGCGTTTACAATTAAGTCTCCCATTTCAGCTGTGGAAATTGGCGGATGTTCATCTGCTAAATCTGCGGTTCGATAACCTTGAGAAAGAACCTGTTTCACTGCGTTTTCTATTGAATCCGCCGCTTCATTTAAGTTAAAGCTATAACGTAGCATCATGGCAGCAGATAGAATTTGAGCGATTGGGTTGGCAATGCCTTTGCCTGCAATATCCGGAGCAGAACCACCTGCCGGTTCGTAAAGCCCAAAACCATGTTCATTTAGACTGGCAGAGGGTAGCATACCCATTGAGCCGGTAATCATTGCCGCCTCATCAGAAATAATATCGCCAAAAATATTAGAGCAAAGTAAGACATCGAAAAATTCAGGTCGTTTGATCAATTGCATTGTCGCATTATCAATATAAATATGATCCAATGTTACGTCAGGATAGTTCTTGGCAACCTCATTGACCGTTTCACGCCATAATACCGAGCTGATTAATACATTGGCTTTATCAACAGATGTTACATGTTTACGCCGTTTCATCGCTGTTTCAAAAGCAACTTTAGCTATACGTTCAATTTCATATTTGTAATAAACTTCTGTATCAAAGGCACGAGTTTGCATTTCCTCTCCATCTCGTCCTTTAGGTTGACCGAAATAAATGCCGCCGGTTAATTCACGAACAGTCATCATATCAAATCCTTTGGCAGCAATATCCGCTCGCAATGGACAAAATTTTTCTAAACCTTGGTAAAGTGTGGCAGGACGTAAATTACAAAACAATTTGAAATGTTTACGCAATGGTAGTAGTGCACCTCGTTCAGGCTGCTGATTAGGGGGTAAATGTTCCCATTTTGGTCCGCCTACCGAGCCGAATAAAATTGCATCACTTTCTTCACAGCCATTTAATGTAGAAGCGGGTAAAGGCGTACCATGATTATCGATGGCTATTCCTCCCACATCAAAAGTGCGGTAATTTAATTTGAAATTATATTTTTTTTGCACTGCATCCAATACTTTTATAGCTTCCGCCATAATTTCAGGACCGATACCATCCCCACTTAATACTGCAATAGTATAACTTTTCATGATTTTTCCTCTTTACATCTTTACATCAACTTTACTGTGAAATTTTATGCGATTTTAAATCTGCCACTTTATTGGCACGATAAATGGCATTGATTGCATGAATTAAGGCACGAGCCGAGGATTCTACAATATCCGTTGCCAATCCGACACCATGAAAACGTCGCCCTTTATGTTCGACAACAATATCCACTTGTCCTAAGGCTTCTGCTCCCTCACCTTTTGCAGTCAGGTTATAATGCAACATAGTTATATCCATATCTGTAATTGCTAAAATAGCGTTATAAACGGCATCAACGGGACCATTTCCCCCATTTGAAACTTGGCTAATTTTTTTACCGTCCAGCTCAACTTGCACAAAGGCAGAAGCCGGTAAATTACTGATTGTTTGAGAAGTAATAACATCCAAACTTAGCCGATCTTCATCACCCTGTTGCATATCAATAAATGCCAATGCTTCCAAATCATAATCAAATACTTGCCCTTTTTTATCGGCTAATTTTAAAAATGCGGCGTATAATTTATCCAAATCATAATCGTTTTGTTGATAACCCATTGCGTCCATATGGCTTTTTACTGCTGCACGTCCTGAACGAGCGGTTAAATTCAATTTTTCTTTTTTCAATCCGATGGTTTCCGGCGACATAATTTCGTAAGTATTTTTATTTTTAACCATACCGTCTTGATGAATACCTGAAGAATGTGCAAAAGCATTTGATCCGACAATAGCTTTATTCGGCTGAATTGGCATATTACACAACTGGCTAACCATCTGACTGACACGATGAATTTCTTGTGTATTAATTCGTGTATCTAAGCCCTTAAATATATCTTGACGTGTTTTAATTGCCATGACTACTTCTTCCAATACAGTATTTCCTGCACGCTCCCCAATGCCATTAATGGTACATTCAATTTGTCTTGCACCGTTTTGTACTGCGGTCAACGAATTTGCAGTCGCCATGCCTAAATCATTATGGCAATGCACCGAAATTACTGCTTTATCGATATTCGGTACTCTGTTCATCACTTGATCGATGATATTACCGTATTCGGTTGGTAAACAAAAACCTACCGTATCCGGAATATTGACTGTTGTTGCACCCGCTTTAATTGCTGCCTCAACGATGCGACAAATGTTGTCAACACCTGTTCGACCGGCATCTTCGCAGGAAAATTCCACATCATCGGTATAACGTCTGGCACGTTTTACTGCTTGTATTGCCATTTCCACGACATCATCAAAAGTGCGGCGTAATTTAGCTTCGACATGCAAAGCGGAAGTGGCAATAAACGTATGAATACGGAACGCTTCAGCTACTTTTAATGCGTCAGCCGCAATATCAATGTCTTTATCCACTGCACGAGACAAAGCACAAACACGGCTGTTTTTTATATGACGAGCAATGGTTTGAACGGATTCAAAATCCCCTGCTGACGATACTGGAAACCCCACTTCCATTACATCAACACCTAAACGTTCCAACGCCAATGCAATTTGTAATTTTTCTTTTACTGTTAAACTGGCTTTTAATGCCTGTTCACCATCACGCAATGTTGTATCAAAAATAATAATGTTGTTTTGCATAACTCTTTCCTTCTTATTTTGTATGTTGCCATCTGCAAAGTGCGGTGATGTTTTATTGATTTTGAGAAACAAAAAACCCGCATTCTACTTGTGCGGGTCAACTGACATGTTTAACTATACTTCTTTGTTCCACAATTTATCCGCACAAGAAATGTGATAGTCGTAAATTGAGTAACAGAGAAAGAATGTTAAACATAAAATATCCTAAAAATAAACCAAGATGGGTTTATATTACGAGTTTAAAATGATGTGTCAAATGATTTTTTAGTGTTTTATACCAAATAAAAGGTTATTCAAAACATAATTTTGATACATAAAACTAACTTTTAATAATTTAATAGTGTTAAAATCCACGTCATTAAAAAATTTTAATTTTTTCTACCGCACTTTAGCTCTTTCATAGTAATGAAAGTAAATTTGTGTTTTTTTTGGGGGCTAAAAAATAACTTATCGGCGTTCTTTGAGTTGATTTTGTTTTAAATCAAATAATCCTATCATATACAACTAAAGAGTTATGCTTTTAACGTTTCATTTTTTACACCATGAGTATAGCTTATGATAGAATGCATCTCCGAAAATGTTTAAATAACTTCTTATGCAAAATAATCATCTACAACTGGAACAACTTGCCTGTCAGCGTGGCGATAAGATTTTGTTTACTGACTTAAATTTAGATGCTAAGTCGGGAGATTTTGTGCAAATTGAAGGACACAATGGCATAGGAAAAACCAGTCTTTTACGAATTATTGTGGGACTTAGTTTCCCTGCTAAAGGTAAAGTGCGATGGAATAAGATCGAAATTAATAAAAATCGTGAAGAATACCAGCACAATTTACTCTATTTGGGGCATCTTGCTGGAATTAAGCCTGAATTAAGTGCTTGGGAAAATTTACAGTTCTATCAAAAAATTGGTCATTGTCGACAAAGCGAGGAGTTACTTTGGGATATTCTACAGAAAGTGGGGTTATTGGGTCGAGAAGATTTACCGGCAGGTCAACTTTCTGCAGGACAACAAAAACGTATTGCATTAGCAAGATTGTGGTTATCAAATGCGGCATTGTGGATTTTAGATGAGCCTTTTACAGCTATTGATAAACAAGGTGTCAACGTTTTAACTCAGTTGTTTGAACAACATGTGGAAAATGGCGGTATTGTGATTTTAACCAGTCATCAAGAGATTCCGAGCAATAAGTTGCAAAAAGTGCGGTTAGATCAATACAAGTTTTTTGATCAAGGGAATATGGCATGATTTTTGTACAAATTATCAAAAGAGAGTTAAAAATTGCTTGTCGAAAGCAAGCTGAGATCTTAAATCCTTTATGGTTTTTTTTGATTATTTTAACCTTGTTTCCTTTGGTTATTGGTCCGGATCCTAAGCTATTAGCTAAAATAGCCCCCGGAATAGCTTGGGTTGCCGCTTTGCTATCGGCATTACTTTCATTTGAGCGTTTATTTCGTGATGATTTTGTGGACGGTTCTCTTGAGCAATTGATGTTGACAGCACAACCTTTAGCGATGACCGCCTTGGCAAAAGTCATTGCACATTGGCTTTTAACCGGTTTACCGTTAATTTTACTTTCGCCCATTGCCGGACTATTACTTTCATTGGAGTTGCATATTTGGTGGGCATTAGTTTTAACATTGTTGTTAGGAACGCCAACCTTGAGTTGTTTGGGAGCCATTGGTGTGGCACTTACGGTAGGGTTGCGTAAGGGGGGCGTTTTGCTGAGTTTATTAGTCTTACCTCTATTTATACCAGTATTAATTTTTTCTGCCGCTGTTTTAGATGCTGCAACATTAAATTTATCTTATAACGGGCAACTCGCAATTCTGGGAGCTATTTTTGTTTCAGTGGCAACACTTTCACCTTTCGCCATTTCAATTGCGTTAAGAGTGAGCTTAGACCAGTAATTAACTTAGTGAAGATTTGTTTTTTAAATAACATAGTAAGGACAACATGATGTGGAAATGGTTACATCCTTATGCAAAATCGGAAACACAATATCACTTATGTGGTAAGTTTGTTCCTTTGTTTGCAACAGTATCTATACTTTTATTAATAACCGGCGTAATTTGGGGGCTTGCTTTTGCACCGGCTGATTATCAGCAAGGTAACAGTTTCCGTATTATTTATATCCATGTTCCGGCGGCAATTTTTTCTATGGGAATTTATGTGTCTATGGCAATTGCCGGAGTGATTGGTTTAGTTTGGCAAATTCGCCAAGCGTATTTGAGTATTCTCGCTATGGCACCCATCGGTATTGTGTTTACTTTTTTGACATTGGTCACTGGAGCAATTTGGGGTAAACCGACTTGGGGAACTTGGTGGGTGTGGGATGCTCGTTTAACTTCTTCCTTGATTTTATTCTTTTTATATTTAGGCGTTATCGCACTTTACTCTGCTTTTCAAGATCGTTTAATCGGTATGAAAGCAGCAGCAATTCTTTCTATTGTGGGGGTAGTCAATATTCCGGTTATTCATTTTTCTGTTCAGTGGTGGAATACCTTACATCAAGGGGCAAGCATTACAAAATTTGAAAAACCTTCCATTGCAACACCTATGTTAATTCCGCTTATTCTCTGTATTTTCGGTTTTATGGCATTAACAATGTGGTTTACTTTAATGAATTATCGAACTCAACTGTTAAAAGATGAGAGCAAACGCCCTTGGGTTAAAGCATTAGTAAAATAGGAGTTTATTATGTTTTTTCAAAGTTGGAGTGATTTTTTTTATATGGGCGGTCATGGGCTTTATGTCTGGCTATCTTATGGGATTTCTTTCCTTGCTATTATAGGATTAGGCTTGCAAAATATTTATCTTCGCAAAGCCCTATTTAAAGAAATTCAACGTGAACAATTGCGTTCAGTGCGTCAAAAAAATACGCAAGCTGAAAACAATGGAGAAAACCTATGAACCCAAGACGTAAATCAAGATTATCGGTAGTACTGTTTATTTTCCTGGGCATATCCGTTGCCTCTGCTTTAGTGTTGTATGCGTTGCGTCAAAATATTGATTTGTTTTATACCCCAACAGAAGTTGTGAATGGAAAAAATAACGAAAGCCATACCAAGCCTAGTATTGGGCAACGTATTAGAATTGGCGGAATGGTTGTGGAAGGAACGGTAGAACGTGATCCTAAAAGTTTAAAAGTCAGATTTGACTTAAATGATATTGGACCTTCAGTAACGGTTATTTATGAAGGTATTTTGCCTGATTTATTTCGTGAAGGACAGGGCATTGTTGCTCAAGGTGTACTTATTGAGCCAACTGTACTGAATGCAACGGAAGTTTTGGCAAAGCATGATGAAAATTATGTTCCGCCGGAATTAGAAGCACAAATGCAGAAAATTCATAAGCCTATGGGCATATCGGATCTCAAGAATGAAAGTGATCGTGATCGTCAAGAAAAACAATTTAAAGAAGGTAACCAATGATCGCTGAATTAGGCAATTATGCTCTGGCTTTAAGTTTAGCTATTTCTGTTTTATTATCTATTTTTCCATTATGGGGAGCGGAAAAAGGCAATGTGCAGATGATGGCTTTAGCTCGCCCAATGACCTATGGTTTATTTGTTAGCTTAACTGTTTCTTTTGTTGCACTTTTCTATTTATTTCTGACAAATGATTTTTCAGTACAATATGTGGTGAACAATTCAAATACCAACTTACCTTTGCAATATCGTCTATCCGCTGTTTGGGGCTCCCACGAAGGTTCTTTATTACTTTGGATTTGGCTATTGACTCTTTGGAGTGCGGCTGTGGCTTTTTTGAGTAAACAATTACCCCAAGAAGCTGTGGCTCGTGTCTTGGCAATTATGGGTATTATTACGATTGGTTTCTTACTATTTGTGATGTTTACTTCTAACCCTTTTGACCGCACTTTCCCTGATTTTCCTGTTGAGGGAAGAGAATTAAATCCATTATTACAAGATATTGGTCTGATTTTTCATCCGCCTTTACTTTACATGGGCTATGTGGGTTTTTCCGTTGCTTTTGCTTTTGCTATTGCATCATTGATGACGGGAAAACTGGATACCGCATGGGCAAGATGGTCCCGACCTTGGACAATGGCTGCTTGGGTATTTCTAACATTGGGGATTGTGCTGGGATCGTGGTGGGCATATTACGAACTTGGCTGGGGCGGTTGGTGGTTCTGGGATCCTGTAGAAAACGCCTCTTTAATGCCTTGGCTTGCCGGTACTGCATTGCTTCATTCTCTTGCGGTAACGGAAAAACGTGGTTCATTTAAAGCATGGACAGTATTGCTGGCAATTTTGGCTTTTTCACTGTGTTTATTAGGTACTTTTTTGGTTCGTTCCGGTATTTTGGTTTCGGTGCATGCTTTTGCCTCTGACCCAACTAGAGGTTTATATATTTTAGCTTATTTAATTGTAGTTATTGGCGGTTCGCTAGCGTTATACGCTTATAAAGGCAATCTTATTCGCACAAGAAACAATGCTGAACGTTATTCTCGAGAAACTATGTTGTTAATCAATAATATTTTATTAATGACCGCACTTAGTGTGGTGTTCTTGGGTACTCTCCTGCCTTTAGTACACAAACAATTAGGGTTGGGAACTATTTCTATCGGCTCTCCATTTTTTGATCAAATGTTTTTATTGATCATGATTCCTTTATCACTTTTATTGGGTGTCGGACCTTTAGTAAAGTGGCGTCGAGACCAATTCTGTGCTATTCGTCTTCCGGTTATCATCAGTTCAATTATTATGCTTATTACCGGATTTGTTTTACCTTATTTTTTACAAGATCGTATTGCAGTGAGTGCCGTTCTTGGTGTCATGATGGCAATGTTTATTCTTCTTCTAGCACTCTATGAATTGCAGCAAAGAGCAACGCATAAGCATAGCTTTTGGATTGGCATAACAAAATTGTCTCGTTCTCATTGGGGAATGGTTTTAGCACATTTAGGGGTTGCGATGACGATATGGGGAATTGCTTTTAGCCAAAATTACAGTATTGAAAGAGACGTTCGAATGAATGTGGGGGATACAGTAAAAATTGCAGATTATGAATTTACTTTCCAAGGTATATCCGATGTCAATGGTGTCAATTACTTAGGCGGAAAGGCACAAATTGACATCAGTCGAAACGGTAAGTTTGAAACCACGTTGTTTGCTGAAAAACGTTTCTATACAGTGAGTAAAATGACAATGACTGAAGCGGCTATTGATTGGGGGTTATCTCGAGATCTATATGTTGCACTGGGCGAAAGTTTAAATGATGGTTCATGGGCTTTACGCTTGTATTATAAACCTTTTATTCGTTGGATTTGGCTGGGAGGTATATTTATGGCATTCGGCGGATTACTCTGTATATTTGACCGACGTTATCGTTTTGGAAAACTTCTAAAACAAGGATAAGTTATGAATAAAAAACTTTATATACCATTAATTTTATTCCTCGGACTAGCCTTTGCTTTTTTTGTGCAACTGCAACGTAATGCACAAAGCGATAATCCAAAAGCATTGGAAAGTGCCTTAATAGGTAAGTCGGTGCCAAATAAACTGCTAACTGATTTACTGACAGATAAGCAATATGACAATCGTCTATTCAAACAGGGTAAACCTTTGCTCGTCAACGTTTGGGCAACTTGGTGTCCAACTTGTTATGCGGAACATCAATTTCTCAATGAACTTCATAAACAAGGTATTAACATTATTGGCATTAATTATAAAGATAAAACGGATAAAGCCATAAAATGGATCAAAAAGTTAGGCAACCCTTATCAAGTAATTGTAAAAGATGAAAAAGGATCTTTTGGGCTGGATCTCGGTGTTTATGGTACTCCGGAAACGTTTATCGTGGATGGAAACGGGATTATTCATTACCGCCATACCGGTGATATAAATGAACGTATCTGGAAAGAAAAAATACAGCCAATTTATCAACAAGTAAGTGAGAAAAAATGATGACAAAATTACGTTATTTTCTGACCGCACTTTTTCTCAGTTTTTCAGCACAAGCTGCGATTGATGCACTTAATTTTACCTCTATGCAACAAGAAAAAGATTATCACAGCTTGACTCAAGAACTGCGTTGTCCTCAATGTCAAAATAACAACATTGCTGATTCCAATGCTTCGATTGCTGTAGATATGCGGGCAAAAGTGTATGAACTTTTACAAAAAGGTCAAAATAAGCAACAAATTATCGATTATATGGTTGAACGATATGGAAATTTTGTGACTTATAATCCGCCGGTAACAGGTTCAACAATCATTTTATGGGTTGCTCCTTTGGCTTTGATGATTCTTGGTGTTGTTATTGTGCTACGCCGTAAATCCGGTTCATCCAGCAAAAGTGCGGTAGAAGCTCAGCCAAATTTAACTCAAGAACAACAAAAGCGTTTAGAAGAATTATTAAAAGAACGGGAATAAAAAATGATTTTTTGGGTAATTTGCCTTTTATTAACATTAGCTATTGCATTTATTTGTTTTTATCCTCTGCTTAGAAACAAGACAGAAAAATCAACCAATTTAAAACGAGATGAATTAAATAAGGCCTTTTATTTCAATAGGTTGAAAGAAATTGAGGAAGACGAACAATACGGTTTATTAGAAAATAGTCAAGAGTTTAAAACAGAATTACAACAAACGTTGTTGGAAGATATTCCTGAAAAAATGGCTGTTGAGAAGAGCAATAAGCAATACGGACAAATTTGGTTTATTTCCGGTTTTTTGACTTTAGCGATTATTGCTCCTTTAACTTATATGAGTGTAGGTTCTTGGCAATCTGAGATAATGTTAGAAAAAACTTACGAAAAATTACCGCACTTTTATGCAAGAGTAAAAGAGGAAGCAAACAAACCGCTAAATGAAAATGAGCTACAACAATTTGCTGTTGCACTGCGGTTAAAATTACAAAAAGAACCCAATAATGCGGCTGATTGGTGGACGCTAGGACAAGTGGCAATGAATCTGGAAAAAGCACAACTTGCTTTTGATAGTTTTTCTCAAGCCAATAAATTAGCACCGCAGAATATTGAATATAAGCTATCACTTGCTCGAATTTTGATGTTTTCACAAGATCAAATTGATCGTCAAAGAGGGATGAATTTATTAAAAGAAGTGTTGCGTATTGATCATACTAATATGCAAGCCTTAAGTTTGCTTGCTTTCCAGTATTTTGAGTCGGAAGATTATCAAAGAGCCGCTGTAACTTGGACAATGATGCTTCGGTTCATGCCGAAAAATGATCCAAGAGTTCCTTTAATTGAAAAAAGTATTCGTACAGCACGTGATGCTATCAAAGAAGATAGCAAATAAAACCGGTTATATATGAAAAATTTAAAGTATTTTGCACAAAAATATGTGGATTGGGTTATTCGCTTGGGAAGAATTAGATTTTCCCTATTAGGTGTTTGTATTTTGGCAGTAGTTGCTTTGCTTACACAAATAGTGGTGAGTTTAATTTTTATAGGAACTATCTATTGGCAAGATGTAGCTCGTTCTATTATCTTTGGTTTGTTTTCAGCTCCTTTTGTTTTATATTTTTTTACGTTATTGGTAGAGAAATTGGAAAAATCACGCCTTGATTTAGCGAAGTTAGTGGATAATTTACGCAATGAGGTATCAGAGCGTATTCTTGCTGAAAGAAAGTTATCGGTTGCGTTGAGTGAGATTGAAAAAACCAGTCAAGATAAGACCGCACTTATGACAACAATCAGTCATGAATTGCGTACCCCTTTGAATGGCATTATTGGCTTAAGCCAGATTTTGCTTGATGACAAATTAACAGAGCAACAACGTAATTATCTTAAAACGATTAACGTGAGTGCTATTTCTTTGACGCATATTTTTAGTGATATTATTGATCTCGAAAAAATTGATGCCAATCGTATAGAATTACATTATCAACCGACTAATTTGTGCAGCTTTTTAAATGATATTACCAATTTTGCTACATTAATGGCGGCACAGCGTAAATTAAAGTTTGAATTGGCGTGCGATAAAGATTTACCTGATTGGCTGATGTTGGATAGTGCAAGATTAAGCCAGATATTATGGAATTTAATTAATAATGCAGTGAAATTTACACCTGCCGGAAAAATAAAACTGAAGGTTTCTCGCTTGACGGATGATACTTTTTCTTTTGCGTTATCTGATACCGGTGTTGGGATAGCAAAAGGGGAGTTGGATAAAATTTTTACTATGTATTATCAAGTACAAGAAACCGATCATAAACCTATCGGTAGTGGTATCGGTCTGGCTGTGTCTAAAGCAATAGCAGGTTTAATGGGCGGTGATTTAACCGTTGAAAGCCAATTGCATCAAGGGGCAACCTTTACGCTCACTTTACAGGCTAAAGCTGTAGAAAAACCGGCAGAAAGCGAATCTAATGTGCCTAATACATTGACGATCCTATTAGTTGAAGATATTGAGGTAAATATTATTGTAGCTAAATCCGTATTGGAGAAATTAGGTTACTGTGTGGACGTTGCCATGACCGGTAAAGAGGCTATTCAAAAATTTGAGCAAAATTATTATGATTTGGTGTTGTTGGATATTCAATTGCCTGATATGTCAGGATTTACTATTGCACAATATTTACGTGAAAAATATGAACAAGGTGTTTATGATTTTCTCCCTCCTTTAATTGCATTGACCGCTAATATTATGCAAAGTAAAACCGAATATCAAAAACAAGGCATGGATGATGTTTTACGTAAACCTTTATCTTTAGAGGCGTTAGTAAATTGTTTATCGGATTATTTCGGTGATGAGTTAAATACAAAGATTATTAAAAAATCCTCTTTCGTAGAGTTTTCTGCTTTATCCGATGTTCTTAATATGGAACTGTTGGTTGAGCTGAATGATATTTTAGGTAAAGAATTTATTGGTAAAAACCTATTATTATTTAAGCAAACTATGCCAAGCTATGTAAATGAATTATTAGACAGTTATGAACAATATAAACAGGATAGTGCAGTAAAAAAAGATTTACTTTCTAATGTACATAAAATCAAGGGAGCGGCGGCATCCGTCGGGTTACTTCGTTTACAGCAAGTTGCCTCTTTGGCTCAAGATGCTAACCACGAAAATTGGGAAACGCATATCGATGAGTGGATCAATACCTTGGCAAATGATTGGTTGGTTGATACGGCGACATTAGAGGATTGGTTGAATGATCTGTAATTTATTAAGGAATAATAGTTGCAAAAAGGGGAGTACAACTTTAAACTTGAGCCTTTGCCATTGATATAGTTAACACTCGAATAATTATGACAAATTTAACTGAAAAACTGGAAGAAACTGCCAGCAATAATGAGCTTTTATTAGGTGAGCGTTTTCGCATGGCTCGTGAAAAATTACAGTTGTCTTTAGATGATGTATCTAAACAAATTAATTTAAGACCCGCTATTTTACAGCTTCTTGAAAATAATGAGTTTACACATAAGAGCATTCCTACAACTTTCATGAAGGGTTATGTGCGTAATTATGCGAAGTTTCTACGCATACCGGAAGAAATATGGACAAAAGCAATTTCCTCCGTGGAGGAAAATACACGCCATAATTTAGGTAAAAATACTTGCTTGATGAAAGCGGTAAATGGGCATTCTTCTCATGGGCGTTGGATTGGTTATGTAACGGTATTGGTGTTGTTGATTGTATCCGGTATGACGGCGTTATGGTGGTGGGGAAATTACCAAAAATCAAATCAAGAACGTGACACTTTTGTACAACATTATGTAGAAAATGTACCATCGGAGCGGATTGAAATTCAAGCGGATCAAGTGCTTGAAAAAAATTTAACGATCCCTGTGGAAAAGCCACAGGTTGTTTCTGTTAATGAAACTACTGTCGTAAATAAAGACAGTATGGCAGAAAATAAGTTGACCTCAGTTTCTACGCAAGAGCAAAGTGCGGTACAAAATCCACAAGAAATAGTGAGCAACAAAACATCAGAAACTGAAAAAACGGTTAAAAATACAGAAACCTTTGTCGGCGGTGATTTGCAAATAGAAATTATCGGGGCCAGTTGCTGGATTAGTGTTAAAGACGCTAAACATAAAGTATTAGCACAAAAAGAATATAAACAAGGCGAAGTTTTGGTCTTTACTGATGGATCACCTTATTCTTTAATTATCGGTGCCCCAAGCAATGTTAAAATTACTTACAAAGGTGAACATTATCCATTAAAAGTTGACGGACGTGTTGCTAAATTCAAATTACAGTAAATTATTATGTCATCGTTTAAACCAACTATTAATCGTCGTCAATCGACAAAAATTTATGTGGGAAATGTACCGATAGGTGGTGATGCACCTATTGCCGTACAATCTATGACCAATACAAGAACGACTGACATAGAAGCAACAGTGGCACAAATTAAAGCATTGGAGCGTGTCGGTGCTGATATTGTGCGTATTTCTGTGCCTACTATGGATGCGGCAGAGGCGTTCAAATCAATTAAACAGCAGGTTAATATTCCGTTAGTTGCAGACATCCACTTTGATTATCGTATTGCTCTTAAGGTGGCGGAATATGGGGTAGATTGTTTGCGAATTAATCCCGGTAATATTGGGCGTGAAGATCGTATCCGTGCCGTTGTTGATTGTGCGAAGGACAAAAATATCCCTATTCGTATAGGTGTTAATGCAGGATCTTTAGAAAAAGATCTACAGGAAAAATATGGCGAACCTACACCGGAGGCTTTGCTGGAAAGTGCGTTACGTCATGTGGAAATTTTAGATCGTTTGAACTTCGATCAGTTTAAGGTTAGTGTGAAAGCCTCGGATGTCTTTCTTGCGGTAGAAAGCTATCGCTTATTGGCAAAAGCAATTAAACAACCACTGCATTTAGGAATTACCGAAGCCGGTGGAGCACGTGCCGGTGCGGTAAAAAGTGCGGTCGGTTTGGGGATGCTTTTAGCGGAAGGCATTGGCGATACATTACGCGTTTCTTTAGCAGCCGATCCTGTCGAAGAAATCAAAGTCGGTTTTGATATTTTAAAATCTCTACGTATTCGTTCTCACGGCATTAATTTTATTGCCTGTCCGACTTGCTCTCGTCAGGAGTTTGATGTGATTGGCACCGTCAATGCACTTGAGCAACGTTTGGAAGATATTGTTACACCAATGGATGTATCCATTATCGGTTGTGTGGTGAACGGACCAGGCGAAGCGTTAATTTCAGATCTTGGAGTAACAGGCGGTAATAAAAAGAGCGGTTATTATTTAGATGGAAAACGTCAAAAAGAACGCTTTGATAATGAGGATTTAATTAATCAGTTAGAGGCAAAAATTCGTGCGAAAGTCGCACAGCAAGATCCAAAAAACAGAATTATCTAAAGGAAGAATATTGTGGCAAAAACAATTCAAGCAATTCGAGGTATGAACGATTGTTCACCTACTGAAAGTCTCTTGTGGCAGTGGGTAGAAGAAAAAGTGCGGTCGGTTTTACAAACTTATGGTTATTCTGAAGTTCGAATGCCTATCGTAGAAAGTACCCCTTTATTTGCTCGTGCTATTGGTGAAGTAACAGATGTTGTATCAAAGGAAATGTACACATTTTGGGATAACGATGAACAATTAACTTTACGACCAGAAGGTACTGCCGGATGCGTGCGTGCGGCAATTGAGCATGGCTGGATTTACAATAATGAACAACGTCTTTGGTATATGGGACCTATGTTTCGTCATGAGCGTCCGCAAAAAGGACGTTATCGTCAATTCCATCAAGCCGGTGTAGAAGTGTTTGGTATAGCGAATCCAGAAATTGATGCTGAATTGATTTTATTAACTGCTCGTTTATGGAAACAACTGGGTATTTTTGATCATGTAACGTTACAACTTAATTCTATTGGTTCTCTTGAGTCTCGACAAAATTACCGTTCTGCATTAGTGGAATTTTTACAGCAACATACGGATCTATTAAGTGAGGAAGAAAAAGAACGTTTAGTGAAAAATCCACTACGTATTTTAGATACGAAGAATCAGGTGCTACAAGAAGTATTAAATGATGCACCGAAATTATTGGATTATTTAGATCAAGAGAGTCGAGAACATTTTAGTCAACTATGCGATTTATTAGATGCCGTCGGTATTCAATATGAAATCAATCCTAAATTGGTTCGAGGTTTAGATTACTACAATAAAACGGTGTTTGAATGGGTAACTTCCGCTTTGGGGGCACAGGGTACAGTTTGTGGCGGCGGTCGTTATGACGGTTTAGTCGAACAACTTGGCGGTCATGCAACTTGTAGTGTGGGTTTTGCTATGGGATTGGAACGCTTGGTTTTACTGGTGCAAGAAGTGAATAAGCAAATCGTTTTACCAAGTGCGGTAGATATTTATGTGGTTTATTTTGGTGAAAAAACGACTTTACCTGCATTCCAGTTAGCTGAAAAAATTCGTACGGAATTACCGCATTTACGCACAATGACACATTGTGGTGGCGGTAACTTTAAGAAACAATTTAAACGTGCGGATAAAGTTGGTGCAAAATTTGCTCTAGTGATTGGCGAAACCGAGGTGAAAACACAGCAGGTTGTCGTAAAAGATTTACTGGGTGGTGCCGAGCAATTGAGCTTGGCATTAACAGATGTAGTTATTTACTTAAAACAAGCAATTACTCAATAAGGATACTAAAATGGCTTATACAATCGAAGAAGAACAAGAACTGAATGAATTAAAGACTTGGTGGAAAGAAAATTACAAATCTATTATTGTAATTGTGGTTCTTGCCTTTTCAGGCGTATTTGGTTGGCGTTATTGGCAAGATTACCAAACAACGAAAAAACAAACACTTTCTGCACAATATGATCAACTGATCAGCAGTGCCGAAAATCAAAGCATCTACAATGCTCAGCTGGATCGGTTTGTGCAAGAAAATGGAGAAACAACTTATGCTGTGTTTGCCTTGTTAGATAAAGCTAAACTTGAAGTCAGTCAACAAAATTTTGTGCAAGCAGAGGAAACATTAAAGCAGGCTATTGTGAATACGAGTGATGATATTTTAATGTCAATTACCGCAATTCGGCTAGCCACAGTTCAATATCAGTTACAAAAGTTTGATGAGGCTTTAGCAAGTCTTAATCAAGTTAAAGGTCAATCTTGGGATGTTAGCAAGTTGTTATTGTCCGGTGATATACAGTTGGCAAAAGGCAATAAAGAGATAGCAAAGGACAATTTTGAACAAGCACTAACAAAAGCCACATCTTGGGAAAAATCATTCATCCAAGTCAGATTAAATAGTCTGTAATTGTCTAATTATTGAAGCCTTGATACCTCAAGGCTTTTTTATAGGAAGTTATTTATCATGAATATTCAACACTTATTGAAAACACAAGCCTATATTAATGGAGAATTTATTTCTGCCAAAAATCACCGCACTTTTCCCGTGATAAACCCTGCTAATCAACAGGTTATTTGTGAAATTGCCTGTTGTGGTAAAGAGGAAACAGAATTAGCGATTAAAAGTGCTAAACAAGCACAAGTACATTGGAAAAAATATACCGCAAAAGAGCGGTCAAAAATTTTAAAGAAATGGTTTGAATTGATTATGCAACATCAAGAAAGTCTTGCATATTTACTAAGTTTAGAACAAGGAAAACCGCTTAGTGAAAGTCGAGCTGAAATTGCTTATGGTGCAAGTTTCGTCGAATGGTTTGCTGAGGAAGCTAAACGTGCTTATGGTGAGATTATCCCACAGGTGAGAGAAGATCATCGATTGCTTGTGATTAAACAGCCGGTAGGGGTAGTTGCTGCAATAACACCTTGGAATTTTCCAAATGCAATGATCACACGAAAAGCCGCTCCGGCACTGGCTGCAGGGTGTGCCATTATTATTAAACCTGCACCGGAAACGCCTTTATCCGCTTTAGCATTGGCAGCATTAGCCGAGCAAGCGGGTATACCGAAAGGTATATTTAACGTTTTACCGACAGTATATGCAGAAGAAGTCGGAAGTGTTTTAACTCGAAGTACTGATGTACGTAAATTAACGTTTACCGGTTCGACTAAAATTGGCAAAATTTTAATGCAGCAATGTGCTGATACGGTGAAAAAAATAAGTCTTGAATTAGGGGGAAATGCACCATCTTTGATTTTTAATGACGCAGATTTAGATAGAACCGTCGATTCTGTTATAGCCTCAAAATTCCGCAACTCAGGGCAAACCTGTATTTGTACTAATCGAATTTATGTGCAGTCGGAGATTTATCGTGCGTTTGCTGATAAATTAAAACAAAAAGTGCGATCATTTATCGTAGGAGATTTTCAGCAAGAAGCGGTAAATATTGGACCGTTAATTAATGAAAGTGCGGTACGAAAAATTGAACGACACATTGAGGATGCGTTAAGCAAAGGTGCAATTTTAACTTTAGGTGGGCAACGCCATTCTCTAGGGGGAACTTTTTTTGAACCAACTATTTTAGAAAATGTGTCGCAAGATATGTTAGTTTGCCATGAAGAAACTTTTTCCCCTCTGGCAGCGTTGATTCCTTTCGATACGGAAGAACAAGCAATTAGCATGGCAAATGATAGCGAGTTCGGTTTAGCTGCGTATGTGTATACACAAGATTTCAGTCGTATTTGGCGACTTTCGGAAGAATTGGAATGTGGATTAGTTGGAGTTAATGAAGGCATTATTTCCAATGAAGTCTCTCCGTTTGGTGGAGTTAAGCAATCGGGCTTGGGTAGAGAAGGTTCTCGTCACGGACTGGATGAGTTTTTAGAAATGAAGTATTTGTGTATGAAAGTTTAGTTTGCAATGCAACAAGTCAATTGATTATCCCTGCTGAGGCGGAAAGTACGACAACACGTGTATTAGGATCGGCAATTACAAGTTTTGAAACTGCGAGATTAGACATCGGTAAATTCCTTTTAGTTAAGGAAAGGGGCTATTGCCCCTTATGATAATTATTGACGCACAGTATAGTCGCCTGAACAAACCCATTTGTAGGTGGTAAGTGCTTCCAATCCCATTGGGCCTCGAGCGTGTAATTTTTGTGTACTAACCGCCACTTCTGCCCCTAAACCGAATTGTCCACCATCAGTAAATCTTGTGCTAGCATTAACATAAACTGCGGCAGCATCCACAAGGGAAACAAATTGGTGAGCAAGTCTTGGTGATGACGTTAAAATTGCTTCTGAATGTTGTGTGCCGTATTCGGTAATATGTGCAATGGCTTGTTGAATATCTTTGACAATAACAACATTTAAATCCAATGAACCCCATTCTTGACGTAGCTGTTGTTCTTGTACAATAGATACTTCTGCATTTTGTTTTTCCAATATTGAAAGTGCGGTCGGATCTGCGTGATATTTTACATTTTTGTGTTTCAAATGAGCGACAAGCTTAGGTAAAAATTCTGTGGCGATACTTTCTTGCACTAGCAGAGTTTCTAAGGTGTTGCATGTACTCGGACGTTGAGTTTTAGCATTGTCGATTACAGCCAAGGCTTTATCTTGCTCCGCACTTTCCTCCACAAATACATGGCAAACCCCAACACCGCCAATAATGACCGGGATTGTAGAGTTTTGTTTGCAAAACTCATGTAAACCCGCACCGCCACGAGGAATAATCATATCCACATATTTATCCAATTTAAGTAATTCTAATACGAAGTTTCGATCCGGATCGGTAATAGCTTGTACCGCATTTTTAGGTAATCCGGTTTGCTCCAACGCATCTTGAATTACTGTTACCAAAATTTTATTGGAATAACTGGTTTCTTTTCCGCCTCGTAAGATAACAGCATTACCTGTTTTTAAACAAAGCGTTGCAACATCGACGGTTACATTTGGACGAGCTTCATAAATTACACCAATAACACCTAAAGGCACACGAACTCGTTCTAATTTTGTACCACTTTCTAAAATACCGCCATCAATGATTTGTCCGATAGGATCCGGCAATGAAATGATATGACGAACATCGTTTGCGATACTATTTATGCGTTCCTTGGTGAGTAAGAGGCGATCGATAATTGCATCAGATAATCCATTTTCTTTTGCCAGCTGAATATCCTTAGCATTTTCTACAAGAATTTTATTGCTTTGTAATTCCAATTGTTCAGCGATAATTTGTAAGGCGGTATTTTTTTGTTGTTGAGAAAGTTGAGCCAAAATCGTAGCGGCTTGTTTAGCATTTTTTCCCATTTCTTTTAAATTCATACAATATCCTTATTTTGTTTTTTTAGGTAATTTATCATGCGTTTTGACTTTTTCTGCTTCTTGCTCTTGATAATCAAAAATAGGCAATCCCCATTCGAAATAAATGGCGAGCAAACGAATAATGAAGCCACTAATTAACGTAATAATAATGACCAAATTTTGATTAATCTGTAATTGTTGTAAGCCAACATAAATACCGGTAGCTAATAATGCAATACTGGCATAAAGCTCTTTTTGGAACACTAAAGGAATGCGGTTACAGAGCGAATCTCGTAATACACCACCAAAGGCTCCCGTAACGATAGCGGCTATACAGGTAACAGTAAAACCATGCCCCATGTCCAAAGCAATTTGAGCACCAATAATGGAAAATACGATCAATCCTAGTGCATCTAAGACCAAAAAAATGGTACGGAAGTAGCGTATAAAGTGTTTGATGAAAGGAGCTATAAAAACAGTGAGTATAGCCGCTCCGGTAACAATTAAGAAATAATGTGGGTTTTTAACCCAACCCAAGGGATAATGCCCGAGCAAGATATCCCGAATCGATCCTCCACCGATGGCTGTCATTGAAGCAATAATAATAACCCCAAAAATATCCATTTTTTCTCGTCCGGCAGCTAATGCTCCGGTTATCGCTTCTGCTGTAATGCCGATAATGTAGAGAATACTCAGTAACATAAGTGTCCTTAAAGTGCGGTAAAAGGATTACTATTTTAGAGTGCATAGAACAAAGAAACAATGTTATTTTTGAGCTAACCCAAGAGGTTAGGCGGATTTATTGCAAGGAATATTTAACCGGATAAAAAAGAAATTCTCATATCATCAAATTTAGCAAGGATTATTCATTAGAAGAATAAAGTATTTCTTTATAATGTTTACGGCATACCGACATATAACTATCATTTCCGCCAATTTGAATTTGCTCACCGTCTTTGACTGCTTTACCTTGTTCATTTAAGCGTAAAACAAAATTAGCTTTACGACCGCAGTAACAAATAGTTTTCAATTCTTCAAGTTGATCTGCCCAAGCCAACAGATATTTGCTTCCTTCGAATAATTCTGCTTGGAAATCTGTACGCAGACCATAGCATAATACCGGAATATTGAGTTCATCTACCACATTGCTTAGTTGATAGACTTGTGCTTTCGTTAAAAACTGAGCTTCATCAATTAAAATACAATGTAATTTTTGCTGCTTAATATGCAGTGCTATTTCAGTAAAAAGATCAGTGTCTTTATGAAATAAATTCGCTTGTCTATGAATGCCAATACGTGAACTCACTTTACCTTTACCAAAACGATCGTCGATGGCAGCTGTATAAACTAACGTATTCATGTTACGTTCACGATAGTTATAATCCGATTGTAATAAAGTTGTAGATTTCCCCGCATTCATTGTGGAATAATAAAAATATAGTTTTGCCATTATGTTAATACCCAACCGCCGGAAATAATATATATTAAGTTTGATTTTTCCATTATTTATCTTAAATTGCTTTCAGTTCAGTCATTGCCCAGCGGGGTTTAACGTCAATTTCCAAAGGTGAATATTCACCTTGTTTTAGACGCAAAAAACCGACGTAAGCAATCATTGCACCGTTATCTGTACAAAATTGAGGTTGAGGGTAAAAGACCTCTCCTTTTAATTGTTTCATCATATCCGCTAAAGATTGACGTAATTGTTTATTTGCACTCACACCGCCTGCAATGACTAAGCGTTTAAAGCCTGTTTCTTTTAAAGCTCGACGACATTTAATTGCTAACGTATCTACTACTGCTTGTTGGAATGCGTAGGCGATATCTGCTTTAGTTTGTTCAGTGAGTTCACCTTCTTGTTTAATTGCTTGATTAATTGTATTGGCGGCAAAAGTTTTTAACCCTGAAAAACTAAAATCTAAGCCGGGGCGATCTGTCATAGGACGAGGAAAGAAAAAACGTTCGGGATTCCCTTTTTCTGCCAAACGTGAAAGTGCACTCCCTCCAGGGTAATCCAATCCTAATAATTTTGCCGTTTTATCAAATGCTTCACCGGCAGCATCGTCAATACTTTCTCCCAGTAATTCATATTGCCCTACAGCATTAACACGAACAAGCTGTGTATGTCCGCCGGATACTAATAACGCTACAAAAGGAAATTTTGGGGGATTATTTTCTAACATAGGGGCAAGTAAATGCCCTTCCATATGATGTACACCAATAGCTTTAATGTTCCAAGCATAGGCAAGCGAGCGTGCAATTGTTGAACCTACTAAAAGTGCACCCACCAATCCCGGTCCACAAGTGTAAGCTATGCCATCAATGTCTTTTGCTTCTAATCCCGCTTGTTGTAAAGCCGCCTGAATTAATGGTGCGGTTTTACGGATATGATCACGAGACGCTAATTCAGGGACAACACCGCCATAATCAGCATGTAAAGCAATTTGAGTATACAGTTGATTGGCAATCAATCCTTTTTTTTCATCGTAAATGGCAACGCCTGTTTCATCACAAGATGTTTCTATGCCTAGAATACGCATTTTGTTTCTCTTCTTTATTGAATTTCGAAATAGAGTAGATTCTACCTTTTTTACTTAAATTAAACTAGCGTATTGATTTTTTTAAGAGAAAAAGTGCGGTATTTAAAAGTGCGGTATTTTTTAGAATTTTTTTATTTTTTCGACATATCTCGCAAAATTAGCTTGCTTATTTTCTAAATGAATTTTTTTGTATTAACCTCTTACCAGTTATGAGTACGGAACAGATAGGAAAAATATGGATAAACGGAATGAGCTGTTACTGCGTTTGTTACAAGTGCCGAAGTTGGGAGCGTCCGGAATAACTCAACTTTTATCACACATCGATTTAAAAACATTAGAGGATTATGATGATGTTGCGTTTCATTATTTAGGCTGGAAACCTGAACAGATAAATAGATGGTTGTATCCGGATCTTAGATATATTGAACCTGCATTATTTTGGGCAAGCAAAAAGGGACATTATTTGATGAATTTCTATCAAGAGAATTACCCTTATTTATTAAAGCAAACCATAGGTGCTCCCCCTTTGTTATTTATCAAAGGCAATCCGGAAATACTTGCTCAACAACAAGTCGCTATTGTAGGAAGCCGTCATTGCTCACATTATGGCGAGTATTGGGCAAAGTATTTTGCAACGGAATTGTTCCTTGCCGGTTTTGTTATTACCAGTGGACTGGCTCTAGGGATAGACGGTTTTTGTCATCAGGCTGTTGTGGATATTCAAGGACAAACTATCGGGGTATTAGGGGGAGGTTTGGAAGAGTTGTATCCCAAACAACATAAAAAATTAGCACAACAAATGCTAGATTATGGCGGTGCGTTAGTGTCAGAATTTTTACCTCATCAGCCTCCCAAACCACAACATTTTCCTCAACGTAATCGCATTATTAGCGGACTTTCTAAAGGTGTTTTAGTGGTTGAGGCAACAGAAAAAAGCGGTTCACTCATTACTGCACGTTATGCTTTAGAACAAAATAGAGAAGTTTTTGCACTTCCAGGACAAATTCAAAATGAGTATAGTCAAGGGTGTCATAGATTAATAAAAGACGGTGCGTTGTTAGTAGAGAATGTTGCAGATATTGTAGAAAATTTATCGCCTTTTACGCATTATGAACGTCAACTAACAGCAAAACAGATAGAAACGCAATTTCCGCCGGCTTATAAGTTACCTGCTTCACCGACTTATCCTGAACTCTATGCCCATATTGGTTATACGCCGGTAGGGCTTGATGAATTATCAAATAAAAGCGGATTAAGTGTAGATACCTTATTGATACAGCTGTTAGAACTTGAATTGCAAGATCTCGTTATTGCTGAAAAAGGGTTATATCGACGGACTTAAATGTTGATATAAGCGATAACTGACTTGTTTTGTGTTTTTTTCTTTTAATAATTGCCAATTTGCAGGCGTTGTTAAGGTTTTTTCTCGTTCCGTTTCCACATAAATAAGTGCATTGGCATGTAACCAATTATGCTGTACTAGTAACTTAATGGCTTGTTCAGCAAGATTAAAGTAGAAAGGAGGATCAATAAAAACAATATCAAAGTGCGGTTCGGTTTGAGTTTTGTTTAAATAGTGCAAACTGTTTTGATTAATAACGTTTGCATTGGTACATTTTAATATAGCGACATTTTTATTGAGCTGATTAGCTATTGTTTTGTCTAATTCAAGGAATGTAACATTTTTTGCTTGGCGTGAAAGTGCTTCAAAGCCGAGAGAACCGCTTCCGGCAAAGCAGTCTAAACAATTGGAATCAACGATATGAGGCATTAGCCAATTGAATAAGGTTTCCTTAACACGATCTCCTGTTGGTCTTAAACCTGTAGAATTCAAAACAGGTAATTTTCTGGCACGCCAAAGTCCGGCAATAATTCTGACTTCCCCTTTGTTTTTCTCTTGTATACGGTTTGGTTGATTTTTTTTCATTAAAAATTAATTATGATAAACTAAATGCAGTTTCGTAATTTTAACAGAAAAGTGAGCAATTTTATGTCAGAAGAAAAGAAAAAAGGTAGATTTTGGTCTTGGTTAGGATTGGGGCAGAAAACAGAAGATCCGATATCAGAACAGCAACCGGAGCAACAATCAGGACAACAGGAAAGTGTTGCAAGCGAGCAAGAATCTACTTCGAATATAGAGCAGGTTATAAAAGAACCAGAGCATATTGATGACACTTCATCAGACTTGGTTTTATCCGCTCATTTACAGGAGCAAGAGGTAAAAGAATACTCACTTCATGAACGGGAACTGTCTCAAAATACTGTAATAGAAATAGAAAGTGCGGTTGAAAAAACAGATATTTTTATTGAAGAGGATACAACATATCAGGCTATCAATAAGGAGCAGCGAGAGGAAACAACGATTACATCGGTTAAAGAAGTAATACCGCAAGAACAAGAAAAACCGGCTGAAAATGGTTTTTTTAGTCGTTTAGTCAAAGGA
Organism: Histophilus somni; assembly: GCF_014202395.1. Taxonomy (GTDB): domain Bacteria; phylum Pseudomonadota; class Gammaproteobacteria; order Enterobacterales; family Pasteurellaceae; genus Histophilus; species Histophilus somni. The sequence continues at coordinate 120,686 of NZ_JACHGQ010000004.1, forward strand.
TTATTAAAAACCAAGCAAAATATCGGTATCGGTTTCCGCAGTTTGTTTTTGGGCAAGAAAATTGATGACGAGTTATTTGAGGAGTTAGAAGAACAACTATTGATCGCTGATATCGGTGTGCCAACTACGACAAAAATCATCAATAATTTAATTCAGCATGCAAGCCGTAAACAATTGCAAGAGGCAGATTTACTTTATCAACAACTTAAAGTGGAATTAGCCGATATTTTAAAACCGGTCGAGCAACCTTTACAACTTGATAACAGTAAAAAACCTTATGTTATCTTGATGGTTGGTGTAAATGGTGTGGGTAAAACCACTACAATCGGCAAATTGGCTAATCAATTCCAAAGGCAAGGCAAATCCGTTATGTTGGCGGCAGGAGATACGTTCCGTGCTGCGGCTGTTGAGCAGCTTCAAGTTTGGGGAGAACGTAACCAGATTCCTGTTATTGCACAAAGTACAGGTTCAGATTCTGCTTCTGTCATTTTTGATGCTATGCAATCGGCAGTGGCACGTAATATTGATGTGCTTATTGCGGATACGGCTGGGCGTTTGCAGAATAAAAATAACCTGATGGATGAGTTGAAAAAAATTGTTCGTGTGATAAAAAAATGTGATAAAACAGCACCGCATGAAATCATGCTAACTCTTGATAGTGGGACGGGACAAAATGCAATTAGTCAAGCGAAATTGTTCAATGAAGCGGTAGGATTAACGGGTATTAGTCTAACCAAGTTGGATGGAACAGCAAAAGGCGGTGTTATTTTTGCGATTGCAGATCAATTTAATTTACCTATTCGCTATATTGGTGTCGGTGAGAAAATCGATGATTTACGCCCATTCCAAGCAGATGAATTTATTGACGCACTTTTTGTACAAGAAGAGTAAATGTTGAAATACAGATCTTAGAATGATTATCTTAGATGGCAAGTTATTATTTAGCATAAAACGTAGGAAATTCTATACTATCGTTGACTATGCCTCTAATGATAGGAAGTGCGGTATTTTTTTATATGAATTCAATCTAGTTTTAAATCATTTTACTTAACATTACTTAGAAATAAGATGATGTTTTCGGATGCCCAACAATATTAACATCACAAAATAAGTTATCACAGCGACGAAAATCAGCCAGCCCAGCCAATGTACACGAGTGAAAAAGGTCATTTGTTTCCAGAGACTGAGTGCTGGTGAATAATACCAAATAACCATTCCCATAATGATCGCAGAGATTAAAACTTTGACAAAAAAGACCGCACTTTGTCGAGTAAAATGGTAAATATCCGCTTTAGCTAATCCTCGATAAAGCAAGTAAGCATTCAGTGTTGCTGACATTGCTGAAGCGATAGCCAATCCAATATAACTGAACGGGATAGCGAGTAAATTAAATCCCATATTACTTACCATAGCAATAATTCCAATTTTTACCGGAGTTTGGGTATCTTGCCGAGCATAATAGCCATTGGCTAAAATTTTAATCAGCATAAAACTCAACAATCCGGCGTTAAATGCCCAAAGGGAATAAGAGGCGGCTTGCACATCAGAAAATGAAAATTTCCCACGCATGAACAGTACCAATAACATCGGTTGTGCCAAAACAGCAATACCAATCATTGCCGGAATGCCAAATAATAAGATCATTCTGACGCCCCAATCCATTGTTTGACGAAAATCAACCGCACTTTTTTCAATGTTATCTGTACGATTAACATAATGTCGAGATAGAGTTGGAAGAATAACCGTTGAAATCGCAATACCAAATAAACCGAGAGGAAATTCTAATAAGCGATCTGAGTAATAAAGCCAGCTGATTGATCCGGTCATTAAAAAACTGGCAATAAAAGTATCCAATAGAAGATTTATTTGATTTACAGAAACACCGAATAGTGCCGGAATCATCAAGGCTCTTATTTTTTTTACGCCCTCATCATGCCAAGCCCATTGAGGTTTTGTTAAAAATCCGGCTTGTTTTAAAAAAGGAATTTGAAAGAGAAATTGTAGCAAGCCGCCAATAAAGATCCCGATAGCAAGAGCAAGATCAGGACTTTCTAATCGAGGAGCGAGAAAAAGAGCGGTGCAAATCATAGCTATATTGAGAAGAACGGGCGAAAAAGACATCACGCCAAATTTACCGATGGTATTTAAAATTGCACCGGATAACGCCACAAAAGTGATAAACCATAAATAAGGGAAAGTAATTTTGAGGAGTAAAGAGGCTTGTTCAAATTTTATTGCATTGGGGCTGTCATTTAGCCAATCAATAAACCAACCTGTGCCAAAGATCGCCGTAATTACAGGAGAAAAAAGCATTGCTAATAAGGTCACTACTGAAACCAATCCGCCCAAAGTACCTGATACTTTACCTATAAATTCTCTGGTTTTACTTAAATCGCCTGATTTTTGGTATTCTGCTAAAACTGGTACAAAGGCTTGTGAAAAAGCACCTTCGGCAAATAAACGTCTTAAAAAATTTGGAATGCGATTAGCAAATAAAAAAACATCCGCCACTACACCTGCACCTAATATTTGTGCAGTAATAACATCACGAATTAAACCTAAGATACGTGATAACAAAGTCATTGCACTGACGATAATGCCTGATTTCAATAATTTTTTGCTCAAAATAAGTTTCCTTTCATGAAAAATTGGCTTAATTGTATATAAATTTTGTTTTTAAGCTATATTCCAAACGAAAAAACTGTTAGAATTCCGCCTACATCGTAACTAGGCTCAACAACTAAAGGCAATTGAGGAAAGCTAACGATGGTTGTTTCGGTTGTGTCTCACCGAAATCCTCAACCCAAATTTTGCTAATTGTTTATTGACAATTGTATAGAAAAAAGGCATATTTTACGCCTTTATTTTTTCGTAAACTAACAGATATTTTAGGAGTTTGACCTTGGCTAATATCAAGTCAGCTAAAAAACGTGCGGTTCAATCTGAAAAACGCCGTCAACATAACGCAAGCCAACGCTCTATGATGCGTACTTTTATCAAAAAAACCTATGCAGCAGTAGCAACAGGTGATAAAGCAGTAGCTCAAGCTGCTTTTGTTGAAATGCAAAAAGTTGTAGACCGCATGGCATCTAAAGGCTTAATTCACGCTAACAAAGCAGCTAACCACAAATCTAAGTTAGCGGCACAAATCAAAAAATTAGCGTAATTTTTTAAAACCGATAAAAACAAAACCGCACTTTAAAGTGCGGTTTTTTATCAGCTGTTGATTAACGGGTACTGGTACTCGTTGTCGTACGGTTTGCACGTTTACGCTCTACCTCAGTTAAAAGTTTTTTACGAATACGTACAGAAATTGGCGTTACTTCAACTAACTCATCATCATCAATAAACTCTAATGCTTGTTCAAGTGTGAGTTTCAATGGTGTGGTTAAAGTCAAAGCATCATCTTTACCTGAAGCACGCATATTGGTGAGTTTTTTACCCTCCAGCGGATTGACAGTTAAATCATTAGAGCGACTATGAATACCAATTATTTGTCCTTCATAAATTTCTGCACCATGATCAACCATTAGCTTGCCACGATCTTGTAGGGCATAAAGTGAATAAGCCAAGGCTTTACCTGTACCGTTTGAAATCAGTACGCCGTTAATACGCTGGCCAATTTCACCCGGTTTTACATCATCATAATGGCTGAAACTTGAGTAAAGTAAGCCTGTCCCTGAAGTCATTGTCATAAATTCATTACGGAAACCAATGAGACCACGACTTGGAATAATGTATTCTAAGCGAGTACGACCTTTACCGTCCGGTATCATATCACGTACTTCACCTTTGCGAATACCGAGTGCTTCCATGACAGAACCTTGATGTTGTTCTTCAATATCAATAGTCACTTGCTCGAAAGGCTCTTGCTTGCGACCATCAATTTCTTTAAAAATTACTTTAGGACGAGAAACCGCCAGCTCATAGCCTTCACGACGCATATTTTCAATTAATACGGATAAGTGCAATTCCCCACGGCCGGATACACTGAAAATATCCGAATCATCCGTTTCTTCTACACGCAATGCTACATTATGTACAAGCTCTTTTTTCAAACGCTCTAAAATTTGGCGGGAAGTGACAAATTTACCTTCTTTTCCACAGAATGGTGAAGTATTTACACAAAAGAACATAGTTACTGTCGGTTCATCAACGCTTAATGCAGGCAATGCTTCCACATTGTTAATATCACAAACAGTATCTGAAATATTTAACTCACCTAAACCGGTAATGGCTATAATATCACCTGCATAAGCTTCTTGAGCTTCGTAACGCTGTAAACCTAAGTGTCCTAAAACCTGACCGATACGACCATTGCGGGTTTTCCCTTCAGGATCAATTAATGTAACAGGTTGATTTGGTTTTACTGTACCACGTTTAATACGTCCAATCCCAATGACACCTAAATATTTGCTGTAATCTAATTGGGAGATTTGCATTTGGAACGGTGCATCCAACTCAACATCCGGCGGTGAAACATGTTCAATAATTGCTTCAAAGAGCGGATCCATATTAGAAGCCAATTTTTCATGTTCAAGACCGGCTACACCGTTTAACGCAGAAGCATAAATAATAGGAAAATCAAGTTGTTCATCTGTGGCACCCAAATTTACAAAGAGATCAAATACTTGATCTACTACCCAGTCAGGACGTGCTCCGGGACGATCCACTTTATTGATTACAACAATCGGTTTTAAACCATGTGAGAAGGCTTTTTGGGTGACGAAGCGGGTTTGTGGCATTGGACCATCAAAGGCATCGACAACCAACAATACGGAATCTACCATTGAAAGTACTCGCTCTACTTCTCCACCGAAGTCTGCGTGTCCTGGTGTATCCACGATATTAATACGATAGCCGTTCCAATTAATTGCGGTATTTTTCGCAAGAATAGTAATTCCACGTTCTTTTTCCAAGTCATTGGAATCCATTACACGTTCATCAGTATCACCACGAGAAGTGTCTAATGTGCCTGAAAGTTTAAGAAGCTTGTCAACGAGGGTTGTTTTACCATGGTCAACGTGTGCAATAATTGCAATATTGCGTAATTTTTGAATATCAATTTTATCTGTCATTTGAATAATCTAGAGTTATAAAAAATTAAAAATTTCTTCCGCACTTTACGTTTCAAAATAGTTCATTTTTACATCTATACCGTGCGGAAAGGTCGCCGATTATACAACTTTTTGTTATTAGGAGCTATAAAAAAACGACCTCCGACCTTCACCGATATAAAATTCCCTATCCTATTCCCCTCTAATTGATTATAATCTCCGTTCAAATTTATTTCCGTTCCCACTAAAGTAGAGAGAGTATTATGTCAAACACAACAGCTATTACAAATGTATTCAAGTTAATCGAAGAAAATAATATTAAGTTTGTTCTTCTTCGTTTTACCGATATCAAAGGTAAAGAACATGGGGTTTCCCTGCCGGTCAGTTTAGTTGATGAGGACTTGTTTGAAGACGGTAAAATGTTTGATGGCTCCTCAGTTGAAGGTTGGAAAGCCATAAATAAGGCAGATATGTTATTGATGCCAATTGCTGAAACCGCCGTTGTTGATCCTTTTGCTCAAATTCCGACACTTTCAATCCGTTGCAGTATTTTTGAACCGACTACCATGCAAAGTTATGACAGAGATCCACGCTCAATTGCCATGCGTGCAGAAAATTATATGCGTTCAACAGGCGTTGCGGATGATGTATTTTTTGGCCCTGAACCAGAGTTTTTCTTATTTGATGATGTGCGTTTTGATGTCTCGATGAACAGTAACTCTTATACTGTCGACGATATTGAGGCAGCATGGAATACAAATAAACACTATGAAGGTGGAAATAAAGCCTATCGTCCTTTGAAGAAAGGGGGATATTGTGCAGTTGCACCGAATGATATCGCACATGATATTCGCTCGGAAATGTGTTTGTTAATGGAAGAAATGGGATTAGTGATTGAAGCCCATCACCACGAAGTTGCAACAGCGGGGCAAAATGAAATTGCCACTAAATTTAATACACTTACGTTAAAAGCAGACGAAACGCAAATTTATAAATATATTGTGCAAAATGTTGCGTATGAACATGGCAAGACAGCTTGCTTTATGCCAAAGCCGATTATAAACGACAACGGTTCAGGTATGCATTGCAACATGTCTTTGAGTAAGGACGGGAAAAATATTTTCCAAGGTGATAAATATGCAGGTCTTTCTGAGACCGCACTTTATTTCATTGGGGGGATTATTAAGCATGCCAAAGCCTTAAATGCGTTTACCAACCCATCAACCAACTCTTATAAACGCTTAGTTCCGGGGTTTGAAGCACCTGTTTTATTGGCTTATTCAGCAAGTAACCGCTCTGCATCAATTCGTATTCCGGCGGTTACTAATCCTAAGGCTATTCGTATTGAAGCACGTTTCCCCGATCCGTTGGCTAACCCATACTTAGCGTTTTCAGCATTATTAATGGCTGGTTTAGACGGTATTCAAAACAAACTTTACCCTGGTGATGCAATGGACAAAAACCTCTATGATTTACCGCCGGAAGAACTGAAAGACATTCCTGCCGTTGCAAGTTCATTAAGTGAAGCGTTAGATAATTTAGAAAAAGATTATGAATTCTTAACGCATGGTAAAGTGTTCAGCAAAGAATTTATTGATACGTTTATTGCAATGAAACGTAAAGAAGTGGAACGTTTAAATATGACACCACATCCAGTAGAATTTGAAATGTACTACGCTTAATACTGGTTAGATAAACAAAAAGCGACTAAATTTGTTTGATCTGACCTCACAGGCTAGACAGATTTAATTCAAGGACTGTGTTATATCATTTACAGGTCGCAGTCCTTTTAGTTTCACGTGAATATATTCAAATTGTTGTAATAAAGTATCTGAAATTTTCCCGACTTACTCTGATAAGAGGATATTTTCTTCGCTGGCAATTCTTAATTTTATACCGCACTTTTTACTCTTTTTTTCTCAGCGAAACTTCTCCTCCGTTAAATTTTCTCAACACTCCATTATTCAACGCTACTAATAGATAACCCTCTTCATCAATACCTTGCTCAATTCCACAAACGATTTCTTTTTCGCTAATAATATTTACTTCTTGTCCAAAAAAATAATCCAACTTAATCCAACGCTGAAAAAAAGCATGCATTCCCTGTTGCTCAAAAATAGTCAAATATTGATACCATTTTTTTACTAATTGAATTGCAAGATCATTACGATCTATTTCCGGCAAAGTTTCCAATAATTCCGCCCAAGGTTGATCAATTTTGTTTTCTTGCGGTAAAGATAAATTTATCCCAATGCCAACGATAAAATTAAGTAATCCATTTTTAGCATTGACGATTTCAACTAAAATTCCTGCTAATTTCCGTCCGAACAATAGCAGATCATTCGGCCATTTTAACTTAACCCCCGCACCCATTTCATTTAGCACTTCAGCAGTTGCCAGTCCTAATACTGAACTTAAACCGTTTAACGAAACTGTCGGATTGAATGTCCAATAAAAACTCACCATTAGTTGACCGGCAAAAGGCGATTGCCATTCCCGTCCTCGTCTACCTCGCCCTGCAAATTGATACTCGGTAAAACACAAGTCTCCTTTTTTCAACTGTAAAATGTTTTCCATGAGATACTGATTAGTTGAATTGATAATAGGGTGATAATAAATCTTATAGGGACTCAATTTTGTTGCCAAATAAGAGAGATTTAATAAAGGAAGTTGCGGTTTTAAAGAAATATTTTGCTCATCAATAACAATAAAAATTCCCTGTTGCCTTAATTGTGCTATCCGCTCTTCCAGCTGTTCTTTTGTCAGGTCTAAAAGTGCGGTCAAATTTTCATAAGAATAAGGTTTGCAATCTGCTAGAATAGACAATAATTTAAACATTTTTTCCTCATCGTTCCTATTACATAAAATCTCTGTTAAACGCATTTTTAACACAATCTTTTTCAAGAAGAAATAATTATAAAAAAGCATTTTCAAACAAGTATGAGATCTGTATAATCCCGACGCAATATTTTTTATCCTTAATCTTAATAGAGAGAATATTGCTATGTTACGCATCAAACAAGAAGCTTTAACTTTTGACGACGTTCTATTAGTTCCGGCTCATTCTACAGTACTTCCAAATACTGCCAATCTTTCAACTCACCTGACCAAAGAAATCCGTCTAAATATTCCCATGTTATCCGCCGCAATGGATACCGTTACCGAGGCTAAATTGGCTATTTCTTTAGCTCAAGAGGGCGGTATCGGATTTATTCATAAAAATATGACCATTGAACGTCAAGCAGATCGTGTGCGTAAAGTAAAAAAATTCGAAAGTGGAATTGTATCTGAACCGGTTACCGTTTCACCAACAATGACGTTAACTGAATTAGCGGAATTGGCTAAGAAAAACGGGTTTGCAGGTTATCCTGTAGTTGATGAACAAAAAGGGTTGGTAGGGATCATTACAGGGCGTGATACACGTTTCGTTTCAGACTTGAATAAAACTGTTGCGGATTTTATGACCCCAAAAGATCGTTTAGTTACTGTGAAAGAAGGGGCTACTCGAGAAGAAATTTTCCATTTAATGCACGAACATCGTGTTGAAAAAGTGCTGGTAGTGGATAACAGCTTTAAACTAAAAGGAATGATTACCTTAAAAGACTACCAAAAGGCCGAAAGTAAGCCGAATGCGTGTAAAGATGAATTTGGTCGTTTACGTGTTGGTGCCGCAGTCGGTGCCGGTCCCGGTAATGAAGAACGTATTGAAGCCTTAGTAAATGCCGGTGTGGACATTTTATTGATTGATTCATCACACGGACATTCCGAAGGCGTGTTGCAACGGGTACGTGAAACTCGTGCTAAATATCCAAATTTACCTATTATTGCAGGGAATATTGCAACAGCGGAAGGTGCGATTGCATTAGCTGATGCGGGGGCAAGTGCGGTTAAAGTTGGGATTGGACCGGGATCAATTTGTACGACTCGTATTGTAACAGGTGTGGGGGTGCCACAAATTACGGCGATTGCTGATGCTGCTGAAGCATTGCGTGAGCGTGGTATTCCAGTGATTGCCGATGGTGGTATCCGCTATTCGGGTGACATCGCTAAAGCGATTGCAGCAGGTGCATCTTGTGTTATGGTCGGATCAATGTTTGCAGGAACGGAAGAAGCACCGGGTGAAATCGAACTTTATCAAGGGCGAGCATTTAAATCTTACCGAGGTATGGGTTCCCTTGGTGCAATGTCAAAAGGATCTTCCGATCGTTATTTTCAATCCGATAATGCTGCGGATAAGCTAGTGCCTGAAGGGATTGAAGGGCGTATTCCATACAAAGGCTTATTAAAAGAAATTATCCACCAACAAATGGGTGGATTACGTTCTTGCATGGGCTTAACCGGCTGTGCGACTATCGAAGAATTACGCACTAAAGCCCAATTTGTACGTATCAGCGGAGCAGGCATCAAAGAGAGTCACGTTCACGATGTGACCATTACCAAAGAAGCACCGAATTATCGAATGGGCTGATATAACAAACGGTTGGTTTTTGCAAAATTTGCAGAATTTGTGTCGCTTGTACTGAGATAAGGAGCATAAAATGAAAAAATTAGGTTTGATTTCTATACTGTTATTGTCCGGCTGTGGCATTTTTGGTCCATCATATTCAGGGCAAACAACAGCAGACTGGTTATTAAAATCAGATACAGAAAGCACTATTAGGCTATATTTTCGTGCTATAAATAATTGTGGAATAGAAAAAATCCATACGGAAATCAATTCAATACCGAGTGCAGGTAATGTAAATGAAACTTGGACTGTAACAGGCTGTAATATAACAAACGTTTTTAATGTGAAATATGTTAGTGACGGTCATGGCGGGACTTACTTTCGCGTATCTAAAAAATAAACTAAAACTTTAGGAAACAAAATGACAAATATCCATCACCATAAAATCCTCATTTTAGATTTCGGTTCACAATATACGCAACTTATCGCACGTCGTGTACGTGAAATCGGGGTGTATTGCGAGCTATGGGCTTGGGATGTAACGGAAGCACAGATCCGTGAATTTAACCCAACAGGGATTATTCTTTCTGGCGGACCGGAAAGTACGACTGAAGCGAATAGTCCACGTGCAACTGAATACGTTTTCAATGCAGGTGTACCCGTTTTAGGTATTTGCTACGGCATGCAAACCATGGCAATGCAGTTGGGCGGTTTAACAGAAACTTCTACGCATCGTGAGTTTGGCTATGCTGAAGTTTCTCTACGAAATCCAACCGCACTTTTTGATCATCTCAATGATGATGCGACCACTTCTCAGACTACACTTGATGTTTGGATGAGCCACGGCGATAAAGTGACTCGCCTACCTGATAATTTCCAAATTACAGGCATGACCTCGACTTGCCCGATCGCGGCTATGTCAGATGAAAGCCGTCGTTTCTATGGCGTGCAATTCCACCCCGAAGTTACCCACACAAAGTGCGGTCAAAAATTACTGCAAAATTTTGTGGTAGATATTTGCGGTTGCGAAACCAATTGGACCGCAGAAAATATCATCGAAGATGCAGTGGCTCGCATTAAAGCACAAGTGGGCGATGATGAAGTAATTTTAGGCTTGTCAGGTGGCGTGGATTCATCTGTTACCGCACTTTTATTGCATCGTGCCATCGGTAAAAATTTACATTGTGTCTTTGTCGATAACGGCTTACTCCGTCTAAATGAAGGCGATCAGGTCATGGAAATGTTCGGTGATAAATTCGGCTTGAATATTATTCGAGTAGAAGCAGAAGATCGCTTTTTAGAAGCATTAAAAGGAATTGATGAACCGGAAGCAAAACGCAAAACTATCGGTAAAGTATTCGTTGATGTATTCGATGATGAAGCAAAAAAATTAACTGACGTAAAATGGTTAGCTCAAGGTACGATTTACCCTGATGTTATCGAATCGGCAGCAAGCAAAACCGGAAAAGCCCACGTTATCAAATCTCACCACAATGTAGGAGGCTTACCCGATTATATGAAATTAGGTTTAGTTGAGCCATTACGTGAACTCTTCAAAGATGAAGTGCGTAAAATCGGCTTGGCACTCGGCTTGCCTGCAGAAATGCTTAATCGCCACCCATTCCCAGGCCCTGGATTAGGTGTACGTGTACTGGGTGAAATCAAAAAAGAATATTGCGATTTACTGCGTAAAGCCGATGCAATTTTTATCGAAGAACTGCATAAAGCAGATTGGTACTACAAAGTCAGCCAAGCGTTCAGTGTCTTCTTGCCGGTAAAATCTGTCGGGGTAATGGGCGACGGTCGTAAATATGATTGGGTTATTAGCCTAAGAGCGGTCGAAACCATTGACTTTATGACCGCACATTGGGCAAACCTACCTTATGATTTATTAGGTAAAATCTCAAATCGCATTATCAACGAAGTCAACGGCATCTCCCGTGTAGTTTATGATATCTCAGGCAAACCACCGGCAACGATTGAGTGGGAGTAGTTAAAAACAGGCTCTAAAGCCTTATAAATAGCTGTTTTGTAAGTGGCGTGCTTGCAAAATGCTTGTAAATTTTAGAAATGGGTCACCTGAAGAGTAATTCTTTGGGTGATTTTTTTGTATTTAAAAATGCTACAGGAAGTTCCCATAGCATTTCATTTTAATAATCATGAATTAAATAATAAATTCTTAGCTAATTTTTTTTGCATAGAAAAGTTTTACTTGTCTTAAGTCATACATTAATTCGGTATATTTATTATAATCACGATAAAATAAATCCTTTATGATAGGTACCAAAGAAAATATGAGTGAAAAAATTAGTAAAATTAAGATTATTGCTAATGCAGCCATATTAAGTATATCGGTTGGGGTAGCTGCTTCACTAATTTTCTTTGCAACAAATATGACAATAGGAATAATGATAGCACCTAATGTTTTAAAAGGTTTTTCGAATTGTGACAAGAAATCACATTCGGCTTGTGCATATTTTGCTTCCGTGATTAGCATATCAATGGAATCTACATTTTCTATGTTAATCTTATATTTTTTTAAAACCTCAATGGTCATGCCCATTCGCTTTTCAGAATAAGGAATGTGGTGATTTTCAAGCATGTGACTAAGATTACTCTTTTTAGAATCAATTATAGCAAAAATTATAAGCGAAATTAAGCTTAATCCTATTGGGATAAATGAAAATATATTTTGTTTAAAAATAAGCAAAATTCCACTGATGATAATTCCAGTAAGAAAAATAATTATAAAAATCTTTCTGTAAAGTGGAAGTTCAGTAAATGGAATGGTACTTTTGATATCTTTTAAACCAAATTTGTAGCTGATAAATAAATCACTAAATCTCATATATGTACCTCTCGTTTATTTGTAGTGTAATGTTCTATATCAAAATTAAAAATTATAGAAGATTATTTTCTTTCAAGTATTCAATTCTCTTTTTTAAAATTTCATCTCTTGACAGTTCTTCAAATTCTTTCTGTGTTAGTGGAAGAGTGTAATACTCTACAGATTTATTTTTCATAGAATCAAACTGTTCTTTTGTAATAGAGTAAGACTCCAAGTCAAACAGATTATTGGACAATTCTTTTAGGATATTGCATACGTCAGCATTAAAAGCGTGCTCTTTATCATTACCATAGAATACAAGCTTAGCATTCCATTTATTTTCTTCTGTTTCAATATCATTATTGGGGAATTTGTCTTCCACAATTATTTCAAATCCGATTTCTTTTTTCATTGCAAGTTCATACATAAATAATACAAAATCTCTCATGCTTGAAAGACCTAAAGTATAGTCACTTCTTCCAGCAAGCCAGTCTAAAGATACTTTGCATTTATCGGCAATATCTATCAGAACATCTATTGTAGGATTGTTTTTTCCGTTTTCGTATGCAGACATAGAAGGCTGAGGGATTCCCAAAAACTCGGCAAATTCTTTTTGTGTTTTTTTATTTATAGAACGAAGATATTTCAATCGTTCCGATACAGTTTTACTATTCATATTAAAATCTCCTATATTTATTATATCTGATTATATCAAATCGTATACTAAAAATAAATAGAAATTCTGATAAAAATCAGAAATAACTATTTGCTTATATTATATAAATCAGTATGCTAATATATATCGCAAGTTAAAATAAACGAGGAAGGAGGAAAAATATGAGAAAAATGTATGTTGATGCTGAAGAAGTCAGCAAAGATTGGGGAGTTTCAAAACCTAAGGCATACAAAATGATAAAAGAATTAAGTGAGAGAATGTTAAAAGGCAATCCAAATCTGATAGTGATTGCAGGCAAAGTTAATCGAAAATTTTATGAAGAAAACTGTTATGGACAATCGAAAGAAGTGTAGGAGGTGGTGCTGTGTCAGCAAGCAAGGATAAAGAAAGAGGTACCTGGAAAATTTACTTGAGGTATGTTGATTGGCAAGGAGTAAAACAAATCCATACAAAACGTGGATTCGCTACAAAGAGAGAGGCATTGGAATATGAAAGGGAGTTTTTAGCGAGTAAGTCAAGAGATTTGAATATGTTATTTGAATCCTTTGTTGAAATCTATTTGAGCGATTTAAAGCCGAGGATTAAATACAACACTTATTTGACAAAGGTTCATATTATAGAAACGAAAATAATCCCGTACTTTGCCAAGAAATCTATAGCTGAAATAACAGCTTCGGATATTTTACAATGGCAAAATGAATTGCTTAAAAAGTCAGATGGTGAGGGGAAACAATATTCTCAAACTTACTTAAGAACAATTCAGAATGCAATTCTTAATCATGCCAATAAGTATTATGGCTTTACCGAGCTTAGACACCTTAAGAATAATATGGATGATTATCCGGGCAGAGAACAAAGGATAGAGAAAAAGCCGAGGGAAAGCATCTTGAAACAAATTAAAGAAATCGGGGAAGAAGATCGGGAAAGAAAGTTACCTAAAAATCGAGGTATTGAAAGATAAAATCGGGATTTCATTTTTTACAAAAAAATGTTATAAAAAACATAGAAATTCTATGCGAATGAATAGAGAAGAGGAGTATTATGAAATTCTCATATAACAAGTTATGGAAGTTGTTAATCGACAGAAATATGAATAAAGGCGATTTGCAGAAATTAATAGAAACCGGTCCGTCCACCATTTCAAGAATGGGACGAAACGAACCCGTAAGACTTGAAATCTTAGGAAGAATATGTGAGAGATTGAATTGTAACATTGAAGATATCATTGAGTATGAAAGAGGAAAACAAGATGTATAAATCAATTGATTTGTTTGCCGGTATCGGAGGGATCAGGCTTGGATTTGACCAGGCATTCGGAAAAAATATCAAGACCGTTTTTATAAGCGAATGGGATGAAAAAGCGGTAGAAACTTATAAAGCAAATTTTAATGACAGTATCGATGTAGTCGGAGATATTACAAAAGTTGATGAAAAAGATATTCCGGATCATGATATATTGCTTGCCGGCTTTCCATGTCAGGCGTTTTCTCTTGCAGGACATAAAAGAGGGTTCGAGGATGCGAGAGGGACATTGTTTTTTGATGTTGCAAGGATTATAAAGGAACATAAACCGAAAATTGTGTTTTGTGAAAATGTCAAAAACCTTGTTAATCATGATAGGGGGCGTACATTTCAGGTAATTAGAAATATTTTGGAAGAATTGGGATATGCGGTGTTTTATCAAGTTTTGAACAGTAAGGATTTCGGAGTTCCGCAAAACAGAGAAAGGATATATATTGTAGCATTCAGGAATGACATAGCACCTTCGAATTTTGTATTCCCTCAAAAAACGGATGATACAAAAGTTATAAAAGATATTGTTGAAGAAAAGGAAGTGTCTTCAAAATATTATTTATCTACAGCTTATCTGGCATCGTTAAAAAGGCACAAAGAAAGGCATGTTTCAAAAGGAAACGGCTTCGGATATGAAATCAGAGAAGCGACTTCCGTGGCGGGAGCTATTGTGTGCGGCGGAATGGGAAGAGAGAGAAATCTTATCATAGACGAGCGTTTGACGGACTTTACTCCGGTTACTCATATTAAAGGCGAGGTCAATCGGGAATACATTCGTAAAATGACTCCGAGAGAATGGGCAAGACTTCAAGGTTTTCCTGATGAATTCAAATTGCCGGTTGCGGATACACATTTATATAAACAATTCGGAAATTCGGTAACTGTTCCCGTCATACGTGCAATTGCTGGACAGATTAAGTTGTGCCTTGAAAAGGAAAAGCCGGAAATGAAACCAAGAGAAGAATCATATAAACAGATTGCGATTGCGTGGAGGTAGTATTAATGCTTACAGGGAATAAAGGAGAATGGTCGGAAATATATGTTTTATTAAGACTTTTGGCTGACGGAAAGATATATGCGGCCGACAGTGAATTGAATAAATTGGAAGATGTGTACTTCCCTATCATTAAGATAATAAGAGAAGAGAACAAAGGTGAAATCAAGGAATATGCTACAGGAGAGATCATATCCATATACATTAACGGTTCAAAAGTGAAAGAATTACCTGCGACCGAGTTTGAAACGCAGTCCGAACTTCTGTTAAATGAAATCAACTCTAAAACTTCAAAAGGAGCATTTTCTGTAGAAAAAACGCAGAATTTTATGGATAAAATTTTGTGCTATAAGTTGTCGGCACCTGCAACGGACAAAAGCGATATTACAATAAAAATAATCGATATAAATACCGGATACAGCCCTACGGTAGGGTTTTCCATAAAATCGGAATTGGGCTCTTCCCCTACCCTTTTAAATGCCGGAAAAACCACAAACTTTATTTATAAAATCATCCACAGTTGTCCCGACTTGGTTCGAGAAGCAAATGAAATATATGTTGTATCGGCGGGTAAAAATCACACGGATGTCAGAGGGCGTATCAATAAAATAATTGACGAAAACGGGCAATTGAAATATTGGAAAATGAATAATCAGACTTTTAGCGATAATTTGGTATTGATTGACAGTAATATGGATAAAATCATCGCCGAAACTCTTTTGTATTTCTATAGAGACGGGATTAGCAACTGCGATGAGATGGTTGCAAAACTTGAATGTGAAAATCCTATGAACTACGGAAATGTCAATGCTTACAGGTATAAATTCAAGAAGTTTCTAACCGCCGTAGCATTGGGAATGAAACCTGCTACGGTTTGGGATGGTGTGGATGAAGCGACCGGAGGGTATATTGTCGTAACGAAAGAAGGTGATGTTCTTGCATATCATATATACAACAGAAATTACTTTGAAGAATACTTACTGAAGAACACAAAATATGAAACGGCATCCACTTCAAGGCATGGTTTTGGAGAAATATACAGTGAGAATGGGGAAGATTTTATTAACTTAAATTTGCAAGTGAGATTCAGATAATGAAGAAAAAGAAGCCTATGACTAGAAGTCAGAATATGGCAAGAGTGAAAAGTAAAAATACAACACCTGAAGTTTTCTTGAGAAAACTTTTATGGCATAAGGGGTTCAGATATAGATTAAACTATAAGGAGTTGCCTGGAAGTCCTGATTTATATATTCCTAAATACAGAGTTGCTATCTTTGTAAACGGTTGCTTTTGGCACATGCATGAAAATTGCAGGCATTCATCCATTCCTAAAAACAATCACGATTTTTGGAAAAACAAACTTGAAGGAAATGTTGAAAGAGATAAGCAAAACTACATCAAACTTGAAAGCATGGGCATTAAAGTAATCGTTGTTTGGGGATGCGAAATTAAACAGATGATGAAAGACAAGGAATTAGTACAAAAGAGACTGGATAACTTAGTTTATGAGATTATACGCATTGTTGAAAAAGAATGAAATGTTAAAGCTGTTGAGCATAATATTGATATAATTTAAGGAGGAAATTATGGATATAAATACTTTAAAAACTAAGATGCAAGAAAATGATTTGGAATTCAATTTGTTTTTTACCAGAAAATTAAGAAATGGAAACTATGTGAGCTTTTCGCCTAACATTGATGCACAAATCTATGACGATTTAATTAGTTTAATAATAGATTATATTGATAAATTTGCAGATAAGTCGAGTGTAGATTATAATCCAACGGGGTATAGAGATGAGACTATAGAAAGTTGTAAAACTTCCTATATACGTGATTATTGTAGGGTTTTAGAAAGTTTTAATAATTCAGATCATGTTGAAACGGAAATAGATCCTGACAATTATAGTTTTTATACTTTTGAGATAACTAAAAATGATGATCAATTTCCCAATATAAAAATATTTAGAAGAGTAACCAAATTTAAGAAATTGCATTCAAGAGGGATTATTGCAAGATTCAACGGAAATACTCTAAATAAAATTGAAAGTAAATTAATTGGAATAGATGGAGAAGTAGATTTTATAGTTGTTAATGATGATATACTCATATTATCTCATTATTCATTAGAGATAATTTTTAATTTAGACGATCAATTTAGAGATACAGCATCAGATTTTTTAAATCAAGATGGGTTAAGTAATGGGATAACAAATTTTGAAAGCTTTTATGAAGATTGTTTAAATGATGGACGTTATAGAAAAACGCTTACAAAAATGACCAGCGAAAATATAAACGTTGCTAAAACTTATGAGAATCATGAAAATATTAAGAAAACTATAGATATTTTTAACTTAGAAATTAATTATAACGAAGAGCCTTCATTTTCAATAGTGTATGAAGATAAAAGTCAGATAATGGATATTTTAAGAATATTGAGAGATTCATATTATAGAAGTATCATTAATGAGCAAATAGGGGTAGATGATAAATAAAAAGGTGGTGTTTTATGAATAGCAGAATGGATAAATTTTATAACATAATGACAAGAACTATTATGTTTATATCATCCTATTTCCCACTTTACATTATGATTATAATTTTGTACCTTTCTAAAATAACAAAAGGATTCTTAGAAAAAAATATATTAATAATAGGCTTTACTACGTTAACGCTAGTCTTAATATTTATTTCAGTTATAAGCGTGACTTTATTGAAACTAGGAAAAGGAACTCGAGAAAAAGGTATTAACAATCTTGAAAATCCTGATGATACAGTATTAAGCTATATTATGACATATATAATTCCACTCATTACTAATGGAGATAACTCAAAAGAAGTTTATATAGTTAATATTCTTTTGTTTGTTTTGATTGGATATATTTATTTAAGATTAAATTTGATATATTTAAATCCTTTGTGGGCTATGTTTGGATATATTATATATAGAGATGCCAATAAAGAGATCGTAATAACTAATATTTCTAGAGAAGTGTTAAGGCATAAAGAAAAGTTAAAAGGCTATTATATGAGTAATGATATATTTGTTGCTCATAAAAAAGACAATTAGTTTTCTCGTCTTAATAAAATCCCAATGGTATAAAGAATGAGAAGCTAGAGAGGAGTATTTTCTCTGCTTGCAATATGCTTGCAAAAAATCGGACAAACAGAAATAAATTGGATAAAAAGGCTAAATCCGATAACAAAACCATTGATTTTATGTTGATTATATAAAATGAAATCAATGGACATTTCGAGTGGGAGTAGTTAAAAACAGGCTCTAAAGCCTTATAAATGGACATTTTTTGAGTGTTGTGCTTGCAATAAATCACCTGAAGGATAATTCTTCGGGTGATTATACTATTAATTCAGGGACTGTATTAGATTAGCCCTAAATGACACACATTTTCGTAGTGTTTTTAACTGCTCTTTAGATATTCCAAAGACTTACATTCCTTCAAAAATAAAGGAGAGTTTATTCGGTCAATTCCATTGTATTTTCAGAGTATTCGTTTGGCTTAGCCCCCAAATTTTCTATGTCGTTGATGTAGTCTTGTTTGACTGCCCCCGAAATGATTAATTCTTTCGTGGTGAAATTCACTTACATCAAGGGCTAAATGATAACGGATTAGCTCATGGATGTTTCGATAAAACAAGGCACTTGAATTTGGATTGATACCTAAAATATTAGCTGCTGATCGAGCTGTCACTTCTAACACAAAAAATTCAAGGAGCTTTTTCTATATAGATTTTTTAATTTACAATGAGTTGTCTTCATTTTTATAGACTAGCATACTTGCTAATCTAATGTTGCCCCCAAAATAAATCATATATTTTTTTATATTGATGAGTTTGATAGATAGACACTATCCTAAAAAATCACAAAGGCAGCTTGATTCTACAGGTGATAAGATTGGAAATCGGAAGCTTGGTAGAGAAGCAATTTAAAAGATATATTAATATCATAATTGCCCGAATTTTCGCTAAAAACGTAATATCGGGCAAATTATATGGCATTGTAAAGAGAATAAATGTGAAGCAGTTCACATTCTATACACAAATTATTGCTGTATGATGAAATAATTTGTTTTATTTTATATGAGAATTGAAAATATATTTCAAACTTGTTTCGTAATATATAAAGAGGAGTTTGTTATATGAATAGTAAATTTACCCCCCCCCCTCTCCATTTCCACGCCTGTTGGGAATCTATTAAACAGCATCAAGTTCCTGAATGGTATGAAGATGCTAAATTCGGGATTTTTATTCACTGGGGAATTTATTCCGTCCCCGCGTTTGCACCACCGACTTGTCAATTAGGCGAGATCGATATTGACGAGCAATGGTTCTGTAACAATCCATATGCCGAGTGGTATTTCAATTCAATTAACGTCAAAAAAGGTCCGACTTACGAGCATCATATCAAAACCTATGGTGAAGATTTCAGTTATGAACAGTTTATTCCACAATGGAAAGCGGAGAAGTGGCAACCTGCCGAATGGGCGGAGCTGTTTGCCAAAGCAGGTGCAAAATATGTGGTTCTGACGACTAAACACCACGACGGTTTTTGCTTATATCCGAGTAAATATACCGATTTCAACTGCACTGAAGTTGGTCCACAACGTGATTTGATGGGCGAGCTGACTGATAATGTGCGTGAAAAAGGGCTGAAAATGGGAGCTTACTACTCTGGTATTATAGACTGGACCTACTCTTCTGCACCGATTTTCACCGAGAGTCAAAACTTTTCCAATGCTTGCCCAACCTATGAATACGCCGATTACGCTTATAAACAAGTGGTTGAGCTGATTGATAAATATAAACCTGATGTACTTTGGAATGACATCGGCTGGCCGAAAGCCGGTGAACATATGCTTCCGCACTTGTTTGCACACTACTACAACAGCGTGCCACACGGTGTGGTTGATGACCGTTGGAACAAGCTCTGGTGCGATTTCACCTCAAAAGAGTACAAACACGGCGTGGCTTCGCGTGATAAAAAATGGGAAATGTGCCGTGGTATGGGCTTATCATTTGGTTACAACAAAGTGGAAGATGAAAGCCACTTGATTTCAGTGAAAGATCTGATTTCGCTCTTAGTAGAAACCGTGGCAGACAACGGTAACCTGTTGCTCAACATCGGCCCAAAAGCAGACGGTACTATTCCACAAGAGCAAGTTGAACGCCTACTCGCTTTGGGTAAATGGTTGGAGCAAAACGGTGAAGGGATTTATCGCTCCCGTTGCAGTAAATATTCCCCCGAAACTGTAAACGGTGTAACCGTGCGTTACACCAAAGTCGGCCAAGATCTCTATCTCTATATTGATGGTTTAGCCGAAGGCAAAACCAGTTTGCCACTTTCCGTATTCGGCGAGTTACAAGCACTCAATCCGGCACTGGATTTTGCCGTGGAGCAAACCGCAGCAGGTCGAGTATTACACATCAACAACTACCAAGCAGATTGGTATGTGTTGGGCTTCAAAATTGTTGATGGAGAAAAATAATTATGTCTATCTCACATCGATTTATTGATTTTATGAATACGAACGTGGCACCGGTTGCCCGTCGTATGGAAAACCAACCGCACATTTCTGCTATTCGTGATGGCTTTATTGTAGTGCTACCATTCTTGATTGTCGGTAGTTTTATTATGATTTTGCTCATTCCACCGTTTGATGAAAATACCACGAATGCGTTTGGTCAAGCATGGTGGCGTTTTGCTAACTGGGCAAGTCCATATGGTTGGAACTTCTTCCAAATGTCGTTTAATGCGATTTCGTTGTTTACCTCAGCCAGTATCGCTTACAACTTAGCGAAAGCGTATAAACGTGAACCACTGCCGGCGACATTCTTGTCTGTGATGACCTTCTTACTGGTGGCTGCACCGGTGAAAGATGGTGCAATGGACATCAAATTCTTTGGCGGTATCGGGCTATTCTCAGCGATCTTTATTGCGATTTATACTGTTGAAATGACTCGCTTGCTAGAGTTCTTAAAAATCAAAATTCGGTTGCCGAAAGAAGTTCCATATGCAGTTGCGGAATCACTGAATATCGTCATCCCAATTTTAGCAGTGTTAGTAACAATTTATCCGTTCTCTATTTGGGTGGAAGAGTATTCGAGTCGTAACATTCCACAGTTGATTATGGACGTTATGGCACCGTTGATTGCCGTAAGTGATTCCTTAGGTGCAATCTGCTTGTTTGTTATTGCTACTCACTTACTTTGGTTTTTAGGAATTAATGGGTCACTAGTGTTAATGCAACTTTGGACACCGTTTCTATTGCAAAACATGGCAGCAAATTTGGCGGCTTTTCAAGCTGGCGAACCGCTACCTTTTATCATCACTAACTCATTTTGGGATTTCTATATCGTGCACGGTGCATCAGGCGGTGTTATTGCGTTAGCTTTTTTGCTGGTACGTAGTAAATCCGCACATTTGCGTTCTATCGGTAAAATCGGTTTGGTGCCATCTTTCTTCTCTATCGGAGAACCGATTGTGTATGGTGTACCAATGGTCGTAAACCCACTTTTCTTTATCCCACTTATTTTTGCACCATTAGCCAATTCAATCATTGCCTATCTAATTTTGGATTTTGATTTAATCCATCGCATTTACTTAATGGCACCGTGGACAACCCCTGCTCCGATTGGTGCTTACTTGGTGTCCGCTGGGGATATTTGGGCACCGGTATTAAGTATTGCACTGATTATTCTCGATATTTTAATCTACTATCCATTCTTTAAGATGTACGAAAAAATCTGTGTTGAAAAAGAGCGGAACCAAGTATTAGATGAGGCTGCACAAAAGGAGTTGATTGAAAAAGCGAAAATGGCAGCACAGTAATTTATAATACCTAATTTGTAAATACGCCTTCTTAACTTGATTTTAAAGTTTTTTAAGAAAGGGGTATTTGCAGATTGGATATAGATACGACCGGATTGGTTTTACTTACCGACGACGGACAATGGTCACACCGCGTAACTTCGCCAAAACACCTCTGCGACAAAACCTATCTCGTCACCCTTGCCGATCCGGTAGAAGACTTCTATCAAGCGGAAATCGAAAAAGGCATTTTATTGCGCGGCGAAAAAACGCCAACTAAACCGGCAACGCTTGAAATCTTAGATGACTACAATGTGAATTTAACCATCAGCGAAGGACGTTATCATCAA
Source organism: Histophilus somni (assembly GCF_014202395.1). Lineage (GTDB taxonomy): Bacteria > Pseudomonadota > Gammaproteobacteria > Enterobacterales > Pasteurellaceae > Histophilus > Histophilus somni. The sequence continues at coordinate 143,156 of NZ_JACHGQ010000004.1, forward strand.
GTCAAACGAATGTTTGCCGCACTGGGCAACAAAGTGGTCGATTTGCACCGTTGGAAAATTGGTGTCATCATGCTGGATGACAATTTATCGGATGGCGAGTTTCGCCCATTAAGTGAAGCGGAAATTGCTGTTTTTAATCAAGGATCAAGATCGTGAATCAAACAACCAAAGCCGGCTTTATCTAACCGTGCCGTAAATCAGTGCCACAGATGTACCGGCTTGCTACGATCTTTGGTGATTTGGGTCATGTTTAATCCGTGAAATTCCGACTGAAATCGATAGCGGATTATCCGAACACGCTAAATCATTGAGTATTGAAGAGCCGGACAAGCGAATGAAAATTGTCGGCGGTGTCTCAAAAGTTTTATTTCCCAATGGTACAAGTGGTCAGGGATTTCGTGAGAAAAATCGTTCGCATGAAATCCGTGAACCGATAGAAAGCCGTATTGATATCCAAACAATAGCAGAAAACACCTTGGTAAAATACGTAATATTATCTATAATAATGATTGCCATTTTGATTTAGGCTGTGGCAGGCTCAGTGTCTATGCGTATTCCGGAATGTCGCTTGCATAGCCGCTACCGGTTACGTACTTGTACCCCAAATTCGGCTATCCATGCTATAAAAAAGGATTGAAATAATGAAACTCACTTTATCAGCCATTCTTCTTCTTTTTCCGGTTTCCGTACTGGCGTACACTCCCAAAAGTCCGAACGAACATTTGGACGATCACCGCATTGCAGATGAGCGGGTACGTGAAAACATTCAAGATGCCTTGCCGACACAACCTAAACAAACCGTTGTGCCGAACATTCAGCCACAGCAAACGGTTGCATTAAGCGAAAGCCAGTTACAGCAACATCCTGATTTACTTGAGCGTGCATTGATAGCGGCTTTATTGCAAGGTAATGGTGAGAATGCCTCTTTGCTGTTACCGCACTATCAAAAGTTGCCTGAAAACCTGCAAGACCCGACTTTTCACCTTTGGGCAAGAGCCTTGATTGCGCGTTGGCGTCATCAATATACACAGTCCGTGCGTTTATACCGCCAAGCCTTGGCACAACAACCTGATTGGTCGGTTTTGCGTTTACAGACCGCCGCCGCCCTCTTGTCCAATAAAGAATTCGATGCGGCAGAAGCTCAGTTTCGCAAGGTGCAAAGCGAAAATCAGCTACCCGCCGGACTTGCCCAAGAAATTGAATCAGTTTTGCTGTATATCAAACGGCAAAGCCGTTGGCAATTCAGTGGCAACACTACCTATATTAACGACAAAAATATTAACAACGCTCCCAAAAATCCTGATCTGGGCGGAGGTTGGCGAGGTGATCAGGCTGAGTCCGGTCAAGGGTTAGCTGTCAATCTAGGCATAAACAAAAAATGGTTTTGGAAAAATGGGTTATTTAATGAATGGCGTTTAGACAGCAACAGTAAATTTTATTGGAACAACAAACGCTTCAATGAAGCTAATGTACGTGCTTCAATGGGTATCGGTTATCAAAATGCGAGAAATAGCATTACTGTTCTGCCATTTTTTGAGCAAGCGTGGTATGCAGGGGGCAAGAAAGGCAATGAGACCTTACGACGTTTTTCCAACAGTCGAGGTATTGCACTAGAAGCAACCCACACTTTTAGCCCCAAATGGCAGGGGAGTCTGACAGCTGAGACGGCACAAAATCGTTATCGGACACGTAAGCATTTAAACGGTAATACGCACTTTGTTTCTTTATCGGCGGTGTATCAACACAATCCGAGTCAAGCTTGGTTTGGAGGAATAGACTGGCATCGCAACAACGCACGAGATGGCGATGATTCTTTTGACCGTATCGGGGTACGGGCAGGCTGGTTGCAAGACTGGAAAGGACTTTCCACACGCTTAATTACTTCTTATGGCAAAAAAAACTATCGCAGTGCAGGCTTTTTCAACAAAACCCAACGTAATCGAGAGTTGGGCGTACAGGTCAGTGTATGGCATCGAGCCGTACACTGGCAAGGTTTAACACCACGGTTAACATGGTCATACACTAAAACGGATAGTAACATACCGTTGTTTCGTTACAACAAACAGCGCCTGTTTCTGGAAATTAATAAGCAGTTTTGAATACAGGAGGCTGTTCACTCAATCTTTTAGGACAAATGCTTAATCATCACAGCAGAAGGAAAAATGAAAGAACAAAAAACTTGGAAAGATTTTAATGAGCAGCTCTCTTTGCTGAAAGAGAAGGGGTTGATTATTGAAGATGAAAAGAATGCTCTGGGCTATTTAAAAACTATTTGCCTAATAAATATTTTTCCTGTGTCCAATAGACAAGGCAAGTATTATCAATTCACTATCTCGTATATCACAAATAATCCGATAGTCGCCTACTCTATACCGCCATTCTCCACTTCGATTCCCAGTAAGTCCTTTGCCTTTTATTCTTGGATTTTCGCAGTTCTCTAAGTTATTTGCTATCCAAGTCAAAATCAACTTTTGTGTGCCTTTATCAAGCTTGCATAGTTGCTTCAACGCCTTATCACTATACCGTAAAGTGTACATCACTCAATTCCTAACATCTTGCATACCTCTGCGTGAGAATAACTCATTGGGGTTTTGTTGTATTCTTCCAAAGACTCACGATATACTGCAAGGTCATATTCATCTTCGATTTTTTCAAAAACGGCATTCCTGAACAGTTCGGATAGCGTAATATTATTTGTTTTTGCATAGGACTTAAATAATTGCTCGTCTTGAGCGTTTAATCTTATTGAAATAGCCATAGTAAAATTTCCTTTCATTTTGTATTACATTGTAATACATTTATACAGAATTTGCAATATAGGTGAAAAAAGAAACAGAGATTAGACGTGGTCGACACGTTGTTTTTAACTGACACGTTCATTTGGTTTTCGTGACAAAATATCGCAGAGAAGTTTTTACGGCACGATTAGATAAAAAATTAAATTTAAAGAGAAAATCTCGCAAGGTAAAAACCGTCAGCTAACGTTGTTGGAAATGATTGCCCGCCCTCAGATCGACCAAAATCGCACGTCTTAATCGTTCCGAGTGCTGTATCGTTACAACAAACAGCGGCTGTTTAAGGAATCCATCAGCAGCGTGGGCGTGTTAAAAACTGTTTACATTCCTTAAAAAAATACATATAATAACAATTCTTATTTGCATATTTTATATAATACAAGAAAGGATATAGGTAAATGACCTCTTTCAAATTATTAGGCTTTTCGGTCTTGAGTGTGGCTTTGCTCTCTGCCTGCTCTTCCGGCAAAGGTGGCTTTGATTTAGACGACGTCGAGCATACCCCCCCTCCTCCTCCTCAGGTAGTTCCCGCCCTACTTATCAAGATGTTCCGACCGAACAACGGCAGCAAGAAACAGTAGAAGAAATCAACCAACCCGCCCTAGGTTATGCCACAGAAATTCCGCGTAGGAATTTTCTTGATGATACACAACCATCCAGTATCACTATTGCGCCAGATAAAGTCAAAGCCATTGGTTATCCTTTAGAAGAGGTAATGAAAATTTACACCGGAAAAATCAAAGAAGACAAAGATAAAATATTAAAGCCAGAAGCAAATAATTTGCCACAACAGGTTAGCTATTCTCACGACCAACAAGATTTTAAGTATGTTCGTTTTGGTTATGTAGTGGGTGAAAGTAAATTCAAATTCAACAGGGAAAAAAGAAAACTTGAGTTTCAACCTGGATTTACAGGATATGTCTTCTATCAAGGGCATAAACCTACAACTATCTTGCCTACCCACATTGTTGAATATAAAGGTCATTGGGAGTTTGTCAGTAATGCCGATAAAGACCGTAAGGACTTACCTGAAGATTTTACTACCAGTAATTTCTCTTCTACGCCAGGCGTCTCTTCAGGAGCGACTTCACTGGATTTGGAACTTAATCGTAAAGAGACTAAAAAACCAATGGGGTTAACGGCTACATTTAACGCGGATTTCAGCAGCAAGAAGTTAACAGGCTCTCTAACTAGCAATGGTCCGGCTCATGTTTCTGATCAAAAAATTAAAGAACGCTACAAAATTGATGCTGATATCAAAGGCAACCGTTTTCGTGGCTCTGCAACGGCAACAGAAAGTGGTCACACTATCTTTGGTAAAAACTCTCCTAAGAATCTCGAGGGCGGTTTCTTTGGTCCTAAAGCCGAGGAACTGGCAGGTAAATTCTTGACCGATGATAATTCCCTGTTTGTCGTCTTTGGTGCAAAACGTGAAAGTAAAGGCGATGAAAAACTAGAAACCCGCTTTGATGCCGTTAAAATCAGCACGGATAGGAATGAATTAAAAAAAGAAACGATGGATACGTTCGGCAATGCCAGCTATTTAGTGTTGGACGGCAGACAGTTTCCTTTGGTGCCGGAAAGTAATGCCGGTACGACGGGCGCTGGCAACACAGGCAAGAATGATTTCATCACCACCATAGACGGTAGCAAATTAAGCAAAACAAACCATGATAAGCACAAAAACTACAAAGTTACCGTATGTTGCAGTAATTTGGTGTATGTGAAATTCGGCAGCTATGGGGAACAAACAACAGCAAACGGTGCTTCAAACAGCACTGCCGGTGCAGCAACTACGCATAACGGCACATCAATTAGCCAATTAACAAACGGACACCTTTTCTTAACCGGTGAACGTACTCCGATGGCAGATATGATGAAGCAAAAAGACCAAAACGTACATTATCGTGGCACCTGGCAAGCCAACTTTTTAAGTAGCAACGGACAGGTTGGCAGTGTTGACGCCGGTGATCCGCGTAACGATAGTGGTAAAAGCCGTGCTGAATTTGATGTTAATTTTGGTGGTAAGACAGTTACAGGCAAGTTTTTTGATGCCAACGGTACTCAACCCGCCCTCACAATGGAAAACGCCACGATTACAGGCAACGGCTTCTCCGGTACGGCTAAAACTACAAACGGTGGTTTCTCGCTAGACAATAAAGCTACAACTGGCGGTACCAAAGTGAATATCACAGCTGACATATCAGGCGCATTCTACGGTCCCAATGCAAATGAAATCGGCGGTACCATCACATCGAATGGCGCAGGCGATAAAGTCGGCGGGGTGTTCGGCGCGAAACGCCAAGAACCATCGAAATAGAAATGAAATCTTAACTCTAGGGCTACCTGAAACACATGTCAGGTAGCAGGATGGGTATCTGCTGATATGGTCAACCTGCTTGAAAAAGTTTGTCAAATCCGTCGCCTGTCGTTGTTGACGGTGTGATGTTGCAGTGGCAAATCGCTCGGCTCTGTTGAGAAAGCATGACCCATCCGTCTTTTACTCACACGGAATGAAAAAAAAATGTCTACAAAACCTTTGTTTAAACTTAAGCCAATAACATTGGCTATCAGCACGATTTTTTTACCTTTTACTGAGGCGGTTGCCGATACTGAATCACCGAGTAGCAATACAGAAGCAGTGCTGGAGTTAGAAGCTATCCAGGTGCAAGCCAAACACGAGATCAGCAGACATGACAATGAAGTCACCGGTTTGGGTAAGGTGGTCAAAAGCAGTGAAGACATTGATAAAGAACTGATTTTGAATATTCGCGATTTGATCCGTTATGATCCCGGTATTTCGGTGGTGGAGCAGGGACGTGGTGCAACGTCAGGCTATGCAATGCGTGGTGTTGACAGAAACCGCGTGGCTATGTTGGTGGACGGCTTGGGACAGGCGCAGTCGTATTCTACCTTGAAATCCGATGCCAACGGCGGGGCGATTAATGAAATTGAATATGAGAATATTAAGTCAATTGAATTGAGCAAGGGGTCCAGTTCGGCAGAATACGGTAGCGGTGCTTTGGGCGGTGCGGTAGGGTTTCGTACCAAAGAAGCTGATGATGTGATTAAAGAGGGGCAAAACTGGGGCTTGGACAGTAAAACGGCTTACAGCAGCAAAAACAGCCAGTTTATCCAATCCGTTGCCGGTGCGTTCCGTGTCGGCGGTTTTGACAGTTTGGCGATTTTTACTCATCGTAAAGGTAAGGAAACCCGCGTGCATCCTGCCGCCGAAGAAATACAACATACTTACCAACCATTGGAAGGGTATTTTAATCGGTATGAGGTTGACCAAAACAGCAACGGAACGCCTGTTCGGGCGAATGCGTATTATATACTTGCCGATGAATGTTCTAATTTAAGTGATCCGAGTTGTCGTCATGCCAAGGCCAAGACGAATAGGGTGGGTGCCCCGGAGAACAATCCTAATTGGACGCCCGAAGAGCAGGCACAGGCTGCTAAAATGCCGTATCCGACACGTACCGCCTCTGCCAAAGATTATACGGGTCCTGACCGCATCAGCCCTAATCCGATGGACTACCAAAGTCACTCTTTCTTCTGGAAAGGTGGTTACCGCTTGTCGCCTAACCATTATGTCGGCGGGGTGTTGGAACATACGAAGCAGCGTTACGATATCCGTGATATGACGCAACGGGCGTATTACACGAAAGAGGATATCTGCCACAGCGGATCCAGTTGCCAAACGTTGGATAAAAATGAGACGGACAAAGGTAATTTCGGTATCACGTTGACTGATAATCCTTTGGACGGTTTGGTATATGATGCCGGCAATCAAGCGCGTGGCGTGCGGTACGGACGGGGTAAGTTTTTTGATGAACGCCATACGAAAAATCGCTCGGGTATTTTTTACCGCTATGAGAATCCCGATAAAAATTCTTGGGCAGATAGCTTGACCTTGAGTATTGACCGCCAAGATCTCAAACTGTCGAGCCGTATCCATTGGACGTATTGCACCGATTATCCTCATGTGGCACGTTGCCGTGCCAGCTTGGACAAACCTTGGTCTAATTACCGTACCGAGAAAAACGATTATCAAGAAATTCTTAATCTGGGACAATTCAATTGGGAAAAAACTTTTAATCTGGGCTTTACCACGCATAAGGTGAATATCGCCGCCGGCTTTGGTACACATCGCTCCACCTTACAACATGGCGACTTATATGCTGAATATGTCACCTTGCCGCCGTATGAGGAAATAAAAGCGTATGATGATAAAGGTGCCTTTAAAACAGATACGACCCCTGAGGATAAATTACAATTCGGCAATGGTTCTTATAACAAACCTCGCGTATATAGACGTAAAAACACGCCGGAATTAAAAACTGTCGATGGGTGTAATGCGACAGCGGGCGATAACCGCGACTGCTCGCCACGTGTGATTACGGGCAGACAGTATTACCTTGCCTTGCGTAACCATATTGCCTTTGGTGAATGGGCAGACTTGGGGTTGGGCGTGCGGTACGACAACCATACCTTCCGCTCGAATGACCCGTGGACCAAAGGTGGCAACTACCACAACTGGTCGTGGAATGCGGGCGTGAGCCTCAAACCGACCCGCCACTTTGTCGTGTCTTACCGTGTGTCCAGCGGTTTCCGTGTCCCCGCTTTTTATGAGCTGTACGGCGTGCGTACGGGGGCTTCTGGTAAAGACAATCCACTCACACAAAAAGAGTTCTTGAGCCGTAAACCGTTGAAAAGCGAAAAAGCCTTTAACCAAGAAATTGGTTTGGCCGTTCAGGGAGATTTTGGTGTGATAGAGACCAGTTTCTTCCAAAACAACTATAAAAACCTGCTTGCCCGTGCAGATAAACATGTCGAGGGATTGGGTTATGTAACCGATTTTTACAACACCCAAGATGTCAAACTCAACGGTATCAATATCTTGGGTAGAATCTACTGGGCAGGCATCAGCGATAGGCTGCCTGAAGGCTTGTATTCCACACTTGCTTACAACCGTATCAATATCAAAGCACGCAAATTGCACGACAATTTTACCAATGTGTCTGAGCCGACATTGGAAGCCGTGCAACCGGGACGTATTATTGCAAGTATCGGCTATGATGACCCTGAGGGCAGATGGGGCCTTAATTTAAGCGGCACCTACTCTCAAGCCAAACAACGTGACGAAGTGGTCGGCGAAAAAGTGTTCGGCAAGGGTGGCAGCATTAAACGGACGATCAACAGCAAACGCACTCGCGCTTGGTATATTTATGATTTGACGGCATACTACACTTGGAAAGAAAAATTCACGTTGAGAGCCGGTATCTATAATTTAACCAATCGTAAATATAGTACATGGGAAAGTGTGCGTCAGTCCGCTGCCAATGCGGTCAATCAAGACCTAGGTACACGTTCAGCACGTTTTGCCGCACCGGGCAGAAACTTTACCGTGAGTATGGAAATGAAGTTTTAATTAAAAAACTGTCTGCAAGCTGTTTAAAAAACAGTTGAGATGATTTGTTCGTATAAATAGCTGCTTGAAGTCTTGTTATGCAGGTTCAGGCAGCTTGACATTCCAAAAAAAGAAAAAAGTCTAATGGAAGACAAATATGCTATTTGTCGGCAACGAAAAATTGTTGCAATGGATTAGCAGTTCAAGTGGCTTCCGGTATTTTTTATCGCACTTTTTCTATCTATAAGCTTGAAATCTTTATTTCCGAACTTATATTTTCGCTGTTTGTTAATTTCACTATTGGAAAAGGAAATATTATGTCAACAAATCAAGAAACTCGTGGTTTTCAGTCTGAAGTTAAACAGCTTTTACAATTGATGATTCATTCTCTTTATTCAAATAAAGAGATTTTTTTGCGTGAGTTGATTTCCAATGCGTCTGATGCGGCGGATAAATTGCGTTTTAAAGCCTTGTCTGCACCTGAATTATATGAAGGAGATGGTGATTTAAAAGTGCGGATCAGTTTTGACGCAGAAAAAGGTACGTTAACCATTAGCGATAATGGTATTGGTATGACGAGAGAGCAGGTGATAGATCATTTAGGCACTATCGCTAAGTCCGGAACAAAAGAATTTTTGGCCGCACTTGGACAGGAACAGGCTAAAGATAGTCAGTTGATCGGACAATTCGGTGTCGGCTTTTATTCGGCATTTATTGTGGCGGATAAAGTAACAGTGAAAACGAGAGCAGCAGGTGAGCCGATAGATAGAGCGGTGTTGTGGGAATCAGCCGGTGAGGGTGAATATTCTGTTGCTGATATTGAGAAAAGAGAACGTGGTACGGAAATTACTTTGCACTTACGTGAAGAGGAAAAAGAGTTTGCTAATGAATGGCGTGTACGTGAAATTATCGGTAAATATTCTGATCATATTGGCTTGCCTGTTGAAATTTTAGCGAAAGAATATGATGAAGAAGGTAAAGAAACGGGAATTAAATGGGAAAAAATTAATAAAGCTCAAGCACTTTGGACAAGATCGAAAGGTGAGATTTCTGATGAGGAATATAAAGAGTTTTATAAACATTTAAGCCATGATTTTGCTGATCCTCTTTTATGGACACATAATAAAGTTGAAGGAAATCAAGAATATACCAGCTTGCTTTATGTGCCGTCTAAAGCCCCTTGGGATTTATTCAATCGTGAGCATAAACATGGTTTGAAACTTTATGTACAGCGTGTATTTATTATGGATGATGCTGAACAATTTATGCCGAATTATTTACGCTTTATGCGTGGCTTAATTGATAGCAATGATTTGCCGCTAAATGTATCTCGTGAGATTTTACAAGATAATAAAGTGACAGCTGCTTTACGTAAAGCATTGACCAAACGCTCATTGCAAATGCTGGAAAAATTAGCCAAAGATGACGAGGAGAAATATTTACAATTCTGGAAAGAATTTGGTTTGGTTTTGAAAGAAGGTCCATCAGAAGACTTTGCGAATAAAGAAAATATTGCCAAATTATTGCGTTTCGCTTCCAGTAAAAATGATAGCTCAGAACAAACCGTTTCTTTGGAAGATTATGTTGCTCGTATGAAAGAGGGGCAAAAGGCAATCTATTACATCACTGCAGATAGTTATATTGCTGCTAAAAACTCACCGCACTTAGAGCTGTTCAATAAGAAAGATATTGAAGTATTGTTGTTGTCTGATCGAATTGATGAATGGATGTTAAGTTATTTAACTGAATTTGACGGTAAGCAATTACAACCGATTACTAAAGCGGATTTGGATTTAGGCGATTTGGCGGACAAGGAACAAGAAGAGCAAAAAGAGCAGGATAAAACCTTTAGTTCGTTTATTGAACGAGTAAAAACCTTGTTGGGAGAACGAGTAAAAGATGTGCGTTTAACGCATCGTTTAACGGATACCCCAGCAGTGGTTTCTACTGATAATGATCAAATGACCACGCAAATGGCAAAATTATTTGCTGCGGCTGGACAACCTGTTCCTGAAGTAAAATATACGTTTGAACTTAATCCTGAACATCATTTAGTGAAAAAAGTAGCAGATTTGGCTGATGAAGACGAATTTGCAAATTGGATTGAATTACTGCTTGAGCAAGCAATGCTTGCTGAACGTGGTTCATTAGAAAATCCTACCGCATTTATTAAGCGAGTAAATAGTTTGTTGAGTTAAAAGACTTGATCCGACCATGTACTATAAAAAGTGAGAGTTTCCCGTTTAGAATATGAGTGTCTAAATTCAATCTAAACAAAAAAGGAAACTCTCCTGTTTTATCAGACAGTGCCGTAAAACCACGTCCTTGAGGGCGTGGATATAAGGCACAAGCGGCATAGCCGTTTCAAACCTAACTAATCAGGTGTTTGTTGTTGCTCAATGTATTGGCGAATAATAGATATGGGTGCACCACCGCAACTACCTGCAAAATAAGACGGAGACCAAAGTTGATTTCTCCATAATTTTTTGCGAATACTCGGATAGTTTTTCTTTCTAATCATTCTGCTTGAAACGCCTTTTAAACTGTTCACAAGGTTTGATATAGCCACTTTCGGTGGATATTCAACAAGTAAATAAACGTGTAAGTTAAAAACAACGTGGCGACCACGTCTAATCTCTGTTTCTTTTTTCATAGACCAAGAGTATTATAAGCATAATTTTTTCATTGTATGCTAAGTAATGTTAATTCGTAAAGCGTTTGAATTTGAGATTAGACCAAATGGAGAACAAATCCGCAAAATCAAACAATTTTGCGGTTGTTCCCGTTTTGTGTTTAATCGGGCGTTAGCTTGGCAGAACGAGCAATATGAACAAGACAATAATCAAAAATTCAGCTATTCAAAATTAACATCTCTACTTCCGCAATGGAAAAAAGAGCTAATTTGGCTCAAAGAATGCCATTCTCAAGTGTTGCAACAGTCGTTAAAAGATCTTGAAAGTGCGTTCAAAAATTTCTTTCAGCAGCGTGCAGACTTCCCAAAATTCAAGAAAAAAGGCATAAAAGAGAGCTTTCGTTTTCCGCAAGGCTGCAAAATTCAGCCACAAAACGACCGCTTGTATCTGCCGAAAATCGGTTGGGTTCGCTATCGTAATAGTCGTGAAATTGTGGGCGAAGTGAAAAATGTTACCGTCAGCCAAAAGTGCGGTCGCTTTTTTGTGAGCATTCAAACGGAATTTGAACATGAAATCCCGATGCATAAAGGCGGAGAAATCGGCATTGATATGGGCATTGCACGCTTTGCAACCCTTTCCAATGGCGAATTTTTTGAGCCGATAAATGCGTTTAAAACCTACAAAGGTAAGTTAGCCAAACTGCAAAAACAGCTTAAAAATAAAGTGAAGTTCAGTAAAAACCGGCAAAAACTGAAAGAAAAAATCGGCAAATTACACCATAAAATAGCTAACTGCCGAAAAGATTTTTTGCACAAAATCTCAACCCAAATCAGCAAAAACCACGCAATGATCTACGTTGAAGATTTGCAAGTTGCGAATATGTCCAAATCGGCAAAAGGCACAGTGGAAGCACACGGAAAAAATGTGAAACAGAAATCAGGCTTAAACCGTTCAATACGGGATCAATCTCGGTTTGAATTTAGACGACAGCTAGACTATAAAACGCAATGGCTTGGCGGATTTTTAGTTGCTGTTCCAGCACAGAATACTAGTCGAACTTGCCCTTGTTGTGGGCATATTGCAAAAGAAAACCGTGAAACTCAAGCTCATTTTGAATGTGTAGAATGTGGCTATACAGAAAATGCCGATGTAGTGGGAGCAATGAATGTTCTCACACGTGGGCAAGCAATAGTCCAAGCATAATAAATATCAGGGTAGGACATACCCGAAGCGTCTATGAAGTGAATCTCAATAGAGATCAGCAGTAGAAACCCACCGAGAGTAGCCCACAGCTTGCTGTGGGAGCTAGTAGGAATCCCCTGCCTTTAGGCGGGGGAGGATGTCAAGTAATTAAAAATGTTAAAAATATTATTTTCACGTATAATTCGAAGTCGGGTTTTATTGACTTTTTATTGAAGGATTGTTGATGAAAAAAATTATCTTCTTTGGAACTGTTATTTGGCTAACTGCTTGTACCACAACCAATTTATCATCAAGTTGCCAGCGTTATTTTAGTGTACTGGAAAAAAATATGGCACAATTTTCCCTATCAAGTTCTGAACTGACCAAGTTTAAACAAAATAAAAATAAATTAAGTCAATTGCCGGAAAAAGAACAAAATAAAATTTGCCTTTTAAGAATGGCAAATATTCAACAGTATAGAAATTGATTGTTTCTGATGTGTTCAAGTCTTTTTATGGAATAAATATGACAACGTTCGTCGCTTGGGGCAATATTCAACAATATTATCCTTTTGAAACAATACCTTTGCGGTTGCTAAATAAAAACCTAACGCATTCAGCAAGTAACTATAAACCTGTGCAGCAACGTTATCATTGTCGCCGTTTAGCACATTTTTTATTGTGGCAATTGTTACAAAAAGCTGGTGTTAATACCGCACTTTTAGGTGATATTAAGTGTTCTCCATCCAATCGTCCTTACTTTTTACAAGACAATATTGATTTTAATATCAGTCATTCTGATGATTGGGTAGCAGTTGTTTTACAAGTTGATGAAAATAATGATAAAAGTGCAGTAGGAATTGATATTGAGTTTGTCAAAAAAACAAGAAATTACACCGCACTTTTACAGCATTTTGCCAGACGGCAAGAGGTGATTTGGTTTCAACAAAAGCCTTGCGAGGCACGTTTTTATCAAATTTGGTGCGGACGAGAGGCATTGTTGAAATCGCAGGGCGTAGGTATTGTCAAATTATCGGAAGTCAAGCATGAACCGGAGAAATTATTACTTCACTCCGATTATTGCCCAACGGGAAAGCTCATATTTACGGCTGAGTTGCCTTTTTATTTTGCACTTTTTTGTCATCAACATATTGAACAAACACAATATTTTATGTGGCAAGATAACCGGTTTGTTTCAAAAAAACTGACGCAGGCAATTGAATATCAAGTGAATCCTTTAAAGCAATTCATTCAAATTTAAAGTCGGTTTTCGTTGCATAATAAAAATGAGGTAGAGTATTGCTCAAATTGAATTTACGAAGATTAAATTATCAAAGGACAACAGAGTCATCGTGAAATTGCGGTAGAAATTCAGGACTTTTTAAGTGGTAACAAAAAGCCTCATCAATAAACAATGAATTGATAAGGCTAGAAAATTTGGTGGAGATAATCGGGATCGAACCGACGACCTCTTGAATGCCATTCAAGCGCTCTCCCAACTGAGCTATATCCCCGTAAATCGAATGTGGCGGCTATGATAAATTCCGCCACTTGTGCTGTCAATATAGAATATTAAATATTTTTTTACTAGATTAAATATTAAACATTTTGTGTATGAATAAACGCAATTGCATTATTTATTCTGCTAATTGTGCGATCTTTACCAACCAATTTCGCTGTAATATCCATTGATGGTGATTGTCCCAAACCAGTTACCGCCAATCTAAATGGCATTCCTACTTTACCCATACCGATATCAAGCTCTTGGGCGGTTTGGCTCATTACTTCATGAATATTTTCAACTGTCCAGTCTGAAAGTGCGGTGAGTTTTTCTGCCAATTTAGCTAACGGTTTAATCGCTTCAGGCTTGAAGTTTTTAGCAACAGCTTTTTCATCATAGTTTTCAACATCTTGGTAGAAATAACGACTTGAGATGGCTAACTCTTTTAATGTTTTGCAACGTTCACTTAAAACAGGAATAATTTCAGCTAAGTTCGGACCATTGCTATAATCTATGCCGTGTTTTTTCATATGCCATGCTAGATGGGTTGCGACCTGCTCTACCGGCAGAGAACGTATATAATGCTGGTTTAGCCATTGTAGTTTTTCAGTATTGAATGCACTTGCTGATTTGCTAACCGAATGAATATCGAAAAGTGCTATCATTTCTTCTCGACTAAAAATTTCTTGATCACCATGTCCCCATCCTAGACGAACAAGATAATTGATTAGTGCTTCAGGTAAATAACCTTCATCTCGATATTGCATAACACTTACCGCACCATGACGCTTAGATAATTTTTGACCATCATCACCGTTAATCATAGAGACATGAGCATAAGTTGGAATTGGTGCTCCCAATGCCTTAAGAATATTAATTTGGCGAGGTGTATTATTGATGTGATCTTCACCACGGACAACATGCGTAATTCCCATATCCCAATCATCGACAACGACACAGAAATTATAGGTTGGCGAACCGTCTGTGCGACGGATAATTAAATCATCTAATTCACGATTGCTAATTTCAATACGCCCACGAACGGCATCATCGAAAACAACTGTACCTTCCGTCGGATTTTTAAAACGGACAACGTGAGGTGCATCAACCGGGTATTCACTTTGATGTAAGCAGTAGCGATCATAGCGAGGTTTTTGTTTATTTTGCTCTTGACTATGACGTAGGTCTTCCAAACGTTCTTTAGTACAATAACAACGATAAGCCAATCCTTGCTCAATCATCTGATCGATTACTTGGTTATAGCGTTCAAAACGTTTTGTTTGAAAATACGGTCCATGTTCCCACGCTAAATTAAGCCATTCCATTCCCTCTAGAATTGCCGCTGTTGCTTCAGGGGTTGAACGTTCTAAATCCGTATCTTCAATGCGTAATACAAATTCTCCTCGATTATGCTTGGCATACAACCAAGAATAAAGTGCGGTTCTTGCACCGCCAACATGTAGATAGCCTGTTGGACTTGGTGCAAAACGTGTACGAACTTTAGTATTGGGATCTAAATTAAAAAGTGGTTCTAATTTCATTCATTTTGCCTTTATTTAATCAATCATAAAACGGTGCTTATTGTACAATGAGTTATTTAATTTCATAAGAAAAAATTAAAATTATGTTTATTTTTAAGACAGTTAAATAGAAATCCATAAAAAATCATTGACTGTTTTTTGATAATTCTTATAATGCACCTCGCACAATACAAGGGCGATTAGCTCAGTTGGGAGAGCACCTCCCTTACAAGGAGGGGGTCACTGGTTCGAGACCGGTATCGCCCACCACTATTCTATAGTGAACTTTGTATTGTAATATTGGCTTAAGGGGCGATTAGCTCAGTTGGGAGAGCACCTCCCTTACAAGGAGGGGGTCACTGGTTCGAGACCGGTATCGCCCACCACTTTAGCCGGATTTCCCATTTGACTTTAAGTCAAATCCGATAGCTGAAAAGCGATTCGATTCTATCGGGCGATTAGCTCAGTTGGGAGAGCACCTCCCTTACAAGGAGGGGGTCACTGGTTCGAGACCGGTATCGCCCACCAATTAAATTCTAAATTGTTTCCACGTTATTAAACTCATTACAACTTTCGGGGTGTTGTCTTTTTTATTTATATTTTTAACTAATTATTGTTCACTTTTGCGATCTTGATCGTAAAACTACGATACTTGCAAAAAAGTTTTTTCCTGATTCCATTAAAATTATTTTTTATTTAACGAATAGGAAAACATATGCAGAATTTGAAGCTATTTTCTTGGAAAGCCACTAATTTTTTACAGCAAAAACAAGCTGGAATGCTTGTTATCGAAAATGTACAAGAGGCCAAACGCTATTTATTACAACAAGGGCTAAACAATATATATTTACAGCGTCATTGGCAACTGAATAAAAAGCCTAAAAAAATAGAATTTTGTGATCTATTAACTCAATTAGCAATGTTATTACAATCCTCAATTCCTTTAAAAGATAGCTTACAAATTTTATTGAGAAATTGTGTTAATATTTCTTTAAATCAATGGGTTAGATATATTTTAAAAAATCTTGAAGGAGGATTATCTTTTTCACAATCTGTGGCTCAATCAGGTCTATATTTTTCTTATCAAGAACGCCAACTCATTTCTGTTGGAGAAATGACGGGAGATTTAGCCTCTGTTTGCCAACAAATAGCAGAACATCGTCAGCAGGCATTAGCATTACAACGCAAAATTCAAAAAATTTTACTCTATCCAATGATAGTCTTAAGTATTTCTGTCATTCTCACCGCACTTCTATTAATTTTTATCGTGCCACAATTTGCCGAAATGTACGGTTCTAATCAATCCGAGCTTCCTTTTTTTACGCAGCTATTGTTAAACATATCCTCTTTTTTACAACAGTATTTTTTTCATATGATAGCGGTATCTATTTTATTTTTTTATCTAATAAAATTACGTTTACACAATTCATATAGTTTTCAACTCAAAAAAGATTGGTTTTTATCGCATGTGCCGTTGTTAAATAAAATTATTCGGCTTAATAGAACGATAAGTTTTTGCCGTAGTTTAGGATTAATGCTCAACTCAGGCATTCCTTTACAACAAAGTCTATATTCTTTCCTTCCCCAAAACTCTATCAACATACAGAAAAAGATTGAGGGAGATCTCACGTTAATTAATGAAGTAAAGCTAACATTACGTGGTATCGAACAAGGATATAAATTCTCTCAGTCTGTAAGCAGTAATTTGTTTTCTATACAAACACAACAAATGCTACAAGTTGGTGAAAAGAGTGGAAATCTAGGTTTAATTCTGCAACATATCGCAGAAAATCAGCAACAACAGTTAGATCATCAAATTGATTTACTTTCACAAATGTTAGAACCGTTTATGATGGTGATCATTGGCGGATTAATAGGCTTGATTATGTTAGGTATGTATTTACCAATCTTTAATATGGGAAGTTTAATTCAATGATTTATCTAGCTTATATGTTGTTTGGTGGGCTTTGTGGCTTATGGGTTTACCTTTATGTCAGGCAATTTTCTGCTCAGATTAATAAACAAGTTTACTCGACTTTTTGCGAAATTTTCCCCGAAAATGCACCGCACTTGATGCCTATGTCTATCTTACGACGGAAAAAGTGCGGTCATTTTTCTATGTATTTTTTGTGTGGTGGCCTTTGGTGTAATATATGTTTAAATTTCCCACAAAATATTTATGTTGGTTTATGGTTAGCATGTTGCAGTTATTTAATTTTTTGCCTTGTTTTAGTGGATTGGCTATACCAACTCGTTTCACAAACCTTATGCCAAGCCCTATTTATTTTAGGGTTATTGGGTGCTTATCAAGGTATTAGCCCATTGACTTTGGAGCAGTCTTTAGTTGGTAGCTTATCAGGCTTTTCGGTTTTTTATCTTATTTACATTGTTGCAAAATTATTCTATCGTTATGAAGCTTTAGGACGTGGCGATTATTGGTTAATGTTAGGGTTAGGGAGCTTTATATCTTGGACAAAATTACCGTTGCTCATTTTTCTTGCCTGCCTCACAGGATTAATATATGTCGTTTTTAATGCAAGAGACAAAAAAACAATATTTATTCCTTTTGCCCCGTTCTTATGTCTCTCAACCATTATCGTATACTTGCTTAATTTTCTAAGGGAGGATATTCTTCCTTAAATTTTAGGGGAAGAAGAATATGGCTTATATTGTAGGGTTAACCGGTGGTATCGGTAGCGGTAAAAGTACCATTGCGAATCTTTTTTCAGAACTAGGCGTACCTATTGTGGATGCCGATGTTGTCGCTCGAGATGTCGTAGCAAAAGATTCCTTAATCTTAGAGAAAATTATTGCTCATTTTGGTGAAGAAGTGCGGTTGGAAAATGGTGAGTTAAACCGATCTGAATTGCGTAAATTGGTATTTCAAAATGAAAAAGAAAAATTATGGCTAAATAATTTGTTGCATCCGGTAATTAGAGAAAAAATGCTGCAACAATTACGCTCTGTTAATTATCCTTATGTGCTTTGGGTCGTTCCTTTACTCATTGAGAATAAGCTAATGAAATTATGCGATAGAGTACTGGTAATTGATGTAGAGCCTGAACTCCAGATTTTACGAGCAAGCCGGCGGGATAGTCATTCGGTTGAATTGATTAAACAAATGATACAGTCGCAAGTAAATCGTGAGTTGCGTTTAAGTTTTGCTGATGATGTCATTGAAAATAATCTACCCCTTGAAAAAAACGTGGCTAATTTAAAACAAAGCGTAGCAAAATTGCACCGCACTTATTTGCATTATGCGAAGATAATTTCTAGAAATAGTGAAGAATTTGAGGATATAAAATGATTGATGAAAAATTTACTGTAGCCTGTCCCAATTGCAAAAAAGAAGTACTTTGGTCAGAGGAAAATCGATTTCGTCCATTCTGTAGCAAACATTGTCAATTAATCGACTTAGGTGAATGGGCTACAGAAGAAAAGATTATTCCCGGTTCAGAAATAACCTTGTTACCGAAAGATGAATTTAAAGAAAATTGAGAGTTATGAATGGATAGATAAATAAATAGATAAAAAGAATATTGAGATTTTAATTTGGGCTTGTTAGAATCAGCCCACTTTTATTTTGATAAATAAAAATATAGTTCGAATGAAGGTAGCTGGAGAATGGGGAATTGACCCCAAACCGACGAGGTAAAATCTTTCAGGTGCGATGGCGAGGACTGTTACTGGACGAACCCTTGGAGAGATCCAATGTGCAATGCACAAAATGGACGCCGAAGGCGCAAAAGAGCGGTGTTTTTTTACTGCTTTTCAAACGCTCAGGCAAAAGGACAGGGGCAAAAGATTCTTTTCGGATAGAAACGTTGCATAGCGTTTTTTCTTTATTATCCCAAAAACTTTTCGCCTCCTTGTAAACACACGTTATTTTACGAGGAATACTTATGTCATTAGAGATAATTTTATCGTCTATCAATACTTTTGTTTGGGGACCTCCCTTACTTCTTCTTTTATTTGGTACAGGTCTTTACTTGACCTTACGCTTAGGATTTATTCAAATTCGTTACTTACCTCGTGCATTATATTATTTATTTGATAAAGAACGTCATGTAAGTAAAAAAGGGGATATTTCTGCTTTCGCAGCCCTTTGTACGGCTTTAGCGGCAACAATAGGTACGGGAAATATTGTTGGTGTTGCAACTGCTTTGCAAGCCGGTGGGCCAGGGGCTATTTTTTGGATGTGGTTAGTTGCTTTACTTGGAATGGCAACTAAATATGCTGAGTGTTTATTAGCGGTGAAATATCGGGTGCGAGATAAACAAGGTTTTATGAGTGGCGGACCAATGTATTATATTGAGAAAGGCTTAGGAATAAAATGGCTTGCCAAATTTTTTGCCGTCTGTGGTGTATTAGTTGCATTTTTGGGCATTGGCACTTTTCCTCAAATTAATGCAATCACGCATGCTATGCAAGATACCTTTAACGTATCTATTGAAATTACAGCAACCATTATTACCGCACTTATTGCACTTATTATCTTAGGCGGTGTTAAACGCATTTCAACAGTTGCATCTATTATCGTTCCTTTTATGGCTGTTTTATATGTACTTACGTCTTTGTTAATTCTTATACTAAATTGGCAACAAGTACCAACCGCTATTGGACTAATTATTTACAGTGCATTTAATCCTCAAGCAGCATTAGGCGGTGTATTTGGATATACTGTTCTGAAAGCTATTCAATCAGGATTTGCAAGGGGTATTTTCTCTAATGAATCCGGATTAGGTAGTGCACCAATTGCGGCGGCGGCAGCTCAAACTAAAGAACCTGTTCGTCAAGGATTAATTTCGATGATAGGTACTTTTTTAGATACTCTCGTTGTGTGTACTATGACAGGTATCGTGCTTGTTTTAACAGGTGCTTGGCAATCACAAGAATTGGCAGGAGCTGCTTTAACTAACTATGCATTTTCACAAGGGTTAGGAAATAATATTGGTGCAACAATTGTAACCGTAGGGTTACTGTTTTTTGCTTTTACTACTATTTTAGGTTGGTGTTATTACGGAGAACGTTGTTTTGTTTATCTGGCAGGTGTCAAAGGTATCAAAGTTTATCGTTCAATTTTTATACTTTTAGTTGCCTGTGGTGCTTTTATTAAACTGGAATTAATTTGGATTTTGGCTGATATTGTGAATGGTTTAATGGCATTTCCAAATTTAATTGCTTTAGTTGGATTGCGACATATTGTGATCAATGAAACTAAAGATTATTTTATTCGCAGGAAACAAATATTTGTTGAGCCAAATAATGTAGCTAATTGAGCAAAAATTAAAGGGGCTGACGGCCCCTTTAAATTTCTCTACATCAGACCATCATATCAACCTCAAATAAAAATAAAAGTGATTTTTTATAAATATGATAAGTAGATCATACTTTTTCATTTTTATTCCTAAAAAGTGAAAAAACACCTTGAAAACTCCTGCTAAGAGGACTATTTTGTAACTAAGAATTTTTCTGAGTGGAAACGCTCATCAATAAGCAAAAGAGGTAAAAGCTATGACTCTAAATATCACAAGTAAACAAATGGAAATCACCCCTGCAATCCGTTCACATATAGAGGAAAGACTTGCTAAATTAGGAAAATGGCAAACTCAATTGATTAATCCGCATTTTATTTTAAATAAAGTACCGCAGGGTTTTGCTGTTGAAGTTGCCATAGGTACGCCTTATGGCGATTTATTCGCAAGTAGCGAGTCTGATGATATGTACAAAGCAATTAACGAAGTTGAAGAAAAATTAGAAAGACAATTGAATAAATTACAACATAAAGGAGAAGCTCGCCGAGCTAGTGAAAGACTAAAAGACTTGTTTTGATAAATGAGTTTGTCTAAAAGTAGAGTGAAAATAAAACGCTCTATTTATTGCGTAATGAATTTTACTTATTGTATGTTACCTATTTGAACCTACCAAATAAGTGGTGTAAATCGTGGCTTCTCGTAAGTCCTAAAAAAGCTGATGTTTAAACTTCAGCTTTTTTGTTAGAATATATCGGCGATAAATTTTATTAAGGAATGAAGATGAAAAAACATCATGTTGACGTTTTAATTACTGAGGAAGATGTACGTTCACGTATTCAAGAATTAGGTAGAGAAATTACACAATTCTATCAGCATAAACACGTAAATAAATTGGTAGTTGTTGGATTATTACGTGGTTCATTTATGTTTATGGCTGATTTAGTAAGAGAAATTAAATTACCGATTGAAATTGAATTTATGACTACTTCCAGTTATGGGAATGAAATGACAACTAATCATGATGTACGAATAGCTAAAGATTTAGATGGCGATATTAAAAATGAAGATGTATTGATTGTTGAGGATATTATTGATACAGGATATACCTTAGAAAAAGTGCGGGAGATTTTATTGCTACGTTCGCCTAATTCATTAGCAATTTGTACTCTATTAGATAAGCCATCTCGCCGAGAGGTAGACGTTCCTGTTGAATGGGTTGGATTTACTATTCCTGATGAATTTGTTGTCGGCTATGGTATTGATTATGCTCAATGTTATCGTAATTTAGGCTATATCGGTAAAGTTACTTTGGAAGAATAAGTTACCGAAAAGGAAATGTTTCTATCAAAAATTAAACTAAAAAAAGAGATTAAAAAATCTCTTTTTTTACACATTCTTTAAGAAAAAATAACTATATAGATAAAATTGAAAATAATTAGAAATTATCTTCAAGCATTGTTAATTTTTTTCTCAAAGCGTTCAGCAGCAGCATCCCAATTCACCACATTCCAAAATGCCTTGATATAATCTGGACGACGATTTTGGAATTTTAAGTAGTAAGCATGTTCCCAAACATCCAATACCAAAATAGGGAAACCTTCGCAACCGGCAATTTCTTTTCCCATTAATGGACTATCTTGGTTTGCGGTAGAAACAACTTCTAATTTGCCTTGATTTAATACTAGCCAAGCCCAACCGGAACCAAAGCGAGTTGCAGCGGCTTTCTCAAACTCAGCTTGGAAACTCTCTACTGAACCAAAATCACGCTCAATAGCGTCTTTTAATGGGCCTTGTAAAGTTGTACCTGTTTTTAAACCTTTCCAAAATAAACTGTGATTTACATGCCCACCAACATTATTGCGAATAGCAGTACGTTTATCAGCAGGAACTTCGACTAATTTGGTAATTAATTGACCCGGACAAAGATCTGTAAACTCAGGTAAAGTTTCTAGTGCTGCATTTGCATTATTAACATAAGCTTGATGGTGTTTACTATGATGGAGTTCCATAGTTTGTGCATCAAAGTGCGGTTCTAAAGCATCATAAGCATAACCTAATTCAGGTAAAGTGTAAGCCATAACAATTTCCTTCTATAAAAAATTCTGAATAATAAACTCAGCGAATTCTAGCAAAAAATTTGATCAAGATCATTAAAAGTTTAATTTTTTAAAAAGCCCTACCGTAAGATAGGGCTATTATAATAGATTAAGAAACATTCAACGATTCTGTGCTTTTACCGCTGCAACGGCTACCATATTAATAATACGGCGTACTGATGAAGCAGAAGTAAGAATATGTGCCGGTTTTTCCACCCCCATTAAAATTGGTCCAATTGTAATTGGTGTTGCTGTACCTTGTAATAAATTCAAGCTAATACGGGCAGTTTCCATGTTGGGCATAATCAATAAGTTTGCCGCCCCTTTAATAGGACTGTCAGGCATCACTTCCTTACGTAAATTCTCCGATAAAGCAATATCACAGTGCATTTCACCATCAATAATCAAATCCGGTGCTTTTTCACGCACAAGCTCTAAAACCTGCCGCATTTTAACCGCACTTGGGTCATTAATTGAGCCATAATTTGAATGTGAAACAAGAGCAACCTGTGGCTCTATACCAAAACGACGAACTTCTTTGGCTGACATAATCGTGATTTCTGCAAGTTCCTCGGCTGTTGGGCTTGAGTTCACAAAAGTATCTGCAATAAATAAATTACCGGTAGGCAAAACCAGTCCGTTTACCGTAGCTGGAATTTCATGTTCTTTTTCACCAACAACCTCTTTAACAGTAGCCAAGTGTGCCGCAAATGGTCCAACTAATCCGCAAATCATCGCATCGACTTTACCAAGCTCCAATAAAACTGCACCAA
This sequence comes from Histophilus somni, assembly GCF_014202395.1. Classification (GTDB taxonomy): domain Bacteria; phylum Pseudomonadota; class Gammaproteobacteria; order Enterobacterales; family Pasteurellaceae; genus Histophilus; species Histophilus somni. The sequence continues at coordinate 166,323 of NZ_JACHGQ010000004.1, forward strand.
GTGCGGTCGGATTATGGAGCATTTTTCGTTTGGCTCCGGTAGGTGTCATACCTTGGCGTTTTAATTTGTTGTAATAGGTATCACAACATTCCTCGTAGTATGGATTATTTTCAATGTCAATAATCTCAAAATCACGTCCGAGCTGTAATTGCAAACCCAATTTTTTAATACTTTCCTCAATAATATGAGTACGACCTAATAGGACAGGATAGGCTATGCCTAAGGTTGCAATTTCTTGGATTGCATGTAATACACGTTTTTCTTCGCCATCAGTTAAAATAACTCGCTTTTTATCTTCTTTGGCCTGTGCAAAAACAGGTTTCATGAATAAGTTGGTTTTATAAACAAACTGGGTTAATTTCTCAATATATGCCTCAAAATCTTCAATCGGACGAGTAGCGACACCGCTATCCATTGCAGCTTTAGCTACAGCTGGTGCAATTTTGACAATTAAACGAGGATCAAAAGGTTTTGGAATAATGTAATCAGGTCCAAAGGAAACACCGCTCTCACCATAGGCAGAACTGACGACTTCACTTTGCTCTGCTAACGCTAAATCAGCAATAGCATAAACTGCCGCAAGTTTCATTTCCTCATTAATAGTGGTTGCACTGACATCTAAGGCACCACGGAAAATGAACGGAAAGCATAATACATTATTTACTTGGTTCGGATAGTCGGAACGACCGGTACAAACAATCGCATCAGGTCGAACAGCTTTTGCTAACGGCGGTAAAATTTCAGGTTCAGGATTGGCTAATGCTAGAATTAAAGGATTAGGGCTCATTGTTTTTACCATTTCTTGAGTAAGTGCTCCAGCGGCAGAACAACCTAAGAAAATATCTGAATCAGGAATGGCATCAGCTAAAGAGCGTTGACCGTTATCATCAATAGCATATAACTTTTTGGTGTCATCCATTTTTTCGTCACGACCTTTATAAATGACCCCTTTCGAGTCACAAACCGTGATATTTTCACGTTTCATGCCTAATGAAACCAGTAAATTTAAGCATGCAATAGAAGCCGCACCTGCACCGGAGGCAACTAAACGAACATCTTCAATTTTTTTATTAACAATACGTAATCCGTTAATTATTGCGGCGGCTGAAATTATGGCTGTACCATGCTGATCATCGTGAAAAACAGGAATTTTCAGACGCTCACGTAATTTTTGTTCAATATAAAAGCATTCAGGTGCTTTAATATCTTCAAGATTTATACCGCCGAAAGTCGGTTCTAAAGCGGCGATAATTTCTACTAATTTATCAGGATCTTGTTCATCTACTTCAATATCAAAGACATCAACACCGGCAAACTTCTTAAATAAAACCCCTTTACCCTCCATAACAGGCTTACCGGCTAACGCTCCAATATTTCCTAAACCTAATACTGCGGTTCCATTTGATATCACTGCGACTAAATTGCCTCTGGAAGTATATCTATAAGCAGAGACAGGATCTGCTTGGATTTCTAAACAAGGTACAGCCACCCCCGGAGAATAGGCTAAAGCTAAATCTCGTTGTGTTCCCAATGATTTTGTTGGTGTAACTTCAATTTTTCCCGGTTTTGGAAACTCATGAAAATCTAAAGCGGCTTGACGTAATTGTGCATCCATAATTTTTCCTCATATTAACTTATTTACTTCATTTCAACTTTACTAAAAACCAATTTCATTATAGGCAAAAAAAGTAACACGACAACTTTAATTTACATATTGTTACAATACATACGATGTATAGAATCAAATACAAAAATAGGCATATATTTTTACTATATGCCTATTGGAACTAAAGAACAATTTTACTTATGTAATGTAGCTTTGTAGGTTGGGTTCATTAAATTCTCCACAGAAAGAATATTATCTAACTGCTCTTCTGTTAATAAGCCCATTTCCAGTACAACTTCACGCACTCCACGTCCTGTTTTAGCACATGTTTTACCTACTATATCGCCATTATGATGACCAATAAACGGATTCAAATAAGTTACGATTCCGATGGAATTAAAGACATAATTTTCACAAATTTCTTTATTTGCAGTAATTCCATCAATACATTTATCACGTAAATTCACGCAAGCATTCGTTAAAATTTCAATACTTTCAAACATGGCTTGACCAATTACCGGTTCCATCACATTTAACTGCAATTGCCCCGCTTCAGCTGCAAAAGTTACGGTAGTATCATTACCAATCACTTTGAAACAAACTTGGTTGACTACCTCAGGTACAACCGGATTGACTTTTGCCGGCATAATTGAAGATCCAGCTTGTAACTCAGGTAAATTAATTTCATTTAAACCTGCACGTGGACCTGATGAAAGTAAACGTAAATCATTGCATACTTTGGATAATTTTACCGCAGTACGTTTTAACGCACCGTGTACCATAACATAAGCACCACAGTCTGAAGTGGCTTCAATTAAGTTTGGTGCAACTGTACAAGGTAAACCAGAAACCTCAGATAAACGCTTAACAACTAATTCTGAATAACCTTGAGGAGTATTTAAGCCGGTACCGATAGCTGTTGCACCCAAATTTACTTCTAACAGTAATTCAGCCGTGCGGGTTAAATTACGCACTTCTTCATCTAATAATACAGAAAATGCTTTAAATTCTTGCCCCACTGTCATAGGAACTGCATCTTGTAATTGAGTACGGCCCATTTTTAAGATATTCGAAAACTCTTTTGCTTTATTTTCAAAACCTTGTTGTAAATAAAGTACTTTAGTTACCAGTTTCATAATACTGTTATAAACAGCAATGCGGAAACCTGTCGGATAAGCATCATTTGTAGATTGGCTGGCATTAACATGATCCATCGGATCTAAAATATCATATTCCCCTTTCTTATGACCTAAAATTTCTAATGCTAAATTAGCGACCACTTCGTTGGTATTCATATTTACGGAAGTACCAGCACCACCTTGATATACATCTGAAGGAAATTGATCCATACATTTACCATCAATTAAAATCGCATCACAAGCTTTCACAATCGCCTGAGCAATTTTATCCGGAATTGCACCCAATTCTCCATTTGCAAGTGCGGTTGCTTTTTTTACCATGACCATACCACGTACAAATTCAGGTACATCAGAAATCGTTACATTAGAAATGTTAAAATTTTCTACCGCTCTTAATGTATGAATGCCCCAATACGCATCAGCTGGAACGTCACGTTCACCAAGCAAATCAATTTCTTTTCTCGTTATCATATTTCTTTCCTTTTTAATTTTTCAGACTAAAGAATGTAAGTCATTATAGGATAGATAGTCGTTTAAAAATGTGATCCCGATCACTTTTCAGCACTCCTCTCACCAATATATTTTTTATAAAATTCATTAGTTTTTTTTATGGAAAATTAAATAAAAAATACCCTTGAAAGAACCAAAATATCCCCCATATAGGGTGAGCTTTAATTTTTTATTAATTATTAATAAGGAACCCAAACAATGAATATTCGTCCATTACATGATCGTGTCATCATTAAACGTGAAGAAGTAGAAACTCGCTCTGCGGGTGGTATTGTCTTAACTGGCTCAGCTGCAACAAAATCCACTCGAGCAAAAGTATTAGCTGTGGGTAAAGGTCGTATTTTGGAAAATGGTACAGTTCAACCTCTTGATGTAAAAATTGGTGATACTGTGATTTTCAATGATGGATACGGCGTAAAAGCAGAAAAAATTGATGGTGAAGAAGTGTTAATCATTTCTGAAAATGATATTTTGGCAATCGTAGAATAAAAACAAATTAAATTAATAGGAATACAGAAAATGACAGCAAAAGACGTAAAATTTGGTAATGATGCTCGTGTAAAAATGCTAGCAGGTGTGAATGTTTTAGCAGATGCAGTAAAAGTTACTTTAGGACCTAAAGGTCGCAACGTAATTTTAGACAAGGCTTTTGGTGCACCTACTATTACTAAAGACGGTGTGTCTGTGGCTCGTGAAATCGAATTGGAAGATAAATTTGAAAATATGGGTGCACAAATGGTGAAAGAGGTTGCCTCTAAAGCAAATGATGCTGCAGGCGATGGTACAACCACAGCAACAGTTTTGGCTCAAGCGATTGTCAGCGAAGGTCTAAAAGCAGTAGCTGCCGGAATGAATCCGATGGATTTAAAACGTGGAATTGATAAAGCAGTTAATGCAGTGGTTGAAGAGCTAAAAATTCTTTCTAAACCTTGTGAAACGTCAAAAGAAATTGAACAGGTTGGTACAATTTCCGCAAACGCCGATGAAACTGTCGGTAAACTTATTGCTCAAGCAATGGAAAAAGTCGGTAAAGAGGGGGTTATTACCGTTGAGGACGGTTCCGGTCTTTCAGATGAATTGGATGTTGTTGAGGGTATGCAATTTGACCGCGGTTATTTATCACCATACTTCATTAATAAACCGGAAGCCGCAACTGTTGAATTAGATAATCCGTTTATTCTTCTTGTTGATAAAAAGATCTCTAATATTCGTGAATTATTACCGGTCCTAGAAGGTGTAGCGAAAGCTGGTAAACCATTGTTAATTATCGCAGAAGATGTGGAAGGCGAAGCACTTGCAACGTTGGTTGTTAACACGATGCGTGGTATTGTTAAAGTTGCTGCGGTTAAAGCCCCGGGATTTGGAGATCGTCGTAAAGCGATGTTACAGGATATTGCTATCTTAACTGCAGGTACTGTCATTTCAGAAGAAATCGGAATGGAGCTTGAAAAAGCAACTCTTGAAGATTTAGGTCAAGCAAAACGTGTGGTGATCAACAAAGATAACACGACTATTATTGACGGTATTGGTGATGAAGCTCAAATCAAAGGTCGAGTTGCTCAAATTCGTCAACAAATTGAAGAAGCAACCTCCGATTATGATAAAGAAAAACTACAAGAGCGTGTTGCAAAATTAGCCGGCGGTGTTGCTGTAATTAAGGTTGGTGCGGCAACTGAAGTTGAAATGAAAGAGAAAAAAGATCGTGTTGATGATGCGTTACATGCAACGCGTGCCGCTGTTGAAGAAGGGATTGTTGCCGGTGGTGGTGTTGCATTAATCCGTGCTGCAACAAAAGTTGCAACAACATTAAAAGGCGATAACGAAGATCAAGATGTAGGTATCAAACTTGCTTTACGTGCAATGGAAGCACCACTTCGTCAAATCGTAACCAATGCGGGAGAAGAAGCTTCTGTAGTTGCAAGTGCGGTTAAAAATGGTGAAGGAAACTTCGGTTATAATGCTGGTACGGAGCAGTATGGTGATATGATCGCAATGGGAATTTTAGATCCGACTAAAGTAACTCGTTCCGCACTACAATTTGCTGCATCTATCGCAGGATTAATGGTTACAACTGAATGTATGGTAGCCGATCTGCCGAAAGAGGAGAAAGCTGATCTGACAGGCGGAATGGGTGGTATGGGCGGAATGGGCGGTATGATGTAATTCTCCCCATATTCCATATCTAATCATTATGTTAAGAAGGGTCGTCAGACCCTTTTTATTTTTCAAAAAACGTAGACCTTAATTATTAGCTATCTAGAAGTCTAGATTGTTATTTTGCCTATTTTTTATTAGAATACTCAATATTACTAAGGTTATTAAGGATCAACAAAATGGCAGATTGGGACGGAAAATATATTAGCCCTTATGCAGAACATGGTAAAAAGAGTGAACAAGTCAAGAAAATTACCGTTTCTATTCCAATTAAAGTATTAGAAATTTTAACTAATGAACGCACTCGTCGCCAACTCCGTAATTTACGTCATGCAACAAATAGTGAATTATTGTGTGAGGCGTTCCTGCATGCTTTTACCGGTCAACCTTTGCCCACAGACGAGGATCTATTAAAAGAACGTCATGATGAGATTCCTGAAAGTGCAAAACAAATTATGAGAGAATTAGGAATAAATCCCGATGACTGGGAATATTAATAGATTAAGTTTGGTAAGTTATTTCAGCAAGTGCGGTCGTTTTGACCGCTTTTTCGCTTTTTATTAGTGAATTTCACTCGGGAATGTTACAATCCGCTACCGTTATAACAATAGAGATAAATACAATGGCTCGTACAAAAAAAACTCGTCGAATAACAGATATTATGCCCATGCGTAAAACAGATAAACGTCCGGAAAATCTGTCACGCCCCGGTAAGAAACTTACTCGTTATGAACTTGATGCTAAATCTCGTGAAGAAAAAAAGAAAAAAAAACGTAAAGGACTAACCGCCGGTTCACGTCATAGTGCAGTAGATACAAGTAAAACAATCGTACTTAATGAAAAAAAAGATCCTCGTGTTGGGAGTCGTAAAAAAGTTCCTCTTATTGTTGAATTTGTGAATAAACCTGAAAAAGGTATGTTTATTCCTTCAGGTGCTTTAGAGGAAAAAGCGAAAACTATTGATCCGATGCTGGAACTGACACAACTCGAAAATAATGAAAGTTTAAATCAATTATTAGATGAGCTTGATGCAGGTAAAACCTTAAGTAAAAAAGATCAAATCTTTGTCAATCAATGCCTAGACCGTATTGCTCAACTTATGGCTGAACTTGGAATTGAAGAAGAAAGTGAAGATGATTTGTACCGCACTTTTGAGACTATTGATATTAACCAATTTAAATAAGCTATGTGGATCACAATTTTAATCATTCTCGGCGGATTAATTATTAGCGTTATGCTTGGTTACGCAATATATTTATTGCTCGTTTTACAAAAGCAGAAGAAAGTTTTTTTGCAAGCAAAACAGGCTAGACTAAAGCGTTTAAAAGAAAGTTGTGAAATTATCGCTAATGCAATGCAAAGTGGAGAATGCAATTTATCTGAAGGTGTTATCCGTCTAAAAATGTTGCTTGAACCGTTAGGGCATTCATTGAAAAATTACACTTCAATGTACCAACTCTATGAAGCAGTAATGGATATGCCGACCCATGATGCTCGGCGAACATTAAAGAAAAATGAACGTATGCGTTTAGATTTACAACGTGAACGTGCTGAAGCTGATTTAGAACAAAACATCAAACTTGAAATTCAGCGACTATTAAATTACCTAAAAGAATCTAAGGAAAAATAAATGTCAGAAATTATCTGGGATTTAGCATTAATCCAAAAGTATAACCATTCAGGTCCAAGATATACCTCCTATCCAACCGCACTTGAATTCAATGAAAGCTATACTGATAAAGATTTTCAGCAAGCTGCTACTCGTTATCCTACACGTCCGCTTTCTTTATATGTACATATTCCATTTTGTCATAAACTTTGTTATTTCTGTGCTTGTAACAAAACTATTACTCGTCATCAACATAAAGTAGAGATTTATCTTGATTATTTAGAAAAAGAAATTCAAACAAGGGCTCCGTTATTTCGTCATCGCATCGCAACTCAAATTCACTGGGGAGGCGGTACACCGACTTATCTTTCAGAACAACAATCTGCACGTTTAATGCAAATGCTGAAAGAGAATTTTACTATTTCAGATAAGGCGGAAATCAGTATAGAAATGGATCCTAGAGAAATTGAGCTTTCTATGCTGGATCATTTATACAAAATTGGTTTTAATCGTATTAGTATGGGGGTGCAAGATTTTAATAAAGATGTGCAAAAAGCAGTGAATCGTGAACAAGATGAAGAATTTGTGCGTGAATTGTTGATTCGTGCTCGTGAGTTAGGTTTTCGCTCAACCAATCTCGATCTTATTTATGGGTTACCGTTCCAAACCGTAGAAAGTTTTATGTTTACCCTACATAAAGTTATCGAACTCAATCCGGATCGTTTGAGTGTATTTAACTATGCTCACTTACCAAGCCGTTTCGCCGGGCAAGCGAAAATTAAGGATAAAGACTTACCAACACCTGAAACAAAACTAACAATCTTGCAAAAAACTATCGAAACGTTAGGACAAGCAAACTATCGTTTTATTGGCATGGATCATTTTGCTAAACCGGATGATGAATTGGCAATTGCACAACAAAAAGGAATTCTACACCGCAATTTCCAAGGTTATACCACGCAAGAAGAATGTGATTTATTAGGGTTAGGTGTTTCTGCCATTAGTTTATTGGGCGATACCTATGCTCAAAACCAAAAAGATCTCAAGCAATACTATACCCACGTAGAAGAAACTGGTTTAGCATTACACAAAGGTTTGGTGATGACGCAAGAAGACTGCCTACGCCGTGATGTGATCAAACAATTAATTTGCAATTTTAAATTAGATTTTCAACCGATAGAACAACAATACCAAATTGATTTCAAAACCCATTTTGCTGAAGATTTAGCTTTGCTCCAACCCTTAGCAACTGACGGCTTAGTTGATATTAATGACAATGCGTTACAAGTATCTGCTAAAGGTCGTTTGCTCATTAGAAACATTTGCTTGTGTTTTGATACATACTCTAGACAACAAGCAAAAAGACAACAATTTTCTCGAATTATTTAACGAAAAAGTGCGGTCAAAATTAACCGCACTTTTTTAACCTCGCTGTGCATTTTTCATAATGCGATCTTTCGTTACTTTCCATTCACGATCTTTAATATCTTCACGCTTATCATGTAATTTTTTCCCTTTTGCTAAACCTATTTTCACCTTTGCCCAAGGACCTTTCCAATATAATGAAAGTGCAACAATAGTGAAACCATCTCGATTTGCTTTACCAAATAATGAAGCCAACTCTTTCTGGTTTAATAAAAGTTTACGTGTTCTTGTGGGATCGCAAACAATATGCGTTGAAGCAACACTTAACGGCTGAATGGTTGCACCAAATAAATATGCCTCACCATGCTTAAAAATAATATAACTATCGCCAATACTCGCCTTACCTGCACGCATCGATTTAACTTCCCAGCCTTGCAAAGAAAGACCGGCTTCGATTTCATCTTCAATAAAATAATCGTGTCTTGCTCGTTTATTTAAGGCAATCGTATTAGATGCTACCTTTGCTTTTTTCTTTGTCATATAAATTCATATCTCATTAAAAATTTTTCGCATTTTACCCAATCTAAGCAAAGATCGCAAAAAGGCTTGCATTACATCGCATTCTCTATAACAATGCGGATATTCTTGATAACCCGTTACGCAAAATATGAAATATAAAAATCTACGAGATTTTCTTGAATTATTAGAGAAACAAGGTGAGCTCAAAAGAATTACACAGGAAATCGACCCTTATTTAGAAATGACAGAAATTGCTGACCGCACTTTGCGTGCCGGTGGTCCCGCATTACTTTTTGAAAATCCAAAAGGCTATGAAATTCCTGTGCTTTGTAATTTATTTGGTACTCCCAAACGTGTTGCTCTTGGAATGGGGCAGGAAGATGTTACCGCACTGCGTGATGTAGGGAGATTACTGGCTTTTCTAAAAGAACCTGAACAACCAAAAAGTTTTAAAGATTTATGGTCAAGTCTTCCTCAATTTAAACAAGTGCTAAATATGCCAACGAAAGTTTTGAGTAAAGCAGAGTGTCAGCAAATTGTATTCTCTGATGCTGAAGTTGATTTATATAAATTACCTATTATGCACTGTTGGAAAGATGATGTTGCACCTTTAGTTACATGGGGATTAACCATCACTAAAGGACCAAGTAAAAAAAGACAAAATTTAGGTATTTATCGCCAACAATTAATAGGAAAAAATAAACTCATTATGCGTTGGCTATCTCACCGTGGCGGTGCTTTGGATTTTCAAGAATGGAAAGAAATACACCCTAACCAACCATTTCCTGTTTCGGTTGCTTTGGGTGCAGATCCTGCCACCATTCTAGGGGCGGTAACGCCTGTGCCGGACACTTTATCGGAATATGCTTTTGCCGGATTGCTGCGTGGTAATAAAACTGAAGTAGTGAAGTCAATCAGCAATGAGCTTGAAGTTCCTGCAAGTGCGGAGATTATTTTGGAAGGTTATATTGATCCGACAGAGACCGCACTTGAGGGACCATACGGAGATCACACAGGTTATTATAATGAACAAGAATATTTTCCTGTATTTACCGTAACACATATCACCATGCGTAAAGATCCGATTTACCATTCAACTTACACAGGTCGTCCACCGGATGAGCCTGCAGTTTTGGGTGAAGCACTGAACGAGGTTTTTATTCCTATTTTGCAAAAGCAGTTTCCGGAAATTGTCGATTTCTATCTTCCTCCGGAAGGATGCTCTTACCGTCTTGCAGTTGTTACAATAAAAAAACAATATGCAGGCCACGCTAAGAGAGTCATGATGGGAGTATGGTCATTTTTACGCCAGTTTATGTACACAAAATTTGTGATTGTCTGTGATGACGATATAAATGCACGAGATTGGAAAGATGTGATTTGGGCTATTACAACACGTAGCGATCCCGCCCGAGATTGTACAATTATAGAAAATACGCCTATTGATTATCTTGATTTTGCCTCACCGATTGCCGGTCTCGGCTCAAAAATGGGAATAGATGCGACAAACAAATGGATTGGAGAAACGCAACGTGAATGGGGAACCCCAATTAAAAAAGCCCCTAATGTAGTTAAACGCATTGATGATATTTGGGAGAGTCTAAATATTTTTGCTCCCAAATAAACAGCAAAAGGTAAATAAGTGCGGTGCTTATTTACCTGTTTATTTCAAACGCTCAAATCCGGCTTTAAGATCGGCAATAAGGTCATCAACGTCCTCTAAACCAATATGTAGGCGAATTAATGTACCGGTTAATTTGCGTTCAATATTAGGTCTAATCCTAGCGATTTCTTCCGGTTGATTGCATAAAATCAGCGATTCAAATCCCCCCCACGAATATGCCATAGTAAAAATCTTAAAATGATCCATAAAATTTTCTAACGCCTGTTGAGAAAGTTTTTTATTTAGTTCAAAAGAAAATAATCCACTGGAACCTGTAAAATATCGCTTAAAATATTGATGTCCCGGACAACTTGGCAATGCCGGATGATAAACAGTTTTTACTTCAGGCTGTTCCAGTAACCATTTAGCTACTTTAATTCCATTTTCTTGATGCTGTTTTAAGCGAACTAGTAGAGTACGAATACCACGGGCTGTCATGTAAGCGGTATCAGCATCGACCATCTGCCCCATTAAATAAGAATTTTCACGTAATTGTTCCCAACAACGTGCATTAGCCACCGCTGTACCAATCATCGCATCAGAATGCCCAATGAGATATTTTGTCCCTGCCTGAATTGAAATATCAATACCGAAATCCAAAGCCTTAAAAAATACACCAGCACTCCAAGTATTATCGATCATAACTACTATTTTAGGATTGATTTGGCGAGCAGCTTGCACAATCGATACAATGTCCGGTATCTCCATAGTAAGTGAACTTGGTGCTTCCAAAAACAAGACTGTCGTATTTGGTTGAACTAAATCCGCAATTTTTTCACCAATTAAAGGATCATAAAATGTGGTTGTAATTGACATTTTCTTTAAAATTATATGACAAAATTCTTGCGTTGGTTCATAAGCAGCACCGCTCATTAACACGTGATCACCGGTTTTTACAAAAGCTAAAATAGCATTACTTACCGCCGCCGCACCGCAAGGATAGAGATAGCAACCCTCACCACCTTCCAATTCACACATTAATTCTTGCAAAGCAAAATGTGTCAATGTTCCTCGACGTCCATAAAATAATCCACCTTTTGCTCGATTGATAGTTGCTTGTTTTTTATCTGCTAAAGTATCAAAAACCAATGAAGATGCACGCTGAATAACAGGGTTTACCGCATTTTTACATACTCGTTTATTACGCCCTGCATGAATTGTTGATGTGGTAAAAGAAGTTGTATTACTCATAGAAATATCCATTTTAAACAAAAATCAAGATTATAATAATTGATTTAATAGCCAAAAACTAATACAAAAGTGCGGTCTTTTTTCATAAAATAATTGTGCGAATTTGCTTTAGAATGCAAAATTCTTAATAACTTTTATAGGAGATTTTTACTATGGTATTAGTTACTCGTCAAGCCCCAGATTTTACCGCAGCGGCAGTTTTAGGCAATGGTGAAATTGTTGAAAAATTTAATCTAAAACAGCATATTGCTGGGAAAGCGGCGGTTGTTTTTTTCTATCCAATGGATTTTACTTTTGTATGCCCATCTGAATTAATTGCATTTGATCATCGTTATAAAGAATTCCAAGATCGTAATGTGGAAATTATTGGTGTTTCAATTGATTCTGAATTTACACACAATGCATGGCGTAACACACCGGTAGATAACGGCGGTATCGGTCAAGTACAATATGCTTTAGTGGCAGATATTAAGCACGAAATCGCAAAAGCTTATGGCATTGAACATCCTGAGGCAGGTGTTGCATTACGTGCATCATTCTTAATTGACAAAGAAGGTGTTGTTCGTCACCAAGTCGTAAATGATCTTCCATTAGGTCGTAATATTGATGAAATGTTACGTATGGTTGATGCCTTACAATTCCATGAAGAGCATGGTGAAGTATGTCCGGCACAATGGGAAAAAGGCAAAGAAGGTATGACCGGTAGCCCAGAAGGTGTTGCAAAATACTTGAAACAAAATGCAGATAAACTTTGATCTCATCAATTTTAACTAAAACTAGCCCCGCACTTATGTGGGGCTATTTCATTATAAATCTAGTCATTCTTATAAGATCCTCTGAAAAATAGGAATAACATTATTAGCAATAATTTTCCATGAGGATATACAAAAAGCTCCCAAAATAAATTTTAGGAGCTTCAATTTTTATTTCATAAATAATTAGCGACGTAAGCCTAAACGTGCAATTATTTCTGAATATTTAGCAAGATCTGTACGTTTTAGATAGTCTAAAAGTTTACGACGACGAGAGACCATGCGTAATAAACCACGACGACCGTGATGATCTTTTTTATGTGTAGAAAAATGAGCTTGCAAATGGTTAATTTGTGCAGTCAATAATGCAATTTGTACTTCTGAAGAACCGGTATCTTTCGCATCACGACCAAATTCAGCAACAATAGCTGCTTTTTTTTCTGTACTTAGAGACATAAACATTCCTTATACTAAAAGGGTTGATAATACATCATTCGCCGATCTCTAACTCAGCGATGACAGGAACTGCAGATTTTATCTCTCGATTATAAAAAAAGCAATAAATAATTACTCAACATACAAACTAGACCTACTTACAATGTTACCGCATTATTTATGCGTAAAAACTAAAAATGAAGGATATATTTTTCTTGATTTTATAGCAAGAAAGATAAAGAATATTAACTAATAGGATTATAATTAATTAAGATATTTAATTTTAGATAAGTGGCATAAGTGGCTAAAAATGTTCCACATAAAGTAGGATAAAAATTTTCTCAATCTATTCAATCAAATTTTTGGAGATTTATATTATGACAATACAACCAGATCCAACTTCTGTAAAAACGCACTTTCAAGGCAATGACAAACTATTGTTTGGTATGATTATGGGAGTGATTGCCTTTTGGCTTTTTGCACAAACCACGTTAAATATTGCACCCGATATGGAGCAAGATTTAGGTGTTAACACCAGTATTATGAATATTGCTGTATCAATTACAGCTTTATTTTCGGGGATGTTTATTGTCGTTATGGGGGGGCTTGCAGATCGTATCGGCTGTTTAAAAATTTTAAATTTAGGTTTTTTATTGAGTATTATTGGGGCATTGTTAATTGCACTGGCTCCATCTGGTGATTTAGCTGTCCCACTATTAATGTTAGGGCGTATTATTCAAGGGATATCTGCTGCTTGCATTATGCCATCTAGTTTAGCTTTAGTAAAAGCCTATTGGGAGGGTGAAGCTCGTCAGCGTGCTATTAGTATGTGGTCTATCGGCTCTTGGGGTGGTTCTGGTTTATGTGCACTCTTCGGTGGGTTAGTATCTCAAAATCTAGGTTGGCGTTATATTTTCTTTGCTTGTGCCGCTTTATCTTTATTAGGTTATGTTATGTGTCGTGGTACCCCAGAATTCAAAATGGAAGATGATGGAAAAAAACATAAATTTGACTGGGGAGGTGTTGTTACCTTTATGATTGCCATGATCGCTTTACAAGTATTGGTGACTCAAGGTGGTGATTTCGGCTGGACAAGCATGACCACTATCGGTTTATTGCTAGTGACTTTTGTGTCAATCGTATTATTTTTATGGATTGAGGAGCGTGCTGATAAAGCGTTTGTGGACTTTTCACTTTTTAAAAATGCGACTTACACTGGAGCGACTATTTCTAACTTCTTGCTCAACGGTGTAGCCGGCATGTTAATTGTATCGTTACAATTAGTACAATTGGGCGGTAATATGACTGCACAATCTGCCGGATTGCTCACTATTGGCTATGCGATTGCGATTATTGCTTTTATTCGTGTGGGGGAGAAATTATTACAACGTTTTGGTGCCCGTAAACCTATGATTTGGGGCTGCCTAATTACAGGCTTTTCTATTGCTTTGTTATTACCAACGAATATGATGTTGGATCAATATAAGATTATCGTTGTTATTTCTTATATCTTATTTGGTATAGGTTTAGCATTTTATGCAACCCCATCCACTGATGCCGCATTATCAAATCTTCCGCCTGAACAAGCGGGGGCGGGTTCCGGTCTCTATAAAATGGCTTCTTCACTGGGTGCGGCATTTGGTGTTGCTATTTCAGCGGCAATCTTCACCGCACTCCGTGCAGAGAATGCCAGTGTATCTTGGTTAAATAACATCGTCCCTTTTGTTGGTCGCCAAGATAATATTGCTATTCGTGAAGCCGCTATTATTGCATTAATGTTTAACTTATTGATGATTTTTGGGGCTATTGTGTCTATTATGTTGACTGTGCCAACGGGCAAAAAATCATCCTAACCACAGTATTTACTTGATATTCAGGCTACCTAAATCATTCCGGTAGTCTGAAACCCTAAAAAACCGGGTTCAGTAAAGAAAAAATCATGACTATATTATTTACAATCTATCACCCCAAGCAAATCGGAAAAAGCAACGTATATTTTCGTTATATCTACCAGCCACTATATTTAGTCAAAAAAATCTACGTCTAAATTTATTGGCGGTTTCGTCCAATTTTGGGGTATAGATCATTTTGACCGTTCTTTTTATTTTTTGCATAATAGCCACTTTATTTTTATCCGTCTCTTACGTATGGAGCATTCTATGCTGACAGAACAATCTAAAAAACATACCGCACTTTTGTCTTTTTTACCTGTATTACTCCTAATTGCTATTGATTTCTTTACCATGAGTTTACAAGCTCAAGCAAAAGCAATTTCCCATTTGAGTTTAGCTGTATTAGTTACACAATTATTATGTATTTTAGTGTTTGCCAAAGGTGAAATTTGCAATGGTCAGCGTTTCAGATTAGTAAAGGTAAACTTATATTTTTTGATTTATTGGGGGTTATGGCTGTTTATCAGTTTATTTTCCAATTATCACTATGTATTAACTGATATTGTATGTTTGTGTGGCATTGCTTTAACTTTGGCTATTTGGCAACAACCTCAAGATTTGCAAATGCGTAAGTCATTGTTGGTTTTAGGAACACTTGTGGGAGTTTTAGGTATAGTAACTTATTGTTTAATGTTTATTGATTTACCTTTACTTTATTTTTCTCAATATAATCCAGTAGCTCAAGCATTGCTAGGCATCATATTAGCGAATTTATTGCTAGTCATCGCTAAAAATCGTTTACAAGGCTTTATTATCTTATTGCCTTTTTTGATGCTGATTACTTTATTACTGAATGCAATTATTGTGTTAGGTATTTTGTTTTTTGCTATATCACAACAAGTTGTATTTTCTAATGAGTTTTCTTGGGGACTTTATTTTATTTTACATTTACTTGTTACTGGCATTATTGCTATACATTTATTTTACAAATGGAAATTTGAATATTACACCTTGTTAATAATGAGTTTTATTGTAATGAGTTTTCCTTTATGGGTAAGTTTTGCCTATGTGTTTTAACTAAAACAACTGCCTACTTTTTGGAAATGATTGATCATTGATGAGTATGTATGTTATCAGATAAGAGAAAAGCGGACAAAATGCTTTATTTTGTCCGCTTTGTGTAATATTGAGAGGACTAAATGTTAAGTACAGCAATTAAAGCTAAAATAGAGTAAAGTACTGATAATCCGTAGAAAATAATCCCACCTGCTGGAATATGAAGTTTAAAATCATGTGTGCCATGGTGAATTCGATGCATTGCCCCCCAAGTTGGAAAAACTAATACAACTAATAGAATCAGTTTACCTAACCAAGAACCGGCAAAAGCAATAATATTGTCTGCACCGTTTTCGATTAATCCAAAAGGTAGTAATAGACCTAGGATAAAAATCAATATAGGGAAGACAATTGCACTTACTGTAGTACCTGCACCGAACAATAACCATACAACAGGTTCGTTAGAGCGTTTTGGAGTTTCTTTCATCTTGGTCTCCCTATTTCAAGTAAATTAGCACTAAAGCAAGAATACTTACTACGGCTGTAACAGCCCACATACCGATAGTAATAACATTCGGATTTAGTTTTTCATTTTTGTACACGATATTTAGCACTTTTGGCGTCATGAAGAAATACGTAACTGTATTCAAAATGGCTGCTGCCAAGGCGATAATATTCAGAATAATAACAATTGGATTTTGTAAGAAAGGAATAAAATCCGATTGCAATCCATCTTTTTGACCTAGGCAGATCACGCCATAAAGTAATACCAAGCTAAACCATAATGATGGAATTGCTGTTGCTTCACGCATAATGTAAAGTTTGTAAAAATCTAGCTTTTTCCACCAAGTTGCTTTTACTTCCCGCACATATCTTCTGCGTTTACTTGTTACTGTTGTCATTTTACACTCCTTACTTTTGCGGTTTTAACATTGCAATGACGAAATCTTTTGCACTTTCGACTTTACCTTGGTTGACACCAGAAGCAGGATCTACATGTTTAGGGCAGACTTCGGAACAATAACCCACAAAAGTACAACTCCATACGCCATTCTTACCGTTAATAATTTTCATCCGTTCTGCTTTTCCGTGATCACGATTATCAAGATTATAACGGTGAGCAAGAGTTAAGACTGCCGGACCGACAAATTCGGGATTTAAGCCAAATTGCGGACAAGCGGCGTAACATAATCCACAGTTAATACACATAGAGAATTGACGATATTTCTCTAATTGAGCCGGCGTTTGTTTAGTACGACTTTCCGCCAATTCCGATGACGTATGTGGTTTACCATCTAATTCAGGTGCTTTATTGCCTATAATATATGGTTTGATACTCTCCAAACTTTCAATGAAGTGACTAAGGTCGACCACTAAATCCCGTTCAATCGGGAAGTTTGCTAATGGTTCAATACGCATATGACCACTATAATCACGTAAAAAAGTTTTGCAGGCAAGTTTAGGTTTACCGTTCACCATCATTCCGCAAGAACCGCAGATTGCCATACGGCAAGACCATCGATAAGAAAGTTCCGGTTCTAATTTATCCTTAATATAACCTAAAGCATCTAGTAAAGATGTTTGACTGTCATAAGGAACTTGGTAAGTACGTAAGTATGGCTCTTTATCCGCCTCAGGATTATAACGCAATACTTCAATATTCATTATTGCTTGATTAGCCATTTGCTTGCTCCTTAGCTTTTGCAGCCGCTTCTTGTGCTTCAGCTTCCGCACCGTAAACACGTTTTGCTGGTTGAGATTTGGTGATTTTCACATCGCTGTATTCAATCCGTGGGGCACCATCAGCATTATAATATGCTAAAGTGTGTTTTAGATAATTCACATCATCACGCTCAGTATAGTCTAAACGTTGGTGAGCTCCACGAGATTCTTTACGTTCAATCGCAGAATTAGCAATAGATTGAGCAACATCGAGAATATAACCTAATTCAACGGTATAGAGAACGTTGGTGTTAAATACGCTTGAACGGTCTGCAATACGGATATGTTTATAACGCTCTTTTAATTCTGCGATTTTATCCACGGTTTGTTGCATGCTTTCTTGTGTACGATAAATGCCGCAACCTTCTTCCATTGAATCGCCCATTTCATCACGAATTTGCGACCAAGATTCTGTTCCTTCTTGATTGTATAACTCTTCTAAACGATGGATAACATCTTGAGCTTGAGCATCGACCGCACTTCGGTTAGCAGGTTGTGCTTCAATTGCACGCTGTGCTGCATATTCACCTGCAACACGTCCTAGCACCACTAATTCTGCTAATGAATTTGAACCTAAACGGTTTGCACCATGTAAACCAGAAGACGCACATTCCCCAACGGCAAATAAACCTTTAATACGGGTTTCGCTATTGAAGTCCACTTCAATACCACCCATGGTGTAGTGTACGACAGGACGAACGGGAATTGGTGCTTTGGCAGGATCAACACCTTCGTAAGCATTGGCTAATTCACAGATAAACGGTAGTCGTTCATGTAAATATTTTTCCCCTAAATGGCGAAGATCAAGGTGAACAACATCAACACCTTTTGCTGTTTTTAACGTATTGCCTTTACGCCATTCTTGCCAGAAGGCTTGGGAAACTTTATCACGAGGACCCAATTCCATGTATTTATTTTCCGGTTTTCCGATAGGTGTTTCCGGTCCGAGACCATAATCTTGTAAATAGCGATAGCCATCTTTATTCACCAAAATACCGCCTTCCCCACGGCAACCTTCAGTCATTAAGATACCTGTATTCGGTAAGCCTGTCGGATGATATTGAACAAATTCCATATCACGTAACGGCACACCATGACGATATGCCATCGACAAGCCATCTCCCGTAACAATACCCCCGTTTGTGTTGAAACGGAATGCACGACAACCGCCTCCCGTTGCAATAATGACCGCATTAGCATTGATTTGTACTAGAGTACCTTCCATCATATTCATCGCAACCATACCACGAGCATGACCGTCATCAACTAAAATATCTAATACGAAATGTTCATCAAAACGCTGAATTTGTGGGTACTGAATGGAAGTTTGGAAGAGAGTGTGTAACAAATGGAAACCGGTTTTATCAGCAGCAAACCAAGTACGTTCAATTTTCATACCGCCGAAACGACGAACGTTTACATCACCATCAACTTTTCTGCTCCAAGGACAGCCCCAACGTTCTAATTGAGTCATTTCTACCGGAGAGTGTTGAACAAAATATTCCACCACATCCTGTTCACACAACCAGTCTCCACCGGCAACAGTGTCATGGAAGTGTTTATCGTAAGAGTCCTCATCCTTAATTACTGCAGCTGCCCCACCTTCTGCTGCAACAGTATGGCTACGCATCGGATATACTTTTGAAACTAAAGCGATCTTTAAATTAGGATTTGCTTCCGCTGCTGCAATTGCCGAACGTAAACCACCACCACCGGCACCAACAATTGCGATATCGACATTAACTGTTTGCACGATATTCCTCCAATAATAGATAAGAGTAAAAATTAATCCCTAACGGGAAATCACAAAAGCAATACTATTCTGCCACTATTTTAAAAGAGATATAACTCTTTTTTGTTAATTTAAGCTAGAAAATTTTAATTTCGTGATCTAACTCAAAACTATATTTGAAATAGATAAGAAATATTCTCATTAATTTAAAATTAGATGATAAGCAATATCATTTATTAACAAAAACATAGCGTTACTATTAGAAAAATTGATTTGTCGCATTATTATTTTTTTCAGGTAGAATATTTCAAAAAATTTATAAAGGATTTTATTATGTCTTTGAATGAACAATGGCAACCTAGTGCCTCGATCCAAAATTTATTGGCAAGAGCAAAAATTATTGCGGATATTCGTCGTTTTTTTACAGAGCGGGGATTGTTGGAAGTGGAAACTCCCGTATTGAGTGAATTTGGCGTAACAGATGTTCATCTTTCGACTTTCAGCACAGCCTTTACATCTCCGTTTATGGAAAAGTCAAAAACTTTGTGGCTAACGACAAGCCCTGAATATCATATGAAACGTTTATTGGCAGCTGGAAGCGGTGCAATTTTCCAATTGTGTAAAGTATTTCGCAATGAAGAAAGCGGCAAAAAGCATAATCCAGAATTTACAATGCTTGAGTGGTATCGACCGCACTTTGATATGCATCGTTTAATTAATGAGGTTGATGATTTGTTACAACAAACTCTTGATTGTGAACCGGCTGAGATGGCGAGTTATCAATTTGTATTTCAGGAACATGTAGGTATAGATCCATTGTCTGCACCGATTAATGAATTGATTGAAAAAGCAAGAGAATGCCATTTGGACGGTGCTGAAAATGAGGATCGCGATACGTTGTTACAATTTTTATTTAGCACGCTTGTCGAACCTAATATTGGTCAAAACAAACCCATTGTAGTTTATCATTTTCCGGCAACTCAGGCGGCCCTTGCACAAATTAGTTCAGAAGACCATCGTGTTGCGGAACGGTTTGAGTTTTATTATAAGGGAATTGAATTGGCTAACGGTTTTAATGAATTGACTGATGCACAAGAGCAAGAACATCGCTTTAATCAAGATAATCGCTTAAGAGAACAATTGGGGTTACCACAACATGAGATTGATCATCGTTTTTTAGGTGCATTACAAGCGGGGTTGCCAAATACAGCAGGGGTGGCATTGGGAGTTGACAGACTCATTATGCTTGCTTTAGGTGCTGAAAATATCAGCGAGGTGATTTCGTTTAATATAGATTGTGCTTAGAATAAAGTTTTTGTATCACATTGCGAAAAAGAATTTTTACCATACAGTGCCGTAAAACCACGTCCTTGAGGGCGTGGATATAAGGCACAAGCGGCATAGCCGTTTCAAACCTAACTACTCAGGTGTTTGTTGTTGCTC
>NZ_JACHGQ010000005.1:0-77854 GCF_014202395.1 Histophilus somni
GAGCAACAACAAACACCTGAGTAGTTAGGTTTGAAACGGCTATGCCGCTTGTGCCTTATATCCACGCCCTCAAGGACGTGGTTTTACGGCACTGTCTGATAATTTAGTTAATATCTCTGCTGTTGTACATGAAATTGTGAGCTCTCAACAATTAAAAGATGACATTAAAATTTGGTATGACAAGTACTTTTATTGTCGCCCTGTAAAAGTTGAAACAACAGGCTTTGTATCATTTTTATTGCATCAATTTTTTAACGGTATTGCTCATATTTTACTGAAACAGGAAATAATTACCGAAATTGAAGCGACAGAACAAAGTTATTACTTTATTGCAGCTAATAACTTTCAACGTTTATTTTAACCACAGAAATGCTTCGTTGAAGCAACACTAAAGATTAAGGAATATTGGTTGCAATATTCCTTTAACCCGTGGGGATACATTTATCCCTTTGGGCATAGTGTATCCCTTTTTTTATTGAATTGGAGTACACTATGCCAATTGTTTTAACTTATAGAGGTTACAAAATATACTTTTATTCAAATGAGGGATTACCATTAGAGCCTGTTCATGTTCATATTGATAAGGCAGGTAAAACAGCAAAGGTATGGTTAAACCCAATATCCGTAGCATATATCTATGGTTTTTCGTCAAAAGAGATAAAAGAAATATGTAACTATTTACAAAAATATGAACGTTTTATCGTAGAGGTGTGGAATGACTTTTTCAACATTAGCGATAGCCACTAAAGTATCCATTAATCAGGATTCATTTCAAATTACCTTGCAAGATGGAAGAGTATTAGGGGTACCTTTTAATTGGTTTCCTAAATTACAAAATGCTTCTCAAGCGGAAAGAGAGAACTATGAGCTATCTCCAACAGGAGAAGGTATTCATTGGTGGGAGCTTGATTTGAATTTATCTATTAATGGATTGTTACAAGGAAAACGCGAGTTTAATCCTGATTGGTCAATGAAAGATTATCTTATTCGTAAGGGGCTAACGTTGCCATCAGCCTAAAACGCTATTAAAGATTAAGGAATATTGGTTGCAATATTCTTTTAACCCCGAGGGGATACATTATCCCTTTTTTTATTTAACAGAAAAGGAGTACTATGTTCAGGTTATTTAAACCCCCATTTGAAATTTCGACGTTGGAAGCATGGTCAAAAATGAGTGATGATATCGCAAAAGTTGCAATTCTAGCTGTTCCTGTTATGCTGTATAGCAATTACAGTTTAGGTTTTAGAATATTTAATATTGTAATACTTAGTGTTATTGCATTGGTATTCTTAACTACAGGGCGTTGCTTACGACTAGAGATTATTAAGTGCTCAAAGGAGAAATAATATGGAACTATCAATCGGTTTAACGATTTTTGCCATTATCGGACTTTTAATACTCTATGGTGTGTCAAAAATCCCTGAAGCCAATCGTAAATATTACGAAAATTTAAAATCTAAGAAATTAGATTCAAATCATTAATTTAACTTAAATATACGACACTTCGGTGTCGTATATTCTTTTCACCCATGGGGTACATTTACCTTATAGGCATAAGGTATACCAACAATAAAATTATAATTTGGCAGCAACCACTTTTTTAGTCAAAGTGCAGAAATGATGGCTAAGAGAATTTACAATGACTTATTTTGCTGTTAATTCAAATTTTGTCCTTAACCAATTAATGAGGTTAAATTATAACTTCAACATCAATAACATATCATCAATTGGTGAAGGTTGAAAACCATAATTGAGATAGAATTGTTTTGCTTTATCATTTAAAGCGTGTACGAGCAAAGCTCTTACTCCAACTTGTTCTGACACAGCTCTTGCTCGTAGTACAACATCTTTAAGTAATGCAGCACCTAATTTTTTTCCTTGATGTTTTATATCTATAGCTAATCTTCCTAAAACAACAACAGGAATAGGCTCAGGCATATTACGTCTTAATGCTCCGGATACAAACCGATGCGTCACTGAACCTGCCGCTAGTGCATAGAAGCCAACAACGACATTTTCATTGCAGATCACAAATGTTCTACTTGCTCGGTTTTGCCGGTTTCTAAGTGCATGACGTTTAAGCCAAATATTTAATGACTCTTCACCACAATTAAATGCACCTAAATGGTGATGATGTGTTAATAGCTCAGGTGCTGAATACATTTTATGATTCCCAAGGTGAATGAGTTGCCATTAATTTTTCCAACCCGGCATTAGGTAAATTAGGCTGTTCAAGTACTTCAATAAAATGATTGAATTTTCCTTCATCAAGCTGAAAAACTGTTCTGTCTAAAATCACGTTTTGTGCATAAGTGCAAGCAACATCAAGCATAAAATCAGAACGTGTTTTTCCGAGTAATGAAGCGGCATAATCAATTAAGTCACGTTGCTTTGGCTGGACTCGTAGGTTAATTGCAGCGGTACGCATAAGAATCTCCATAGTTTATTAATACACAATCAATACACAAATTATAATGTATATCTATTGTATATTCAATGGTGTGATATGGTTTCACCACTATTGGTGTTCAAAAATTGTTGAAGATTAAGTTTGGGATTCTATATTTAAATGAATATTGAGACTTGCTTGTCAACGGCTAAGCGTCCAAGTAAAACCGCCGGAACACTAGGATAACGGGGTAATTTTTTCTTAAGGTTCTCAGGGAGAGAGACAAGAGGAATGCTTGTTGAGGCTAAAGTATAGTAGCCTAAAATACGTTTATTTTCATCAATGACAGTAAAGCAAGGAGCAATACGCCTTTTGATATCTTGTGAAACCTGTTTTTGTAAATAGAGATTCAAGGGACGTGAGCCACAATCAAATTGATCTCGTAAATAGGTTTTATCAAATGTGGTGATCCGGATAGGGGGGAGCATTATTCCCCCAATAATGATGTACTTAAATGAAGTGCTTCTTGCATTTTTTGATTTGGCGAAGGAGGGGAAATCAATGCTTCTGCAAAATACTGCTGATCAGCGATAGAAAGATGAATAAGTTCATTTTTTCCACGGTTTTTTTCGCTGCCGACAACAAAATCACTTAAACTGCGTCCTTCAAGGGTTGCGGCACGCTTTAATAAGGATTGTATCTCAGTATTAATTCTTGCTTCAAATCTCACTGTTGCCGGCATAACGTTATCCTCTTTTTAAGGGATTGATTGTGCGGTGTTTGTGTGTATTTTTCAATGGGGATTTTATAAAAAATAGACAATGGTTAACACATATAAAAGTAATTTGAATAACAACTGATTTTAATGTATCACTTTGGTGTCATTTTGTTTCTTTTAGCTAAAAAGAGGTCTTATGTTTCCAAATAAACCAAAATCATTAAATATTCGAGGGCTCAATGAAAATACCTTAATCCAATTGCAATCTCTAGCAATGAGTAATGAACGCTCTTTAGAAGGTGAGGCCAGATATGCCATCCAACAATGGTGCAAATTAAATCCTGTGGGAGAAATATCTTTTTCGGTTGTTCGTCGAATTTCTGCTGCTTCTGCTCGAGCATCCCCTGCTTTACTGTAAATATAACCGATTACTTCTTTTCGATTTTTATCGAACTCTTGTGTAACTTTAACCTGATAATCCAACTCTTTTTGTAGCTCATCTTTATCAAAACGGTTTTCCAGCTTACCCGAACGTCTTTCAGCATTGTCGGTAGCAATGCCCGTTTTAATTTCCGTTTTCACTTGTTCAACGGTTTTACCTGTTTTTTCAACCAGTCCTTGTTCGTCACGAATATGAAGATGGGTGGTGTTAATGCCTGATTTTGTTTGGCTTCGTTGACTATCACTATCCGCCCCAAAACCAAAAGAGGTAGTCCTTGTCAACGAATCCAACCCTTCTGCCAATTTAACCGGATTGTTTTTACCGCCTGATATAGCTTGTGTTGTTGTTTTTCCGTTATGTCCTTCATAAAGTTTTTCCCCTTTTTCATTCACCGCCTGTTTAATCTTTACCCACTAAAATGTGATCAAAGCCATTATTCGAGCTATATTTACCTCCATCAAGCACTTTATACCTTGAACGTTTACAAGGCCTTCTCTACTTATTTCCTTTTTATGTTGTATTTGTAGAAAAAATAAAAGAATATAATCAATGGTAATTGATATGGGATAAAGAAATCTACCATTCTATACATCATCCCCTCTAATATAGAAGGGTCAAGTTTGCCATGTTTTAGATAAATATTTAAAATAGTAAAAAATTATTCCAAAAATAAGTTTAATATATTTAGTATATCTTCTATTATTTCTCTCATTCTTTTTTCTCCTGAACATGATCTTTTTCGAATTTTTTCTCAATTAATTTTTGCATTGTCTCAATAATAAATTGCTTACCTAGAACGGATGGAACAGATTGTTCAAGAACTTTCCTTCCATACTTGAAGTTGAATTTTCCCCTAAAGTGCCATCTATAAGCTAGCTAATCTCTATTTTTCTGCCAGTAAGCCATTCCTATTGCTAATACTGATATAGGAAATAACTTAATCATAAACTCTGTATAGGGTATGTTTAAACCTGTTAAATAATTTAATAAATAGAAACATGAATCACCAATAAAGGATAAGAAAATAATTTTTAGAAAGTTCAATATTAATTTCATATTACTTTCCATCTTCTTTTTTATCATCTAGATAATCTAAGTATTTATTATAAAAAGATGAAATTCCTTTTGTTGATACACCCCCTAATCCAATCTTAGAACTCGTATAATTTATTACTGAGGATGAAGTTGCTGATTTAGCTGCATTTGAAATTGATTTTTCAATATTATTGTTGTTAATAGCAATTCCTTTTATTGTATCAGCTATTACACCATAAGCAGGATTTAACTTATGAACTAAAGAATCATAAATTGCATTTGTTCCTACTTTTATAGTTGAACTAGCTAAATTATTGCTCGTAAGCTCTTTTGAACCATCAACATAATATAAAGTTTCTACAGCACTACCTGTAATGGCATTGATACCAAATGCAACTTTATATTCTTTAGGAGTATATTTATATACATTTACGATACTCTCTAAGGCTTTTCCAAACTTCTGCTCTGCTGCGACGCCTAAAGCAATCGCTTCATTTGATACCATAGACTTTGCCAAGGTCTCACCTGTTGCAGTTAAGGCTTTATTTGTCGCTGAAAGAGCTTTTCCGCCCAATTTTAACCCACCACCAACAAGTAAATCCTCCCAAATAACAGGTTCTGCAATCCCTTTTGGTGAAGTTACATAATGAAAATAATCTTTATTGACAATGTCGCTACTATACTGACGAGTTCGATTTCCTTCAGTAATCATACCTAATAATTCATTTGCATAACGTTGGCTTGTTGTTTTATCTAAGCCATTCAAACGACCAATATCATTCAGACTGTTAAAGCTATTTATTGAGTTGGTTTTACCTAAATTTGGATAGTTATAGTTAAGGCTACCAAACATTTTACTATCACGATATTGCCTATCTGTCGCTTGGAACATTTTGACTTTTTCACCATATAAAACCGTTTCTGTACCGTCTTTCCATTTTATGGTTTCATTTTTATTTGCCTCTGCCGTTAATGCGTTATAGGCGATACCTAAACTTTCTTTATAATCGTTTAAATTATAAATTTCATTATCTTTTAAAACAGCATTTATCCCTAATTTGGCGATTTGATTTTCCTTATCATCAACCATTGCTGAAGCAATCAATGTTAATCTTTCCTCCCAATAAGCATCTGTGCCACCTTTCTCACTAGCTAATTGTTTAGCTAATTCTTTGATTTTTTGTTGTTCACTTGGGTGCAACTGCCGATTATTCCAATCCGTATTTGCTGCGGCGGTCATCGCTCCCACATTGCCATTACCCGTCACTGCACCAATGGCTAATCCCGCTGTGGCATTGACTGCCATTTTGCCCGTTTTTCCAAATTTCGCCTCTGCTTTTTCGCCCAGTTTTTCAATAGCAGGGGCAGCAAGGGAAGTTGTGCTGGAAGCAGCCGCACCGCTGACATTCCCCGTTAATAATCCCCCCGCTGCGGCGTGCAATGCCGCTCTTGCTATACCACCTTCTTTCCAAAGGTCGTAGCGGGTTTGGTTTTCATTGAGATAATCGGTTAATTGGGTTAGTTCACCTTGTAGTTTCACACGCTCTTCAGGATTTGTGTTGTTTGATAATGCCACTTCAACTTGTGATTTGCGGGCAGATAAAATTTCATAATTTTGCACCGCACCTAATTGTTCTGACGTCCAAGCGACAGCTTGTGCAGCTAATGGAGCAAAGTTTTTCGTCACGTCTTGTTGAATGGCTAATTCTTTGCTTAACGCCTCTTTATCAAATTTATTTTCCAACTTACCCGAACGGGTTTCGGCATTGTCGGTGGTTATGTCCGTTTTAATTTCCGTTTTTATTTGTTCAACGGTTTTTCCCATTTTCGCCAACTGTCCTTGTTCGTCACGAATGATGAGGTTTTGCGTATTAATACCGCTTTTTGTTAGGCTGGATTGGCTGTCTTTGTCATAACCAAAGCCGATACCTTGATTCACTCGACTTACCGGTGAGCCATCTCTAACCTGACGACCGTCCCAGCCACCGTTAATATCTGCTTGTACTCCTACACCAACCGCACTCCCATTATAATCAGCGTGATTTTGAATATCCGAATAAGAAAATGTACCTGTGCTGAATTGGTTTTTACCTTGGTTTTCGGCTTGGGCGGTGGAGGTGATTAAGCCGCCTTTGAGGTCAGTGTGTTGGGCAATGTTAATTTGATACCCCTCATCTCCTGCATAAATCCCCGATTGTTCTTGCACACTTGCATAATCGGCGTTGATTTTGGATTGATTGAAGTTGGCGGAGGCGGAAAAGCCATAGCCCACCGTCATCTGTCCGCTGATATTCAAGAAATATGATTGCATTCTACCGTTTTATACTGATATAGAAAAAAGTAAGAATTAAAATAATATCAAATTGCTAAAAACTAATACTTAAATTTTCGATATGCTCTACAATCAACTTCATTTATGTAATGGTAGCAATATTTTGACAATATATCCTCTTTAAAAACATATCCCAAATCATGCAAACATTTACCTTGATATAAAGCAACGTTATACCAATCCCAACCAGACGCATCTGGCGGAAGATTTTTCTGCCTTAAATCAGCCCTTACACCATCATTGTAACAATCAGTATATATATCTTCACTGACTTGTTCCTTGGTTCCTTTTTTTACCCAAAATCTTTCCCCATGCATAATATCCTGAGTATAACTAGGATATAAAGAGATAATAGCAGAACAACCTGACAACAAAAAAAACACTAAAAAAACAAATTTTTTCATCTTATCTAGCCTCATTGATTTCATTAAATTTTCTAATTCCTTCAGGATATGTCTTTTTTAACATATCCTCTATTGTTAACCATTCTTTAGTTTTCGTTCCATTTTCTTCTGATTTATAAACAAACTTTAAATTATTAATATTCTGATTGGCTTCGGAATGAGCATCTAAGAAAGACAAATTTGCCTTATTAGGGGTTGCGTTAGGATTATTTCCAATCATTCCCAACCCTAAATTTCTTAAAATGGGTATTCCCTCATAGACAAAATCACCCTTTACGCCATGATACTGTGTTTTGACGCTCTTAAATAATCTCCTCGATTGTTTATCTATTTCACTTGACGGATATGAACCGCCTAAATGTAAATATTCTACATCAGTATGTTCATATTTCTGACCAAGATGCTCCGACCAATTCAACATATTCTTATTACATGATACACCTAAACTAGGTGCTACATTTTTAAATGTATATGTTTTTGTTCCGTGAGATTCTGCGTAAGTATTATATTCATCCAGTTTTTTCGCAATCTGAGCGTGATCTCTCGTCGCATTTTAATTTTTCATTTTTCTATATTCATTGTATTGATCACAAATCTCTCTAAATTGATAGCAGTATTTATAACTGGCATTAAATATAAATCCCTTATTTCTTAAACAAGTACCATAAATCCTTTTTGATATTTTTTTATTATCTTCTCCAACAACCTCTGGATACCCTGAAATATTTCTAATTTCAAATCCCTTAAGAGACTCATTAAAACAATCAGTATGAATATCATCACTCAGTGGTTGATTGGTATTTTTATGTATCCAAGTATCTTCATCCCAGAAAGAAGAATATAGTGGCATTAAATCCCAAACTAAACACCCAGACAGCATGAAAGGAAATAATAGAAAAATAAAATATCTCATTTATTCACCTCTCTTACTGTATTAAATTCTCTAATAAGACTATTAGGATATACTTTTTTTAAAGCATCTTTTACTTTTTCCCATTTAGCATTCTCTTTTTCATTATTCATTCTATAAAAAAACTTCAAATTATTAATATTCTGATTGGCTTTAGTATGTGCTTCTAAGAAAGAAATATTTGCTTTGTTAGGTTTTGCGTTAGGATTATTACCATTCGGTATCAAAATCTAATTTCATATAATTTCTATAAGCCTTGCATTCTCTAGGTTTGTTATAACAATATACGATAAAATGTTTAACTTTAAACCTGTATCCCTTTTCATATAAACATTTTCCTAAAATGGGATAAGTTTTATAATAATTATCCAATCCCCCTATATCTTCATCTTCATTGACAGGTCTTCCCATTACTTCAGATTTGGCTTTGCTGTAACAAAATCCGAAGTCATCATTAGATACAGATTCATTTGTATTGGCATTAACCCAGTCTGCATAACGATTTAAAGTATAAGGTTCTCTATAAAATATCAGAGAACATCCGGATAAAAACAATATTAAGAAAATCACCATTAACTTATTCATATCTTATTTCCTCTCATTATTTTTGTTAATTTTATTAAATTTTCTAACCCCATCTAAATCGAGATGTATTGACTTGAGAATTTTTTCAGTGTTTTCTTTAAAATTTTTATCTTTTTTATTATTTGAATCATAAACAAACTTTAAATTATTAATATTCTGATTGGCTTCGGAATGAGCATCTAAGAAAGACACATTTGCCTTATTAGGGGTTGCGTTAGGATTATTTCCAATCATTCCCAACCCTAAATTTCTTAAAATGGGTATTCCCTCATAGACAAAATCACCCTTTACGCCATGATACTGTGTTTTGACGTTCTTAAATAATCTCCTCGATTGTTTATCTATTTCACTTGACGGATATGAACCGCCTAAATGTAAATATTCTACATCAGTATGTTCATATTTCTGACCAAGATGCTCCGACCAATTCAGCATATTTTTATTACCTGATACACCTAAACTATGAGCTACATTTTTAAATGTATATGTTTTTGTTCCATGAGATTCTGCGTAAGTATTATATTCATCCAGTTTTTTCGCAATCTGAGCGTGATCTCTCGTCGCATTTTAATTTTTCATTTTCTATATTCATTGTATAGTTCACATACCTTTCTAAATTTATAACAGTATTTATAACTGGCATTAAATATAAAACCTTTTCTTCTTAAACAAGAGGCATATATTTTTTCTGATTTTGCCCGATTATCCTCTCCTACTACACTCGGTAGTCCTGATATATTTTTAATCTCAAACCCTTCAAGGGACTTATTAAAGCAATCCATATCAATATCTCTACTTAAAGGTTGCTTGGTATTTTTATGTGTCCAAATATCTTCATCCCAATACGAGGAATATGACGGCATTAACTCCCAAAATAAACAGCCAGTCAGAACTAAGGAGGCTAATAAACAAGTAAACAATCTCATTTATTCACCTCATTTACTTTATTAAATTCTCTAATACCACTATTCGGATACACTTTGTTTAAAGTGTCTTCTGCTTCTTCCCATTGTTTTCTTTCCTTGTTATCTTTTTTGTCATAAACATACTTCAAATTATTTATATTCTGATTAGCTTCTGAATGTGCTTTACCAAACCCTAGTCCTCCCACTTGCTTAGCATTCGGATTATTTTCTATATTCATTATAAGCATTGCAAACCTCTTCCAGTCTATAACAATAAACACTAAACATTTTTACTTTAAAAATAAATCCATTTTCATATAAACATTTCCCTTTTATCCGATTTATTTTATCCAAATTGTTGATGTACTCTCTATCAATGACTATATTGTGATCAGGTCTTCTTCCTATAATACTCAATGAAGCATAATCTGAACATCTTACAAGTATTTCTGTAGAAACATCTTCGCCTGTTACTCGATGAACCCATTTAGCATCACTACTAGGTATAGAATATAAAGGGACTAATGCACAAGATGATAGAAATAAGCAAAAGAAATATATTATATTTTTCATATATCACTCCTGATTAATAGTATTAAATCTTCTGTTGATATCAGCAGGATAAACTTTTTGTATAACCTCGTTTGTTTTCTTCCATTTCTCTTCTTTACTTCCATCTTTCTCAAATTTATAAACATACTTCAAATTGTTTATATTCTGATTAGCATCCGAATGTGCTTTACCAAATCCTAACCCCTCCACCTGCTTAGCATTCGGATTGTTTCCTATAAATAATCCTCCTAAACCCTTATAAACCCAATCTCCTTTCACTCCATGATATTCAGTATTTACATCACCAAACAGTCCTTTTGCTTGTTTATCTATTTCTGCTGACGGATAAGAACCACCTAAATGCAAGAAATTAATCTTCGTGTTCTTATATTCATTTCCAATATACTCCGACCAATTCAACATATTTTTATTGCCCGAAACGCCCAAACTATGTGCCACATTATTTGCATTTATCGGCGTTTTACCTTGAGCAATTTTGTGAGCATTATATTCTTCCAATTTCTTATTGATTTGAGCGTGATCTCGTGTAGCATTTGATGCACCGAAGATACTCGGTAGATTTGCCCACGCTCTGAAACGTTCAAATCCAGTAAAGATAAATTCATTAACATACCCAGCACTGCCACGATTTAAAATAACTGCGGTTTCATCAATTGAAGCCAAATCCTTATCGTATAAAATTGCACTGGATACTTTGTCTTCTCGTTTCAGATTCAGCATTCCCGCTGTTGCAACTTTACTTAAAAGTTGAGCTTGCTCATCGGTTAATATTTTATCTCCATAAATAATGCGTTTAAGTTCTTGTGAATTATCAGCTTTAAAATCTAAACAACTGATATGATTACAATCTTCTATTTTCTTTTGAATGGAAAATACAGAATCTTCATTTTTTTCCTTTCGATAATAAATTTCATCTCCTCGCTCGTGAAGATTTTTCACAAAATCTGTCGCTGTTTTTAAATCTCGCTCGACGTCAGATTTTATTTTTTCAATATCCACTTTATTTACCTCCTGATGAAGATTGGTTTTATTAATTTCTTTTGCAGCTTCTTCTGCTGTTTTGCCCGTCAATTGTTGCTGAGTTTGTTCGTCTCGAATAGTGATATTTTTCGTGTTAATCGAAGCCGTTGTGATACCACTTTCACTGCCTTTATCACTTACTTGACCTAAGAATGATGTTGCCAGTTTTGCAATACCCCAGTTACCTTGAGAAGCCGCTCCGGCAACACCGCCCATCTCTACTTTCGATGAGCCGTCTTGATGGTTTTCTCCGATTTGTTGTAATTTCACCCCAGCTATTTCTTTCGGGGCTTCACCGCCACTTACACTAAAACCGCCGTTTAAACCAAAACCTTTTGCCGAATAATCCGAATGATTATAAATATCCTGATAAGTCAGAGTATTCGTTACAAATTGATTTTTTCCCTCTTGCTCCGCTTGTTCTGTGGAAGTGATTGTTCCGCCTTTTAAATCGGTATGGTTACGAATATCGACATCATAGCCCTCATCTCCGGCAAATATCCCTGCTTGCGTTTTTACTCCCGCATAATTTGAGTTAGCTTTCGATTTATTGTAACTACCGCTCGCTGAAAAACCATAGCCTACGGTTACTTGCCCTTGCATACTTTCCTGTTTACCTTCATATTTCGCTGTATCTTGCAGACTTTGGATATTCAAGTTTTCTGCCGTAAGTTCAACCCGTTTACCTCTCACTTGTGAGCCGATAATATTAGTATCACTTCCGCTTTCTATCGTAGTTTTACTGTTTTTATCACCCACTTGGCTTGCTACCCAAGCCTGACTTTCGCCATTACCATAGCCTTTTGCCACGTTTCCGCCGGCGGTTATCCCTGCCGATATTCCATTACCGAATTGAATCGCAACGCCTACATTAAAGCCGCTCGATTTGTTTTTACTGCGTTCAAGATGGTTTTCATCTGCCGCTTCAATACTGACTTTGCCGTCCGCTTTTAAATGCGTACTACCTAAACCGGCAACATCTGAACCTGCAATAGTGATATGCGAATCTTTACCTGCTCCTGTCGTTTGAATATTCACTTTACCTCCTGCATTAATTTGACTTTTTTCCGCCGTATTGCCCTCGCTGTGTTGCGTTTGTACCGATTTTTGCTGTCCGTAAGTAATGCTTATTCCCACCGCTCCTCCTGTAGCAGAGCCGTTAGATAGGGCTTCATCGATTTTCATTATTTGATCTGCCGCTCGCATTGCCTCAAACCCTGTATTTGCTGCCGCCATTGCATTAATGCGGTTGTTTTTGCTATCACCAACCGTTTTTACAGATTTCAGCGTAGAATCAACCGCTTGTATTGCTGAAGCAACTGCACCAGTTAAGGCTATCGTTAATCCTTTCTGCTCCATTGTGTGTTTGTAGTTACTCTCATAATCTGAACGTGCTGCCGTAATGTTGGCTGATTTGGCGGTAATATCTACATCACCGTCTCGGGAGGTCACGACGCTGCCGGTTTGTTGGTAGTGTTTGCCTGCAATAAGGGCGGTATCACCTTTCAGGCTTCCCACTTGGCTACCTGTAGCGTAATATT
Organism: Histophilus somni; assembly: GCF_014202395.1. Classification (GTDB taxonomy): domain Bacteria; phylum Pseudomonadota; class Gammaproteobacteria; order Enterobacterales; family Pasteurellaceae; genus Histophilus; species Histophilus somni. The sequence continues at coordinate 12,856 of NZ_JACHGQ010000005.1, forward strand.
TGGTTTGATTGGTTTCTGTGGTGTTTTTCTTTTCGCCAATGCTAAAGCCAAATCCCCCTGAACCCATTAAGCCTGATTTCGTGGTTTTCTCAACATCTTGTTCGAAAACACGGTTTTCTGCTTCCTTAATTGCGATGTTTTTCGCTCGAGCATTGAGCTGATTTTCAGCAACAATATTTGAGCCTTGAACCGTCAGGTTAGCATTGCTTTGCAACACCACATTCTTACCGTCAAGGGTTGAGCCTTGAGCTAAATCATAATGGTGCTCGTGTTTAGTGATATCTGTCGTGGATTGAAGAAAACCACTATGCTTCACTTTAGAGGCAGAAGAAAGCCGCTCTTTGTTACGCCCTTCTTCAATGCGAATATTACCGTTTGAGGCAATATGAACATCACCGTTCTCGCTATGAATTTCCCCTTGGCGAATCACAACGCCCTGTTCACCGGCAAGGGTGATATTACCTTTTCCATTTAATTGAGAACCGACTTCTTGATGCTGTTCTAAGCGGTAGTAATTATCCATATCCGCATTGTAATCCGTTTTATTTTTTGTATTAAGGGTACCAATATCAATACGGTTGGCTTGAACAAGTATTCCGCCTGCACTATTGAGTTCTGCACCTTTAATAGTAACATCTTTTGGGCTGTGAACAATTAATTTACCGTTTTTATCTTTGACATGAATACCGGCAAGGTTATCTACATGAGTGCGGTCAAATTTATTACCAAAGTCATCTTGATAAGCTCGGCGAGTTGTTGTACTTGCAATGTCAACACCTTCTTTGCCGATTAATATCACTGAATCAAGAGCTTCAATTCTACCGCCGAGGTTAACTAATTTTTGCTTTGCAAGTAAATTGACGGAATCCCCCAAAACAAGCCCTTGGTTGTTGATATTCTTGGCAGAAAGTGCGGTAAGATTTCGCCCCGCAATCGTTCCCGTATTGGTAAGTTTTCCGTTAATATTACCCATAATTTCTCTCGCTGAAATTAAAGCACCTTGTGAAGTTACATCAAGATTTCGTGCAACAAGATAAACTTGTGGAGTGAGAACTGTCAACTTTTTACCGCTCGGCAGTATGACTTCTTTATTCACAAACCATACCATATCCGCAGTCAACTCTGCCATTTGCTCCGCTGTTAAGCCGACACCGAGGTGCAGGTTAAATTTTTTGGCATAATAAATACCGCTATCCATTAAGGCTTTGTATTGCTCATCATCGGTTTGGTGATTATCTAAAAAGCGTCGTCCGGTGAGTTGATGAATTTGTTCATTAATCAAGCGTTGTTCATAAAACCCGTCTCCAAGGCGTTTTAACGTGATATTGTGATCGGAACGCAATGCGTTAAACATATAGTCAGAGCTAAGCCATTGTTTACGGTTAGTAAAGTGCGGATCGGTTTCCACTAAATAACCATTAGGGGCATCGGGGTTAATCTGATATAGACTTTGTTCCGGTAAGTTAATAATTACGCCATTCATTTGGTTTGGCATAATCGCCTCAGCTTGAGCTGTAATTTTCGTGTTGGTGCTGTCAACAGGCTGACCGATAGTATTATCTACCTTATTGAAGAAGAAATGGCTCGTCGGGTGAATGTCATTCAAATCCCCTCTTCCGGTACCATAAACCGCCCAACGTTTCCTTACCCCTATTCCATAGCGACGTTTCTTTTTATGGAAGCTATCCCAATGTCCTTTGTCCGTAACATTTATCGTTCCTGCAATATCAATATTATTGAGCGATGTACCGGTTGTGGAATGCAACGTTTCATTTTTATCATTTTTTATAAATACCTCATCACCGAGTAATAAGCGTTTTCCTACAGAAAGAGTAGACGCATTATTTTCAAGATCATTGCCTGATAAATGAAGATCACCGCCAATCAAAATTTTAGCCGGATCACGTTTTTCAATCGTTGTCGTAATAGTGTGGCGATTATAATCCCAATGCATCCAACTATTAGCCGCAATGGTTGTGCCGTCATTCAGCCTTAAATAAGAATTTCTATCGCTCCTACTATTATTTTTTAAATCAAATCGCCCGTGATTGCCATCTTTATCTATCAATACATAGCGTCGAGACGTATTTTTCGGTGCATATTCAACTCGCCGTTCATCGGTGTGATTTTCCCCCAATCGCAAGTGTAAGTCGTGATTTTGTAGGCGTGCTGTATTCACATAAGCATTTCCCAAAGCCTCAATAGTCGCACTGCCATTATCAATGAATGAAGCTTTCCCCTCAGCATGGTGCTGTTCATTAAGATGACCGCCAATGCCCATCTCTCCCGCACTAAAAATTAACGCATGATCACGATTGGTAAGTGAACCGACCGCCAAATCTAATCGTTCACGTGCTGCGATGGTTGGCGAAGCATTGTCTTCTTTGCCATTGATAAGATTTGGTGTCGCAATGGCTAAATGATTGCCATAAATTCGCCCTGTCCCAAGGTTAGAAAGTGCGGTGCTTTTTAATAAGGTTTTTTCACCATCAATTAATCCTCGATTAATTATTTCATTACTGAGAATTTGGGTATTTTTACCGGATAGCTCACTCTCCCTGTTATTATTGATATTATGAGCCTGTATGCTTAGTTTCTCTCCCACACGAAGAACTGAGTTGTTGATAAAATTGCCCTGTGTTTGAAAATCTAAATTACCGCTCACTTTAAAAGCATTATTAAGCGTTAAATCTTGCTTGAGGTGAATACTCGCATTGTGGCTACTTTCAATTTCTCCTTCAGATTCTAATTTACTGGCATAAATAGCTAAATTACTTCTGCTTGCGATTTTTCCTTGTTCATTATTCATATTAAGTTTATCGCCTTGAATTTGTAACTCACCAAGAGAGAGAATTTCGCCTTGCTGATTATGCAGGTGCCCTGAAAGATTAAGTTGAACATTTTGCATGCCATAAATTGCCCCGTTTTGATTGGCAAGAGCATCGCTATTTATTGTCAGTACACCTGCAATAATACCTTGTTCAGGTTGCTTACTTTGTGACGCTTTCGTGTTTTTGTTTGTAACGAGTTTGCTATGAATATCAAGTTTTTCAGCGGTTTGAATCAAAGATCCTGTTGAACCTATGCGATCATTATTCACTGTCTCGGTCGCATTAATTTGTGCGGTTCTTCCTTCAATCTTACCGCCACGGTTATCCAAATGAGAACTTTTGGTACTTAGCTGAGCTTCGGTGAGTAATTGCCCTTGGTTCTGAATTTCTTTTTTCGTACTGACGTGTAGGTTTCCCTTCGCAGAAATCATTCCTTGATTGACAATTTTACCTTGTGAATCAATCACTAAATTATCCGCACTTGCCCCAATATGCCCTGCATTACGCACACCCAGTCCTTGTTCTGTGCCGACAAGATGAATTTTCCCCGCATACATGCCGCCAAGCTCACTCACATCTAAAGCAAAGTGCGGTGCGTTTTCACTGAGATTTTGGCTGTCAATGTGGATAATTTGTAAATCATTTCCGCCATGTTCCATATCTGTCTGTTTGATGGTGTTTTTGCCGGTTACCACATTGAGCTTTTTACCCGCCCAAATGCCTGCATTGATTTCCGCTTCTCGAGCAAGAATATCGGTATAATTGACACGACTGTTATCTAACCCTTTGCCACTGATGGTTATTTTGCCTCTTTCTATGTTAATGCTTTCTACTTGTCCATCAATAATCTGCGGTTTGCCTGTGGTCATTGTTGAGCGTGTCGCATTAATCGTACCGCACCCATCACAATGAAGCCCATTTGGATTAGCGATGATCACTTCGGCTTTTCTGCCTGCCACTTCCACATAACCTTTAAGTTGGGTTGGATGTGTAGATGTTACCTCGTTGAGAATCACTTTTGCTTCGCCACGAGCAAGATAAGGATTGCTTTGTACCCAACCTGCTTGCTGTGTTTGTGTGTCTTTGTGGCTGTTATTAAGAATCGCCCCTTTTTTGTCTACATTAAAATCTTGGTATTTATTATGAGAAAGCCCTTTATCATTCGGGGTTTGAATATTGACTTGCGGTAATCCGTTCGCTGTTTGCAACACAATAGGTTGTTGATTTTTGGGAGCGTTGGGATCGGCTTTGATGATTAAGGTTTCCGCAAATACAGACGAGGAAAAGACAAAACTCAAAGCACAGAATAAACGAAAGACAAGGGGAGTTAAGGTGGCAAAAATGGGTAGAAAATTAACCGCACTTTGCATTTGAGGCATCTCACTTTTTGTTTTTCCTTCGGTTTTTACCGGTTCTGAAACCACGACAATAGGTTGCAATGTTTTGCTAAAAATCACACGAAACTGACGTTTATTCATAAGAAAATCCTCGTTTGAGCCTAATGCACTAAATTAAAAGGTTAAGCCGATATTAAAGCCGGTTACGGTATGCGATGTTCTAAAACCGCTCGGCTTGCTTAATGGCCGTCCAATAAATACATCATAATAAAAATGCGTCCAACTACCACGCAGACCTAAAACTGTCCCCATTAAATGATGCCCTAATCGTATTCCATCACTACGTCCCATCACTCTACCGCCATCTAAGGCTAAGTAAACCCAATGTCCTTTATTTGCAATATTCCAACTGAGTTCATTACGCCATAGCCAACCTCGCTCGCCCGATAAGGTAAGCTCACCGTCAAATCCACGCACCGTATAACGCCCACCAATGCTCAATCTATCTTGTTGAATAAGAGGGGTTTTATTCCATTGCGCGGACCAATTCGTATTAAATGCCAAGGGTTGCTTCCCCATATAGAAAGGATAATTAACGTCTACCGAGGCGGTAATAATTTTAGGACGAGAATTACCGTTTCCCCAATATTCTTCCGGTGCCGCTATGGTGCGACCTACACCTGTTCCCCATTTAAATCCTAGAGAAAGCTTCAGTGTTACTGCCTTAATATATTCAATATGGCTAAGCTTGAGTTGCCAACCAGCCATTCGGCGACGTTGAACATCAATTTCAGCATCATCAATGTAGTTTTTCGAGTGGCGAGACCAAAACCCGCCTGAAATCGTGGTTTTACGTACCGCATCTCGATAAAGACGATAGGCAAGATTTAAATTGGTTGTTTCACTACGCCCAGCATAGAGGTAAGTATTATCAAACGCCCAAAAACATCTTGATGATAATCTGTTTTATACAATGAGGTGGAGAGTGCCCAATAACCCAAAGGAACAGAATAATAGAAGCCATAGTTTCTCGTTGCTCGACGCCCCGAATTATCGCTGTGACGTTTTAAGCTATGTGTGAAAGTGGTATAGAATAAATCATTGGCAGAAAAAAGATTATCCCACGAAAGGGTGGCAGAGCCTTGCCATTTCCCCGTAGATGTTGAACCCGAATCATCTAAATTTAAGCTAAATCGGAATGGAAACCGCTGTTGATAGGTGATTTTAATATCACTTTCACCGAATGCTGAACTGTTATCAGCCGGAAGAATGTCGATATTGGCATCTGCAGTTGGCACACGTTTGAGATTTTCCAAGGATTGTTCAATATCACGGATATTAACTAAATCTCCCTGTTTAAATGCCAATGCGGTTTTAGCTGTCAGTTTACTAAACCAAGGGAGACTACTTACATCGGCAATAATCGTATGGCGAACTTGACCGGGAATAACCGTTAAAGAAAATACGCCTTGCGTTAAATTTTGTTCGCCGGCAACCACTCTGGTTGTGATATAGCCTCGTTCAATCACATTATTTTGCACCTGTTTCATCAAAATCCCTAGCCCTTGAGTTCCGAAACAATGCGGTAATTGGAGGTTTAATTGCGTAACAGCTTTATTCAGTGCCCATTGAAATTGGCTAGGTTTTGTCTTGTTATCGGAGGAATAATCTACAATGGAAAGATGTTGAATGGGATAGCAAGGAGATTCATTAAAGGGAAGTGCGGTAGGTTTTTCTGAAGAAATTTCCATTCTCACATCGGGATCGGAACGAAGTCGTTCACTTTGCTGTTGAATTTGTTCCTTTTGGCGTTGTTGCTGTTGGGAATCAATACGATTTAATTGGAGGAGCGGTCGTTCTACCGCCGACAATAATGATGAAAAACCGCAAAGCCAAATTAATACCGACATTTTTTTCATATGTAGCCCTACAGAAATGAAGAAATCGTACGAATCAATGAGAAATTGCATCTTCAGGCAGTCTATTCGAAAATGAATAAAAAGTAAAGCGGGTTGATCAATCAGGGACTATATAGTTGGTTTATTTGAGAATGGCTATCTATCGTGATTCGAACATTTATGATTCGGTTTTCCACAGCGTCAAAATTTCTTCTCGAATATACTAAATGAAAAAAAACTAAGAAGTAAATTTGCTTTCTTTTTTTACTTATTCACTACAAAAATAGAAAAAAATCAAATAATCGAGTTTTTTCTATTCCCATTTTATTTAATTTGGAATAGGATACAGGGTTAGCTTTTTCTAAAAGCGGATAAGTTTATATTATATTTCCTGAGGCTATAGGAGCAATTATGAAATTTTCTTTTGCAGCACTTGCAAGTGCAATGCTATTAACAAGTACAGCAGCTTTTGCCGGTATAGTAACCAGTTCATCAAACATAGATTTCTTAGCTATTGATGGACAAAAAGCTAATAAAGATCTATTAAAATCTACTAAATCATTTAATATCAATGAATCGCAAACTCACCAAGTCGTCGTTCGTGTTTCAGAAATTGTTCGTCATGGCTCAGATCGTTCTTTATATGAATCAGATCCTATTGTTGTTACATTTCAAGGCACAAACGAAGACGTAGTTATCTCAGCCCCTAAACTGGAAAATGAACGAGATATTAAAAATTTTAAAGATTCACCGTCTGTCATCGTCAAAACAAATAGCGGAAAAATAATTGCGACAAAACAAGAAATATTGAAGCAAGAAGGTTTCCTTCCAGGGGCTAACCTAATTGATACATTATCTGAATATAATGCATCCGGTTCTGTTGCTTCAGTTTCCAGCTTTGCAACGGCAATGCCTGCTGTTGCTCTCGGATTTACTAAAGCACAAAAAGGAAAAGTCGTCGTGCAAGGTGAAAATATTGCGGAGCAACAATTACAGTTCTGGTTTCAACAAGCCGACAAAGAAACTCAAGTTCGCTTCCTCAATTGGGCAAAAAACCAAAAATAATTTTATCTCAAAAGTGGGCCTAAGCTCACTTTTTTATTAAGGACTATCATTATGCAAACCACCTATCGCAAATTGACAAAAAACAAAAAAATTGCTTTGGTTGCACACGATCACTGCAAACAAGATTTGATACAATGGTGTCAAACTAACCGCACTTTACTTCAACCTCATATTCTTTATGCAACGGGGACAACTGGAAATTTAATTCATCAAGAAACGAATTTAGAAATCAAAAATTTACTTAGCGGTCCTATGGGAGGAGATCAACAGTTGGGTGGCTTAATTGCAGAAGGCAAAATTGACTTGCTGATATTCTTTTGGGATCCAATGAATGCAGTTCCTCATGATCCTGATGTCAAAGCCTTAATGCGTATTGCAACTGTTTGGAACATTCCTGTTGCGATGAATATTGCTACTGCTGATTTTTTAATTAGTTCTCCTGCATTCCAACAAGAAACTGAAATTCGTATTCCGGACTATCAAGGTTACTTAAAAGAGCGGTTAAAATAATAAAAAGTTTAGAAAAAATATAAAATGCCCCCTTGGATTAATACAAAAATCATTCTCTCCATTCCTGTTTTTTTAGCAGTAAATATAGTGACATTCTCTATTTGGAAACTAAATATTTCCGAACAGTCTATGCCATTAATTTTAGGTATTATTGCAGGCGGACTGGTTGATTTGGATAATAGATTAACAGGACGACTTAAATATGTATTTTATACATTAATTGCTTTTTCTATTTCCTCTCTTAGTGTACAACTCACCTTAGGGCATGGAATTGAATATTTGTTATTAATGACCGCTCTTACCTTTTTATTTACCATGGTTGGTGCTATAGGGCAAAGTTATAGCACTATTGCTTTCGGTACACTCGTTGTAGCTCTTTATACAACATTAACTTATACACCAAATGTTTCTTGGTATATCAACCCTATTTTAATTTTATGTGGCACATTACTTTATAGTTTATGCACGGTTTTTGTTCATTTAATGTTTCCAAATCGCCCTGTACAAGAAAATATGACAAAAGCTTTTCTTGCTTTATCAGAATATTTAGACACAAAATCACTTTTTTTTGATCCTGATGATATTGAACAATTAGAAAATAAACGTGTCATTCTTGCCATGAAAAACGGTAATTTAATTACTGCCTTTAACGCTTGTCGTACAGCATTATTTCATCGCATTCGTGGACAACATAAACATCGCCGTACGACAAAAATGATTAAATATTATTTTGCTGCACAAGATATTCATGAACGAATTAATTCAAGTCATTTTAATTATCAACAATTATCAGAGCAATTAAAAAATACGGATCTTATTTTTCGTATCCAACGCTTATTAGAGCTACAAGCACAATCTTGTCGTGAAATTGCTCATAGTCTGCAATACAATAAATCCTATTCGTACAATCCTCGTTTGGAACAAGCGATTTTAGGTATTAATCAGTCGTTTGAAATACATTATCAAAACAGTCACTTAAATCAATTACAACGACTTGCCATTAAAACATTAATCGACAATTTACAGGCAGTTAATTGGCAATTACACCATATGGATCAATATTCGGAAAATACAAATGAACGATCTGAAGGAACGCAAATATATACAGAGCAGATCATTGGTTTAAAAAATATGTGGCGTACAATTTGTAGTCATTTTACCTTTGAATCACAACTTTTTCGCCATGCAATACGCCTATCCATCATTGTTTTTGTTAGCTGTAGTTTAGTAGAAATATTTAATTTGCAATTAGGTTATTGGATCTTACTTACTGCTGTTTTCGTATGCCAACCTAATTATTCGGCGACTAAGTTAAGATTAAAACAACGTATCATTGGTACAATTCTTGGCGTGGTAATCGGTTCTCTATTGCCTTACATACATCCAACTTTAGAATTGCAATTAGGTTTAGTTGTCGTCACTAGTACATTGTTTTTCTTTTTCCGTAGCAATAATTATAGCTACTCTACTTTTTTTATTACACTACAAGTCTTAATTAGCTTTAATATCATGAGATTTGATTTAAATAACGCTCTATTATCTCGCTTAACCGACACATTAATAGGCAGCTTTATTGCTTGGAGTGCTGTTTCTTATTTATGGCCGGATTGGAAATATCTACAACTAAATAAAGTGATAAAACAAGCGATAAAAGCTAATGCTAAATACTTTTTATATATCATTAGCCAACTATTATTCGGCAAAGGTGATCCGCTAAAATATCGTATTGCCAGACGGCAAGCACATGAATATGCAACCGCATTAAGTACAACCCTATCAAACATGAATAGCGAACCTAAAAAATATCAAGCCTATTTGCAAGAAGGATTTGAACTAGTCAAAATTAACTATTCGCTACTGAGTTATATTTCTGCTTTAGGTGCATATAGAAAAAATATGCAGAAAATTCAGCAAAGTGCGGTGTTTTTAGGGGAGTTTTATCCTATCGCCAAAAAATTACTTCATGTCCTTGAGCATATTGAAACTTTAGAACGAGATAATTTTGAAAAATTATTGCTAAATATTGAGTTTTCTTTAAAACAATTTAGTGATGAACATGCTGATCAGTTCAATCGAAATGAAGTCGCAATTCCATTGCAACAACTTAATCTGATTAACCAAATATTACCCGCACTTTATACGGCTTTTAGGCAAAATCAACGTACATCTAAACTTGATACTAATAAATAATTTAAACGTCCAGCAATACCAAAATTGCAGCATCGCCTCCCCATTCCCTTGGTGCTTGATGTAAAGCTCTCACTTTTGGATGCTGCACTAACCAACGAGGAATTTGTTGCTTTAACGTATAAGTTCCATATCCCGTCATAATGCAAGCACAATAAACATGCTCCTTTTCACAGGCATGAATAAGGCTTGCCAGCTCAATTTTTGCCTCTTTACGTGTCAAACCATGTAAATCTAAAAAAAGTTCAGGTGAAAAATCACCACGGCGTAATTGTTTTAACAAATAACGATCTTCATGTGGACGTAAATATTTCACCGCACTTTCTTCATCTAATAAAGGTTCATATTCATCTGAAAAGAAAAATAATGTATCTTCTTTTTCTCGAACATTGCGAATCTTAACTTTATTCTTTAAATTTCGATGACGTGGTGCAATAAAAATATTCTGTTCTATCTTTTTTGCTCCTTGAATTTCACGATGAAAAAGTTCTATATCTTCATCATTCAACATGTTTTTCCCTATTTTTAACTTACCCATTATGAATAACTATGGTATAACTACATCGTTTATTTGCTTGAGAAATTTAATATGAGTACCATAAATCAATTTAACCAAGAACTTGTAGATTGCATTTTAACAGATCAGGTTCAGAACAGCCTACATACAATACAAGATTTTCTCAGATGGACCTATAGCATTTTTAACCGTTCAGATATTTATTATGGGCATGGTTATGATAATGCTTGGGATGAAAGTCTTCAGCTCATTTTAACCGGATTACACCTCCCCCTAGATTTTCCCGAAAAACTTTATAATTCAGCACTCACGACTTCAGAGAAAAATTCACTCATTCAATTAGTTATTGCTAGAATTGAGCAACGTTTACCTATCGCCTATTTAACTAATAGTGCATGGTTCTGTGGATTAGAATTTTATGTAGATGAACGTGTTATTATTCCTCGTTCACCAATCAGTGCTTTAATCACGAATAAATTCAAAGGGTTACTCCAACAAGACCCAATCAGAATTTTAGATCTTTGTACTGGAAGTGGCTGTATTGCTATTGCTTGTGCAGAACAATTTACCCATGCAGAAGTTGATGCGGTTGATTTATCTATTGACGCATTAAATGTTGCTGAAATCAATATCGAACGTCATAACCTCACCCATCGTGTATTCCCTATTCAGTCAGATTTATTCAAAAATTTACCGCTCGATCAATATGATTTGATTATCACAAACCCACCTTATGTGGATGAAGAAGATTTGCAGGATATGCCTATAGAATTTCATCATGAGCCGGAAATGGCTTTAGGCTCCGGAATTGACGGACTGACTATTACTAAAGAAATTTTGGCAAATTCTGCTGACTATCTTACTGATAATGGAATACTCATTTGTGAAGTTGGCAATAGTATGGTTCATTTAATCGAACAATTCCCGGAGGTGCCTTTCCAATGGTTAGAATTAAGAAATGGCGGAATAGGCGTCTTTGCACTACATAAAAAAGACTTAGTAAAGTACAAAAAGAAGTTTTTATAAGATAAAAGGCATCTGAAAAGAAAGATGCCTTTTGTAGATATTGCGTCAAATAAAAAATAAATTTTCGTCATTTAACATTTTTCACATCGCTTACATCACCTAATAACTCAGCATATTTGATTGTATTTGGACTTGCCTCTAATGCAATTTTTAATCCCATTGTTAGAGGAACTGAAAGCAACATTCCTACTGTTCCTAATAACCAACCCCAAAATAAAAGTGATAGAAAAACAATTAAAGTCGATAGTCCCAATTTTCTGCCCATCATCTTAGGTTCTAAAACGTTACCAACCACAGTATTAATCAGAATAAATGCAATACTGACAACTAAACCCGTGATAAATCCATTTAATAAAAAACTTTGCACAATAACAGGGACTGCCGCAATGATAGATCCTATATTAGGAATATAATTCAATAAGAAGACCAAGGTAGCCCATAAAATAGCATATTGAATATCAAGGACGGATAAAACAAAGTAAATGCACAATCCAGTCATCACACTAGTAATCGTTTTTACGCCTAAATAGCCGATAACGCCTTGTAGAATACGTTCAATATAATTTTGTTGAGTAACAGTATTTTCAGTAACGATTAATTTAGTAAATTTTTGCTTTACAGTAGGTGCTTCAGCAAGCATAAAGACAACTATCAAAAACAACACAAAAATATTTGTTACCACATTCGAGAAGCTCAACAAAAAACGACTGACAAATTTCATGATAATGCTAGGATCAAAATCATCATTAATACTATCGGTAGAAAAAAATAAAGGAATATTAAAATGATGAGCAAAAGCTAACAAATCATTTAAACGTTGTGACAACAGTACCTTGTATTGAGGAATAGATTGAGTAAACTCCTGAACAGTATTACTAATTAAACTGGCTAAAAAATAAAATAACACCACAATTAATACAAAAAGCAAAGTAATCGCAAGCCAATGAGGTATTTTCCGTTTAGTCATAAAATTCACCACAGGTGAGCAAATAATCGCAATAAATAACGATAATAGAAATGGCACAACAATCTCACCGGCGAGTTTAATGCCACCTAAAATAACGATAATTGCAGCACAAGCAACCAGCACTTGAGTTAGCGATGAATTTCTTTCAGACATCAAAGTGCTTCCTCATTTTCCTCTCTCGTACGAATACGAATGACACGATTTACATCATACACAAAAATTTTGCCGTCACCAATTTTACCGGTTTGTGCGGTTTCAATGATTGCCTCAATACATTGTTCGACAATTTCATCAGGCACAATAATCTCCATTTTGACTTTTGGTAAAAAGTCTACCATGTATTCGGCACCACGGTATAACTCTGTATGTCCCTTCTGACGACCAAAACCACGCACTTCCGTTACCGTCATTCCGGTAATACCGATATCAGCTAAACTTTCACGTACATCATCTAATTTAAAAGGTTTAATAATTGCTTCAATTTTTTTCATCATCTTCCTCAAACAAAATAAAAAAGCTACCGCACTTTTCAACTATAAAGTACGTCTTGCCGACTTCGGTCTAAAACTTTCAATTACATTGGGATCTGTATCAATATAAATCCCATCAATCAGTTGCAAACAATAAGGTACTGCACTGAAAATCCCCTTCACAATGACGTTACCATGTTCATCTTTAACACCTTCGAGCGTTTCTTTAATTGCTTTGGGTTGCCCGGGTAAATTTAAAATAAGGCTATTTCTACGAATAACACCAACTTGACGAGATAAAATCGCAGTAGGCACAAAATGCAAACTCACTTGACGCATTTGCTCACCGAATCCTGGCATTTCACGATCGGCAACAGCCAAAGTTGCATCAGGTGTTACATCTCGTTTTACAGGACCGGTACCGCCTGTAGTTAAAACCAAATGACAATGGCAATCATCGACTAATTCACAAAGTGTTTTTTCAATTAAGGTTTGTTCATCGGGGATTAGGCGACTTTCCACTTCGAACGGATCGCATAGAGCAGATTTTAACCATTCAAGCAGTTCCGGAATACCTTGATCTTGATAGACACCTTGTGATGCTCGATCAGAGACTGAAACTAAGCCAATTTTTAAAAGCGTAGCCATATTATTTCCTTTTGAAAACTGAGTTCTCATTATACTCAATAACAGGTACTAACATAATATTTATTTTTGTATTTTGAAAACGTACTCGTGATTTTTTGACAATAAAGTTGATAACAATTTTTTCACCGGTGCAAAACTACGACGATATTCAGGCAATACCCCGAATTGGGCTAATCTTTCCAAATGTAATTTTGTTGGATAACCTTTATGTTGTGCAAAAGCGTACTCAGGATAACGTCTATCCAGTTCTATCATCTCTTGGTCTCGAGCAACTTTTGCTAAAATTGATGCCGCACTTATCTCAGCAACCAGACTATCGCCTTTTATCACCGCTTGTGCCGACATCGGCAATTGAGGAATACGGTTACCGTCAACCAATACAAAGTGCGGTTGAATTTTCAAATTTTCTACCGCTCTTTGCATTGCTAACATAGTGGCATGCAAGATATTTAACTTATCAATCTCTGCCGGTTCTGCCCGTCCCAAACTCCAAGCTAACGCTTTTTGTTTAATTTCTTCAGCCAAAAGCAAACGCTTTTTTTCCGATAATTTTTTACTATCTTTTAGCCCTTCAATTGGATTATGCGGATCTAAAATAACCGCCGCCGTCACTACGGCACCCACTAAAGGTCCTCGACCAACCTCATCAACGCCTGCAATGAATTCCACATTCGGATAAACAAAAGCATTCGTCATTTATACCTCATCATTTAATAAATCAATAACTGCTTGTGCCGCCTGCTTATCAGCATCGCATCGAATCAGTTGATGTAATTGAGTAAATTGTTGAATTAAATGTTGACGATTTTTAATCCCACTTTCCGTTTGCTCCAAATAAACAGATAATTTTTCAGCTAATTTCTCAGCAGTACAATCCTCTTGAATCATTTCAGGCACTAACATGTCATCTGCTAATAAATTTGGTAACGAAATATATTTTGTTTTAACTAAACGCTTTGCAAGAAAGTAAGTAAAAGGTTTCATTTTATAACCCACTACCATTGGCGATTTACATAGCATACATTCTAAAGACGCTGTACCAGAGGCAAGTAAACTAGCCTCAGCAACAATCATCGCTTGGCGTGCCTGCCCATCTAGAAAAACGACCTCTAAATGCGGTGCAATTTGGGCTTTAATTTGTTCAAACTGTTTACGTCTTTTTTCATTTACCAAAGGCACTAAAAATTGAACATCGGGAAAACGCTGCTTGATTAATTGTGCCGTTTGTAAAAAGGGGGGAGTTAAAAATTGAACCTCTGCCTCTCGACTTCCAACTAAAATAGCCACATAACGATGTTTTGGCTCCAGATTAAGTTGGAAGCAAGCATCTTGGCGATCCGGTTGCAAATCGATGATGTCCGCCATAGTATGCCCGACAAAGCGACAAGGCACATTAAAACGATCATAAAATGCTTTTTCAAAAGGCAAAAAAGCTAGTACCAAATTCGTTGCTTGAGCAATTTTAAAAATACGCTTTTGTCGCCACGCCCAAACGGAGGGGCTAACATAATGAAGCGTCTTGATACCTTGCTTTTTAAGTTTTAACTCTATATCCAAATTAAAATCCGGTGCATCAATGCCAATAAA
Source organism: Histophilus somni (assembly GCF_014202395.1). Classification (GTDB taxonomy): domain Bacteria; phylum Pseudomonadota; class Gammaproteobacteria; order Enterobacterales; family Pasteurellaceae; genus Histophilus; species Histophilus somni. The sequence continues at coordinate 27,899 of NZ_JACHGQ010000005.1, forward strand.
AATATCAGGCTTTTCCGCTAACATAGTATCAATGACTAAACGACGAATTTTCAGCAAACGAGGCAAATACTTGATTACTTCTACCAACCCCATGACAGCAATTTCTTCCATATCAACTAACGTTTTACACCCCTCAGCCAACATGTTTTTACCGGCAATCCCAATAAAACGTGCCTGTGGATATTGTATTTTTAACGCTCGAATAAGACCTGCACCGAGAATATCACCGGATACTTCGCCTGCGACAATGCCAATTGTTATATTTTTTTTATCTATCATAAAAACACCATAAAAAATAACCGCACTTAAAAAAAGTGCGGTTCATTCCTATTTTATTACAACATTATTTTAGGCTACCCATTAACGAATGATGCCACGTGTTGATCGAGTGAAAAAGTCAAGGAAAAAACTCACCGCACTTTCAGTTTGTGCATAATTTTCAATTTCAGGAATGACTTCCTCAAGGGTTTTGCCACTGCGATAAATCAGTTTATACACATTACGAATTGCATGTAGTGTCGGCTTATCAAAACCACGGCGTTTTAGCCCCTCTATATTTACTCCGAAAGGCCGTGCATGATTGCCTTGTGCCATTACATAAGGCGGCACATCTTGACTTACCATAGAACCACCACCTAGCATTACATGTGCACCAACAATAACAAATTGATGAATGGCTGACATACCGCCAACAATAACAAAATCACCTAATTCAACATGTCCTGCTAACGTCGCATTATTGGCTAAAATGCAACGATTTCCAATTTGACAATCATGTGCAATATGAGCATTAATCATCAACAAGTTGTCATCACCAATACGAGTTACACCACCACCTTGCACTGTCCCACGATGAATAGTCACACTTTCACGAATACGATTACGATGACCAATAATCGTTTTCGTTGGTTCACCTTGATATTTAAGATCTTGATTGACTTCACCAATGCTGGCAAATTGGAAAATTTGGTTATCTTCCCCTATGGTAGTTACTCCCTTCACGACAACATGGGAATATAACGTGGTACCTTTACCAATTTGTACATCGCTTCCCACAATACAAAAAGGACCAATAACAACATTTTCACCAATTTTTGCACCTTCTTCGATAATAGAAGAAGGATGGATTTTTGCAGTCGAATGAATCATTTTTGCTCCTTAATTATCTACGAGCACACATTAATTTGGCTTCACAAGCTACTTCACCATTTACACTCGCCACACCTGTAAAAGCGGTAATACCACGGCGTTCCCTAATGACTTCAACTTTTAACATCATTTGATCTCCCGGTAAAATAGGACGTTTAAAACGTGCCTCATCCACACCGGCAAAATAAAATAGCTCTTTATTACTTAACTCGTGAGTTTTGAACGCCAAAATCCCCATTGCTTGTGCTAATGCTTCTAAAATTAATACCCCCGGCAAAATAGGTTGGTCAGGGAAATGACCTGTAAAACAAGGTTCATTTACACTCACATTTTTAATTGCGGTTAACCATTTCCCTTCTTCATAATCAGTTACACGATCTACCAATAAAAACGGATAGCGATGAGGGAGAAGTGTCATAATTTCTTTTGATTCAATTATTCTTGCAATACGTTCAGTTGTCACAGTCATACCTTTAAATTAAATAAAACAAACTAAAAATCAATAGCAACTCATTATATGCCATTTAAAACTTGAATACCAAATAGAGCGGTCTATTTATTCAAATTTTCTTTTCCAAAAATCTCAGTTATATTTTTTTCAATAAAATCAAACATTTCATAACGCTTGCGATACATGGAACGCTTTTTACTTTGAATATCTTCCAGCGTCTTACGTTCAATAACTACAGGTAATTGCCAATAGCCCTGAGGGTTTAAAAGTGCATTATTTTCTTGCCAAAAATCATCATAATTAAATAACAAACGTGCATTGTCGTTCCAACGATATTTTCCTTGATTTTTATGTGCTATGCCTAAAAGTTCATAATTCAGCTCTTTTGCTAACAATTTATACACATTTACCAACATAAACATTGGGCGTACACCATGTAATTGCTTCGTTGTCGATTTAATTAATTCTTGTGAATTATCATCACTAGGTCCTTGCACAGACGTGATCAATAATTTATTCCCTGCCAAAAAAGAAAAAGAGGCATCGTAAATACGTTGACCCTGTTTATTGCGAATATTTACCGCAAAAAACCCCTCAAAAGGATCTATTTGATTAATTGCTAAATACAAATCCAACTCATCTGTTAATTCAGCCAATAAAACCTTATCTTTTTCAACTAACAGTTGTGAGAAAGACCGCCCAAATACTTGTTCTGCTACGGAAAAATTATCCATAATTGCTTGTACACGTTGTTTTTTATTAAAACGGTTATCGCAATACTTTCTAAGCACAGCATCACAACGATTGTAACTTTTCGTGAATATATCAATCCAAAGAGGATTATGATTTAAATAGGTAACAAAAATCTGACATTCTTTAAAACAAGTTAAACGATAAAAATAATAGCGAATACGAGTTCTTAACCGTTTTAAAAAACGTCTTTCATTAGAAAACTGATAGAAAGAAGGAAAAGAAAATAAATTTTTCATTATCAGATGAATCCGTCGTTTGTATAACCTGCTTGTTTTAAAACGGGGAATTGTAGCAAAAACTAACCGCACTTAAAAGTGCGGTCAACTATGTCGGCGTGTAAAAAAACTATTTTTTATCCAATTGTGGTAACATTGAATCTTTACCTACAGTCAGTAATCCGGTATGTGTATAAATACCCAATTTATCACGCGTATCCGTAATATCAAGATTACGCATGGTAAGTTGACCTATACGATCGGACGGATCAAACGGTGCATTTTCCACTTTTTCCATACTTAAACGTTCAGGATGATAAGTCATATTCGGTGACACTGTATTTAAAATAGAATAATCGTTACCACGGCGTAATTCTAATGTAACTTCACCGGTTACCGCACGGGCTACCCAACGTTGAGCTGTTTCACGTAACATCAATGCTTGCGGATCAAACCAACGTCCTTGGTATAATAAACGCCCTAAACGCAACCCATTGATACGATATTGTTCAATAGTATCTTCATTATGGATCGCCGTAACCAAACGCTCATAGGCGATATGCAATAACGCCATACCCGGAGCTTCGTAGATGCCACGACTTTTCGCTTCAATGATACGATTTTCAATTTGATCGGACATTCCCAGACCATGACGACCGCCGATGCGATTGGCTTCTAAAAAGAGTTCGACCGCACTTGAAAAAGACTGACCGTTTAATGTGACAGGAACACCGTCTTCAAATCCGACCGTCACTTCTTCCGCTTTCACAGTTACATCATCACGCCAAAAGGCAACACCCATAATAGGCTTAACAATACGAATACCGCTATTGAGATATTCTAAATCTTTTGCTTCATGAGTAGCACCTAACATATTGGAATCCGTCGAGTAAGCTTTTTCAACAGACATTTTGTAATCAAACCCGTTTGCGATTAAAAACTCGGACATTTCTTGACGGCCACCCAGCTCATCAATAAATTGATTATCCAACCAAGGTTTATAAATACGTAAACTCGGATTAGTTAATAACCCGTAGCGATAAAAACGCTCAATATCATTGCCTTTGAAAGTGGAACCATCGCCCCAAATATTAACATCATCTTCTTTCATAGCTGAAACAAGCATGGTACCTGTTACCGCACGACCTAAAGGCGTAGTATTAAAATACGTTACACCGCCTGTGGAAATATGAAAGGCTCCGCATTGAATAGCGGCAATACCTTCATGAGCAAGCTGATTGCGGCAATCAATTAAACGAGCTTTTTCTGCACCATATTCCATTGCTTTACGAGGAATAGCATTATAATCTTCTTCGTCAGGTTGACCTAAATTGGCGGTATAAGCATAAGGTACAGCGCCTTTTTGACGCATCCAAAGTAATGCTGCACTGGTATCCAAACCACCGGAAAAAGCAATGCCTACTTTTTGACCAATTGGAAGATGTTGTAAAATTGTATTTGACATTTATGACCTTCTTTTTTGCATTATAGATTTTTTTGAATAAATTCTGCATATTATTGCATTTTTTTTGATTAAAAATGCAAATCGGATATTTTTTATTTTCTTTCAAATAACATCAAATAAGGATCTGGACACTGATAAACAAAACTGAGCTCTCGGCAAATTTTATTCGCTAAAATAACACGTCTTGGATCTTGTTCCGAACAAATAAAGTGCGGTGCTTCCAGTGATAATTTTTCTGCTATCTGTGAGTAATATTCTGCTCGAGTCGGATGTTGCGGTGCGACCAAATGATATAAACGCTGGGAACTTGGTGTTTCCAATAACAATTGAATAGCTCTTGCACAATCATCAACATGCACCAAATTGATCGGCATATTCCCCGCTGATAATTCATCTTTTCCCGCTAAAGAATAAACAGGATGACGATCCTCGCCCACAAGTCCCCCAAAACGAATAATATCGCAGTCAACATCTTTCAGCTCAAACAGCCATTGCTCAATTTCAAGCAATGCTTTACTCATTTCTGACTGGGGTACAATCTGACTTTGTTCATCAAATTCGCCTGAAACATCAGGAAATACAGAGGTTGAGCTGATAAAAATAATATGTTGAAGACCGTTTAACAATGCCTCATTCACTAAGTTTTTAACGCCCTGTACGTAGTGTTGTAAATGAAAAAAATATTGACTCGGTGGAATATTGATAACTAAAGCATCCACAGAAAGTAATGCTGTTAGATCATCGGGATCAGCATTAATATCGGGTGTGAGTTCCAGATGATAGGCTTCCAATCGAATTAAACGCATTTGCTCCACGCCTTCATGTGTGCGTTTGGTGCCTTTAACTTTCCAACCCAAATTTTTTAAATGACGGGCAAGTGTTAAACCTAACCACCCTAACCCTACGATTGAAACAGCTCTCATATTATCTCAAACTTATTTCATGGCAAAAGTGCGGTCAAATTTAACAAATTTTCACCGCACTTCCAATTATTTTGTTAATAAATCCAATACCTCTTTATATTTATCAACAGTTTTTTGGATAACATCAGCGGGGACTTTAGGTGCAGGAGCCTGTTTATTCCAACCACTCTTTTCCAGCCAATCACGCACGAATTGTTTGTCGAAAGACGGCGGATTAGTGCCTTCTTGATAAGTTTCCACAGACCAGAAACGACTTGAATCCGGCGTTAAAACTTCGTCCATTAAGGTTAATACGCCATTTTCATCTAAACCAAATTCAAACTTCGTATCACAAATAATGATACCTTTAGTCAGTGCATATTCCGCTGCCTCTTTATAAAGTGAAATCGCTTTTTCCCGTACTTGCTTTGCAAGCTCAACACCAATTAATTGCTCACATTCCGCATAGCTAATGTTTATATCATGATCACCTACTTTTGCTTTACTTGAAGGTGTAAAAATCGGCTCAGGTAATTTACTTGCCTCAACCAAACCTCCCGGCAATTTTAATCCGCAGATTGTGCCAGTGGCTTTATAATCTTTCAATCCCGATCCTGTTAAATAGCCTCGTACGATACTCTCAATTTTGATGGGAGTAAGGCGTTTGCAAACAACAGCACGATCTTTAACCAAATCTGCCTCGGCTTGAGGTAAAACATCGTAAACAGTTTCACCGGTAAAATGATTTGGCATAATATGGGCTAATTTCTTGAACCAAAAATTAGAAATCTGCGTCAAAATTTCACCTTTACGATCAATAGGATCATCTAAAATTACATCGAATGCCGACAAACGATCCGTTGCAACCATTAACATGCGTTTATCATCAATTTCATAGAGATCCCGTACTTTCCCCGAATAAATTTTTTTCAAACTTAGCTGTGTCATATGAATACCTTATTAGCTTTAAATAAAATCGGGTTATTTTACCGCAGCCCGCTTTCATTAAGCAAACGTTTACATAGATTTTAGCTCTACATAAAAATAACGTTGCTGTTACTTTTTTAGCTCTCAAAAAAGGAACATAAAAGGGAACATCAAGCGATTACAATGACAAACATTATTTTACAATGTGAACAATTAAGGAATGGTAACTTATTGATTTTTTAATTGTTTTTTACAAGACAAACTTTATTTTACAGTTAGATGGCGGTGAGAGGGGGATTCGAACCCCCGATGCAGTTTCCCACATACACGCTTTCCAGGCGTGCTCCTTCAACCACTCGGACATCTCACCATTGAAGTTAGGGCGGCAAATATAAAGATTTCTTCTAATTCAGTCAAGTATTTTTTATTTTTCTTGTGCTAAAACAAATTATTAGCTTAAATTTCAGTTACAATACTTCTCTCTATCATCTTGTCTGTTGGAATTTATATGTTGAAGAAGTGGTTTTTAACTAAAAATATTTTTCTTGCTGTTCGTCCTTTTAGTGCACTGCAAGATAGCTTTAAAATTGGCTATGGTAAGTCGCATCTTATAAAGGACATTATTGCAGGACTTACTGTTGGTGTTATTGCTATTCCTTTGTCCATGGCATTAGCTATTGCCAGCGGTGTACCGCCTCAGCACGGCTTATATACCGCTATTGTTGCTGGGATAGTGATTGCTCTGTCCGGTGGCTCTCGTTTTAATATTTCCGGCCCTACAGCGGCATTTGTGGTGATTTTATACCCTGTGACGCAGCAATTTGGGTTAAGCGGGTTACTCATGGCAACTCTATTGTCAGGGATTATTTTAATTTTAATGGCTTTTTTTCGTCTAGGTCGTTTGATTGAATATATTCCGCTCTCTGTAACGCTTGGTTTTACTTGTGGAATTGGGATTGTTATTGCGACATTGCAAATTAAAGATTTTCTTGGCTTAAATGTCGCCACCATGCCGGTACATTACCTTGGCAAATTGCAAGCAATTTTTACCGCACTTCCAACAATTAATTGGGCTGATACTGCAGTCGGAACTGTAACGCTAATTTTACTGACAAAATGGCATAAGTTTCGTTTACCTATACCCGGTCACCTGCCCGCTGTTATTATCGGTACGTTATTATCCATTGCATTGATTCATTTTGGCTTTGATGTGGCAACAATAGGCTCTTCTTTTAGTTATAGCCTATCAGACGGTAGTACGGGATATGGTATTCCGAATGTCATACCCGAAATTATTTTGCCTTGGAATTTTCCCAATGCTGATGGAGAAGTGATCAATTGGGATTTCAATACTTTGCAGGCCTTATTGCCGGCGGCATTTTCTATGGCAGTATTAGGTGCAATTGAATCTCTACTTTGTGCGGTGATATTGGATAATATGACTAGTACTAAGCACCATTCTAATAATGAATTATTGGCTCAAGGGTTAGGAAATATCGTTGCACCATTTTTAGGAGGGATTACAGCAACAGCAGCTATTGCTCGTTCTGCGGCTAATGTGAAATCAGGGGCGGTGTCACCTATTTCCAGTGTGATACATGCTTTATTAGTTTTATTCTCTCTATTATTTTTTGCAAAAGCATTGTCTTATTTACCGCTTGCCTCTATGTCTGCGTTGTTGCTTGTGGTTGCTTGGAATATGGCAAACGTTGGGCAAATTGTTCAATTAATCCGTCGATCAGGTTTGAATGAAATTGCAGTCTTGCTGACTTGTTTAACTTTAACTGTCATTTTTGACATGGTAATTGCAATTACCGTTGGCGTGCTTTTAGCAAGTCTATTGTTTATCCGTACTATTGCTGAAATGACAAGATCTTTTGAAATTGCACATCCTGAGGATCTGTGTGATACCGTAGTTTTTCGTATTAGCGGACCGCTCTTTTTTGCCGCAGCGGATAACTTGTTTGCCGACTTACATGAAAAAACTACTCATACAGGGAAAGAGATCAAACATATTGTATTGCAATGTGATGCAGTGACTGTGCTTGATGCTGGAGGAATTCATGCTTTGACCCGTTTTATCCAACATATGTTGCCTTCACAAGAATTGCATATGTGCAATATGCAGTTCCAACCCTTAAGAACGATTGTTAAATCTAAGACAGTGAAAGAAATACATAAAATTCATTTTAGTACGAATTTGGACGTGGTCTATCGCAAGATTAGAGATTTAACAAAAACTGAATAAAAGAAAGGCGAGTATCCAACTCGCCCTATAAATATGTGGATATTAACGTCTAAACATATTTCCTAATCCACCTAATCCCCCCATCATGCCTTGCATGCCACGCATCATTCTCGCCATACCGCCTTTTCGCATTTTTTTCATCATACGCTGCATTTCATTGAACTGTCTCAACAGATTATTCACATCTTGCACTTGCGTACCTGAACCCAATGCAATCCGGCGTCGGCGTGAACCTTTGATAATATCTGGATTGGACCGCTCTTTTAAGGTCATGGAGTTAATAATTGCCTCCATTTTATTGAACATTTTATCATCCACTTGATTTTTCACATGATCAGGGAGATTTCTGGCACCCGGCAGTTTTTCCAGCATGGACATCATTCCGCCCATTTTTTTCATTTCGATAAGTTGTTCACGAAAATCTTCAAGAGTAAAGCTATCTCCTTTCTTGAATTTTTTTGCCATTTTTTCTGCTTTTTCTTGATCGACTGAACGTTGTAAATCTTCAATCAAAGAAAGAACATCACCCATGCCTAAAATACGAGAAGCAATACGATCCGGATGGAACGGTTCAAGAGCATCGGTTTTTTCACCGACACCTAAGAATTTAATTGGTTTTCCGGTAATATGACGAATAGAAAGTGCCGCACCACCACGAGCATCACCGTCAACTTTCGTTAAAATGATCCCCGTCAGTGGTAATGCCTCATTAAATGCTTTTGCTGTATTCGCTGCATCTTGACCTGTCATAGCATCGACAGTAAATAGGGTCTCAATTGGATTAAGTGCGGTATGAATTTGTTGAATTTCTTCCATCATTGTGTCATCTACATGCAAACGACCGGCAGTATCAACAATTAGGACATCATAGAATTTTAGTTTTGCCTCAGCCAATGCAGTACGTGCAATTTCAACAGGTTTTTGTGAAACATCGGAAGGATAAAAATCAACGCCGATAGATTGAGCCAATGTTTCCAACTGTTTAATTGCTGCTGGACGATAGACGTCGACAGAAACTACCATTATTTTCTTTTTGTAGTTCTCTTTTAGGAATTTCGCCAATTTACCGACGGAGGTTGTTTTTCCTGCACCTTGTAAACCTGCCATTAAAATCACAGCTGGTGGTTGAGTGGCTAAATTGAGTTTTTCATTTGCCACCCCCATGGCTTTTTCTAATTCGGTTTGGACAATTTTGAGAAATTCTTGTCCAGGCGTAAGACTTTTATTGACTTCTTCGCCAATCGCTCGTTCCTTGACTTGATGAATAAATTCACGGACAACAGGTAAGGCAACGTCAGCCTCTAATAACGCCATTCTGACTTCACGCAATGTATCTTTAATATTATCTTCAGTTAAACGACCTTTTCCGGTAATATTACGCAAGGTTTTTGACAAGCGATCCGATAAATTTTCAAACATTTCTAATCCTATATTTTCTTGAAAAAACTACCGCTTTAATTATACTGAAATTCGGTAAATTTTCATCATTTGCAAGAAATTTATAGCGATTTTATCAAGTGGATAAGTTAGAATAAGAACCATTATTATATATTGTGTAAGGTAAATTTATGTGGTTTGCGGTTATTTCAGCTTTTTTTTATTTAATTAGCATTTTATTAATCATGCCAATGTTATTAGGGCAAGGCGGTCAAGAAGTTAAGTTGAATAAAATGGCTTTTTTAGTCACCGCACTCATCGCAATTATTAGCCATTTTATTGCGTTAAATAAGTTATTTATTCATTTGTTCATAGGTAATAATTTCACGTTAATTGAAATTTGCTCGTTAGTGAGTGCCATGATTGCTGCTATTGCAACTGTTGCCATTTTGGCTCGAGTAAAAACACTTTGGTTTCTGTTGCCTATAGTTTACTGTTTTTCTATTATCAATTTAATTTTACAAGCATTATTACCTGAAATTTGGGTTTATCATTTAAGTCAAAATACAAGTTTATTATTCCATATTGCCTTATCTTTATTTGCATATTCCGTTTGTTTTATTGCTATGTTGTATGCCATTCAATTACGCTGGATTGATAATAGCTTAAAAAGTAAAAAATTAACTTTCTCACCGGCTGTTCCTCCATTAATGACCGTTGAAAAACATTTCTTTCGCTCTTTGTTTAGCGGGCAAATATTACTTACTTTGACACTTATTTCCGGTAGCATTCAATTAATTGATTTTTTCTCCGCTCATAATATTCCCAAAGCTATTTTTTCGTTTTTAGCTTGGTTTGTTTTCGGTATAGCTTTATTTGGACATTGGAAATTATATTGGCGAGGAAAAAGAATGATTATTTATACAATTTCAGGTATGATCTTGCTCACTGTCGCTTATTTCGGTAGTCGTGTTATTTTAGAGTTATAAAATGTCTTGGTCTCATTGTCATAAGTAAAAATATTATGGCATTATGGAAATGAATGAAAGGATTATATTTTGGATAGTATCCCCCTTAGTACCTTATTTATTACATTAATTATCTTACTTATTCTCTCAGCTTATTTTTCCGGTTCTGAAACGGGAGTGCTTTCCGTTAATCGCTATCGTATGCGATTTTTAGCAGAAAAAGGGCATAAAGGGGCACAAAAAACAGAGAAATTGCTTAAGAGAACGGATGTTTTCCTCAGTCTAATTTTAATTTGCAATAACTTAGTTAATATTTCCGCATCAGCAATTGCAACCATTATAGGTATGCGTATATATGGTGATGTTGGCGTTGCCGTTGCGACAGGTTTATTGACCTTTGTAATGTTAATTTTTTCAGAAATTTTTCCTAAAACTATTGCCGCACTTTATCCTGAAAAAGTTGCTTTTGTTTCAAGTCATATTATTAGCATACTATTGAAAATTTTTAGTCCATTAGTTTTTATTATAAATCTATTTATTAGCGGGCTAATGAAACTTTTTCGTTTAAAAAATGAAGTAAAAGCACATTCTCTTAACTCAGAAGAATTACGTGCAATAGTGAATCAATCAGGACAATATATCCCTTCTGCACACCAAGAAATGCTTCTTTCTATTTTGGACTTAGAGAAAGTTACGGTCGATGACATTATGGTGCCACGTAATGATATAGCCGGTATTGATGTTGATGATGATTGGAAAGCGATTATGCGTCAGCTGAATCATGCCGCTCACGGGCGTGTTGTACTTTATAAAGGCAGTATTGATGAAAATGTACTGGGTATATTACGGGTTCGTGAGGCTTATCGCCTAATGCTGGATAAAAATGAATTTAGTAAAGAAACGCTCATTCGTGCAGTAGATGAAACTTATTTTATCCCTGAGGGGACAGAATTAAATACTCAATTACTTAATTTCCGCAACAATAAAGAACGTATTGGCTTGGTCGTAGACGAATATGGGGATATTAAAGGACTCGTAACGTTAGAAGATATTTTGGAAGAAATTGTCGGTGAATTTACCACTTCAACCGCCCCATCTATTGATGAAGAAGTGACACAGCAATCTGACGGAACAATAATTATTGAAGGATCTGCCAATTTACGTGATTTAAATAAATTATTTAATTGGAATTTAGATACCGAAGATGCCCGCACTTTTAATGGATTGATTTTAGAACATTTAGAAGAAATTCCTAATGAAGGAACTGAATGTGAAATAAATGGGCTAAAAATTACTGTATTAGAAGTGGCGGATAATATGATTAAACAAGTTAAAGTTGAAAAAGTTTAAATAGGTTAAAAGCGGATCATGAAGATCCGTTTTTTATTCACTACTTTGTCCAATAACTCTATCCACTTCTGCTAAATCTGTTATTTCTAACCGCACTTTTTCCATTGCACTTTCACGCAAATGAGCATAATCCGTTTGGTAGCAAATATGATTATCTATTAGATGCGGTTGTAAAAATTGATAAACACCAATTCGCCCTTGATATTTCTGATGACAAGTGCAATTTTCATTTTCTGTATGTGGACATTTTTTTCGTACCAAGCGTTGAGCGATGACCAATAATAAACTATTGTCAATTTCATGTTGCTTTACCCCCAATTGAAGCAAGCGTGAGACTGCCGACGGAGCATCATTTGTATGTAAAGTTGAGAGAACAAGATGTCCGGTTTGTGCTGCTCTTAATGCCATTATTGCACTTTCGTTATCCCGAATTTCACCCAACATAATAATGTCAGGATCTTGACGAAGAAAAGTTCTTAACAGTCGGCTAAAATCTAACCCGATCTGCGGATTTATTTGACATTGAATGATACCGTTCAATTCAATTTCTATCGGATCTTCCGCTGTCATAATATGTTTGTGCTTATCATTCAGCCATTGAAGTGCAGTGTAAAGTGAGATACTTTTTCCACTCCCTGTTGGGCCTGTCACTAAAATGAGTCCTTGGGGTTGAGATAGTGCCTGTTTGAATGATTTTTGCTGGTTTTCTGTCATACCGAGTTCCGCAAAACTCAACTGTACAGGTTTATTTTGCTGTAAACGCAACACGGCTTTTTCACCCATATTCGTCGGAAGGGTTGATAAACGAAAATCAAGGATGTCAGAAAATGTTGTTTTAAAATGAAATCGTCCATCTTGAGGTAACCGTGTTTCGCTTATATCCAATTTGGCCAGTAACTTTAAACGTGAAAGAATACGCTTACTCAGCGAAAACGGAAGAGGCGATTGGCATTGTAAAATACCGTCTATTCTGAAACGTATTTGCAAGCAATTCATTTGTGGTTCAATATGAATATCTGATACATTTTGCTTTAACGCATTTTCAAAAATGTGATCTAAAAGTTGAATCACGGGTTCATCAGACTTTTCAGTTACTTCTATACGATGCTCGGCTACATATTGATTTATAGGTTGCTCTTCAACGAACATATTATTTTGCTGTGGTGATAAGTTTTGTAGTAACTGTTTAAGTAATTGGTTATTAAGTAAAACCGGTTCTACAATTTTTCCATACAAAAATGCAAATGTTTCACAGGCACTAATATTATTTAGACTATCAACGCCTAACCATAACGTTTGTTCATTTTCCTGTAAAGGAATGGCAAAATAGCGTAGCAGAATTTGGGATTGTTGCTGATTTCTTTGCCATAAATGCGGTGTTATTTCATAAGTATCTCCATCGATCGACATCACTATCGGAGACATATCTTCAGATTGAGGAATTATCATATTGTGCGTTTATATTATTCGGTTAATGATGTACTGAGAATTTTGTTGCAAAAAGAAAATATGGAAAATACCATCGCACTTTTTTTACGATCTGGATCGTAAAAATAACTTTTTGTGATATGCGAACATCAGAAATTTTATATTTCTCAACAGGAGAACCAAAATTATGGAAAAACTTCTTGGCAAAAAAATTTTATCTATTAGGCTAAAAAATGTTCAAATGCAGATTTTTATTTGTCATTTCCTCGACTGTTTGCTTTTGTATCGCTATAATTCCTCGTCTTTTAATGTAAATTTAATTTACTAACGTGTTCGGTGCGTGTTTCCGCCGAGTACAAATTCTTTTTGAGGTAACATAATGTCATTTAATATTGAAACAACTCAAGGTCTTGAGCGTCGTGTAAATATCACCGTTCCTTCTGAAGCTGTTGAGCAAGCTGTGCGTGAAGAATTGAAACGTGTAGCAAAAAATGCACGTATTGACGGTTTCCGTAAAGGTAAAGTACCGGCACAAATGATTGAAAAACGTTTTGGTGCATCTGTTCGCCAAGATGTATTAGGCGATTTATTACAAAAACATTTTTTCAATGTGATGCTTGAAAATAAAGTGAATTTAGCCGGTCGCCCAGAATTTACAGTAGAACAATTTGAAGCTGGTAAAGAATTAAAATTTACAGCGACTTTTGAGGTTTATCCAGAGATTCAGCTTCAAGGACTGGATAAAATCAAGGTTGAAAAACCGGTTGTGGAAATTTCAGACGCCGATATTGATAAGATGCTTGACATTTTACGTAAACAACAAGCAACTTGGATTGAAACTCAAGATGTTGCTAAAGCTGATGATCGTGTTACTATCGATTTCGTTGGCTCTGTTGATGGCGAAGAGTTTGAGGGTGGAAAATCAACAGACTTTGTTTTAGCAATGGGGCAAGGTCGGATGATTCCCGGTTTTGAAGAGGGTATCATTGGTCATAAAGCGGGTGAACAATTTGAAATTAATGTAACCTTCCCTGAAACTTATCATGCTGAAAATCTAAAAGGGAAAGCTGCTAAATTTTCGATTACTTTGAAAAAAGTAGAAGTAATGCAATTACCTGAATTAACAGATGAATTTGTGGCAAAATTTGGCCCTAATACAAAAAATGTAGCGGATTTACGCAATGAAATTGCAAAAAATATGCAACGTGAATTGAAAAATGCTTTGGTTTCTCGTATTAAAACTCAGGTAATTGACGGTTTGTTAGAGCAAAATCCAATTGAAGTACCTACTGCCGCAGTTGAGCAAGAAATTGAAGTATTACGTAATCAAGCAGCACAACGTTTTGGCGGTAATGCTCAACAAGCTGCACAATTACCACGTGAATTATTCGAAGAACAAGCTAAACGCCGTGTTCAGGTTGGTTTATTATTCTCTGAAGTCATCTCTTCTAATGAGTTAAAGGCTGATGAAGAACGTGTTAAAGCGATGATCGCAGATATTGCATCAGCTTATGAACAACCAGCAGAAGTGATTGAATATTATAGTAAAAACAAAGAGTTAATGAATAACATTCGCAATGTCGTGTTAGAACAACAAGCTGTTGATGCTGTATTAACGAAAGCACAGGTAACTGAGAAAGCGTCTTCGTTTGATGAAGTAATGAACCCTCAAGCGTAATTTATAGCTTTTTATAGTTTTAAGTGCGGTCGTTTTGTAAGAATGACCGCACTTTTGTTATTTAGATTTTTTAGAAGAGGTATATATGAGCGTCATTCCTATGGTCGTAGAACAAACATCAAGAGGCGAACGATCTTATGATATTTATTCACGTCTATTAAAAGAGCGGGTGATTTTTCTGACTGGAGAAGTTGAAGATCGTATGGCAAACTTGATTGTTGCTCAACTTCTCTTTTTGGAAGCGGAAGATCCAGCAAAAGACATTAATATTTATATAAACTCTCCCGGCGGTTCAGTCACTGCCGGAATGGCAATTTATGATACTATGCAATTTATTAAGCCTGATGTGAGAACTCTTTGTATTGGACAAGCATGTTCAATGGGAGCATTTTTATTGGCGGGTGGCACAGCAGGTAAAAGGGCGGCATTGCCTCATGCAAGAGTGATGATTCATCAGCCTTTAGGTGGCTTTAGAGGACAAGCCTCTGATATTCAAATTCATGCACAAGAAATTTTAAAAATTAAGCAAACGTTAAATGAACGTTTAGCATTTCATACAGGACAATCTATTGAACAAATTGAACAAGATACTGATCGTGATAATTTTATGTCTGCAGAACAGGCAAAATTGTACGGTTTAGTTGATGACGTGTTAATTAAACGGTAGATATTGGGTAAAGAAATGACAAAAGAAAAAGAATTACATTGCTCTTTTTGTGGTAAGGAACAAAAAGAAGTAGATAAATTAATTGCAGGCACATCCGGTTATATTTGTAATGAGTGTATTGAATTATGTCATGACATGTTAGCTAATGCGGATGACATCGAAGAAATTGATGAAGAATTTCAAGAGGAAGAGCCTAAATTACCGACACCACATGAAATTCGTGCACATTTAGATGATTATGTCATAGGCCAAGATTATGCTAAAAAAGTATTAGCTGTGGCGGTGTATAATCATTATAAACGTTTACGTAGCGAAAAAAATACTTCTGAGGTTGAATTGGGCAAAAGTAATATTTTGCTTATCGGCCCGACAGGCAGTGGCAAGACTTTATTGGCACAAACGTTAGCTCGTATGCTCAATGTTCCCTTTGCAATGGCAGATGCAACAACTTTAACTGAAGCGGGATATGTTGGTGAAGATGTTGAAAATGTCTTGCAAAAATTATTACAAAATTGTGATTATGATATAGAGAAAGCTCAACAAGGTATTATCTATATTGATGAAATTGATAAGATTACACGTAAGTCTGAAAATCCTTCTATTACTCGTGATGTATCAGGCGAAGGTGTGCAGCAGGCTTTACTAAAATTAGTTGAAGGAACGGTAGCTTCTATTCCTCCACAAGGCGGACGAAAGCATCCTCAACAAGAAATGTTGCGTGTGGACACCTCTAAGATTTTATTTATTTGTGGCGGTGCTTTTGCCGGTTTAGATAAAATTATTGAGAAAAGAACGAATACCGGTGGCAAAGGTATTGGTTTTGGTGCTGATGTTCGTATTGATGAAGAGAAAGTCAGTTTAACCGAATTATTTAAGCAAGTTGAACCTGATGATTTAATGAAATTTGGCTTAATACCGGAGTTTATCGGTCGTTTACCTGTTATCGCACCTTTAAGCGAACTGGATGAGGAGGCTTTGGTAAAAATTTTAACTGAGCCGAAAAATGCCCTAACTAAGCAATATCAAGTTTTATTCAGCTTAGAAAATATTGAATTAGAATTTACCCAAGAAGCATTGATTGCAATGGCGAAAAAAGCACTAGCTCGTAAAACAGGTGCCAGAGGTTTGCGATCTATTGTTGAAACCCTATTGCTTGATACTATGTATGATCTCCCTTCTATTGAAAACTTACAGAAAGTTATAGTGGAAGAAGAAACAGTCACCGAAAATAAAGTGCCAGTATTGAAGTTCAATAGTTAATAAAAAGGTGTGATTTTATCCTGCTATCTAAAAAAGCACAGTAGACAAAAGTTGGTTTTGATTATTTTTATTAATCATCACTAACTTTTTCTATTACAGAAAGTGCCATTTTCACTACCATTTCTGCTTTGACGTCCTCCCCTAGCTAAAGCAAGGAGATTCCTACCAGCTCCCATTGCAAGCAATGGGCTACTCTCGGTGGGTTTCTGCTGCTGACCGCCAATGCGATTCACTTCACAGACGCTACGGGCACGTCCTGCCCTGATTATGCCGTCATTGAGAGTCTAAAGCGACCTCTGTTAGCAGTAAGAAGTATATCATATTTGTGCTTTATATCCCCCCCCTAAAGGACGTGGTTTTAGGGCACGATTAGATAAAAAACACCGCACTTTTAACTTTTATATCTTCGTTTTATCTCGTACTGCACCCTTGTCCGCAGATGTTGCGAAATATCCGTAAACTTTTAGAGCAAAGGAAACTTCTCTCTGGCGATTAGCTGGTTTCCAGCCAAGTTTATCTTGCTCTGCTCGACGCTCAGCAAGTTCTTCTTCGGATACCATCAATTCGATGCGACGATTTGGAATATCAATCTCAATAATATCACCATCTTTTACTACACCAATTAAACCGCCTGCCGCCGCCTCCGGTGAGCAGTGTCCGATAGACAGTCCCGATGTACCACCGGAGAAACGACCATCTGTAAGTAAGGCACAAGCTTTACCTAAGCCCATAGATTTGAGATAACTGGTTGGATAAAGCATTTCTTGCATACCCGGTCCGCCTTTTGGTCCTTCATACCGAATCACCACAACATGTCCAGCTTGTACTTTACCCCCCAAAATGCCTGATACAGCATCTTCTTGACTTTCAAATACAATGGCTTTACCGCTGAACTTTAAAATGCTTTCATCTACTCCAGCAGTTTTGACTATACAACCGTCTAAAGCAATATTGCCTGACAACATAGCTAACCCACCATCTTGGCTGTACGCAAATTCTTTACTGCGAATACAACCATTTTCACGATCATCATCAACCGTATCCCAACGACAATCTTGCGAGAAAGCTTGAGTAGTGCGAATCCCTGCCGGTCCTGCACGGAAAAATTTATGTATGGCTTTATCTTGAGTGAGTTTGATGTCATATTTTGCAATTTGTTCGCCTATGCTCATACCCAAAATTGTACGAGTTTGGCTATTCAACAAGCCGGCACGATCTAATTCACCTAAAATTGCCATAATACCGCCAGCACGATGCACATCTTCCATGTGATACTTTTGGGTATTTGGTGCAACTTTGCTCAGGCACGGTACTACCCGAGAAAGGCGATCAATATCCGCCATAGTGAAATTGACTTCCGCTTCCTGTGCAGCAGCTAATAAATGCAAAACGGTATTGGTCGAACCACCCATAGCGATATCAAGACTCATAGCGTTATCAAAGGCTTCTTTTGTGGCAATTGAGCGAGGTAAAACAGATGTATCATCTTGTTCATAATAACGTTTGCACAGTTCAACAATCTGTTTTCCTGCCGCTAAGAAAAGTTGTTTGCGGTCGGCATGAGTAGCCAAACATGAGCCATTTCCCGGTAAGCTCAAGCCCAGTGCTTCGGTTAAACAATTCATTGAATTGGCGGTAAACATACCTGAACAAGAGCCACAAGTTGGACAAGCAGAACGCTCAATTTGTTCGCTGACATCATCTGAAACATTCGGATTTGCACCTTGAATCATAGCATCCACTAAGTCTAATTTAATGATTTGATCGGATAATTTGGTTTTACCCGCTTCCATTGGGCCACCTGAAACAAAGACTGTTGGAATATTCAAACGCAATGCGGCCATTAACATTCCTGGTGTGATCTTATCGCAGTTAGAAATACAAACCATCGCATCAGCACAGTGAGCGTTAACCATATATTCAACACTATCGGCAATTAAATCTCGGCTCGGTAAAGAATAGAGCATACCTCCATGCCCCATAGCAATTCCATCATCTACAGCGATGGTATTAAACTCTTTTGCTACCCCACCAAATTTTTCAATTTCAGCAGCAACTAGTTGCCCCATATCTTTTAAGTGAACATGTCCGGGTACAAATTGAGTAAATGAATTGACAACCGCGATAATCGGTTTACCGAAATCATTTTCTTTCATTCCTGTTGCCCGCCATAAAGCACGTGCACCTGCCATATTACGACCTTGTGTACTGGTCGCTGAACGTAGTTTAGGCATAATCTCTCCAAGTAAAATAATATTATTTTTAAATTTTTATCACTGTTTCTTGCATTCTTAAACACATCGCTAATCATGTTAAAACTGCCCGTCTTCATTGCTTGATTAGTCTATCTTATCGTAGTACTCAATAACTGATATGAAACAAGCACGTTCTACTATATAACGTTTTTTAAGAATAAAAGTCCAGTGCTAAGTTAAATTCTGACAAGCGTTTTTGTTCTTCCATCAATTCATTTTTGACTAAAGGGTTATGCTCAAGATATTCTGCATCAAAATATAATGACCATTTTTTTAGAGTGCGGTCGATTTTTAGGGTAATGTTATTTGTTTTCGATGTCGCTTGGCGAGATTTATTGAGTAAAATAGCCAAACGTAATAAACGAACAAGTGCGATTACATCAGCCCTCGGATAGCGTGCAAATTTTCCAATGTCAGGCATTTTGAAATGATTAAATTGGTGATGGATTATTGTAGTAAGTAAGCGTTGCTGTTCTTTATCAAATCCGGGCAATTCCATATTTTGTAGAATGTAAGCGGAATGTTTTTGTAAATTTTTATGGTTAATCACGACCCCCACTTCATGTAACCTTGCCGCCCATAACAGAATATCTTGCATTTCAGTTTTTAATTCAACAGCTTGCCAACTTTGATATTGTTCACTGAGCAATAAGGTGCTTTGATAGGTTCGCTCCGCTTGTGCGAGATCCACATTAAATTGTTGCATAATACCAAGTGCGGTACGTTGGCGAATATTTTTGACTTGGAAATCCTTTTCCAAGCTATAAATAATCCCCTCACGCAATGCTCCGTCTGAATAACGCATTTCTTTGATAGCAAAGGTTTCAAAAAGTGCGGTCAAAATAGCAAGTCCGGGAACAAATACATCTACACGATCTTCATTGAGTCCATTGATATGTAATTTATTGAAATGGTGAGCTTTCAATACTTGTGTTATCAACTTGTTTAAGTGCGATAATGTGATAATTGCGTGTTGATTATAGTTGGTACTAATAACTTGATGAACGGTTTTGATGGTACCGGAAGAACCTAAAACACAATCCCAATTTAAGTCAAGATAAGGCTTGGCAAGATCTTCAATACATTGTTTTGCCGTTTTTTTAGCTCGTTGAAAGTTATCCCTTGATATTTTGCCACATGGAAAAAATTTCTTGGCAAAACTGACACATCCCATATTGCGACTATTGGCAATTAAAGGGATAAAATCATCGCCAATAATCATTTCCGTTGAACCGCCGCCAATATCAATCACGAATTTCCGACCGATCTCAGGTTGGGTATGAGAAACACCGGAATAAATCGTTTTTGCCTCAGTTTCCCCACTAATGATATTAATCGGATAGGGGAAAACCTCTGCCGCCTGTTGTAAAAATTCTATCTTATTGACCGCACTTCGTAATGTATAAGTACCGACTACATTGATATTTTGAGGATCAAATCCTTGTAAGCGTTCGGCAAAAAGAGCAAGACAGTTTACGCCTCTGGTGATAGCGGCTTGGCTTAACATATTATTTTCATCTAACCCTTCCGCCAATTGTACTTTTTGTTTTAAACGAGATAAAACTTGAATAGAGCCGTTAATAATTCGGGCAATCACCATATGAAAGCTATTGGAGCCTAAATCAATAGCGGCAATTTCTTTCGCTTCACCGCGGTGTTGTACAAGTGCGGTTACTTTTTGTAATAAATTTTCGTTATTCATCGTTAAAATTCAAATTGATAAAGTAGATCGACCGCTTGGTTTATACCGGAAACGGATTGTAAATAAAGTTTAGGTAATAGGCGATAACGTAGGGTCAATTCAGCCAATCCATCGAATAAACCAATACCATATTTTATCTGTAATGTAGGGGTAATATTACCGCTTACGACAACTTTTGAACTGTCGCCAACACCAGAAGTATCCAAGTTCAAATTTTGAATACCAAATACTTTACCAATACCACCGACTAATTTTCCACTCTTAGCTAACCCTATTCCTAATAATGCCGCACCAAGTGAGCCACCGGAACCATTATTTCCGCTATTTTCTAAAGATCGTCCGGTAAGAAGATAAGAGAGTGCTTGATCTTGAGAGGTACTTGGCTCGGAAAATATAGTGATTTCAGGACTATCGGCAATACCAACTATTTTTGCACCTACTGTCATATTCGTATTTTCCATTGATGTCGGATTTCGTATTGCTTCTATATTTAACATAGGTTGAGAAGGTAAACCGGAAAAGCTAATAATCCCTTTACGAATTAAAAGATCTTGTCCAAAAGATTCATAATGACCATTGTGTAAATTAATTTGTCCAAATAAGCCAAGGTTGCCTTTTTCTTGTTTTACTGAAAGCAAGCCATTTAATTCGGTTTTCAAACCATATGCCTCTAAACGCACATGATCGCCGAGCTTGATTTTTAAGTCAGAGTGAATTTGTATACCGCTCTTTGTAGTTGTCTCAATTTCTCCTTTCATCAATTTAACTACTTTAGTTTTTTGGGGACCATCTAAAATCACTTCATCCTTACTGGGAGCAACTATATTGTCAGGTAAACGTTCAATTTCGATCCTTGCCCATGGAATATCAACATTACCACTTAACGCTAATAGTTTAGGTGTTGCATGAATTTCAATATTTGGCGATACCTGTAATTTAGCTATGGAAGGAATATCCACCTTAAATTTATCTGCATTAATATGTAAACCTGCTTGCCAATCGTCGATCTTACGCCAATTTGCTTGACCTTCAACATTTAAATGACTTTCGTGAGTTTGAATATTTCCTTTTAGAATTGAACGATCACCATAAAAGCTCAGTATAATATTTCCATTTGTTATACCAAAAGGAACTGATTTCAACTTAGCTCGAACTTGACTCACAGCAAATTCACCATTCAAAAGAGGATTACTTAAATCACCTGTAAAACTCAACTTTGCATTGACTTGACCATCTACTTTCTCACTGCTAGCGATTAACTGATTAACTATATTTAAATTCATATCGCTAATTTTTAAATGACCACTTAACCTTTTCTGATTGGTTAAATCAGCTAATTTTAATTCCATATTAACGTCTCCTCGGTTTTGAATATTAAAATTAGAATTTAGGGTTAAGTTATTGTTTTGTAACTCTGTAGTTATATTTAAAGTTGGGATAGCTAAACGAAAAGTACGATAATCTAATTTTTTTGTCACATTGAGATTATCGCCTTTAAGTTGTAGCGTCAAATAAGGAGAACTCTCCGTAAACCATGCGAATTTTCCTTGACCGGATAAATGTCCTTTGAAAATCTCTTGTGAGATCAATTTATTCACTAACGCTAAATTAATTGTTTTAAAATCAAACGGAATTTCTCCGGTTTTTCCTACAATGAACTCTTGTGGAAAACAGAGATGAATATCCGATGATCTCCAGCAATGGGCGGAAACTTGTGCAATTGTCTTTTTATTATCATAAGACAACAAAATATTTTCACTATTGGTCAAATTGCCAATTAAAGAATGAATATTCACTTGACTTAAAATACCTTGCCATTGTTGTAAAGTGCGGTCAAATTTCCCCTGTAAATTTAAGGTTGCGGAAGCCGGCTCGCCCTTTGATTTAAGGATTAAATAGTGTTGTTGTTCCGTTCCCTTAATTTGTAATTTAGTGCTGTTCAATTTAATATTATTTAAACTGAAACCATCAATATCAAGATCGACTTGTCCTTGCACTATATCTTGTAAACTAATGTTAGCCAATAAATCAATTTTGTTAATTCGCATATTATTTAGCCGAACATTATGTCCTTTTAGATCAATATTGCTTTTCAACTTAAGTTTATCTTTCCAGCTCACATTGGCGTTTGCATTCGCCTTCATATTTAACGCATTAACTTGAAGTTGTTGTAAGGTAAATTGTGTCAATCCGCCTTGTAGTGCTAAATCCACATCGGTTTCAGGCATTCCCATACCAATGAGCTTGCCTTGTAATGTGGCTTGATAATTGAGCAAATCTCCTTTTGCAGTAAAAAACATGTCCTGAATTTTCAATGGTTCTGTAGAGTTTTTCTCAAATGGATATTGTCCGTTTATTACTTTTAATTCAATGTCAAACGGTGTTTTTTGTGAATAAAGCTCAATTTTACCCTGTAATATCGACTCAAACGTTCCCTGAGTTTGCAGGAAAAGTGCGGTTTGTTTTTTAAGATTTCCACTTAATGTAAGATTGATGTTACTGTGAGGCAAAAGCAATTTTCCATCATGTTTAAGTTCATTGAGCGTTGCTTGAACTTGTAGTTCTATCGGAAATTCTTGCTTGAGTTGCAATGTCCCCTCACCTCGTAGCTGACCTAAATTACTTTCAAGTTGAAACGTTTGTAATTGAATAGAATTATCTATACTGTCTGCGTGTAAATAAATAGTTGATATTTCAATTTGGTGTAAATCACTTTGCGGTATATTTGAATTGCCAATTTGTTGATATAGCCAATTTTTTCCTTGAATACCTTGAATATGTAGATCAAAAGGTAGCTCAATTTCGGGCATATCAGGCAATAACGGTTGATTTAACCGTTGTGTAAGTTTTTCCCAATCAACAGGGGATCTTACAGTTTTTTCACTCTTTTTCTTCTTCGCTGTTTTTTCTGTGAGATGTCGGTGAACTATCGTTAAACCATTAATTTCTGTAGGCAGTAAAGTTAAACCTTGCTCATTGTTTAAAGTAAGTGCGGTCCGAAATTTTGCTAATTTAACTTGCTGTTGGTCTATTGTGAGATCCAGCTGGTTGATCTCAATACCATTGATGTCCACTTCAACAGGTAGCTTGATTTGTTGTATTGGTTGTGACGTTTTAGTTTCCGACTTTGGCAGTTGAGCAGTATCAATCTGAATTTTAGGCTGATTTAAAGTGAGATTTTTTAAGCAAATCTTGCCACTTAATAGACAATGTAAGTCCAGTTTTATATTTGCTTGTTCAATATCAGCTTTAATACCTTGAGTGTGAAAAGCAATTTGTTTTAATTGTAAACCGTCTTGCAACCCACCATCAATTTGAGCAATATGCAGATTATCTATGAAATGATCAGCAAGCTGAATGAACAAGCGTTGTCCGCTATTTGTAAGTGCGGTTACTAAAAATAAAATAAGTAATAAAATGACCGCACTTATTGTGCATAAAATCCCGCGTAATACCTTACGTTTTGGCTTAACCGAGCGAGTTTCCTGTCGCTCTGTTGTTGTATTTTCATTTGGTATTTGTGTCATTTTTACGACCTTATAATTCTGAACCTAATCCAATATAAAATTGGATATTTTTATTCTTCTCTCTATCTCGAATCGGTGTAGCTATATCAAGTTTTATTGCTCCCACCGGTGATACCCAACGCACACCAAAACCGGCACCATAACGTAGTTCTTTAACGTTAAATTTATTAGCAGCCAACCCCGTATCAGCAAAGGCTGCCAGCCACCAATCTTCAAGTACTTGATATTGGTACTCAGTATTAACAGTTAATAGATATGGTGCACCTATTGGTTTGCCATCAGAAGATGTTGGAGAAATTTTCTTGTAACCGTATCCACGCACACTACGTTCCCCGCCTGCAAAAAAGCGAAGTGCGGGCGGTATTTTATTAATATCTTTGGTGTGTAACCAACCTATTTCGCCACGTGTCAAGAAACGATGATTTTCTTTAAACGTTCTGATCCAAACTGTTGAGGCCTTTATTCGAAAGAAGTTTACATCAGACTTCCAACGTTTGCTTCCAAAATCTACCGTGATGCGTTGTGAGTCTCCCCAAGTAGGAAATAACTCACCTCTTAAGCGTGTTCTATTCGCTGATATTGTTGGATAAATAAATAATGTTCTATCTGAAACATTGGCTTGGGTAAATGAGTCATAACGTACACGTAACCCAAAAGAATGTTGCCAACCGGTCACTCTATTCCAGTAGCGTAATGCAGCAAAACTTGCTGCTATAGTTTGAGTATCTTTAGTATTTTCCTTTTCAAAACCACCAGACAGTTCATAATAATATCTTTGCGGATTTTTCAGTAAGGGAATTTTATAATTCGCCTCAAGAGTTTGTTTTGGGGCTGATATATATAAATTGGAATTGAAACTATGTCCACGATTATTAATCCAAGGCTTAATCCAACTGAGCTTGAATCGAGTGCCTACATCAGACGAATACCCAATCCCTACATCTATTGCATTTTTCTTGCGAGGATAAAGCAATACATTGATATCAACCACCTTGCGTTTTTCATCGACTTTCGGTTCTAATAAAACCGATCTAAACCAATTTGATGATGTATAGTCGTTGGTAAGTGATGAGAGATCATTAATTAAATATTTATCGCCTGTTTTGATTGGCATCATATTGCGTAAGTAATCTTCACGAATTTGACTATGCTTAAAATTGAATTGTCCGAATTTGTATCTAGTGCCACTGTTTAAAACCATTTTCCACCAACCTTGATAAGTGGATGGTTTGATTTCAAAACGAGAAACCTCAAACTTTGCATCAAAATACCCACGAGCGAGTAATTGCTTTTGCAACCGGCTTTTATAGTCTTCATAAACAGGATGGCTTACGTGTTCGCCTTTTTGGGCAGTACGACGAAGTAAATCTTGAAAAACCTCATCATCTTTTGCTTCACCAAGAATAGTAACATCGGCACGTTGAATAATACTTGGCCTTCCCATGTCCACATTTGCAACAAGCACGGGTTTATTAGATGATTTCGCCGGCTGTAAAGTGAAATTCACTGTGCTACTGTAATAACCATAAGCACGTAATGCTTTATCAATTGCGGTTCGAACTAATTGTTGATAACGTTCAGATCCATCACGCTCTTCTTCATCAATGGTATTTATATAAGCGTCTACATTAGTCGTTTTTTGTACACCGGTTACACCAACAACTTTTAAATCAACAAGATGTTCAGCAAAAGAAAACGAACTTGCTAGGTATATGCCAAATATGCTCGTGTTCAGTATTGATCTCACAAAATATTTACTTAGTAATTTCATATTCATCCCTAGTTTAACCTTGTCTAGTTTACCTGTTAGTAACGGTGTTATGCAATGTAAAAAGTGCGGTGTTTTTGATTTAAATTTTTGTTTCTTGAGATATAGACCAAAATGTCATATTGGGTTTACAAGTCTTAAAAATAAAATTTTCTTGGTTATTTTCTGATAGTTTTTCACTAAAAAGTTTGATCTCTGTAACAAAATGAAACAAAAATATTTGATTTAATAATTTTTGAAATATATATTTCAAGAAAGGTCACCATTCGACCTTATCGATGTGTTGTTTACAACAATGATAGAAACACTCATTCATATAAGGAATTTCTATGCTATCTCTTATCTCATTTATAGGATTTACAGCCCTTGTTGCTGTGCTTGCTTGGTGGTACACCAGAAAAGACGATCTTAGCAACTCTGAAGGCTACTATTTAGCCGGACGGTCGTTGACAGCAACGTTTATTGCAGGATCTATGTTATTAACTAACCTTTCTACCGAGCATTTAGTGGGTCTAAACGGTTTGGCTTATCGTGAAGGTTTTATCGTAATGGCATGGGAAGTTTTAGCGGCAATTACAATTGCAATGTTTGCACTTTACTTCTTACCTAAGTATTTAAAACTTGGCATTGCAACTATTCCAGAATTTTTAGAAAAACGTTTTGACAAAGGAACATTATTAATCACCTCTTTATTGTTCCTCGGTTGCTATGTTATTTCATTGTTGCCGATCGTGCTTTATACAGGTGCACTTGCATTAGAAAGTCTCTTTGATGTCTCTACCGTCTTCAACATTGATAAGACTACGGCAATTTGGATTATGGTATGGGGAATCGGAATACTCGGATCAGTCTATGCAATTTTCGGTGGACTCAAAGCGGTTGCTGTATCTGATACTATTAATGGTATCGGGTTATTGGTCGGTGGAATTTTAGTGGCTGTTTTAGGTTTAGCTTATGTGGGAGATGGTAATGCTTGGCATGGTTTAAAAACCATTTACGAAACAAACCCTGATAAATTTAATTCTATTGGTGACGATAATTCTGTTGTTCCTTTCTCAACATTATTCACAGGAATGATTATTTCTAATTTATTCTTTTGGTGTACAAACCAATCCATTATTCAGCGTGCGTTAGGTGCGAAAAGTTTAAAAGAGGGACAAAAAGGTGTTCTTTTATGTGCATTTTTAAAACTACTGGGACCTTTATTAATCATTTTACCCGGTATCATTGCTTATCATATTTACCAAGGTAAATTAGATATTCCAGATCAGGCTTATCCTAATTTAGTTCATTTAGTCTTACCAGATGCGTTAGTCGGCTTCTTTGCGGCAGTTGTTGTTGGGGCAGTTTTATCCACCTTTAATAGTGCCTTAAACTCATCGGTAACTTTATTTTCCCGCAATGTATATAAAACACAAATTAATCCTCATGCAAGCGATATGAAATTAGTTAGCGTGGGTAAATGGGTCGGTACAGGTTTAGCGATTATGGCAATGATTGTTGCACCATTAGTAGCCAATGCACCGGATGGTTTATTCTTCTTAATACAAGAATTACAAGGTATTTTTAATGCCCCAATTTTGAGTGTTGTGGTGGTTGGTTTACTGACAAAACGTGTCCCTGCGATTGCGGCTAAATTCGGTTTAGTATTTGGTATGGTAGCTTATATCCTATGTAAATTTGTGATTAAAGTTGAGATCCATTTTTTCCACTTAATCGCTATCTTATTTGTTGTGAATGTAGTAGTAATGCTAATTATCGGTCGCATCATGCCAATGGAAACACCATACAACGAAGAATACACTAAGCAAGTGGATATTCAACCTTGGGCTTATGCAAAAGCTGTTTCTTTAGTCATCACATTTATTTCAATTTCTCTGTATATTTTCATGGCAAAAGACGTGTTGCCGGCAGTGTGGATCGGTTATTACTGTTTCGGTGCAGCGACAGTATTGTATTTCATCTACTCATTTGTGCAACACCGTAATCAACAATTTAGACTTAAAGAAAATAATTGATGTTTTTTTAGCATTACATTATTAACGAATATGTTTAACGGTCATAAAACATCTATTTTATGACCGTTAATTTTTTATTTTTTAGAATTTAAAGCCAAGCGTTAAGCGTATTGCATCGTTGTTATAGGGTGTTGATACGTAACTTCCTTGCTCTTTGTAAGTGATTTTTGAATGAGTATGATAATATCCAATATCTACTAAGAAAGATTTATATTCAATCCCCAAACCTAAACCTAAGTAAAGACCGCTTCTAGATTTATTATTACTAATAAAATCTCTGTCTTTTTTGTAACCTGTGCTACTACCCAAGGATAAATCCTCATAGAGAGTATATACTGTTTTACGAATTTTATTAATTGAATACCCTAAATCGCCCTTTAGATAAAATTTTGTATTTGCATTTAAGGCATAATTTTGTTTCAAAATAAAATAAATTGGCAGGGAAGCATAACGATTTACTCTATAGGTTTCTTTCAGATGAAACTGTCCTTGGGGGTTATATAAAGAACTACCCTCGACAGGCCAAATTGCAATATGGTCAAAGCCTTTTCGTTTGATATAGCCTAGTCCGAGACCAATTTCCGTTTGCGGTAAAATATTGTAAGTCGTTTCAAAGAAGATACTGGGTGAGAAAGTGTTTTGTCTTGAACTTGCCGGAATTGATAATTTAAAACCTCTATCACTATCGTGATTTTCCGTTATTTTCATCGTTTCAAATCGAGAGGTTAAATCAATTCCCGCTTTGCCGTAAAAGTTGAAATTACCCCCCCCGCATGGGAAAGTGCGGGCAGCATTGATAAAAGTACTAAAGATAATTTGTATCTCATAAGAGACCCCTTATTTAGAAAAAATAATGTTTGTAATGTTTACATAGTTTAATGTTATCGTTAAACCGACTGAGCATTATACGATATAGATTTTCAAAAAAATACAGAAAAAATTGAGATTTTAAAAAAGATGTGATGATGAAGTGTTATCGTTATTTTGACTCAAGGAAGGGACATAAAACATTATGTCCCTTTTGTCTATTAACATGATGTGTTATTTAACCGCACTTACTAGACGTTCAGCATGTTGTTTTGCTTTTGCAATTACATTTTCTTTATCTTCCTCTGTATTCATACCCGGAATATAAAGCATATTGCCAGAATGAATAATACCGCAAAATTCTAAACCACAAAGTGCGGCAGTTTGCTGATAAGCATAACTAAATTCTTCAATGGTGTGTTTTTGTGCACCATCGTGTTGATAGGCTTCTTCCGGACTTGCTGTAGTACAAGAAATATACAATTTTTTACCAGTTAATTTTTGCTCAGAACCATAAGCAAAACCATAAGTGAACACATCAGATAACCATTTTTGCATAATCGCTGGGAAATGGTACCAGTTCACCGGAAATTGCCAAATGATAATATCGGCTTTTAATAATGCCGCTTGTTCAGCTTCGATGTTGATATTGAAATCGGGATAAAGCTCATCTAATTTACGAATTTCTGCATTTGGAAGGTTATTTGCCAATTCACCTAAAATAGCACTGTTGGCAGTGGATTGCTGTAAATTTGAATGACCTGAAATGACGAGAATATTCGGCATGGCTTGCTCCTTTTTAGATGAGAAAAACGATTTAATGATATTTAATAAAGACATTTAACCTCCTTGAGATCATATTTCAGTTGCAAACTATACATATCCAGCTTGCAATTCATGTCCGAATGTTTGTTTATAAACTGAATATTAATATTTATGAACAATATTAACTAGTTAGATTTAATCTACAGTTTCGAACCGCTTTATTTTATCTTCTCCGCCTATTTTTTACAAACTCTCTCATCTCTCAAATGTACTGACAGCCTTGTTAGTAGAAAAGTAGTGGTGAAAAATCAGTCTAACGTTTGGCGTAATTTATCTTGATTTTTCGCTAATAAATCCACCGCACTTTGCTTATCTAAATCCATTAAAATCATTAAGATAGCCAGTTTTGCATTATTATCTGCTTGTGTTAGCGTTTGCTCTGCTTTCGCTCGTTCACAACCGGTTGCTTGCATAATAATTCTTGTCGCTCGATCAACGAGTTTTTCATTGCTTGCTTGTACATCAACCATAAGGTTTTGATAACATTTCCCAAGTAAAACCATACTCGCAGTGGTTAGCATATTCAGCACCAATTTTTGTGCCGTACCGGATTTCAGGCGACTTGAACCGGTTAAAATCTCAGGTCCGACAATAGTTTCGATGCCAATATCGGCAATTTTTGCCATAGCACTTTGTGGATTGCTTGCGATTGCAACGGTAAAGCTCCCTATCTCTTTGGCATATTTTAATCCACTGATGACATAAGGTGTACGACCGCTCGCAGCAATACCCACTAAAATATCTTTTGAACATAATTGGATTGCTTGCAGATCTACTATTGCCG
This sequence comes from Histophilus somni, assembly GCF_014202395.1. GTDB lineage: Bacteria > Pseudomonadota > Gammaproteobacteria > Enterobacterales > Pasteurellaceae > Histophilus > Histophilus somni. The sequence continues at coordinate 58,423 of NZ_JACHGQ010000005.1, forward strand.
CTTGTTGATTATCCTCAGCGCCTTCCACAGGATAACGGATAGCCTGTTCTCCTCCGGCAATAATGCCTTTTACCATTTCATGATTAACACCAAAGGTTGGGGGACATTCAGAGGCATCTAAAACGCCTAAACGCCCACTTGTCCCCGCTCCAAGATACACTAAGCGTCCACCTTGACGAAAAGCAGCAACGATTTTTTCCACTACAACGGCAATTTCCGGAAGTGCTTTTGCTATGACGAGTGGAACTTGCTGATCTTCTTTATTCATCAATTGTACAATTTCAAGTGCAGACATTTGATCCAAATTTACTGAGAGTGGATTGGGTTGCTCGGTAATTAGTTGAGCGAACTGATTAATTAAATTTTGTTTATTCATGATTATTTCGGATAAATAACGCCAAGACTGACCGCACTTTTAGCACCGGTTACACTTGGTAAATTAGAGGGTAAATGATTTATACGCTGATACGCTAACCAAGCAAAAGCGGCGGCTTCAACATAATCAACCGATAAACCATGCTCTGTAGTTGTTGCTACGTGCCATTGCGGTAAACAGGCTTGTAAACGAGCCATTAGTTGTCTGTTTTTTGCACCACCGCCACAAACCAACAACAAACAAGGCAAATGGTTCGGATTAGTGAGTTTAACCAGCTCTTGCACCGTGCATTGTACCGTAAATTCCAGCAACGTTGCCTGTACATCTTGTGCAGAAAGTGCGGTATGTTTTTTCAGTTTTTTGTTCAACCACGCCAAATTAAATAATTCCCGTCCGGTACTTTTAGGGGGAAGTTGTTGAAAAAAAGGTTCGTCCAATAAATCTTTTAGCAAATCTTGGTGAACACTACCGCTCTTTGCCCATTCACCGTCTTGGTCGAAAGGCACCCCTAAATGTTGTTCAATCCAACTATCCATCAAAGCATTACCTACACCGGTATCATAACCAATAACTTCTTGTTCCGGAATTAAACAAGAAATATTACTGATACCGCCAATATTTAACACTACCGTAATGCGATCGGGTTGTGCAAATAAGGCTTGATGAAATGCAGGGGACAAAGGTGCACCTTGTCCACCATGAGCCATATCTTTGCGACGAAAATCAGCGATAGTCGTAATTCCTGTCAGTACACTAATCAGGTTAGCATCGCCAATTTGCATAGTGAAAGGATATTGACCTTGGGGTGAATGCCAAATCGTTTGTCCATGACAACCGATGGCTTGAATACTATCAGCGGTCATTTGATTTTGTGCTAAGAAACGTTGTACCGAGTTTGCGTAAAGTAATCCCAGTTGATGATCCAACTCGCCTAATTGCTGTAAGCCAATTTCTCCGTTTTTTAAAAGTGCGGTGAGTTGTTGGCGTAAATTTTCCGGCATAGAGAAACAATGGCTTGCAAGTAGCTTGGGCGGTCTTTGATTAAAATCCATTAAGGCTATATCAACACCGTCTAAACTTGTACCGGACATAATTCCAATATAATAGTGATTATTTTTTTGCATAAAAGAAGAACGTATGTTTGCTAAACATAATAACATTATATTATTTTTTCATGTGTTTTACGCTAAAATACATCGATTATTATGACAAAGAGAAAATTTATCATGAACAAATTAAGCGTTGTTATTCTTGCCGCCGGTAAAGGAACTCGCATGTATTCGGATTTACCTAAAGTATTGCACAAAATTGCAGGTAAACCGATGGTTAAACATGTGATTGATACCGCCAAAAAATTAAGTGCGGCACAAATTCATTTAATTTATGGACATGGTGCTGATCTACTAAAACAACATTTGGCTGATGAACCTGTAAACTGGGTATTCCAATCTGAACAATTAGGTACAGGGCATGCAATGCAACAAGCAGTGCCTTTTTTCCAAGATGACGAAAATATTGTGATGTTATATGGTGATGTACCTTTAATTAGCAAGGAAACCCTTGAGTGTTTAATTTCACAAAAACCGGAAAATGGTATCGCACTTTTGACCGTTAATTTAGACAATCCTACAGGTTATGGGCGAGTGATTCGAGAAAACGGTACAGTAACGGCAATTGTTGAACAGAAAGACGCTAATCCTGAGCAGCTAAAAATTACGGAAGTGAATACAGGCGTTATGGTATCGGACGGTGCAAGTTTCCGTAAATGGCTAGCTCGTTTAGATAATAATAATGCACAAGGTGAATATTACATGACAGATGTAATAGAACTTGCCAATCAAGATGGCTTCAAAGTTGTAGCGGTACAAGCTAAAGATCTTATGGAAGTAGAGGGAGTAAATAACCGTTTACAATTAGCTAATTTAGAACGTCATTATCAACGTAAGCAAGTAGAAAAATTGTTACTTGCAGGTGTTACTTTCGCTGATCCTGCACGTTTTGATTTGCGTGGTGAATTAACTCATGGTAAAGATGTGGAAATTGATATAAATGTAATTATCGAAGGAACGGTACGATTAGGCAATAATGTGTTTATTGGGGCAGGTTGTGTACTGAAAAATTGTACGATTGCAGATAATGTGGAAATAAAACCTTATTCTGTGATTGAAGATGCCATTGTGGGTAATAATGCCAAAATTGGACCATTCTCAAGATTACGTCCGGGTGCAAAATTGAATGAAGATACTCATGTGGGTAACTTCGTTGAGATTAAAAAAGCACAAATCGGCAAAGGATCTAAAGTAAATCATCTCACTTATATTGGCGATGCTGAGGTTGGACATCATTGTAATATCGGTGCCGGTGTTATTACTTGTAATTATGACGGTGCCAATAAATTTAAGACATTGATTGGCGATAACGTTTTTGTCGGTTCCGATAGTCAGCTAGTTGCACCACTAACAATTGCAAGCGGTGCAACGATTGGTGCAGGAACAACCGTCACCAAAGATGTACAAGAAAATGAGTTGGTTATTACTCGTGTTCCACAACGCCATATTTCCAATTGGCAACGACCTAAGCGAAAATAAAATGACAAACATAAAATTAAATTATCATAAAACCCATTTTTTAATGAGTGCACCGAATATCAAGGTATTGCCTGAGGATAGTGGGATTGAGATTGCTTTTGCAGGACGATCTAATGCAGGAAAATCTACCGCACTTAATGCGTTGACCCAGCAAAAAAATTTAGCAAGAACTTCAAAAACACCAGGACGTACTCAGTTAATCAATTTATTTCAAGTAGAACCCAATTGTAAGCTGGTAGATCTGCCGGGATATGGCTATGCCGCTGTTCCCGAACAAATGAAACTTCAGTGGCAAAAATCTTTAGGTGAGTATCTGCAAAAAAGGGAATGTTTAGGTGGTTTGGTTATTTTAATGGACATTCGTCATCCTCTAAAAGATCTTGATCAGCAGATGATTGAATGGGCGGTTTCCGCAGATTTACCGGTTTTATTATTGCTCACAAAAGCGGATAAATTGAGTCAAAGTGCGAGAAGTAAGCAAGTAAAAATGGTTCGAGAAGCGATTTTACCTTTCCAAGGTGATGTACAAGTTGAAGCCTTTTCCGCACAAAATAAAATCGGTATCGAACGCTTATCCGAAAAATTAGATCAGTGGTTTTCTCCGCTTTTTAGCTAAAACTTTTTTACTTTTACGATCCGGATCGCAAAAAAGCAGTGAGTAAGTACAGTTTACTCGCTGCTTTTTTTATATTTTAGCTCAAAAATTTGGGAGAAATTATGTCATTAGCAGTTGTTTATAGTCGAGCATCAATGGGCGTACAAGCACCTTTGGTGACAATTGAAGTTCACTTGAGTAATGGAAAACCTGCTTTTACCCTCGTTGGATTGCCGGAAAAAACAGTAACTGAAGCACAAGGACGAGTACGTAGTGCATTACTAAATGCTCAATTCAAATACCCTGCAAAACGCATTACAGTTAATCTTGCACCGGCAGATTTACCAAAAGAAGGCGGGCGTTTCGATCTGCCTATTGCACTCGGTATTTTAGCGGCTTCAGAACAGATTAATGCAAAAAAATTACAGCAATTTGAATTTGTTGCAGAGTTAGCTCTAACAGGTGAACTAAGAGGCGTACACGGTGTCATTCCTGCTATTTTGGCAGGGCAAAAATCTAAACGACAACTTATTGTTGCACAACAAAATGCTAATGAAGCCTCTTTAGTTTCGCAACAGGAAACATTTTTTGCACGGAACTTATTGGAGGTCGTACAATTCCTGAATGACGACAGTTCGCTACCTTCATCCACAACGTTATGTATGCAAAGTGCGGTAGATTTTTCACCTCAATCTAATAAAGATCTGACGGATATTATTGGTCAACAACATGCTAAACGAGCCTTAATGATTGCAGCTGCCGGACAACATAATTTGTTGTTTCTCGGACCGCCCGGCACAGGTAAAACCATGTTAGCAAGCCGTTTAACTGGCTTGCTACCGGATATGACAGATCAAGAGGCAATAGAAACCGCCTCTGTAACAAGTTTAGTACAAAACGAATTAAATTTTCAAAATTGGAAACAACGTCCTTTTCGTGCACCTCATCATAGTGCCTCATCACCGGCATTGGTCGGAGGAGGAACAATTCCGAAACCGGGAGAAATTTCTTTGGCTCATAACGGTGTATTATTTTTAGACGAGTTACCCGAATTTGAACGGAGAGTGCTGGATGCTTTACGCCAGCCTTTAGAAAGCGGAGAAATAATTATTTCACGTGCGAATGCAAAAATTCAGTTTCCGGCACGTTTTCAATTAGTGGCTGCGATGAATCCAAGTCCAACGGGACATTATACCGGTATACACAACCGCACTTCACCACAACAAGTGTTGCGTTATTTGAACAGACTTTCCGGTCCTTTTTTAGATCGCTTTGATCTTTCCATCGAAGTGCCTTTACTTCCACAAGGTGCTTTGCAAAATACCGAAGATCGAGGTGAAACAACAGCACAAGTTAAAGAAAAAGTATTAAGGGTCAGAGAAATTCAGCTAGCTAGAGCCGGAAAAGTCAATGCTTATTTAACCGGTAAAGAAATTGAGCGAGATTGCAAGTTGACTGAGCAAGATGCACTATTTTTAGAAAATACTTTAACCAGACTCGGTTTATCTGTTCGTGCTTATCATCGAATTTTAAAAGTTGCACGCACTATCGCTGATTTAAACGGAGATTCTGATATCAAACAAAACCACTTAGCTGAAGCATTAAGCTATCGAGCCATGGATCGTTTGCTACGGAAACTATCAGACCAATAAGTGCGGTGATTTTTAAGCAAGTTATTACGACAATTAACCTGATATAAAAAAGCCGTAAGTTACTGATTTCAGAGGCATAACTTACGACTTGCTAAAACTTGATGGCGGAGGAAGTGAGATTCGAACTCACGGAGGGCGTAAACCCTCGCCGGTTTTCAAGACCGGTGCCTTCAACCACTCGACCATTCCTCCGTCTTGACGAGGCGTAATATAATATAGATAGAAATAGAAGTAAACTAAAAAAATAACAGTTATGGTTTAAGAGTCGATAATTTATCCATTTTTACTTAATTTTACTTCAATGTTACTCTTTTCTGAAAAATATTCATGTTGACATTAAAGTTGCTAACCATTAACTTATAAATAGCTTTTCACTTTTTATTTACAACTACAACCTAGGAGCTTTTATGCAATCTCGTTTTATTGTTGATACTAAAGAAGAATCGGTACTGGCAACAAATAAGGTTTTACGTAACACCTACTTTTTATTAGCATTGACATTGGCCTTTTCTGCTGTTGTCGCCTTCAGTGCAATGCAATTAAATCTCCCTCCACTTCATTTCGGTGTCATGTTGATAGGTTTTTATGGATTATTATTCCTCAATAATATGTTAGCAAACAGTGCTTGGGGACTTTTATCTACATTCGCTTTAACAGGGTTATTAGGCTATTCTTTAGGTCCTATTTTAAGCTATTATGTTGGCTCAGGATTAGGTGATTTGGTTGTTCTTGCTCTAGCCGGAACTGCAAGTGTATTTTTTACATGCTCGGCCTATGTGCTAACAACGAAAAAAGATATGTCATTCTTATCCGGCATGATGCTTGCTCTCTTTATCGTATTGGTTATAGGCATGATAGCAAGTTTCTTCTTTAATATGAGTGGCTTTCACATCGTATTTAGTTCGTTATTTATCGTTTTCTCAACTATGGCTATTTTATATGAAACCAGCAATATCATTCATGGGGGAGAAACTAATTATATTAGAGCTACGGTTAGTTTGTATGTTTCACTTTACAATCTTTTTGTCAGCTTGCTCAATTTACTAGGTATTTTCAACCGTGATGAATAATTGATTAAACTTGTTTTATGCCCCTTGAATAGGGGCTTTTTACTTTTTATATATCAAAAGGACAAAAATAGTAACATATGTTAAGTGTTAACCAAGTTCAAATTGAAACTGATGTTGAGGGCTATCTATTAGATATGAATCAGTGGAATAAAGATGTCGCTATAGCCATTGCAAAATCAGAAAATATCGAATTAACCGAAGCCCACTGGGAAATTATTAACTTTGTAAGGGATTTTTATCAAGAGTATAAAACCTCACCAGCAATGAGAATGTTAGTCAAAGCATTGGGACAAAAGCTAGGTGCAGATAAAGGCAATAGTCGTTACATACAACGTTTATTCCCAGGAGGTCCCGCAAAACAAGCTTCAAAATTAGCTGGTTTACCCAAACCAATAAAATGTCTTTAATTGATAATTATTGCTATTTACAATAAGTTATTTTTGCAGTACTATGCAAGACCGAGTTTGCTTGAAATGCAAATTTGTTTCTAATATTAATTCGAAGGAGAAATTATGTCACGTTTACTTATTGTTATGGGTGTAATCTTAGGTTCTGTATTCAGTTTACCAAGTTACGCAAAATTTAAAGTAGTTACTACTTTTACTGTTATTCAAGATATCGCTCAGAATGTTGCCGGTGATGCTGCTGTTGTTGAGTCGATCACTGAGCCGGGTGCAGAAATTCATGATTATGAACCAACTCCACAAGACATCGTAAAAGCACAATCTGCTGATTTGGTGCTTTGGAATGGAATGAATTTAGAGCGTTGGTTCGAGCGTTTCTTTACCCAAGTGAAGGATAAACCAGCTGTTGTTGTAACTAAAGGGATTGATCCAATTTCTATCTACGAAGGTCCATACAAAGGTATGCCGAATCCACATGCTTGGATGTCAACCAAAAATGCTTTGGTATACATCGAAAACATTCGTGAAGCTTTAGTGAAATACGATCCTAAAAATGCAGACACTTACAATGCTAATGCAAAAGCCTATGCAGATAAAATCGTTGCTTTAGACGCACCATTACGTGCTGAGTTAGAAAAAGTACCAGCTTCACAACGTTGGTTAGTAACTAGTGAAGGTGCATTCAGCTATTTAGCTCACGACTACGGTTTTAAAGAGCTTTATTTATGGCCAATCAATGCTGAAGAACAAGGCACACCAAAACAAATCAAAAATGTAATCAAAAAAGTACGTGAACACAAAATCCCTGTTGTGTTCAGCGAAAGCACCATTTCTGATAAGCCAGCAAAACAAGTGGCTAAAGAAACCAATGCAAAATACGGTGGTGTACTTTATGTAGATTCACTTTCTACAAAAGATGGTAAAGTACCAACTTACATCGACTTATTAAATGTAACTGTTTCGACCATTGTGAATGGTTTCAAAAAATAAGGTAATTGAATGAAAACTCACATCAGTTCTCTTTCTGTCAGAGATATTACGGTTCGTTATAGTAATGGTCATACGGCGTTGCACGATGTGAGTTTCCACCTTGAAGGTGGTACGATTTGTGCATTGCTCGGTATTAACGGAAGTGGAAAATCGACTTTATTCAAAAGCATTATGGGCTTAGTGAAGCCTCAAGGTTCAATTGAAATTTGTAACATGCCCGCTAATCGGGCATTAAAACAAAACTTAATTGCCTATGTACCGCAAAGTGAAGAAGTGGATTGGCAGTTCCCCGTTTCTGTTTATGACGTTGTAATGATGGGGCGTTATGGTTATATGAATTTCTTTCGTATGCCTAAAGCACAAGACAAGAAAAAAGTTTTAGACGCAATGGAGCGAGTCAATATTGCTCATTTGCGAGATCGACAAATCGGCGAGCTTTCTGGAGGGCAAAAAAAACGAGTATTTCTTGCTCGTGCATTAGCACAAGAAAGCCAAATCATTTTATTAGATGAACCTTTCACTGGTGTAGATGTTGGCACAGAAAATGCCATCATTGCGTTACTCAAACAGCTTCGTCAGGAAGGTCATCTCGTTCTCGTTTCAACGCATAATCTTAGCACCGTGCCAAGTTTTTGCGATCAAGCGGTGATGATCAACCGTACACTACTCGCTGCTGGATCAATCGAAAGCACTTTTACTCAAGAAAATTTAGCTCGTGTGTTTGGTGGCGTTTTACGTTATCAACATTTTATTCAAGATGCGGAGTAATGCGATGTTAGAGCTATTACTTGAGCCGTTTTCTTATGATTTTATGTTTAAAGCGATTGTGGTCAGTGGTGCCATTGGAGCGGTTTGTGCTTTTCTTTCCGCTTATTTAATGCTGAAAGGTTGGTCACTGATCGGTGATGCGTTATCCCACGCCGTTGTCCCAGGCGTTGCTATTGCCTATGCCTTGGCATTACCTTATGCCGTCGGGGCTTTTTTCTCCGGGCTACTTGCCACCATTGCCATTTTAGCAGTGAAATACGTGACCAAACTCAAAGAGGATGCAGTAATCGGTTTTATTTTCACCTCTTTCTTCGCTCTCGGATTGTTGATTATTTCAATTAATCCCACTTCCGTGAACGTACAATCTATCGTTTTGGGCAATATTTTAGGTATTGCCGATGAAGATATGATCCAAGTCGCTATTATTCTCGGTATATCATTTGTATTGTTGCTACTCTTTTGGAAAGACCTAATGCTTGTGTTCTTTGATGAAATTCAAGCCAAAGCGGTAGGGATATCGCCTTTAAAATTCAAAATTTTATTCTTTACCTTGTTAAGTGCATGCATTGTAACCGCCTTACAAGGAGTAGGGGCTATTTTGGTAATTGCGATGGTGATTACACCTGGAGCAACAGCATATTTGCTCACCGATCGCTTCGATCGCCTGTTGATTATTTCGATTTTACTCGGTGGTACTACTAGCTCACTAGGAGCATATTTGAGTTATTTCGCAGACAGTGCAACTGGTGGCTTTATTGTATCATTGCAAACGTTCATCTTCTTGCTTGCTTTCTTTTTTGCTCCCAAATATGGTCTTATTCCACGTAAGCGAAGTACACAAAAAGCAGTGACTTCCTCACCAAATCTTGCAAATCAGGAGAAGCCAAATGTTTAATACGATTGTAGCGTGGTTTACCGAGCCCTTGGTGTATCCATTTATGCAACAAGCTATTATCATCGCACCTATCATTGGGGCAGTGTGTGCGATTTTATCGTGTTATTTAGTACTTAAAGGCTGGTCACTAATGGGTGATGCCATTTCTCACGCTGTATTGCCGGGAATTATTCTTGCCTATGTATTAGCAATTCCGATTGCGATTGGGGCATTTTGGGCAGGCATCTTTTGTGCAGTTTCCGTAGGTTATTTGAGAGATAACAGCCGAATCAAAGAAGACACAGTGATGGGAATTGTTTTTTCAGGAATGTTTGCTTTCGGTTTTGTGCTGTTTTCCAAAGTGGAAACCGATCAACATCTAATGCACATTCTGTTCGGAAATATTCTAGGTATCATTAAGCAAGAATTTTGGCAAAGTATTGGCATTGCATTACTGGCATTTATCCTGATTGCCTTAAAACGCAAAGACTTGTTGCTTTACTGTTTTGATCCAAGTCACACACGAGTTGCAGGACTTAACACCAAATTTTTACACTATGGTTTACTGGTAATCCTAGCGTTAGTCATCATCAGTGCAATGCAAGTTGTTGGCGTTATTTTAGTGGTGGCAATGCTCATTACACCTGGGATAACAGGCTATATTTTAGCTAAACGCTTTGATTATATGATGCTAATTGCCGTTTGCACAGCAGTATTCAGTGGTATTTTTGGCGTATTGCTCAGTTTTCATTTCAACGTCGCCACAGGACCTTGTATTATCTTACTTCAAGCAAGCCTTTTTTTATGTGCCTTAGGTTATAGTAAATATATCGCGATGCGTGTAGTTAATATTTAGAAAAATTTAGAATTACACATTATCACTTTGTATTTTTGACAAAACACAACTGTACCATTAATAGGTACAGTTTCTTGATAAAGAACATTAGTGAAAACCAATGCAGATGTGCTTTCAATGTATGTGGCATGGCTGACATAAGAGATTTTTGTGAACCTAAATAATAAACACACGCTCATTTCTTCCAATCGCTGTCCGAGAAATCATTTATAAATAGAAAAATTTTTTATATAAGTAAAAGAGCGTTCTTTGTATACAATTACACTATCAAACGATATTCCTAGCTCCCCCAAATCATGCTAACATTACACACTTTTAAGCAAATAACCATAAGCAATTGAGAAGAGAAAAAATGAACTTAGTCGATTTTCTAGTGAGTAAATTAGATGATTTAAAAGGCACAGATATTTTAGCCCTTGATGTTAGAGGTAAATCTTCTATTACCGATCACATGATTTTATGTACAGGAACGTCAAGTCGCCATGTAATCTCTTTGGCACAGAAATTAATTGATGAAAGTAAGCAAGCCGGCATTGATACTTTTGGCGAAGAGGGCAAATCTACCGCAGATTGGATTGCGATAGATTTTGGTCAAGCCATTGTACACATTATGCAGGCTGACAGTCGTGAAATGTATCAGCTGGAAAAACTTTGGGGAGACCGCACTTATTAATCTATGAAAATTCAATTAATTGCCGTTGGCACTAAAATGCCTGATTGGGTCACAAAAGGCTTCGAGGAGTATCAACGTCGTTTTCCCAAAGATATGCCTTTTGAGCTAATAGAAATCCCGGCAGGAAAACGTGGAAAAAATGCGGATATTAAACGTATTCTCGAACAAGAAGGTAAAGCTATGTTATCCGCTTGTCAGAAAAGTCGTATTATTACCTTAGATATTCCCGGTAAACCTTGGACAACTGAGCAATTAGCACAGCAATTAGAAGCATGGAAACATGACGGTCGAAATGTTGCACTCTTAATTGGTGGTCCGGAAGGATTATCACCTGAATGCAAAGCTGCGACAGAACAAAGTTGGTCTCTTTCGCCTTTAACTTTACCTCATCCATTGGTACGTATCGTTGTTGCTGAGAGTTTATACCGTGCTTGGTCGTTAAGCACAAATCATCCTTATCACCGAGAATAAGTGCGGTTAATATTTTATGAATTTAAAAAAATTACTCTCTCAACCTCTACAAACACCGATCCGAGATAAAAAGGCGGAGAGAAACCTTTTTGCTCGTCGTGCTCTTATCGCCTTTCTAGGTGTATTGGGTTTATCAGCACTTTTATTTACCAATTTGTATTATTTACAAATTATCAATTACGAAACTTACCAGACAAGATCTAACGGAAATCGAATTAAATTACTTCCTTTGCCACCAACTCGAGGACTAATTTACGACCGCTACGGCAAATTATTAGCGGAAAATATTACCTTTCTCGGCTTATATATTGTGCCGGAAAAAGTTGAGGATTTAAACCGCACTTTTGAAGAGTTACGCTATATCGTTGGTTTAAATGATGATGATATTGAGAACTTTAAAAAGGAACGTCGTCGCTCATCCCGATATATGCCAATTCTCCTTAAAGGAGATTTGAGCGAAGAACAAATCGCACGCTTTGCAGTAAACCAATATCACTATCCCAGCCTCGATATTAGGCCTTACTTTAAACGCCACTATTTGTATGGTGAGCCGTTGACTCATATTCTAGGTTATGTCGCTAAAATCAATGAAAAAGATGTAGAGCGTTTAAAGAAAAATGAAAAATACGCCAACTACGCCGGCACTCATGATATTGGCAAGCTCGGTATTGAACGTTACTATGAAGATGACTTACATGGCAAAGTAGGATTTGAAGAAGTTGAAGTGAATAATAGAGGTAAGGTTATTCGCAAACTAAGGGAACAGCCTGCTATTGCCGGAAAAAGTATTCACTTAACGATTGATTTAGAATTACAACGTTATATCGCAAATTTATTGGGCAATCTTCGTGCAGCAGTTGTAGTGTTAGATCCTAAAGATAGCGGTATTTTAGCAATGGTTTCTACCCCGAGCTATGATAACAATCTTTTTGTTGGCGGTATTTCAAGTGCGGATTACAAGCAATTACTGACAGATCCTAATCGCCCTTTGTATAGCCGTGTGACTCAAGGTGCTTATCCACCGGCTTCAACGATAAAACCTTTCGTTGCTATCGCTGGCTTGCAAGAAAATTTAATTACCACAAATACTACGATATTTGACCCGGGATATTGGATTTTACCTAATACCACCAAACGTTTTAGAGATTGGAAAAAATCAGGGCACGGCTACACCGATTTGAATAAAGCTATAGTAGAATCTTCAGATACTTATTTTTATCAACTTGCTTACGACATGGGCATTAGCCGTTTATCTCAGTGGATGAAACGCTTTGGTTTTGGTGTGCCAACAGGTATTGATATTCAAGAAGAAACCGCCGCACTTATGCCAAGTCGGGAATGGAAACAAAAACGCTACAAACGACCTTGGGTTCAGGGTGATACTATTTCTGTAGGAATTGGTCAAGGTTATTGGACAGCCACCCCATTACAAGTTGCCAAAGCAACTGCAGTTTTAGTTAATAATGGCAAGGTTAATACTCCGCACTTAATGAAAGCAATTGAAGGGTCAGAAATGCAACCCTATCAAGATCCTCGTCTTTACGAAGATATTACTGAACCTCAAGCGGTATTTTGGGAAACGATAAAACAAAGCATGTATAATGTAATACACGCACCGAATGGTACAGGACGTAAATCTTTTATTGATGTCAGTTATCCTGTTGCAGGAAAATCAGGAACGGCTCAAGTTTTCAGCCTGAAAGAAAATCAAACTTACAATGCAAACGAACTTGATAATAAATTGCACGATCATGCCTGGTTCATCGGATATGCACCTTATGACGATCCCAAAATGGTTGTTGTTGTTATTTTGGAAAATGCCGGTGGTGGTAGCAGTAAGGCAGGACCTGTTGTTCGAAAAATTATGGACTATTATTTAAATATCCGTTTGCCACAAGTACAATCACAAAATGAAAAAGGAAAAAGTTGATGGAGAAAAAAAATATTTGGCTGATTTTGTGGCGTCGTTTGCATATTGATTTTTGGCTTTTTCTAGGGTTAGTAACCATTTCCTCCTATGGATTGCTTGTACTTTATAGTGCGGTAGGAGGCAATGAAAAAATGTTCCGCAACCGAATTATTCAAGTTGCTCTCGGTTTTACTGTTATGTTTGTGATGGCACAATTTTCACCAAGGTTTTATCAACGTATTGCACCTTATGGATTTGTCATTGGCGTAATTTTACTACTGTTAGTGGATCTTTTTGGAACAACAAGTAAAGGAGCACAACGTTGGTTAGATCTAGGGATTTTTCGTTTCCAACCCTCTGAAATTGTTAAATTATCAGTACCATTAATGGTTGCAACATATTTAGGAAAACGTCCTCTTCCACCTAAATTAAGTGAAATTTTTATTGCTTTATTATTAATAATAGTGCCGACTTTATTAGTAGCTATTCAGCCAGATTTAGGAACGTCAATTTTAGTCAGTGCATCCGGGATTTTTGTCGTATTTTTAGCCGGAATCAACTGGTGGTTCATCTTAATTGCTATTGTGGGCTTAACTGCTTTTACTCCAATTGTATGGCTCTATTTAATGCATGATTACCAACGCACAAGAGTCTTAACTCTTTTAGACCCAGAAAAAGATCCTTTAGGTGCTGGCTACCACATTATGCAATCAAAAATAGCCATCGGTTCGGGGGGGATTTGGGGTAAAGGTTGGATGCAAGGTACACAATCGCAACTTGAATTCCTACCGGAACCACATACAGACTTTATTTTTGCTGTATTAAGTGAAGAATATGGTATGACAGGATTTACAATACTGATGCTCATCTATCTCTTTATTGTTGCAAGAGGGTTAATTATCGGTGTTAATGCACAAAATTCTTTTGGACGAATTTTAAGTGGTGCATTGACATTAATTTTCTTTGTTTATGTATTTGTCAATATTGGTATGGTAAGTGGCATTCTACCTGTAGTTGGAGTACCTTTACCTTTAATGAGCTATGGAGGAACCTCTTTTGTTACCTTAATGGCCGGATTTGGTTTGATCATGTCCATTCATACACATAAAAATAACTTTTTCAAAGGAACTAAATAAATATTTATCTTAGATAATACAATCAATATTAAACTTATTACTATGAAGTCAAACAAAATATTTAAATTATGCACCGCACTTTTTATGGCTTTAGTTTCGCTGTCAATACAGGCGGATACGAAAAAATTATATGGCATTGAAGGAGCTAAGCCAGTCTATCAAAAACTGAGTAAAAAGCCCTATACTTACGTAGTCAAAGGCGTTAGATATACAACACTACCCTACGAAAAGGCAAAAAATTATTCACAAAAAGGAATGGCAAGTTTTTATCACAAAAAATTTCATGGACGTAAAACTGCAAACGGTGAAATTTTTAATAATAATGCCTATACAGCAGCACATAAAACTTTGCCACTAAACTCTTATGTGGTCGTAACTAATTTACGCAATAATCGTAAAGTGATCGTAAGAATCAATGACCGAGGGCCTTTTAGCAAAGAACGAATTATTGATTTATCTGAAGCTGCCGCAAAAGAGCTTGGAATGATTCATGCCGGCATAGCAAAAGTAAAGGTAGAATCATTATATGTTGATGCGTATGGAAAAATTTCCGGACCGGGTACAAAAACGTTGGCTAAAACACGTAAAAACATTAAATCTTAGCAATAAGGTTTTAAAGATAGGTTAAATAAATCCGCCAATTACACTAATTTATCACCATCTCTTACAATGAGAAATAATTTTTAAAGGATGTAAAATGTTACAAAAAGCGATGAAAAAAACAAAAATTGCACTGATGTCAGGATTAATTTCATTACCTGCACTTTCCCAAGATATTCAATATGGCATTGCTTCACCGGAATTAAGTGCACAAAGCTATATTCTCATGGATTACCATTCAGGTGCAGTTCTTGCTGCCTTTAATCCGGATCAGCGTCAACACCCTGCCTCATTAACAAAAATGATGACAAGTTATGTTGTAGGTGATGCAATCAAGCAAGGTAAAATTAGCTTAACCGACACTGTAACCATTGATGAAAGTGCTTGGGGGAAAAATTTTCCCGGTTCATCTAAAATGTTTTTAAATTTAAACCAACAAGTATCAGTAGCTGATTTAAATCGTGGCATAGTGATTGTATCCGGTAATGATGCCTGTGTGGCAATAGCGGAACATATAGCAAGTTCAGAGCGTAATTTTATTGAACTAATGAATAAATATGTTGCTAAATTTGGTTTAAAAAATACAAACTTTATGACCGTTCATGGATTGGATGATGATAATCAATATTCATCTGCCAGAGATATGGCGATTATTGGGCGTCATATTATTCATGACCTGCCTGAAGAATATAAAATCTATGCTGAAAAAGAATTCACCTTCAATAAAATTAAGCAACATAACCGTAACGGTTTACTTTGGGATAAATCAATCAAAGTAGACGGTATGAAAACAGGACATACAAATAAAGCAGGTTATAACTTGGTTGCCTCTGCAGTAAATAATAACAATATGCGATTAATTTCAGTTGTTATGGGCGTTGCTACTCACAAAGGTCGTGAAATTGAAAGTAAAAAATTGTTACAATGGGGCTTTGCTAACTTTGAAACCTTCAAATCTTTACAGGCAAACCAATCTATTGTAGAAGAAAAAGTTTACTACGGTAATACAAACAAAGTGCAACTTGGGGTACTGGAAGATGCTTATATAACTTTACCTAAAGGTCGCCAGAATGATGTTAAAACAAGATACGAGCTTAATCAAAAAATGTTAACAGCTCCGTTAGCAAAAGGACAAATTGTAGGTAAAATTATTTATCAATTAGATGGTCGTGATATTGCAAGTGCAAACTTAAAAATTATGTCTGAAGTTCAAGAAGGCGGATTTTTCAGCAAACTTTGGGACTGGCTGGTATTAACAGTAAAAGGTTTGTTTAACTAAAAACAATAAGATCAGACCGCACTTTCCGTGCATATTTTCACTTTAAGGAAATTTTATGACTGACAAAACAGTAAAACTTAACGACATTCCACAAAAACAATTAAAAGATTTGTTGGAGTTTCCTTGCTCTTTTACTTTCAAAGTCGTTGGTAAAAACCGAGCAGATTTAATTGATGATGTAGTTATGGTAACGCAAAAATACGCTAAGGGTGATTATAACCCTCGTCAAAATATCAGTAGCAAAGGAACTTATAATTCAATTTCTGTAGATATCATTGCGGAAAATATTGAACAAGTAGAAATTCTCTATACTGAACTAGCCAAAATTGATGGTGTACGCATGGTACTTTAAGACAGAAAATGACAGATACTACTCTTATTATACGCCAACTTGGAATCCAAGATTATCAACAAGTTTGGCAACAAATGCGAGAATTTACTGATACTCGAAATGTGCTAACAGCTGATGAAATTTGGTTAGTTCAACATCCGGCTGTTTTTACACAAGGACAAGCAGGTAAACCTGAACATTTGCTCAATCCAACCGATATTCCTGTGGTACAATCCGATCGTGGGGGACAAATTACCTATCATGGCTTAGGACAACAAATTATGTATGTACTGATTGATATTAAGCGTCACAAAGCAAACGGCAGTGAACTTAATGTTCGTCAATTAGTTACCGCTCTTGAGCAATCAGTGGTTAGCACACTGGCTGATTATGGTATTAAAAGTTATCCGAAAGCTGATGCCCCCGGTGTATATGTAAATGAACAAAAAATTTGTTCTCTTGGTTTACGTATTCGTAAAGGCTACTCTTTCCATGGTTTAGCCTTAAATATCAACATGGATTTATCGCCATTTAGACAAATCAATCCTTGTGGCTATATAGGCTTAGAAATGTGCCAAATGGCAGATTTTATACCCACTGAACAAGCTCAATGTGATAAAGTTGCACCCAAATTAGTTACACACTTTACGCAATTATTGGGCTATAATGATGTAACAACTTATTAACAAATTAGGATCTGTTAATGACAACCCCTTTTAAAATGGAACGTGGTGTCAAATATCGTGATGCTGCAAAAACGTCAATCATTCCGGTTAAAAATATCGATCCAAATCAGGAGTTATTAAAAAAACCTGAATGGATGAAAATCAAGCTTCCTGCAAATTCTGCGAAAATTAACAGTATTAAAAACGGAATGCGTCGTCATGGATTACATTCAGTATGTGAAGAAGCGTCTTGTCCAAATTTACATGAATGCTTCAATCACGGCACAGCAACATTTATGATTTTAGGTGCAATTTGTACACGCCGATGTCCATTCTGCGATGTTGCCCATGGAAAACCATTACCCCCAGATCCGGATGAACCAAAAAAATTGGCGGAAACCATTCAAGATATGAAATTACGTTATGTCGTTATTACATCAGTGGATCGTGATGATTTACCGGATCGTGGTGCGGGACATTTTGCTGAATGTGTTAAAGAAATTCGTAAACTTAATCCGGGTATTAAAATTGAAATTTTGGTGCCTGATTTTCGTGGACGCATTGAGCAAGCATTAGAAAAATTAAAAGATAATCCCCCTGATGTTTTTAACCATAATTTAGAAAATGTACCTCGTTTATATCGTGAAATCAGACCAGGTGCGGACTATAATTGGTCGTTAAAATTACTCAAAGAATTTAAAACCATTTTTCCACATATCCCTACCAAATCAGGCATTATGGTTGGCTTGGGAGAAACCAATGAAGAAATTTTACAGGTAATGCAGGACTTACGGGATAACGGTGTAACCATGTTGACTCTAGGTCAATATTTGCAACCAAGTCGCCACCACTTACCTGTTGCCCGATACGTTCCACCTGAGGAATTTGATGATTTCCGTGATAAAGCCGAAAAAATGGGATTTGAGCATGCCGCTTGCGGACCTTTTGTGCGTTCTTCGTATCATGCTGACTTACAAGCAAGTGGCGGGCTAGTCAAATAAGTCTCCCAAATAACAGATCAATATTTAGATACTTTTGCCTAATACCTCTAAACAACTCCAGTTTTCAAACCGGAGTTTTTTTGTAATATACTGCTGTATAAATAACACTCAATAGACCAATCGACACCGAGCAAAGGGTTTAGCAATCCTTTATCTAATCGTGCCGTAAAACCACGTCCTTTAGGGCGTGGATATAAGGCATAAATATGATATACTTCTTACTGCTAACAGAGGTCGCTTTAGACTCTCAATGACGGCATAATCAGGGCAGGACGTGCCCGTAGCGTCTGTGAAGTGAATCGCATTGGCGGTCAGCAGCAGAAACCCTCCGAGAGTAGCCCACAGCTTGCTGTGGGAGCTGGTAGGAATCTCCTTGCTTTAGCTAGGGGAGGACGTCAAAGGATGTAAAGTATACTCTACATCCTACCTACTTGATAGTAGGTAGCGAACGCCACATATAAAATCAAATCAGAGGAAAAAACCATGTCAAATCGTATTGAAATTACTGTTGATATTTATAAGAATTTTTTTGGAGATACCTCAGATTCGCCTTATGTTTACGACAATATAAAAGCCATCAATCCTAATGAACAAAAAGAGGTGGATGAAATCGTCAATAAAATGATTGCTAATGGCAGCTCTCAATTATTTGATTCTAATTTAAATATTTTGAATCCAATCACCCCTCTTGAAACGGGAAGAAAATGTTTTCTCAATCCACAAACTTTGTGTATTGAATTCAAATAATCGTCAAATAAGGAACATAAAATGAACCTAAAAAAATCCCTACTTATCGCCTTGCTCTCTTTCGGTGTTGCCCAATCTGCACTTGCCGAAACCAATAGCGAAAAACTTGACCGAGCTACTCAACTTTACAAACAACAAAATTATTCTGCCGCTTTTCCCTTACTCAAACAACTGGGGGAAAAAGGAAATGCAAAAGCACAAGCTGTGCTCGGCACAATGTATATGTTTGGACAGGGTATTACACAAAACTCTCAACAAGCCGTCTATTGGTACACAAAAGCCGCTGAACAGGGAGCTGCAAAAGCACAATCTATGCTCGGCTTTATGTACACGAACGGACTAGGTGTTACGCAAAACTCTCAACAAGCCGTCTATTGGTTCACAAAAGCCGCTGAACAGGGAGCTGCAGAAGTACAACTCTATCTCGGCGTGATGTATGCAAACGGA
>NZ_JACHGQ010000005.1:77949-183687 GCF_014202395.1 Histophilus somni
ACGGACAAGGCGTTGCTCAAAACTATCAACAAGCCGTCTATTGGTTCACAAAAGCCGCTGAACAAGGCATTGCAGAAGCACAACTCTATCTCGGCGTGATGTATGCAAACGGACAAGGCGTTGCTCAAAACTATCAACAAGCCGTCTATTGGTTCACAAAAGCCGCTGAACAAGGCATTGCAGAAGCACAACTCTATCTCGGCGATATGTATGAAAAAGGACGAGGGGCACAAAAAAATGTTTCTACAGCTAAAGCATTCTACGGTCAAGCATGCGATAACGGCAACGCTCAGGGATGTAAAGATTTCGCCAGATTAGATAAACAGGGTGTGCGTTAATCGTTAGGTATTGTTATGAAGTGAATATTACTTAGTTTTCTCGTTTCTAAATTATGTATAAAAAACCTCCGCTTTAAAAAGCTGGAGGTTTTTTGTAAATATCTATTTAATTTTCTCAATATTATTGTTTCGCCTTGAGTACACGTAATGCAAAGATTGTTATACCCGTAGCGAACATCATTAAGCCTAATACTTGAGCTAGACTCTCCCAGTTTTCTAAATGTAATGCTAGCGGTGCATCAGAACCTCCGGAAGTAACGGAACCTGCAACAATAAATGCCAGTAATATCCCGATTAAACTTTCACCCACAATCAGACCCGCTGCAAATAATGTGCCGAAACGTTCCGCTTTTTTCTTCACATCAGCAAGATCTTTGCCTGTACGTTTCGCAAAGTTTTCTAAATGACGATTAATCAACCAAGCAAGCAATGCACCGACAACGATTGGTGCATTGACTGACGGCGGTAAGTAGATCCCCATTCCTACTGCCAATGCTGGTAACGCTAAACGTTTGTTAGACGCCTTTTTCAATACGCTGTCGATGAAAATTAAAACCGCACCAAAGCCGATACCAAAGAAAATATAGTTCCATTCGAGATTATGAGAAAAAATACCGTTTGCGATAGTCATCATTAAGGTTGCTTGCGGTGCGAAAAGTGCTTGGCTCGGATCCATAGTTTCACGAGGCATTGCACCGGCAAAACCATAGGCGTGATAAAGAATTTCCAATACAGGAGCAATAACTAACGCCCCCACAATCACACCGATAATCAAGGCAAACTGTTGACGCCAAGGTGTTGCTTCAACTAATTGACCGGTTTTTAAATCTTGTAAGTTATCATTAGAAATTGCCGCAATACAAACCACGATTGAACCGGTAAATAGCGTAAGTGCGGTCAAAAATTTCTGACCTTCCGCCGTGTCTAATAAACCTGTAGCAGAACCCACAAGCATTAACACTAATGAAGTTGTTACCACAGAAATAATACCGATTCCGGAAATTGGGCTTGATGATGAACCAACAAGGCCTGCCATATATCCGCACGCTGCTGCTACTAAGAAACCGATAACGACAGCAAGTAAAGTGCAAACCAAAATTAAAATGATCGCCGTGCCGGCTTCAATACCCACAGGATTTATAAAGCTATATAAAGCCAATACAATTAATACAACGCTTACTAACGTGGTGAAAATCAGCGTTGTCGGAGATAAGTCTTGGGAAGTGCGGTCAGTATTTTTTGCATTCGGATCTTTCAAAGCTCTAAATGACTCGATCATACCTTGAATCATTGGTTTCATTAACACCAATAAAGTCCAAATTGCCGCAATACCGATAGTCCCTACACCAATAAAACGCACTTTATTTTTCCAAATACTGAAAGCATAACCTATCATATCGGCATCAGACGGCATGGGTGCGACAGAAGTAAAGTAAGGAACTGCTACTCCCCAAGCAACAAAAATGCCTAATAAAATGGCTAAACCGCCAATCATACCCACTAAATACCCCGCACCTAACAGAGCGAGTGAGAAACCCATCGGCACTTGAAAAATTGCATTTCCACCTTTGAACCAAAGACTTGCACTATCCGCAATTACACGTAAACCATTAGTTAAAAACCCGGCTACCGCTGCAATCAGACCACCGATTGTAAGTTCTTTGACACCTCTTCCACCGATTTCATCATTACCCGCTTTCAATACTTCTGCTGCGGCAACGCCTTCAGGGTAAGGCAAATCACTTTTCACTACCATGACATTACGCAACGGCACAGTGAAAATTACCCCTAGCATACCGCCGGAAATACAAATCAATAATGTTTGCCAAAAAGGGAAACCTTGCCAATATCCCAGCATCAACATAGCAGGGATAACAAAAATAACGGAAGACAATGTTCCGGCTGAGGATGCTTGAGTTTGTACCATATTATTTTCAAGAATATTAGACCCCTTGAAAAATTTTAATACTGCCATTGAGATAACCGCTGCAGGAACTGATGAGGCAAAAGTCAACCCGACTTTTAAACCCAAATACACATTGGAAGCCGTAAATACCACAGTGATCAACGCCCCCAATAACATTCCTCGAAATGTGAGTTCTTTTAATGATTGTTGTTTGCTTAACATTTTTTATTCCTATGTAATATATCAACAGAGGGGAAGTCTACTCTAATTGCTTAGTAAAAAAAATGATTTTTCATATATTTATGCTCAAATTAAGGTAATTAATAATTAAAACAAAAAATTAAGCATAAATATTTTGATATTTTTCAATATCCTGCAATGTGTTCATATTCACGAAAGCCTGTTTTTGTAAGCGGAAATCCACAGAAATACCCTTATGTTGACGAAAAAATTGTAACATTTGACGATGACCGGACTGCAAATAAGCTCTTAACGGTAATTTAAGTTGAGTGGACAATAAACTAAAAGCAGGATGTTCACGTTCACCATCATTTGCATAAGCTAATAAACTTTTTGAATTCTCCACCGCACTTTGCAACTTTTCACATAAATTCAACGGCAAAAAAGGGCTATCACAAGGCACAAAAAGCACAAAATCCGTATTAGCTCGTTCAAGTGCGGTCAATATTCCACTTAAAGGACCTTGAAAATCCTCCAATTCATCACCAAAAACCTCTACCCCACTTTGTTGATAAATAGCTTGATGACGATTAGCATTAATAGAAATACTACTCACTTGATGGGTTAACCTTTGCAAACAATGTTGATAGAGAGGCTTACCTTGAAGCAGTTGTAATCCTTTATCTAACCCAGCCATTCGTTTAGCTTGCCCACCAGCTAAAATTACTGCACTAATTGTTGTTGCCATATTTTCTTCTTTACCTATTTCAAGTATGATTATCGGCTGTTTGGGTTAAATAATAAGGAAAACTTTATGAAATGTCATCGTTTAAACGAAGTGTTGGAACTTTTACAGCCCTATTGGTCTAACAATCCGGATTTACATTTAATCCAAGTTTTACAAAAAATTGCGGAGGAAACCGGTTTTGATAAGCCCATTGCGGAATTAACCGACGAGGTTATTATTTATCACCTAAAAATGTATGGTACAGATAAAAATGAGCCTATTCCCGGCATCAAAAAAGATTATGAAGACGATTTTAAAACAGCCTTATTAAAAGCACGTGGCATTATTGATTAGGAGTATTACATGAAAAAATTTCTATGGGCATTAGCCTCTTTTTTCTTTTTAAATTCAACTCAAGCCTTAGCATTACAAGAAGGAAAACAGTATATTGAACTAGAGCAGCCTCGTTCCGTTCAACCTGAAGTGATTGAATTTTTCTCTTTTGGTTGTATCCATTGTTTTAATTTTGAAAAAACATATCAAATTCCACAACAAATTAAAGCTGATTTGCCCAAAGATGTCACTTTCAAACAATATCATGTTGATTGGATGGGCGAAGATATTGTTCGTGCTTGGTCATTAGCAATTCTCTTAGGCATAGAAGAAAAAGTTAAAATGCCTCTATTTGAATTGATTATTGAAAAAAGAAAAGCACCTACTTTAGACAATATTCGTGAAGTGTTTCTCGCAAACGGTATTACTGCGGTACAGTTTGACGGAGGAATTAATAGTTTTGCCGTCACCGCTCAAACAAACAAACAAATTGCCTTAGCAAAAAAACTTGGCGTAAGAGCAACACCTGAATTTTATATTAACGGTAAATATAAAGTAAATGCGGAAGGTCTATCCCGTACAACAGACGGTTTTATCAAGGATTATGTAGAAACTGTTAAAGGTTTATTGCAAAAATAACAAAAAATTGATTTAATGCGAGCCGATTTTTACAAAATAAGATAGAGGATATTATGGCAGAGAGTTTTAGTGTTACACGTCGTTTTTTTGATGATAAAAATTATCCACGAGGTTTTGCTCGTCATGGTGATTACACTATTCGTGAATCTCAAACGTTAGAGCAATATGGTCAAGCATTTAAGGCTTTAGATTTAGGCATGCGTATGCCGGTGACAGAAGAGGAAAAAGCCTTCGTTGCTTTCTGTCGTGGTGAACGCCCGGCAGAAACATATTTTGAGAAAACTTGGAATAAATACCGCACTCGTATTTCTGCCAGTAAACGTGTTTACACATTATCAGGCGTTGTTGGTGCTGACAATCCGGATGATTTCTCTGCCGAATAACTTAAGATTAAGTAAAAGGGTGCGAAATTCGCACCTTTTCATTTTTAGCTCAATACTGAAGATCATGCAACGTTTACCTATTGAACAATATTCCGCACTTTTAGCAGAAAAACAACAAAAGCTGACCGCACTTCTAGCACCTTTTAATTCACCACCGCTTGACGTATTTGCTTCCGAAACAAGCCATTTCCGTATGCGTGCCGAATTTCGTATTTGGCATGAACAAGATGATTTCTATCATATTATGTTTGATCAAAAAACAAAACAACGTTTTCGTATCGATCAATTTCCTATTGCCAGTCAGTTGATTAACCAAATGATGCTGGCGTTATTGCCTTTGCTTAAACAACACAATATTTTAACTCATCGCTTATTCCAAATTGACTATCTCAGTACTTTGAGCAACAAGATCATTGTCAGTTTGTTATACCACAAAACACTTAACGAAGAATGGCTACAGGCAGCAACTCAATTGAAACAACAACTGATAAAACAAGGATTTGATGTACAAATTATTGGTCGTGCAAATAAACAAAAAATTTGTTTACAGCAAGATTTTGTTGATGAAATTTTGCCTGTCAAAAATCAACAGTATATTTATCGCCAAGTAGAAAACAGCTTTACTCAACCTAATGCAACGGTAAATTGTAAAATGTTGGAATGGGCAATTAATTGTACTAAAAATAGTCAGGGCGATTTACTTGAGCTTTACTGCGGGAACGGCAATTTCTCTATTGCCCTAGCACAAAACTTTCGCAAAGTATTAGCGACAGAAATTGCAAAACCCTCTGTAAGTGCGGCTCAATTTAATATTGCAGCAAATAAAATTGATAATTTACACATTATTCGTATGTCCGCAGAGGACTTTACGCAAGCTATGAACGGTGTGCGTACATTTAATCGCTTAAAAGGCATTAATTTACAAGATTATCAATGTAATACCATTTTTGTTGATCCCCCAAGATCTGGACTTGATATGGCAACAGTAAAATTAGTACAAAACTATGAGCGGATTTTATATATATCCTGTAATCCATATACATTATGTGAAAATTTGCAAGAATTAACTAAAACTCATCGTATTGAAAAAGCCGCCTTGTTTGATCAATTCCCTTATACAGAGCATATGGAAAGTGGTGTATGGTTAATCAAAAAATCCAATTAATTTGTGAAACAGAAAGTGCGGTGCAATTTACCGCACTTTGTCAACAAAAAGGTTTGATTCACGATCCTAATAGTTATTTAGCACTGGTGCAAACAAAAGTGGAAGGACAGGTTCGCTTGGAATTACGCAAATTAGATGAGCCGAAACTTGGTGCTGTTTATGTGGATTTTGTGACCGGCACAATGGCTCACCGTCGTAAATTTGGAGGCGGTCGAGCTGAAGCTGTGGCAAAAGCGGTAGGGATCAAAGGTAATTATCTGCCGACAGTTATTGATGCAACTGCCGGTTTGGGACGTGACGCCTTTGTGCTGGCTGCTTTGGGGTGTAAAGTCCGTTTGGTTGAACGCCATCCGGTAGTCCATTTGTTATTACAAGACGGCTTGAAGCGTGCTTATGCCGATGTAGAAATAGGGACTATGATGCAGGCGAATATGCAATTGCTGGACATAGCACATATTCAAGAATTAAATTCGAGTGAAGAAGGTGCTGATGTTGTCTACTTGGATCCGATGTATCCTCATAAACAAAAAAGTGCATTGGTTAAAAAAGAAATGCGTATTTTTCAACATTTAATCGGTGCAGATTTGGATGCTGATATGTTATTAGAACCTGCCTTATTGCTCGCACAAAAAAGAGCGGTAGTAAAGCGTCCCGATTACGCAGATTTTCTTGCTAAAAAAACACCGCACTTCAGTCACCAAACCAAAAATCATCGTTTTGATATTTATCTCAAAACTTAGTTGCTGACATTTATCACCAAATCTTAATCGTTATTTTTAAGAATTTTGTGTTTCTTTCTCTTTTTCTAAGCCTAATAAAATCGCTAAAGTTTGTACCAATGTCATCGTAGCACATTGTGAACGGAAGCCGCTTACCTGTGCTTCTTTCACGACAAAAGCAACATCGCTGGAGGCAATTAATGGACTAATTTGACTATCAGTGATGGCAATATGTTTGACACCTTTTTGTGAGGTTGCACTAACAATTTCCAGCGTTTCTTTGGCATAAGGTGAAAAACTCACCGCCACGATGACATCACCGTTTTTCACTTGCATTAATTGTTCATCAAACATACCGCCTAATCCATTTATTAAAAAAGAACGGCAATCTAAATGATGCAACACATAATCCAAATAACAGGCAATACTAAACGAACGTTTTAATCCAATGATAAAAATATTCTGTGCATTTTTTAATATTTCTACCGCACTTTTTAACTGTTTTGTGGTAGTTTGGCTACTTAATTGTTTTAGTGCTTGATTATTGGCTTGTGCAAAAATATTCAAAATATCTTGCAGATTATGTTGCTCGCTCTTTTCCGGTTCCAGCTGACGGAAAACTTGTAAACGCTCCGTATAATTCGCCGTTTCTTCAATCAAATTTTCACGAAAAATTTGTTTCATTTCATTAAAGCCACTAAACCCAAACGCATTTGCGAAGCGAATAAGCGTAGAAGGAGGAACACCGGCACGTTCAGATATCGTCGCAACAGTATCAAAAATTACGCTATTGTGATTATCAAGGACATATTGTGCTACCTGTTTCAAACGTTTACTCAAAGTCGAATAGCGTGAACGGATTTCATTTTGTAATGTAACGAGTTGAGAATGTTCTTGCATACTATCTCTTCCTTTGTATTTCTCTCAGTAATAAGTTAAATTTATACCACTTTGAAAAGGAAATTTCATTCTTATTTTACTTAAAAGACTTTATATACCAGCGAGATAGCTAATCTTTGTGATCAATATCTCAAATATTAATTTTATTTCTAGACATTTTTGAAATATATGTTTCAATTTAAGACAATAATTTATTCTATATCCGTTTTTTGTGATGACTTCATCACGCAAGGAGAAGCACAATGAAAAAAGAAAAAACATTAGATCTTATTTGTCTTGGACGAGTTGCCGTAGATTTATATGCTCAACAAATCGGTTCACGCTTAGAGGATGTGAGCTCTTTTGCTAAATATCTCGGCGGCTCATCAGGTAATGTTGCTTATGGAACAGCTGTACAAGGTGTAAAATCATCTATGTTGGCTCGTGTAGGTGATGAACATATGGGACGTTTCTTACGTGAGGAATTGCAGCGTCTAGGTGTAGATACGAGCCATTTGATTACGGATAAAGAGCGGCTGACTGCTCTAGTGATTTTAGGAATAAAAGATCAAAATACTTTTCCATTAATTTTCTATCGTGATAATTGTGCAGACATGGCAATCACCGCTGATGATTTTGATGAAGAATATATTGCTTCGGCGAAAGCACTTGCTATTACCGGAACGCATTTATCCCATCCAAAAACTCGCCATGCGGTTTTAACCGCACTTGAATACGCAGGTCGTAATGGAACAAAACGTTTACTGGATATTGACTATCGTCCTGTACTTTGGGGATTAACTTCATTGGGTGATGGTGAAACTCGTTTTATTGACTCTGAAGCCGTTACACAATCTTTACAAGAAGTTTTACATCACTTTGATGTCTTAGTTGGTACAGAAGAGGAGTTTCATATTGCTGGTGGGTCAACTGATACGCTAACTGCATTAAAAAATGTACGTAAAGTCAGTAACGCTACGTTAGTTTGCAAACGTGGGGCGTTAGGTTGTTCTGTCTTTGAGGGCGATATTCCGAATCATATTGACGGTGGTATTAATGTATATGGCGTACGTGTTGAAGTTTTGAATGTCTTAGGTGCAGGCGATGCCTTTATGTCAGGTTTATTACGTGGCTATATTAACGGTGAAAGTTGGGAGCAATGTTGTCGTTATGCAAATGCTTGCGGTGCGTTGGTCGTCTCTCGCCATGGTTGTGCCCCGGCAATGCCGACTAAAGAAGAATTAGATAATTATCTCTCCCGTGCGGAATCGGTACCTCGACCGGACTTAGACGAACAATTAAACCATTTACACCGTGTTACAACACGCAAGCAACAATGGCATGATTTATGTATTTTTGCCTTTGATCATCGTAAACAATTGGTTGATATGGCTGAAAAGTGCGGTGCAGATTTGAAACGTATTCCAACACTCAAAACGTTATTACTTAAAGCCGCAGAACAAACCGCTCAAAAAGAGGGGATTTATAATGGCAATGCCGGCGTTTTAGCTGATACCACATTTGGTCAAGAAGCACTCAATGAAATTACCGGTAAAAAATGGTGGATTGGTCGTCCAATAGAAATGCCATCTTCTCGTCCATTGCGTTTAGAGCATGGTGATTTAGGTAGTCAACTCATTAGTTGGCCCGCAGAACATGTCGTTAAATGTTTAGCATTCTATCATCCAGCAGACAAGGCAGAGTTAAAAGCAGATCAAGATGCAACATTAAAAGAAGTTTATCGTGCTTGTTGTCGTACAGGTCACGAATTATTACTGGAGATCATTTTGCCTGCGGATATGGAGCAAAAAGAAAGTTACTACACCGATATGATTGCCCACTTCTATTCTCTCGGCATTAAACCGGATTGGTGGAAATTACCGGGAGTATCCGCAAAAACTTGGGCAGACATCAGTCAAGTCATTGAAAAAAATGACAAACATTGCCGTGGTATTTTAATCCTTGGCTTAGACGCACCTGAAGCAGTCTTTGAGAATGTGTTTAAAGCGTCGGCAAACGCACCTTTAGTAAAAGGGTTTGCTGTAGGCAGAACAATTTTTGGACAACCTTCGGCTGATTGGTTAGCTGGTAAAATTGATGATGAGAAACTCATCAAAGAAACCTCAGAGCGTTATAGAAGATTAATTAAATTATGGAAAAATCGTAAAAACTAATTATCTTCTCAAAAATACTAAATGTAATTAGCCCGATGCAGCTGTGTCGGGTTAATTTCTGCTATAGTTGTAGCTCACTTTCGATAAAACAAAGGTCTCACATGGATAGCTCACTTATTCCCAATATCGAATTATTTATTGCACAGGTTCCCCCTTTTACACATTTACCTCATGATTTAATTCGTCTTACTGCACAGAATATTGAAGTTCGTTATATCCCCAAAGGGGAACTAATCACAAATGATGAAATCGATAGCCTCAATAATAATGAAAACTTGTATATTGTGCGTATGGGATCAGTGGAGCAAGTCAATAAATCAGGACAATTAAGAGCAAGATTGGAAAGTGGCGATTGTTTTGGTTTCAGTATTTTCAATCATCACGAGCAAGATAAATATCAGGCTTATGCGTTGGAAAATACGTTAATTTATCAAATCCCTTTTCAACGCTTAAATGAACTTTTAAAAAAATTTCCTGAGTACGCTTCTTACTTTTCTTCTGATGCAGGAAAAAGACTAAACAGTTTGGCAAAAAATAACTTTTTAAAAAATCAAAATGATATTTTCATGAAAAAAGTGATTGATATTGCTAATCCTAAAATTGCTCTTGTTGATACGAATACGACATTACAACAAGCTGCGATTAGAATGTGTGAACAACGCCGTTCTTCTGCTTTAGTGATGCAACAAAACAAATTGATTGGCATTATTCATGATCGGGATATGACCAAAAAAGTTGTAGCACAAGGCTTAGATGTAAATACGTTAGTGACAGAAATCATGAACATTAATCCTCCTGTGATTAGGGGTGATGAATTAGTACTACAAGCTATTTCCATGATGATGCAACATAATATTCGTAGCTTGCCGGTGATTGTTGATGATAAAGTTCAAGGTATTTTAACCGCCACAGATCTTGTAAAACAAAACAGTATGCAATCTGTTTTTATCATTAACCGTATTTTTCAAGCAAATACGCTGCCTTTGCTTGTAGAAATAGCTAAACAGCAACGGGATTTATTCCGTGCTTTATTAGAGAGAGGTGTCGCTTATAATAATATTATGCACGTGATGACGCTTATCGCTGATGCATTTGCCCGTAAGTTGCTCATGATGGCTGAACATGAATTAGGAACTCCGCCTTGTCGCTATGCTTGGGTTGTAGCAGGTTCACAGGCTCGTTATGAAATGCACCCTTTATCAGATCAGGATAATGCAATCATTTTAGAAAGAAAATTAACCGCACTTGAACAGGAATATTTTGTACAACTAACTAAATTTGTAAACAATGGATTGCATGAATGCGGCTATCCTTACTGCACGGGTAACTATATGGCAATAAATGCACGCTGGTGTGTTTCTCTACAGGAATGGAAAGAAAATTTCCGTAGTTGGATTATTGCATCTGAATTAGAAGGTTTGCTCAATGCCTCTGTATTTATGGATATGCGAGGTATTTACGGTGATCTTAATTTGGCAGATCAACTCCAGCAATATTTTGTCGATTTAGTCGCACACAATAAACGCTTTTTAGCGTTCTTAGTGGCAAACAGTATTCGAGTAAAACCCCCATTAAGTATTTTCCGAAATTTTGTTCTTATTAAAGAAGGTGAACATAAAAATAAACTTAACTTGAAAAAACGTGCTATCAGTTTATTAGTAGATCTTGCACGAATTTACGCACTTGCTGCCGGTTTAGCACAAACTATGTCAACTGAACAGCGTTTTAGACATTGTTACAAGCAAGGTATTCTGAATAAAGAAACCCTTAATAATGCACTGGAGGTATATCAATTTGTCTGCAATATGCGTTTTAAATATCAATCAGACGCATTGCAACAACAGCAAGAACTAACTAATCATATCGATCCCAGTGAGTTAAGTGCCCTTGAACGAAATCACCTTAAAGATGCTTTTCGCTTAATTGCCCAATTTCAAGAGGCGGCAGAGATACGTTTTTCACAACGAGGAATAATGAGATGATAAAAAATTTCCTCAACAAATTTCATCCGTTGAATAAATTGGAAAAACAGCGAAAAATCTTTATTAATCAAGATAATTTACCCGTGCAATGGAAAAGGTTATTTGAAAAGCCTTACCCCAAAAGTTCCACAGATTTGACCGCACTTTCCTACTTAGTAATTGATTTCGAAACCACAGGGCTGAATTCAATGATGGATAATATTTTGAGTGTCGCTACCGTTCCCATTGACAATTTAACATTAGATATTTCAAAAGCATGGCATCAATTCGTCGCCGAGCAACAAGAAATTAAAGAAGATACTGTTATTATCAATCATATTTTGCCACAAATGCTAAATGGGGCAGAAACCCTAGATGATACAATGAATAAACTCTTTGAGCTGATGCAAGGACGTATTCTTATTGCTCACGGCTCCACTATAGAAAAGCGTTTTATCTTACATTATCTGAACGTTCGCTATAATTTATCGCAATTTCCTCTGTTTTGGTTAGATACCTTAAAAATTGAACGTTCGTTATGTCAGGACAACGAAAATAATTATCAACTTAGCCATATTCGTAATAAATATAATTTGCCCGAATATATCGGTCATAATGCACTTATTGATGCAATATCTGCCGGTGAGCTTTTTTTGGCACAATTAGAAAAGGTGTTTGGTAAGAGTTCAAAAGAAATCGGCGAAATTTATCGCCGATCTATCGGTTAATATTTGAAATGAAGTGCTTTGAATAACCCTTACAAAATCATCTTCACTAACTTATCTGCTTTAATGCGGGCAAATTTTTTCAATATTTTTTGTACCGGCTTCGGATACTGAGTCAGATCACTTAACTCAGTATAATGTTTTAGAACAGTAGTATTTCGACGAATATAGGTCAACTCTTGTTGAATTTGTGCTTGTAACTGTTGTTTCGGATCATGGATAAATAAGCCATTTTCCGCATCTAAACGCCAAGCACGAGGATTTAAATTATTTCCTGTCAACAACATATAACAATCATCAACCCAAATGCCTTTTAGATGGTAGCTGTTTTCACCATCTTTCCAAATCCGGACAACTAACTGCCCTTGTTCAATTTGCTTGGTAAATTTTTTACTAAAATGACGCAAATTTTTCTCATAAAGATATGGCAATGCTCCCGCCATTTTAAAAGGCTCTGATGGAGGAATATAAAAATCACTAGCAGTTTTATCACCTACAATAATTTCTACTTGCTTTCCTTTAGCCAGCAAACGGCGTACTTTTTGCTGTAATAAACGAGGAAAATTAAAATAAGGCGTACAAATTGTTAACTTATCCTCAACAACTTGAAATAAATCTTCAATGGTTTGATTAAGTAAATTATGATTTGCACCTAACCCAAATAATGGACAAATCGTCAAACTGTCATTTAAGGTCACGGAAGATTCCACATAATACTGTCCCTCACCGGCAAGATATTTACGAAAATTACGAATATACTGACGAATTTCTTTGGTTTTAGGACGATCACCGGAATCAAGCGGATAAACCACATTAGGATCGAATAAATAATTCTTAACAAAGCTGACTAAGATATCAGCCAATCTCTCATGTTCAATTTTATGATAACGATCATAACGATATTTTGTTTGTTGGTGTAGATACACATTATTAATGCTCGCACCGCTATATAAAACCGTATCATCAAACACAAATCCCTTAATATGCAAGACACCGAATACTTCTCTAGTATTGATTGGCACACCAAAAAATATATTAGGATCGTCAGCCAACTGATATTTACTGCGTTCATCACAATACCAATCCGCATTCGTGGCACTTTTCTCAGCACCAAGTAAATTACGTTGTGCACGATGCCAATCAACCAAAATTTTTACCTCTAATTCAGGATTTGCCTGTTTAGCACGATAAATCTCATCTAGGATTTGCTGTCCCGCCTCGTCGTTTTGCCAGTAAAGTGCGGTGAAATAAATTCTTGATTTTGCTTGACGAATACACTGAATAATCTGTTGTTTAAAATCTGAAGAATGATAAATAAACTCAACTTGCTCTGCTTGCAAAGGAATACAAGGTAACCGCTCCAAATTTTGTTTCGCCCGTTTTGTTTTATTGATCAACATAATTCACTTCTCTACGAGTTTGTGTTTGGCTGGCTAGTTTACAATATTTAGTCGGTAACTTGGTAGAAAAAAGGTATTTTTTCGTTATAATGTTCACAAAACTCTATAAAGTGCGGTGTTTTTTTGCTCACTTTATCTTTTTCTAACCTTAAATTAATATCCAACATGAAGACAAAAAAACCAATTTTTCAACAAGCAAATAATGAAAAACGCTTTACTGAACGCTTTGTCAGCAACAAAAGATATGAAAAATCTACATCAAAATCACCGCACGTTGACAATAACTCAAAGCGAGCTTTATCCAATCGGCACTCTCGCCCTCAAAATACACAAAATACGGCTTCCCACACTCATATTATCAATACCACTATGGAAAAGCCAAACGGTACAGGACAAGTACAAGTTGTGCTAAAACGTTCAAGTTTAGTTGCAAAAACTGAAAAGAAAACTGGCCCTTTATCGCCACGTGCACCGGAGAAGATCAAGAAAAATCGTGCAGAGGAAATGAAAGTATATGGTGAAAATGCTTGTTTATCCCTTTTTGCACAACGTCCGGAAAGTATTGTGCGTGTTTGGACTACGGTAGAAATGGCACATAAAGTGGGGGATTTGTTTAGCTATTTAGCCAGCAATAAAAAAGTCTATCATGTAGTAGATAATAGCGAGTTAGCCTTAGTCAGCGGCACTGAACATCATGGCGGTATTTGCATGTTGGTCAAAAAACGCCGTCCATTTACTTTGCACGGCTATTTAGATATTCCACAGCAAAAAAACTGCCTATTGGTTTTAAATGGTGTGCGTAATCCACATAATATTGGCGGAATTATCCGCACTTGTGTATGTTATGGTATAAGTGCGGTTGTTATTGACGATGTTGAACTTCTTCATTCTGCAGTAGCAATGCGAGTGGCAGAAGGCGGTATGGAATATATTCACCCGCTGGAAATTGATCGCACTGAAACGGCATTGGTTAAATTGCGACAAGCAGGCTATCAAATCGTTCATCTAAGCTCAAATAAACACGCCAAAACCATTAAGCAATTACAACTCAATGATAAAGTTGCATTTGTACTGAGTGAAGCTGATACTGAATCATTAGCGGATAAAGCAGATGAACTGATTAATTTGTCATTAGTTAATCCATTAAAACACGGCTTGAATGTTTCTGTTGCAACAGGCATATTGCTGGCAAAATGGACAGAAATAAAGTTATGTTAGGATAAAAAATGCCCGATAAACGTAAACGCCCCACTTTGCAAGATATTGCCTCTCATCTTGGTATTACTAAAATGACGATAAGTCGTTATTTGCGTGATCCACGTCTTGTCGCACCGAAAACAGGTGTGCGTATTGCCGAAGCTATAGAACACTTCGGATATATTCCTAATCGTGCACCGGAAATTTTATCCAATGCGAAAAGCAAAGCGATTGGTGTACTTGTACCCTCTTTAACAAATCATGTTTTTGCCGATGTAATTAAAGGTATTGAGAATATTACCGATCAAGCAGGTTATCAAACCATGTTAGCCCATTATGGTTATTGTCAAGAAAAAGAAGAAAAACGAATTGAATCGCTTCTCTCTTATAACATTGATGGACTTATTTTGTCGGAAACAGAACATTCGGCAAGAACGCTAAAAATGTTAGATGTGGCAAATATTCCCGTTGTCGAAATTATGGATACCAGCGAATTCGGTTTACAACAAGTGGTGGGGTTTAACAATATAGCGGCAGCACAGTCTATGGTGGAAACAATGATTAAACGAGGCTATAAAAATATTGTCTATTTCTCTGCTCGTATGGATAAACGTACCCGTTTAAAAATGCAGGGTTACGAACAAGCAATGAAAAAACATCAACTGACACCTCACAGTCTCCTCACGGAAGAACCCTCATCATTTACTTTAGGTGCGGAACAATTAAAACTGGCATTAAAAAAACATCCCCAAATTGATGGCATTTTTTGTACCAATGATGATTTAGCAATTGGTGCGTTATTTGAATGTCAACGTCAAGGAATTGACGTACCTAAAGAAATCGGTATTGCAGGCTTCCATGGGTTAAATGTTGGATTATCTTTAACGACACAAATTGCCACAGTACGCACACCACGCTTAAATATCGGTGAAGTGGCGGCAAAAGAATTACTTAATCGTATAGAAGGTATTGTACCTGAAAATTACATGATCAATCTCGGATATAATATTCATTTAGGTGAAAGTATTTAAAAAATCACTTTGTTTTACTTTTATAAGGTTTTTGCTGTGAAAAATACTAATTATTATTTAAAAATGGAAGAACATTTTCTTTACGTCCCCTACTATAACCGCACTCGTCGTATTCGAGTGTTATTGCCAAAAGATTATTACACAGATACGTGGGATAGTTATGCAGTACTCTATATGCATGACGGACAAAATATTTTTTATAGTAAAGAATCTTACTCAGGTTACTCTTGGAAAATTATTCCAACCATTAAACACCATAAAGAATTTCCTAAAATTATTATTGTTGGCATAGATAATTCAGGTGTAGATCGTCTTGATGAATATGGACCTTGGCGTACTGACGTAGGCTCGTCACCGGAAATTAAAAAGTGCGGTGGGAAAGGTATGGAATACGGCAAATGGGTAGTTGAGATCGTTAAACCATTCATTGATCAACATTACCGCACTAAACCACAAAAAGAACATACTTTGCTTGCCGGCAGTTCCATGGGAGGAATTATCACTGCCTATATGGGGTCAGCATATCCACAAATTTTTGGACATTTAGGTGTTTTTTCTCTCGCATCTTGGTTTAGTGAAAAAGATTTTCTGCATTTTATCCACCACAATCCAATTGATAAAAATAGTAAAGTCTTTATTCAAGTAGGCACTAAAGAAGGAGATGATGTTGATTCATTATTTATTTCAAATATGAACCAAGCCTATATTGATTGCACACTCCATTATTACCAAGCCTTATTACGCACAGGTCATCCATTAGATAACATTCGCTTACGAATGATGGCAAATGAAATTCACCATGAAAAACACTGGGCAGATCATTTTGTGGAATTTTTGCATTTTGCATTATTGTAATATGTGCGCATTCATCATATTACTTAATGTTCTATTAATGGTTGGATTTTATGATTTAAGGTCAAAACGTGCCAATCTTTCTATAAATAAACCCCTTGGAGTATCCAAGGGGTTGTTTATATAAGTCTAATAAACTAATTACCAAGACGCTCTTTAATACGAGCAGACTTACCTGAACGCTCACGTAAATAGTAAAGTTTGGCTTTACGTACCGCACCTTTACGTTTAACAGTAATACTGTCGATAATTGGTGAATGTGTTTGGAATACACGCTCAACACCTACGCCGTTAGATATTTTACGTAAAGTGAAAGCACTATGTAACCCACGGTGACGAATTGCAATAACCACACCTTCGAATGCTTGTAAACGACGTTTACTTCCTTCCACTACCCATACTTTAACTTCTAAAGTATCCCCTGGACGGAAGCTAGGTACGTTTTGTTTTAATTGTTCTTGTTCAATTTGTTTAATGATATTACTCATTGTAGTAATCCTTCTTAGATCCTAGATTTAACTGATTAACTGTTTTCTTGTTTAATCTGCGATAACAGCTTACTTTGTTCGTCAGTCAGAGCTAGGCTTTCCAATAGCTCAGGTCGTCTTAACCATGTTCGTTGCAAAGACTGCTTTAATCTCCACTTACGAATTTCCTCATGATTACCAGACATCAATACAGGAGGTACAGTTAAACCGTTTAATTGTTCCGGTCTTGTGTAATGTGGGCAATCTAATAGCCCTTCTGCAAAAGAATCTTCTTGTGCAGAGGCTTGTTTACCCAAAACACAGGGAACAAATCTTGCGACTGCATCAATCAACGTCATCGCCGGCAATTCCCCACCGGTAAGAACATAATCTCCGATTGACCATTCTTCATCAATTTCAGTTTCAATCAATCGTTCATCAATGCCTTCATAACGCCCGCAAACAAAAATCATTTTTTGATTTCTGGCAAGCTCTTGAACACCATTTTGATCCAGTTTACGTCCTTGAGGCGAAAGATAAATCACTTTCACACCATCACCTGCCACAGACTTTGCACAATGAATGGCATCACGCAAAGGTTGCACCATCATTAACATTCCCGGTCCTCCACCATAAGGGCGATCATCTACCGTTTTATGTTTATCAAAGGTGAAATCTCTCGGATTCCAATATTGTATCTCCAGCAGGTTTTGCCTAACTGCTCGTCCTGTTACTCCGTATTCCGTAATAGCTTTGAACATTTCAGGAAATAGACTAATAATCCCGATCCACATTTACTTACCTTCTGTGTTTATGTTACTGCCAAAGCGTTACAGATTACCTGAGGTTAGAAACCAGCATCCCAGTCAACTTCAATAGTTTTAGAACTGAGATCCACTCTTTTAACTACTTGTTCATATAAGAACGGAATCAACCGCTCTTTTTTACCAAAAGCATCTTTTGTACTTGCACGCACAACCAACACATCATTGGCACCGGTTTCCATCATTTCAGACACAACACCCATTGCATAACCTTGTAGATTCACAACTTGACAACCGATTAAATCATGCCAATAAAAATCCCCCTCATCTAATAGAGGAAAAACGGATAAATTTACTCCGATTTCAACATTTGCCAGAGTTTGTGCGACCTCACGCTCATTAATGCCTTTTAATTTAACAATTAACTCGTGATTATGAAATTTCCAGCTTTCCAATTCAATTGGTTGCCATTGCCCCTTGATTTTTAAAAACCAAGGTTGGTAATCAAAGATACTTTCAGCTTGTTCTGTTGATGAATAAAGACGCAACCAACCACGAATTCCGTATGTTGAACCTAATTTTCCAACGACTTCTATTCTTTGTTGTTCCATTTCATTCACCTATAAAATCGCTAAAATTAAGCTGCCTTTTGAGCCTCTTTAACTAAGCTAGCAACACGATCAGATAAAGATGCACCATTACCAATCCAATGATTCACACGATCTAAATTGATTCGAACACGTTCAACATTACCTGATGCTAACGGATTGAAAAAACCAACACGTTCAATGAAACGACCATCACGAGGTGAACGACTGTCAGCTACTACGATTTGATAAAACGGGCGTTTTTTAGAACCGCCACGAGATAAACGAATGGTTACCATAACCTTCCTCTAACTAATTTAAACTAAAAGAAAACCCACATCAAAAGAGTGGGAATGCTTACTTTTTTCTCTGTATATATAGACAAAAAGCCTGAAGATTGTACTCTTTTTTAGCTAAAAAGCAAGTTTATTTACATCTCCCTACTGAAAAGTGCGTTACAAAAATATAAAGAATAATATTTAATCCAATTTAATTTGGTTCAATCCATTTGAACAAAAAACCAATTTATCTTCAATTGCTCGTTTAAGTAATTCATCATTAACTGGCAAGGCTTCTCTATCTTCTTCAGGATGCCACAAGTGATATGCAATCGCTGCAAACTTGATGTTTTTTCTTTTTCCTCCATTATTAAAAAAGCGAGCAACAAATTCGCTATCCTCACGCCCCCAACCAACAAAATCATTATTAAAACCATTAATTTCTAAAGCATCAGATAAAAAGAATGCCATATTGCAACTTCTTACACCCTTGTAATAATGCACTCTTTTAGTTCTTTGGATAAATTCAGACAAGAAAGGAATATGCAACGCCATTAAACGTTTTTCAAAACGAGTTTCAAGCCCTTTTTCATACCATTTAAAAGAGGAATATTGTTCTGATGATTGTAAAAGTGCGGTCGTTTTATCCTTAGTGAGCAATATTCTTCCCCCCCCCACAAATACATTCTTTTCTGCCGCTTTACGGTGATCAGAAATAAATTGAGGATGTAAAACCATATCCCCATCAATAGTTATCACATACTCCGATTCCACAACAGACAATGCTCTATTACGCGACTCAGCTGCACGAAAGCCCGTATCCGGTTGCCAAACATGTTTAAGTGGAATAGGAAAAATTGCTTGATATTTTTGAATAAGTTCTTTGGTATCTTCTGTTGAGCCGTCATCAGCGATAATTACTTCATTCGGCAAAAGGCTCTGTGCTAATACGGATACTAACACAGCCTCTAAGGCATCTGGGCGATTATAAGTTGTTATAATTAAAGCAGTTGTTAAACTCTGATTAGCTTCCATTAATTTAATATATTTATAGTAAGAACCGCTGGCGTTGGCAAAAGAAATAATAAAACCATCGCCTCCCGATAAAATCCCCCTCTTTAATATATAACTTTTGAAAAATGCAACTATTCCATGAGCAATTGCTGACAATACACTACTTTTCTTTCTATATTTTTGTTGTTCCGCAAAAAGAGCGGTGTAATGTTGCATTTTATTAATCAACATCTCACTACTATCAAAAGAATAATGATTAAATTCATGCTTTAAGCGAACTACCTGTATATCATCTGCAATCTCTAATGCCTCATGCACTCGCTTGTCATCAAATTTTACCAACTTTTTATTATATAAACGTTTCACAAAGTCGGGATACCAACCACAAGTTTTTATTGGCTTTCCACGGTAATGATTAATTCTTAACAATGCGTAAACTTTGCGGGGTTCATCGAAATTAAGCTGAGAAATCTCTTGAATAAGCTGGGGTTGTAAAATTTCGTCGCTATCAATATTTAGAATCCAATCATAACTTGCATAAGTTGCAACTAAATTTTTCATCGGTCCAAAACCAATGAAAGGTGAATGATAAATTTTGACATTAGTAAATTGTTTTGCAATTTCAATAGATCGATCTGTTGATCCATTATCTAACACAATAATTTCAGGGAAATCTTTCAAAGAACTAAGGCTTTTTGCCAAATATTTCTCGGCATTTTTCACAAGCATTGTGACGCTGATTGGTAATCTCATCATAGGTTTATTTAGATATAGAATAAAATGGCAAAGATTATATGCTTTAAAATTAAGACTGGCAATAATGCCATATTTCTTAGACCGACTTGTTAAGTTTCATAATAAAATAAACCCCTAATTGAATAATCCAACCAATACTGGTAGCAAATAATAGTGTACCAATTCCTACTGTTCCGCCTAGCAAAAAACCCAAAAAACAAACAGAAACCTCCATAAGAGTACGGACTATTCCTATTCTTAATTTAAAGCGATGACATAACCCAACCATTAATCCATCTCGAGGTCCTGCCCCTTGATGGCAAGTCAAATAAAATGCGGTTCCGATACCAAAAAAAATAATACCCGTTATAAGATAGCAAAACCTTGCTAAAAGGGAACTCGGCGGAGAAATATAAAATATACTTAAACCAAGAAATAATGCGATCAGAACAACATTCAGAATTGTTCCAAAACCAACTTTTAATCTTAACGGAATCCACATTAACATTACTAAGATACTTACTATAAATGATGCCCAGCCAACACTAAATTGTGCTTGTAAAGCAATGCCTTGAGACAAAACTGTCCAAGGTGCAGAGCCTAAATTGGATAAAACCAACAATCCATCACCAATACCGAGCAAGGAAAGTGAAAAACATAGTACCAATAGCGACTTTGTTTCTATTTCCCACAAAGATTTGGCAGCCCAAGGGGTTTGAGGAAGCTCATTAAATTTTTTCATTATTACGACCCAACAGTTGCGTTGTGTTAATCATAATCGAAATTAAATTTAATCCAAAACAAAGAATATTTATAAATTTAAAAAAGCCATAACTCACTTAGAAAGTACAAGATTTTTTATATAAAACCGAGTAGAATACGTGCATTTTTAACACACCTATAAGGATATTCACATTATGAGTTCTCTGATTAGCATTATCGGTATCTTCGCTTTATTATTAATAGCCTTTCTTTTATCTAATAATCGTAAGGCGATTAATTATCGTACAGTGCTAGGTGCACTATTAATTCAATTTTTATTTGGTGCATTTATTCTTTATGTTCCCGTTGGTCGTCAGGCACTACAAAGCGTTGCAGGAGCAGTACAATCAGTCATCAATTATGGTAATGAAGGGATCCGTTTTCTATTTAATGGGTTAGCGCCACAAGCCGATGGTTCTATGGGCTCAGCCGGTTTTGTTTTCGTTATCAACGTCCTTCCAAATATTGTTTTCTTCTCCGCATTAATCTCCCTACTTTACTATATCGGTGTAATGCAATGGCTGATTAAAATCATCGGCGGAGCATTACAAAAAGCATTAGGCACATCAAAATCCGAGTCTATGTCGGCAGCAGCCAATATCTTCGTGGGACAAACAGAAGCCCCCTTAGTCATTAAACCTTATATTAGCAAAATGACAGAATCAGAGCTGTTTGCAGTAATGTGCGGTGGTTTAGCCTCTATCGCTGGTTCAGTCATGGCTGGATATGCCGGAATGGGTGTACCTCTAACCTATCTAATCGCAGCTTCATTTATGGCTGCTCCAGCCGGATTGTTATTTGCTAAAATTCTTATCCCACAAACTGAAAAATTTAATGATAATTTCGAACAAATACAACAAGAAAAACCAACAAATATTCTTGATGCTGCCGCCGGAGGTGCATCATCTGGTATGCAACTTGCCTTAAATGTGGGTGCGATGTTGATCGCATTTGTGGCTTTAATTGCATTACTTAACGGAATTCTTGGCACTATCGGAAACTGGATTGGTCAAGAAGGACTTTCTCTTGGCATGATCTTTGGTTGGGTTTTCAAGCCGTTAGCCTTCATTATTGGGGTTCCTTGGGAAGAAGCGGAAATTGCCGGTCGTATGATTGGAACCAAATTAGCAATTAATGAATTTGTTGGTTATTTAGATTTTGTACCATACCTTGCAGCTGATGCAGCGGTGCAATTAAGTGATAAAACTAAAGCAATTATTACTTTTGCCCTCTGTGGATTTGCAAACTTTAGCTCTATTGCAATTTTAATCGGTGGCTTAGGGGCAATGGCACCAAATCGTCGTGGTGATATTGCTCGCTTAGGTATTAAAGCGGTAATTGCCGGTTCATTAGCAAACTTAATGAGTGCAACAATTGCAGGTCTATTTATTGGATTAAGCGGTGCCGCACTGTAAAAGTGCGGTTCAATTCCGTCATCCATATTTCACACCATGACCTTTCGTGGTGTGTTCATTTTAGGTAAAAGAAAACGATTGCTTTATTGCTTTAAGGAAAAATAATATTTTAATCAACAAAAGGACACATTTATGACGCCACATATTAACGCACCAGCCGGTGCATTTGCCGATGTTGTTTTAATGCCGGGAGATCCATTACGTGCAAAATATATTGCAGAAACCTTTTTAGAAAATGCACAAGAGGTAACAAATATCCGTAATATGCTCGGCTATACAGGTACTTACAAAGGACGAAAAATATCAGTGATGGGACATGGAATGGGTATTCCGTCTTGCTCCATTTATGCCAAAGAATTGATCACAGAATATGGCGTAAAAAAAATTATTCGTGTCGGTTCTTGTGGTGCAGTCAACATGGATGTCAAAATTCGTGATGTCATTATTGGTCTTGGTGCTTGTACCGACTCAAAAGTAAATCGTATTCGCTTCAAAGATAACGATTTCGCTGCCATTGCGGATTTTGGCATGGCACAAGCAGCCGTACAGGCTGCAAAAAATAAAGGAATTGATGTAAAAGTAGGTAACTTGTTTTCCGCCGACTTATTTTATACACCAGACCTGGAAATGTTTGATGTCATGGAAAAATATGGCATTTTAGGTGTGGAAATGGAGGCTGCCGGCATTTATGGTGTAGCAGCTGAATTTAAAGCCAAAGCCTTAACAATCTGTACTGTTTCTGATCATATCCGTACGCATGAACAAACCAGTGCAGAAGAGCGACAATTAACTTTCAATGAAATGATCGAAATTGCATTAGAATCTGTTTTGTTGGGGGACTCACTATAATTGCTTACCATAAGCAGTAGCATAATAGACAAAATCGTTGCTAATAACGTCAAAAATATATTATTAGCAACCATTTTTCCATTACACCAGCAAATCAAATTTCTCGGTAAACTACCAGCCCTTATCATTAACAGTCTAAAAACCGCCTATTTTACGAAAAACATTATTTACTTTACTTCCGGAAACAACATGTTAATCACATTTCTTGTTAATCTTCTAGATTGTCCGGCATAAGGGAAGATGTGCATCATCATCATTGGATTAAAATTCGCTTCAATTACGCCCCAAGAACTTAAATCAGGCTGTGCCGGTTCTTTCAAATCGGAAATAATCAGATCCACACCGCACACAGCAGCCCCCATAGCTTTTGCAATCCCCACCGCCAGTTGTTTATAACTCAAATGCATTTCATCAGTTATATCAATGCTGTCACCGCCTGTACTAATATTAGAATTTGCCCGCAACTGAACAATTTGATCTTTAGCTGGAATACTCTCAACAGTCAAACCTTGCTCTTTCAACTGCAATTGCTCAATATCGCCTAATGCAATTTTTTTCAATGGCGTACGACTACCATCACCACGCAATGGATGCGTATTTTTTTGAGCTACCAATTCAGCCACAGTATGAATGCCATCGCCTACTATATTTGCCGGAACACGTAATAAAACTGCCAGCGTTTCCTCACCTAACACAAAGAAGCGGTATTCAGTACCAACTAAATAATCCTCCACCATAATTTCTTTATCTTCACGGAACGCAATTTCCACTGCCTTGGCAAAATCTTCTCTATTATTCACACCTTGCTGAAAAATTGTAATCCCCAAGCCATAGTTAGTAGATTTAGGTTTAATAACGACCGCTCTTTTTTCAAACAGGCTATAACCGGCTATCGCTTGTTTAACTGAAGTAAACTCCTGACTCTGTGGAACATTAAACCCCGCCTTTTCCAATACTTTTTTCGTAACCACTTTATTTTCCATAATAAGAGGAGAAATATAGCTATCTTTCGAAGTCATATTACCATTTTTGACATATTCAACATGTTCGCCAAATTGTAAGCGTAAAAACTGATCTCGTTCATCCAAGATCTCAACGCTAATACCTTGCTGAATTAAATCAAACATTAAGGCTTGAGTTGAAAGCTCCATGTTATCAAAAGCGGTTAAAGCATAAAAACGCTCAAAAGCCTTTGCTTTATATTGTCTGGCGAACATCGCACCTAATTTTTGATAACCGCCTTTCTGCTCAATTTCTTGGACTAAACGACCACATAACGTCAACCCGGGATCAGCAAATTGAGCTAATTTTTCTCGGACAAAACTCACCGCACTTTGGTCTGCTCCGATACTTTGCAACATACTGATTAACTGATTAAGTAACCACTCACCTTCTTCTCGATAGGCAGTTTGTGCCAACGGATTTTCTAGAGCTACTTCCGCTAGACGGCTACGCCCCAGTTCAACACCTTGTTGATCTGGCATTTCATCAAGCCAAATCATCAATAGTACAAAATGATGAATAAATCTTGCATCCGCAAGGCTCATACCATATTGCTCGAAAGGATTGAGATCAAACAAGCGAAATTCTAAATATTTAATCCCATTTTGAATTAAATCTCTCGCCTTTTTCGCACCTCGTAAACGCACATTGGAATAAAATTCTTTCTCTGCTATCAGTTTTCCGCTTTTAACCCAATGCTCCAGACTTTCTGCATATTGTTCTAAACTATCAAAAGAAACAATGACCTCAGGATCATTCACATAACCATATTTGCTTGAACGTAAACTGCGAACATATTCACCTTTTCCTAATGGCGAACTACCTTTAAAATAATTACTCTCTACTGTTGGTGTCGCTGATAATAAGTACAATAGAACCCATTGATAGCGAAGAAAATTTTTCGCCATTTTCAAGTA
Organism: Histophilus somni; assembly: GCF_014202395.1. Classification (GTDB taxonomy): domain Bacteria; phylum Pseudomonadota; class Gammaproteobacteria; order Enterobacterales; family Pasteurellaceae; genus Histophilus; species Histophilus somni. The sequence goes on from NZ_JACHGQ010000005.1 coordinate 103,349, forward strand.
TAAATTATTCTGAAAATCTACCGCACTTTTTTGTTCTTGTTGTAAATTAAATAAGGTTTGAATAAGTGCTGGATCCAACTGAAAGTTATAATGGATTCCACTGACCATTTGTTTATTTTTTCCATAAGACTGAACTAAATGTTCACGATATGCCACATCTTCAGGGTTATCCAATTGAGCGACTTTTATCAATTCATCTGAAGGCAATCCTGCCGGCATACTCAACGGAAAAATAAATTCATCCTCAGGCAAAGAACGCAAAACAACTTCATGAATAGCGGATAACCATCTTAAACTATCTTCTAAATTTTTATTGGGAGGCGTGATCAATTCGAGCTGACTTTCCGCAAAATCAGTTTGAATGTAGGGATGGTAAGATCTGTTACCAAAACATTTAGGGTGTTCGGTTGTTACTACCGAACCGTCTTGATAAACTCGTTGGCTTTCTTTTTCTAAACCAAAGGAGCCTTGTTGAAACAATAAGCCAAGTTGATGTTGCTTAATTAAATGTTGGATTTTCATTTATATCCCCTTTACTTGAGAATAAAGCCTGTATATTACTGAATTTTCGCTCAAAAAGCAGAGAATAATTGGATATAACTTATATAATTTGAGCATAATAATTAAGGTGCTAAATGCACCTTGATATAAATGGATCAATGAGCCGCTTCATTAGCATGATTCAAATTATAACGTGGAATTTCTACTACAAGATCTTCCTCTCCGACCACACATTGACAAGAAAGACGGCTATCCATTTCTAAGCCCCAAGCCTTATCTAACATATCTTCTTCTTGTTCTGTTGTCTCATTTAAACTGTCAAATCCCTCTCGAATAACAACATGGCAAGTGGTACAAGCACAAGAGCCATCACAGGCATGATGAATTTCCACGCCTGCATTATGTGCAACGTCTAATAGATTTTCTCCCGGTGCAGCATCAACAACCATTCCTTCGGGACAAAAATCTTGATGAGGTAAAAAAACAATTTTGGGCATTCTACTTTCCTTTATTTAATATGTTCAATATGTTGCCCGCTTAATGCTCGACGAATAGATTTATCCATACGGCGAGAGGCAAATTCTTGCGTTGCTTGATCAAGCATTTTTATCCCTTGCTTAATAGCAAGGCTATCTTCTTCTTGAATCAATTTTTGTAATGAAACTAAGGCATTTTTAACCGCACTTAATTCATTATCATCTAAAAGATCTTCATCTTGCTGTAATGCCGAATAAACACTTTCAATGACTCTGGTAGCATCAACACGCTGTTCTGTTAGTAAACGAGTTTGAATATCTTCTTTAGCATGCTCCATTGAGGATTTTAGCATATGAGCAATTTCATCATCAGTTAAACCATAGGAAGGTTTTACTTGAGTTGATGCTTGTACTCCTGTTGATTTTTCCACTGCAGTAACACTTAATAACCCATCAGCATCAACTTGATAAGTGACTCGAATACGTGCTGCACCTGCCACCATAGCCGGAATACCTCGTAAAGTAAAACGAGCCAAAGAGCGACAATCAGTAACCATTTCACGTTCACCTTGTAACACATGCACCGACATAGCTGTTTGCCCATCTTTGAATGTAGTAAATTCCTGTGCTCTTGCTACCGGAATAGTAGTATTACGAGGAATAATCTTCTCAACCAAGCCTCCCATAGTTTCAATACCTAATGACAATGGAATCACATCGAGCAATAACATTTCACTATCAGGCTTATTTCCTACTAAAATATCCGCCTGAATAGCTGCACCTAATGCCACCACTTTATCAGGGTCAATAGAAGTCAGCGGTGTACATTGGAAAAACTCACCAACTTGTTCTCTAACATAAGGAATACGCGTTGAACCACCCACCATCACTACTTCCAATATATCTGATGGAGTTAAATTGGCATCCTTTAGCGTCCGACGACAAGCTAATAATGAACGTTTGACTAAACCTGAAATCAGAGAATTAAATTCATCACGCATAATTTCCAAATTTTGCTCTGCATAGGAAATCAAACATTTATCGTTCGTAGTCAAAGCAACTTTGACTTGGTTTGCGACTTCAATAAGTTGACGTTTTTCACGATCATTTTGAGGTGCGATTGTTGATTTTTTTACAATCCACTCCGCTAATAAATGATCAAAATCATCACCACCAAGTGCGGTGTCACCTCCGGTAGCAAGCACTTCAAACACACCTTTAGATAAGCGTAAAATGGACACATCAAAAGTACCGCCGCCTAAATCATAAACAGCAATCACACCTTCTTGTCCACTATCCAAACCATAAGCGATAGCAGCAGCGGTTGGCTCATTAAGTAAACGCAATACCTTTAAACCTGCTAACTTTGCAGCATCTTTGGTACTTTGTCGTTGAGCATCATCAAAATAAGCAGGAACAGTAATCACTGCACCAGTTAATTCTCCACCCAAACGTTGCTCAGCAAGTGCGGTCAATTTTTTCAAAATTTCGGCTGAAATTTCTACCGGACTTAATAATCCCCTTCTTGTCTTTAATAGAGGTAAGCCATTTTCAGTTGCACTAAATTGATAAGGCAAATTAGGATAACGTTGCTGTACATCAGTACAACTACGTCCAATTAAACGCTTCACGGAAATAATGGTATTTTGCGGATCTTGACTGGCAAGTTGACCTGCCTCATACCCCACAATCACTTGATCTTCTGTTAAATGAACTATCGATGGAATAAGCAAGCGATCCTGTTCGTCCCGCAAAACTTCACTACTTCCACTACGTACAGCTGCAACCAAAGAGTTTGTTGTCCCCAAATCAATACCTACAGCTAATTTATGTTGGTGCGGTGCCGCACTTTGCCCTGGCTCCGCAATTTGAAGTAATGCCATACTCTATTATCTCGTCATAACTTTCTAAATAAATTACTGAGCTAAAAACCAGCTAACTGTTCTTCAACCCGTTCAATTTCAACAAATAATTTTTTAATAAAACGTAAACGATCATTTAGCAATTGAGCTTGTTGCCAATTTTGTTGTGCCAGAAATTCTTGTAGCTCCGCTAAAATATCACGTTGTACACACTCGACCTCTTGCGAGAAGTGTAATAACTTATCCATATTTTGTTGTTGCTCAACTTGCTCCAACCGTTCTCGCCATTCCATTTGCTGCATCAAAAACATCATATCTTGATTAGTTTTTTGCTCTATATTTTGTTCACCAAGATGCAAATTGATTATACTATCAGCACGACTGATAGGATCTTTCAGTATTTGTAAAGCATCATTAATTTCAGCAGATTTTTGCAGTGCTAAACGTTGTTCTTGGGCAGATCTATGAGCAAAATTATCAGGATGCAAAGATTTTTGTAGCGTTAAATAACGCTGTGAGAGTATTTGTTGATCAAGATTAAAATCAATTTCCAAATCAAATAACGCAAATGGATTTATCATATATATGCCTGCCTATACGTTGAAACTTTCACCACAACCACATTCATCTTTTACATTCGGATTACTAAATTTAAAGCCTTCATTTAGTCCCTCTTTGACAAAATCCAGTTGAGTCCCGTCTAAATAGACTAAGCTCTTATGATCCACAATCACCTTAACGCCATCTTGCTCGAAAACCTCATCATCTTCATTTAAAACATCAACGAACTCTAAAATATAAGCTAAGCCTGAGCAACCTGACGTTTTAATCCCTAAACGTAAACCTATTCCTTTTCCTCTTTTTTCTAAAAAAGTACGAACTCGGTTTGCAGCTGCTTGTGTTAAGGTGATACTCATTTATTCTCCTTAATCAATATAGTTAATTCTCAACTCATTATAACTGCTAGAAATTTAACTACCTATCTAAACATAAATCCAACTAAAGGGAACTAAACACAAAAGGAATAATGTGGCTTAATATTAAAATTATATGCACCTCATTACTCCTTTAATCTTCTTTAGCTATTCAGCTTTTTTCGCTTTATAATCAGCAATTGCAGCTTTAATCGCATCTTCTGCAAGAATTGAGCAATGCACTTTAACCGGCGGCAATTCCAACTCTTCAGCAATTTGGCTATTCTTAATCGCTTGGGCTTCATCTAAAGATTTACCTTTCACCCATTCAGTGATTAAGGAACTTGACGCAATTGCCGAACCACAACCATACGTTTTAAATTTAGCATCTTCAATGATACCTTCATCATTTACTTTAATTTGTAATTGCATGACATCACCACAAGCAGGTGCACCAACCATACCGCTACCGACTGTCGGATCTTTTTTATCAAACGAACCTACATTACGAGGATTTTCATAATGATCAAGTAATTTTTCGCTATATGCCATTTTTCGTTCCTATTTTTTCTCATTTCTTAAAATGGGTAAGCGATAAACCTACCCAACAAACTGCTAAACTCTTCTATTAATGATGAGTCCATTCAATACTGTTTAAATCAATACCCTCTTTGAACATATCCCAAAGTGGAGATAAATCACGTAACTTTTTCACCGCACTTTTAACTAAACCGATAGAATAATCAATTTCTTCTTCCGTAGTATAACGCCCCACAGTAAAACGAATTGAGCTATGTGCCAATTCGTCATTTAACCCTAAGGCACGCAAAACATAAGAAGGCTCGAGACTTGCCGATGTACAGGCAGAACCGGAAGATACCGCAATATCTCGTAACGCCATCATTAAACTTTCACCTTCAACGTAATTAAAACTAATATTTAAATTATTACCTAAACGTTGTTCCATTGAACCGTTTACATAGGTTTCTTCAATATCTTTTAAGCCGTTATATAAACGATCACGCAAAGCGGTTAAGCGTGGCATTTCTGTTGCCATTTCTTCTTTAGCAATACGATATGCTTCACCCATGCCCACAATCTGATGTACAGGTAAGGTTCCTGAACGCATACCACGCTCATGACCGCCGCCATGAATAATTGCCTCCAAACGAACTCGTGGTTTACGGCAAACATATAAAGCACCTATACCTTTAGGTCCATATAATTTATGACTGGACATAGAAAGTAAATCTACTTTTAATTCACTCAAATTAATGGGCAATTTACCGACGGATTGAGTTGCATCGGTGTGAAATAATACCTTACGTTCACGGCAAATTTCACCAATTTTAGCAATATCCTGTACTACACCAATCTCATTATTGGCGTGCATTATAGAAACCAAAACCGTGTCATCACGAATAACGGATTTTAATTCCTCTAAATCTATCAAACCATCTGATTTGGGATCTAAATAAGTCACTTCAAACCCTTCACGTTCAAGCTGGCGACAAGTGTCTAAGATCGCTTTATGTTCAGTTTTACAGGTAATAAGATGTTTCCCTTTAGTTTGATAGAAACGCATCACTCCTTTCAATGCAAGGTTGTCCGCTTCTGTTGCACCAGAAGTAAAAACAATCTCACGACTGTCCGCACCGATTAAATCAGCAATATGATTGCGAGCAACATCAACCGCTTCTTCAGCCTGCCAACCAAATTTATGTGAGCGAGATGCCGGGTTTCCAAAATTTCCATCAATGCTTAAAAACTCCATCATTTTCTTCACTACACGTTCATCCACAGGGCAAGTTGCCGCATAATCTAAATAAATAGGTAATTTCATTACTCTCTCCTAAAAAATCTTTTCTTGTACCGCACTTTTAGCCGGTTTTATCACTATCTCAAACGTGTACTGCTCATTTCACTTGGCTTGTTTTGCAACTAATTCTGCAATCGTTATTTCATTTAAGAAATTTTCAATTCGTACACTCAATTCTTCCCACAAAGAATGAGTTAAGCATTTTACTCCCCCCTGACAATCGCCATTCCCCAAACATTTTGTAACGTTAATATTTTCATTAACTGCGTTAATTACCATGCCAATGGAGATCTGATCAGTAGATAATCCTAACTGATACCCGCCACCAGGACCACGCACACTTTTCACTAAACCACCACGGCGTAATTTAGCAAAAAGCTGTTCTAAATAAGAAAGGGAAATATGCTGTCGTTCAGAGATATCCGCTAAACTAACAGGTCCAAGCTCAGCATTTAACGCAATATCCAAAATAGCTGTTACCGCATACCGCCCTTTTGATGTTAATTTCATTCTCAATATCCTTTAGATCCACATTGAGCGGATATATTACTAATCCTACTAAATTAGTCAACTTCTAATTTTTTGCAATTAATTCGCTTTTCTACCGCACTTAACATACCACGCAAAATATTCAACTCATTTTTTTCAAGTTGAACACGCTGATATAAACGTCTTAATTTTTTCATAACCCCTTGATTTTGAATAAAACCAAGTTGTTGATAGAGTTGTTCGGTATGTGCAAAAAAATGCTCTAATTCTTGAAATGTCGGATAGTTATTTGCTATCACAGAAAACGGTTGTTTCAGTTCTTTTAACGAGGCAAGCCAAGCTAGTCTAAGTTCATAGCTGATTAATTGCACTGCCATAGCCAGATTTAATGAAGAATATTCAGGATTAGCCGGAATAGTTAAATGATAATGGCATTTTAATAATTCATCATTTGTCAGTCCAACTCGTTCACGCCCAAAAACAATGGCTACTTTTTGAGATGACAAACTTTGTATGACTTTTTCAGCACATTCTCTCGGTTCAATTAAGGTACTTTGTAAATGTCTTAACCTTGCACTTGTGCCAATAATAAGAGAACAGTCCGCTACAGCTTGAGAAAAACTGTCCGCCACTACCGCACTTTTTACCACATCTTCAGCACCCGCAGCTAACGCAACAGCCTGTTCATCAATTCCCTGTTTGGGTGCAACTAAACATAATTGATTTAGTCCCATTGTTTTCATTGCACGAGCAGCAGAACCAATGTTGCCACTGTGAGAAGTTTCAACTAAAACAATTTTGATATTTTCCAACATTAAGACTTTTACCTTACTTAAAATTGTGGGTATTTTAGCATAGCCCCTATAATTTACGAAAAGTTATTTGATCCCTAAAAAACCGTTAGGAAACCTAAAATCTACTCGCTTTTATAGGCAAAATTCACTATAATCCCACCCCATGTGTTCTTTGAAATCTGGTGGAAAGAGATGAATCCAATGTTAAATATCGCTATTCGTGCGGCACGAAAAGCGGGTAATATAATTGTTAAAGGTTATGAACGCCGCGATGAAATTCAAACAATGCAAAAGGGTATAAATGATTTTGTTACGAATATTGATAAAGCCTCAGAAGCAGCAATTATCGAGGTTGTTCGCAAATCTTATCCCGAGCATACAATTATTACTGAGGAAAGCGGTGCTCACGAAGGACAAAACAACGATATTCAATGGGTAATAGATCCACTAGATGGTACGACAAACTTTGTCAAAGGCTTACCGCACTTTGCTGTATCTATCGCTGTCCGTGTAAAAGGTCGCACTGAAATAGGCGTGGTTTATGATCCTATTCGCAATGAATTATTCACCGCTGTGCGTGGTGAAGGTGCGAAAATTAATGAATTACGTTTACGTGTTGATAGCAGTAAACGTGACCTTCAAGGTGCAATTTTGGCAACCGGATTTCCATTCAAAAAACCCTCTCTCATGCCAACCCAATTTGCTATGATGAGTAACCTTGCTGAAAATGTTGCTGATTTTCGTCGTGCAGGTTCTGCCGCACTTGATCTTTGCTATGTTGCGGCTAATCGTGTTGACGGTTATTTTGAAATGGGCGTTAAACCTTGGGATATTACGGCAGGTGATCTGATTTTACGTGAAGCTGGTGGTTTAGTATGTGATTTCTACGGTGGTCATAAATATTTCACTGACAGTCATATCGTTGCAGCAACACCACGTCTTGTAAAAGAAATACTCAATAAAATCCAACCTTGTTTAGCACCTGATTTTAAAGTTTAAATTTAAACAAATAGAGCGTATTCAATGCAATATTAAATACGCTCCCTACACTATCTCACGATTGGACAATTTACACAGTACTATTTATATTCCGTGAAATAACCGTACTCCTTGAGTGCGTCCAATTGCCGAACAATCACTTCTTTGAGGTCTTTATCTTTAATCTTTTTATTCGAAAGTTCATTGCCGTTTTCATCATGAAGGACAATGGTATTGTTTTCAATGTCCTCTCGCAATTGTTTGATTAAATCCTTGACTGTTCTGGTGCCATCGAGAAATTGTGCGATATATTGCGGCAAGAAATCTAAGTTGAGTACCTGATAGTATCGATTGGACAAGCCGGTAACATTGGGATTATGTCTGACCAACTCAATCAATCTTCGGTACGGCTCAAACAATTTGGGTTTGCTGTCATAGCCGGTCGATGTCTCTGGCTCAAAACATAAATAAACATGATTAGAATAAATAATAGAAAGAATTAATTTGTAAAGTTCAGTTTCGTCATATTCGGGGAATTTTTTGGCATACTCACAAATATCGCCAATTTTACAAGGATTGTTATGCTCTTGAAGATAAGTACATAATAAATTATTTAATGGGGTATCCGAAATTTCCGCACCTATGTCCAGCAACTGCCAATGCGCTTCCTTATCATCAGTCGCAGGGCTATAACGCACATCTGTTCTGAAATAGATATCATAGAAATGATGGCAATGATTGTATTGACTGATATTATTGGTAATCCCTTTGTCCGCCAAATTTTGTTGATGGGTAATAATGCTGTGTCTAAAAGAACGGTTATTCAGGAAATCAATAAATTGCTCTACGGCTTCCAAGCGGTAGTCAAAATAGGCACATACTTTCTCATACTCATCATTTTCAAAATGAATATCAGAATAAATAGCGGGAAAAGAACTATCGGTTAAATAGGCTAAATGGTATGCCTCAAGTTTGCTGATAAATTCCCTGAAATAGAAAGGTTGGTTAAAATCCTCAAAGTATTCATGAGCCACGTAAAATTTATCTTTATCAGGTATTTCTTGAAATGAATGCGATAATACTTTATATAAGTCAGCATTCTTTCGTTGCAAAATGGAAGAGGTAAATTTTAATAACTCAAAAGATTGGTCTATACGCTCCAAACTGCTTAAATTCGGATTGCTTCCAAAACACATCAGCTCTTTAGCGACATCTCGAATTTTCCAGCCTGGGTAGGTATTATAGCTAATATGAGCAATACCGTTGGGAGATAAATACTCTTGGATGGTTTTTAAAATTGCATGGCGTACCGCTTCCGGCACCCAGCTAAAAACACCATGACAAATAATATAGTCAAACTTAATATTAAAGCTCACTTGGCTAATGTCAGCAGCAACCAACTCTACGTTTTTCACGCCGACCTGTTCCATCATTTGCTGACCGATATTAATTTGGTATTCAGATAAATCAATACCGACTAACTGGCTATTAGGGTGTCGAATAGCAAAGGGCAATAAATTGCCGCCAAAAGAACAACCGATTTCCAGCACCTTAGCTGTTTCTAAGGGGGGGGGTAAAAGCCCTTTAATCTTAGCTAAAGCATGTAAACGAGTAGGTTGACAAGCAGCAAAAACTTTAGAAGTATAAGGTAGTTCGTTATATGCTTGAGCCAATTGCAAATTTGATTGAGTCGTTTCAGTCACTGTCTATATTCTCTATAAAAATTAATTATCTAACAAATCACAAATTCACCATAGTTTAATTAAGCGGTTCCGCCCACGGTAATTTGCTCTATCTTACAAGCCGGTTGACCAACGCCAACCGGAACACTTTGTCCATCTTTACCACAAACACCTATGCCATGGTCTATTTCCATATTATCGGCTACCATAGATACTTGTTGCATCACTTCAATTCCTTGTCCGATCATAGTTGCACCTTTAATAGGCTTGGTTATTCTGCCTTTTTCAATTAAATAGGCTTCCGACATGGAAAAAGTAAATTTTCCGGAGACGATATCCACTTGCCCACCACCAAAGTGCGGTGCAAAAATGCCATAATCGACCGAAGCAATTAAATCTTCAAACTTACTTTGCCCCGCTAACATATAAGTATTAGTCATTCTTGGCATAGGCAAATGAGCATAAGATTCACGACGCCCATTTCCGGTCGGTTTCACACCCATTAAGCGAGCGTTCATTTTATCTTGCATATAACCCTGCAAGACACCGTCTTTAATCAATACATTACATTGACTTGGCACGCCCTCATCATCTATTGTCAACGAGCCTCTGCGATTCGGTAGAGTGCCGTCATCAACAATAGTGCATAATGGAGAAGTGACTAATTCCCCAATTTTTCCTGTAAACAATGAGCTTCCTTTACGGTTAAAATCACCCTCTAATCCATGCCCCACAGCTTCGTGTAATAATACACCCGGCCAACCGGCGCCCAACACTACCGGCATCAAGCCGGCAGGTGCTTCAATAGCGTCTAAATTCACCAATGCTTGACGTGCTGCTTCTTTCGCAAAATAAATCGCACGTTGTTCGCCCTTATAAGGCTCAAAGAACCAATCAAGTCCTACTCTCGCCCCAACGCCCGCACTTCCTTGTTCTCTTTTTCCCGCTTTTTCCGCCATCACAAAAATAGATAAACGAATTAACGGTCGAACATCAGCTGCTAACGTACCATCTGTTGCCACAACTAAAATTTCTTCATAAAGAGCGGTTAAATTCGCTACAACTTTTGTCACATAAGGGCTATATGCACGAGCGGTACGGTCTACTAAATGTAATAATTCAATTTTTTGCTCTTTATTCAAACTATTTAACGGATTTACTGCAGGATAACGAGTAACCGCATTTACAGCTTTAAAACCAATCGGTTTAATAATATTACCTTGATTTGGCAAAGCAATTCCTTTTACTGCATTGGCACATTGCTGTAAACTGACCAAATCAATCTGATCGGAATAAGCAAATCCTGTTTTCTCGCCAGTTACCGCACGCACACCAACGCCACGGTCAATATGAAAACCGCCTTCTTTGATAATACCGTCTTCCAACACCCAATTTTCATCTTGACTGAGCTGAAAATACAAATCTGCATAATCAATCTGGCGATGAGACAACATATCAAATGTATTTTTTAAATTATCCGGTTCTAAATTATTTGGAGCAAGTATAGATTCTTGTACTTTGTTTAACATCTTGTTTTTTTGTCCTACCTTAACAATATTAGTTCTTACAAAGAACTTTAAATACAGCCCTAATTCTCTCTTTTAAATAGAGACGATACACATTTAAATTCAACAAAAAAATTGACCAATTAAATTCGATCCGTTCATCAGTAATCCCTCTCATGTAATTCCCCCCCCCCGAACCTATAATGATTCTTATTTCTCATAACTAACCGAACATCATGATTTTTTAAATATAAGGGATTAATATAATGAGACTTTTTACTTGGGAAGTACTGTTGCCCTTCATCCAACAAATAACTGTCCGGCAAAATAAATATTTTTTCTTTATTTCGCCAACAATAATGATTTAAATGACTTTCATCATGCCATAGTGCAATAATGTCCTTTTTTAAATCTAAATAGATATTGTCATTTAATTGCTGACACATCTCTAAAAAAGCAGACGTTTTACCGCCGTTAAAACTGCCCATAACATAATGTTCACCCTCCCCATAAGGAATATACGATGTGGACAACGGATTTCTGTCATAAGTAGTTTTATCAATATCTAAACCGATAAACCAAGGTTGTAAAATCATAATTAACTCTTTATCGGATGCAAGAACTTCATTTTGATGTATATCTTTAATAAAAATCATATTCGCATTAACAAAAAAGAGATAATCCAACTCTTTAAATCGCTCTTTCTCTTTTAAAAACATATCAAAACGCATCAACGTATCATAAGGCCAACCTAATTTTTTTTGATATATTCTGTGAACATTTCCACTTTCCTCTCCTAAAAAACTTCCCTCATAATCAGAAAATAAAAAATATTTCTTAGGTAACTCGGGTAGAAAATGCTTTTCCGCACTTTTATAGAAATCTTCCCAAAGAACGTGATAACGCCCTGTCGCAATATATAAAATTCCAATATTCTTAACCATACCGATACCTTGAATAATGAATATGAGGTCAATATAACATATTAAAAATGGAAGTTACATTACAACAACATCAAATTGTTCCTGTGAATAATACACTTCTGTTTTTATTTGAATTTGTTTGCCAATGAAGACTTCCAACTCTGCTAATAAACCATGGCTTTCCTCATTAATTAAATAATCCGCCACCGCTCTTGAGGCATAAACTACAAATTTTTCGCTGGCAAATAAATGATTAACACGAATAATTTCACGCATGATTTCATAACAAACCGTTTCAACGGTTTTCACACTGCCTCGTCCACTGCAAGTTGGACATTCATCGCATAAAATATGCTCCAAACTTTCCCTTGTTCGCTTACGTGTCATTTCAACTAAACCAAGTTGAGTAAACCCATTAACATTCGTTTTCACTCTATCTTTGGATAATGCCAAACGTAAAGATTCCAAGACACGATCCCTATGTTCTTCCGTTTGCATATCAATAAAATCAATAATAATAATACCGCCCAGATTGCGTAGTTGTAACTGTTGTGCAATAGCTTTTGTTGCCTCAATATTTGTATTAAAAATAGTTTCTTCTAAATTGCGATGACCCACAAAAGCACCAGTATTAATGTCTATCGTTGTCATAGATTCGGTTTGTTCAATAATTAGATAGCCACCGGATTTTAAGTTTACACGACTATTTAAAGCTGTTTGAATAGCATTTTCAACGCTATAAACATCAAATAATGGCTGACTGCCGGAATATAACACCAACTTATCTGTCAGTTCAGGCATAAATTCCTCAGTAAACTGTTTCACTTCAGAAAAACATAATTTGGAATCAATATGAATTTTACTGAAATTCGCCCCGATAAAATCTCGCAAAATACGTTGCGTTAACGCCAATTCGCCATATAACATTGAACGTGTTGTATATTTCGCACGGCGTTCCAACACCTTACGCCATAATCGTTTTAAAAATTCCGCATCTTGCACGAGTTCAGTTTCCGTTGCTCCTTCGGCAGCAGTACGAATAATAAAACCGCCCAATTCATCGCACAACGGTAAAACAAGTTCCTTTAAACGTGCCCGCTCTTCTTCGCTTTCAATGCGTTGAGAAACGCCAACATGGCTATTTTCCGGCATAAAAACAAGATAACGAGAAGGGAGTGTTATGTCAGTTGTTAATCTTGCACCTTTAGTACCGAGGGGATCTTTGACAACCTGAACAACAATATCCTGTCCTTCATGTACCAATTGTGCAATATCTTTCACTACAAACTGTTTTTGCTCATCAACATCAACACACTCTGTATGTGAAACAATATCTGAGGCATGTAAAAAAGCGGCTTTTTCCAATCCGATATCTACAAATGCAGATTGCATACCCGGCAATACTCGAGTCACTCGTCCTTTATAAATATTACCGACGCTCCCTCTTTTTGCCTGTCTTTCAATATGTACTTCTTTTAAAATGCCATTATCCACCAGTGCAATTCGGGTTTCACTAGGGGTAATGTTAGCCAATAATTCAACAGATTCCATCATCTCTATCCTAAAAATACTTCTTTTAATTAGTCTATCGAAAAGGTAAATAGAATAATAGCCCTGAATAAGGTAAAATGCGACCTTTCTTAAATTTTATCTATACAAATAATGCTTTCGTGAGGGCTTAATGTTTAGTTTTGATCCAACAATTATTACCTTTATTGTCTATATCTTAGGCATGTTATTGATTGGTGCACTTGCATATTACTACACCAATAATCTTTCAGACTACATTCTTGGCGGTCGTCGTTTAGGCAGTTTTGTTACCGCAATGTCTGCCGGTGCATCAGATATGTCCGCCTGGTTGCTGATGGGTTTACCGGGTACAATCTATTTGTCGGGCTTAATTGAAGGTTGGATTGCCATAGGTTTAACAATCGGTGCTTATTTTAACTGGTTATTTGTGGCAGGTCGCTTACGTATTTACACTGAATTTAATAATAACGCTCTCACATTACCTGAATATTTTCACAACCGTTTTGGTAGTCGTCATAATTTACTCAAAATTGTGTCAGCCTCAATTATCCTTGTTTTCTTCACAATTTATTGTGCTTCCGGTGTCGTTGCCGGTGCAAAATTATTCCAAAATCTGTTCAGTATCCCTTATTCCACCGCACTTTGGTATGGTGCATTGGCAACTATTGCTTATACCTTCATAGGAGGTTTCTTAGCAGTGAGTTGGACAGATACTATTCAAGCAACATTGATGATTTTCGCACTCATTCTAACCCCTATCATGATTATTCTAAGCTTAGACGGAATAGATAATTTTCATTTCTACTTGAAGCAGGCTGAAAGTGCGGTAGGAAAAAACTTTACAGATATTTTTACCGGTACTACCACAATTGGTCTGCTGAGCTTGGCTTCTTGGGGATTGGGTTATTTCGGACAACCGCACATTCTGGCACGCTTTATGGCGGCACACACAGTAAAATCGCTCAATAACGCACGACGTATTAGTATCACTTGGATGATCCTTTGTTTAGTCGGTGCCATAGGTATCGGTTTTTTTGGCATCGCCTATTTTGCAGCAAATCCACAACTAGCTGGTGTCGTCAACAAAGAATCGGAGCAAATCTTTATTGAATTATCAAAATTATTGTTCAATCCTTGGATCGCCGGTATCTTACTTTCTGCTATTTTAGCCGCAGTAATGAGTACGCTGAGTGCACAACTTCTCATTTCTTCCAGTGCCGTTACAGAAGATTTTTACAAAGGATTTATTCGTCCAAAAGCATCGGATAAAGAATTGATGTGGCTTGGTCGTTTAATGGTATTAGCTATTGCCGCCATTGCAATTTGGATTGCACAAGATGAAAAAAGCCAAGTTTTAAAATTAGTTGAATTTGCTTGGGCTGGATTTGGTAGTGCTTTTGGGCCTGTTGTACTATTTTCTTTATTCTGGAAACGCATGACATCTTCTGCTGCAATGGCGGGAATGTTAACTGGGACAATTATCGTATTTAGTTGGAAAACCATTGTCCCTACAACAAGTGAATTCTCTAAATTATATGAAATGATCCCAGGTTTTGCTTTGGCAAGTATTGTCATTATTGTTGTTTCTTTGTTATCAGTGAAACCGGAAAAATCGATTTTAGAGACGTTTGAACAAGCTAAAAACGCATATAAGACATCAAAATAATTATGTTCGACTTTCGTCCATTTTATCAACAAATAGCAACTTCGACACTTTCAGCATGGCTTGAAACTTTGCCTTTACAACTTAAACAATGGGAAAAGCAAACCCATGGCGATTATATTAAATGGTCAAAAATCATTGATTTTCTACCGCACTTAACAGCCGATCATATTGATCTCAAAAGTGCGGTCAAAGCTGAAACAAAAACGCCTCTTTCCTCCGGTGAGCGACAACGCATCATTCATCACTTAAAACAGCTTATGCCTTGGCGTAAGGGACCTTATCATCTATATGGTATCCATATTGATTGTGAATGGCGTTCGGATTTTAAATGGGAGCGTGTCTTGCCTCATTTGGCACCTTTGCAGAATCGTCTTGTGTTAGATGTAGGGTGTGGTAGCGGTTATCATATGTGGCGTATGGTTGGCGAAGGAGCCAAAATGGTAGTCGGTATTGATCCGACAGAACTGTTTTTATGTCAATTTGAGGCTGTACGTAAACTGTTAAACAATGATCGTCGTGCTAATCTGATTCCGCTCGGCATTGAAGAAATGCAACCTTTAGCCGCCTTTGATACCGTCTTTTCTATGGGCGTTTTATATCATCGAAAATCTCCATTGGATCATCTCACACAACTTAAAAATCAATTAGTTAAAGATGGCGAATTAGTACTTGAAACGTTAGTTGTAGAGGGTGATATAAACACGATTTTAGTGCCGACAGATCGCTATGCCAAAATGAAAAATGTGTATTTTATCCCTTCCGTTCTCGCACTCATAAACTGGCTGGAAAAGTGCGGTTTCCATAATATTCGTTGTGTCGATGTAGAAACAACAGGTCTAGAAGAACAACGTAAAACAGACTGGCTGGAAAATGAAAGTTTAATTGATTTCCTTAATCCTCAAGATCACAGTAAAACCATTGAAGGGTACCCGGCTCCCAAAAGAGCGGTAATTTTAGCGAATAAATAATGATGAATTATTCCCAAACAATTATTATCGGTGCAGGTGCGGCAGGCTTGTTTTGTGCTGGTCAACTAGGTAAAGCCAAGCACCAAGTAACGATTTTAGATAATGGAAAAAAAGTGGGACGTAAAATTTTAATGTCCGGTGGCGGATTTTGTAATTTTACCAACCTTAATGTTACCCCTCAGCATTACCTTTCGCAAAATCCTCATTTCGTCAAGTCTGCTCTAGCTCGCTTTACCCAATGGGATTTTATTGCCCTCATTACTGACTATGGTATTAGCTATTATGAAAAAGAATCGGGGCAACTTTTTTGTCATAACAGTGCTGAAGATATTGTCAATATGCTACGAGCAGAATGCGATAAATTTCAAGTTAATACCCAATTACGTCAACAGATCGAATACATTGAAAAATTAGACGGTAATGAAAAAGCTCGTTTTCAATTGCAATCTGACGGAAAAATTTGGCAATGTGAAAATTTAGTTATTGCTACCGGCGGATTGTCTATGCCAGCCTTGAGTTCGACACCTTTCGGTTACCAAGTTGCCGAACAATTCGGGCTCAATGTTATTGCTCCACGAGCTGGGCTTGTACCCTTCACATGGCGTGAAATTGATAAATTTTACACCGCACTTTCAGGCATCTCCCTTCCTGTTTGTGTAACCGCAAAGTGCGGTCAATCTTTCAGCAATAATTTACTCTTCACTCATCGGGGGATATCGGGTCCCGCTATTTTACAAATTTCAAATTATTGGCAAGTGAATGAAAATATAGAAATTGATCTGTTACCGATGGAAAATATTCAATTTTTCCTTAACAAGTTACGTCAGACCTCACCTAAATTACATTTAAAAACCGCCTTATCACGCCTATTACCGCAAAAACTAGTGGATTTATGGTTAAATCACAACATTATTCAAGATGAAGTGATTGCCAACCTCAGCAAAGTGCAGTTAAAAAATCTTGATGATTTAATTCATCATTGGCAAATTCAACCTAACGGCACCGAAGGTTATCGCACCGCAGAAGTCACTATTGGAGGCGTAGATACGCAAGAAATCTCATCAAAAACGATGGAAAGTCATAAAATCAAAGGTCTTTATTTTATTGGTGAAGTACTTGATGTTACCGGTCGGCTTGGCGGTTATAACTTCCAATGGGCATGGAGCTCAGCCTATGTGTGTGCAAATGGGATTTTGAGCAATAAATAGTACCTTTGCAGAATCTTTACTACAGAATGGAAGGATACTCGCACAAACCCTCAAGTTGCTTGAAATCCTTGACTATCGACTGACTCACGTTGAGAGTGACTGAAAAAGGAGTGCTATTTTTCAATCTGTTCCAAACCAAAATGTCGATAAGTTCTTGATGTTGCTATTCTTCCACGAGGTGTCCGTTGTAAAAATCCTTGCTGAATTAAATAAGGCTCCAATACATCTTCAATAGTATCTCGCTCTTCGCCAATTGCCGCCGCCAAATTATCCAATCCTACAGGTCCGCCATCAAACCGCTCAATAATTGCCTGTAATAATTTACGATCCATAAAATCAAATCCTGCAAGATCCACATCCAGCATCTTCAGTGCTTCTTGAGCAATAAGTGCGGTAATTTTCCCACCATTTTTGACATCGGCATAATCTCGCACTCGGCGTAATAGGCGATTTGCAATACGTGGGGTACCTCGTGAACGACAAGCAATTTCTTGTCCTGCGTCAACATCAATTTCAAGCTGCAAACAGACCGCACTTCGAGTAACAATGGAAGCTAAATCCTCTACAGAATAAAACTCCAGTCGCTGCACAATACCGAATCGATCTCGTAATGGAGAAGTCAAAGAGCCTGCTCTTGTTGTTGCTCCAATCAGCGTAAAAGGCGGTAAATCCAGCTTTATTGAACGGGCAGCAGGACCTTCTCCAATCATAATATCCAGTTGATAATCTTCCATCGCCGGATAAAGAACTTCCTCAATAGCTGGTGATAAGCGATGAATTTCATCAATGAATAATACATCATGAGGTTCAAGGTTCGTTAGCATTGCCGCTAAATCCCCCGCTTTTTCTAAAACCGGACCTGAAGTAGTACGAATATTCACTCCCATTTCATTGGCAACAATATTCGCCAACGTTGTTTTTCCTAGTCCAGGGGGTCCAAAAATTAACAAATGATCAAGTGCATCTTGGCGTAATTTTGCTGCTTGGATGAAAATTTCCATTTGCTCTCTAACTTGAGGTTGACCGATATAATCACTCAATAATTTAGGGCGAATTGCACGATCAATATATTCATCGTCTACTTTTGCATTGGCACTTACAATGCGATCTACTTCAATCATTCTCTATCTCTTATAATGCGGCTTTCAAAGCCTCTCGAATAAGCTGTTCACTAGTTAAATCTGCTTTTAACACTTTTTTAACCATTTTCTCTGCTTCAATAGGCTTATATCCTAACGCAATTAAAGCAGAAACTGCTTCATCCAACTGCAAACTTTGATCCGGTTTTGAGCATTTAATTCCAGGTAAATGAGAGCTTTTAATAAAGAAATCTGTTTGTTGTAAGCCTTTAAATTTACCTTTTAGCTCCACCAATAAACGTTCAGCAGTTTTTTTTCCTACTCCGGGAATTTTGACTAATTTAGATAATTCTTCTTGTTCAATCGCATACACAAATTCATTCACTGACATCGCAGACAGGATAGCTAAAGCTAATTTTGGTCCAACTCCATTGGTTTTAATCAATTCACGAAATAAAGAGCGGTCTTGTTTATGGCTAAATCCAAATAACAAATGAGCATCTTCACGCACTACAAAATGCGTAAACAACGTAGTTTCCTGCCCAACTTCCGGCAAATTATAAAAACTTGTCATGGGTAAAAGTAACTCATACCCAACACCTTGAACATCCAGTAAAATTTCCGGAGCTTGTTTTTCAACCAGTATTCCTGTTACACGCCCAATCATATCTCACCTTACATAGCGTAAAATAAAGCACTAAGGATAAAACAAAACTGGATAAATATCCAGTTTTGTTTTTATTTTCTATTCAACTCTTTTTAGCATTAACATTAAATCGAACCATTGTATAACACGTTGATTAATTTCTAAAATATGTGAATCGTCTAGTTTTGTTTGTGCTAATATTCTTTGCCAATAAGGATCTGTTTTCACATAAAAATTTCTCTCTTTTCTACCTGAGCCAAGTTCTGATAACAATTCAAAACAAGCAGATAAATCAATATCTTTTTCCTCTTTCCATTTATTACTCTTCGGAGTAAAAAGCAATTGAAGATATTGATCGAAATTTTTCATTGGCATTAATAACACTGAAACTTGTCCAAGTAAATATGCCTCAACATAAGTTTGAAGCTGTTGAAGTGCGGTAGATTTTTCTATTTTTTCAAAAGAAAGTCTGCTGTCTAAAGAGTAATGCTCAATTTGCGAATTAGGCTCTCCCGCTAAAGTTTGTACTAAATGATAAATCCATGTTTGGATAATATCTTTCGTTTTGATAGTAGATGCTCGCCAAGTTACTCGATGCATTTTTTGATGATATAAGCAGTCAATGCTACCGATTAAACGTACCTTTCCGTATTCTGTTTCAATGTGTAAATCAAGAGGGATTTGTTCCGATATTTTATCCAAATAAGGCGTAACTAAAGATTTAAGTGTAATGATCTCATTTTTTGTTTTTTGCTGATAAATTTTTGCAAACGCCCCTTGTGGCATAATTCCCTTAATTTTCATCCGAGCAAAAAAGTCTTCCCATTCCTGCTCAGAAAGATAAATAAGTTCTTCTTTTATTTGATATAACTCTAAATTATCTAAAGTAAAATTTTCAGTATCCGCAATATTTTGTTCTGTCTTACGTAAAAAAACACGTAATTTTTGCTCAAAAAAATACCGAACAGGATCCTGAATAAACGCAATTAAGTCATTTAATGAAATTTCTTTAACTATCTCTGTATCATTTATCGGCTGTAAAAAATTCGCCAAATTGCCACTATCTTTTTTATTTGCCAACACTAGCCATTGCTTAGAAAAAGAGCGGTCTCTTTTGGTGAAATTTTCTCGGCTAAATGCAGTCATCGCATGTTGTTGAATAAGTGATTTTTTCAGAATATCTTGTCCTCTTAGATCACCTTGAGCGTTAATATTTTCAGCTATATAATCCAACAATTGCGTAACAAGAACTGAAGGTTCTCGTTCACTATCATCAATAATAGAGCGACCAATATAACTCACATAAAAATACTGTTGTGCCGAGATCAATGCTTCTAAAAATAAATAGCGATCATCATCTCGGCGAAAACGATCGCCTTTTTTGCGATGATATTGCATTAAATCAAAGCTGTTCGGCGTTTGTTGACGTGGATAATCACCATCATTCATACCAAGTAAACACACCACTTTAAAAGGGATTGATCGCATGGGGAGAAGCGTACAAAAAGTGACTTTCCCCATTAAAAATTTTAGGCTATTAGGTATATCTTTTAAGCGTTCAACAAAAACTTCGTAAATAACCTCCGCACTTATTTCTTGCTGAAAAGAGCTATCTAGGATCAACTCCGTTAATTGTTGAATAGTGTCAATAAGATAATTAAAAGTTGTTTTGTATTGTTGCGGAATATCCATTCCGTCTACCACAAAAAAAGATGACATTAATTCAATTAAATGTTCTTCCCACTTTTCAATAACGTGATCTACTTGCAAAAATTGATGCCATTGATACAAACGAGTAATAAAATCCTTTAAATAACCGACAAGCTGCCCTTTTAATCCATAGGTATCATCAAAGCCAAGCGTATCTAACCATAGACCATTTTCTTCCCGCATAGCAAATCCCAGTAACATTCTCTCTAAACCTGCCTGCCAAGCGTTATAATTTTGCAAGGATTGTTGCGGATATTTTTCTAATCCGAATCGAATACCCGAATGCTCAACCCAATGACGAATTTGTGCCAAATCCTCTAAAGTAATATTAAAACTCTGACGAATAACAGGATGATCCAAAAAAGTCAGCACTTCCTCCGCACTGAATAAACTTTCTTTTAAATTTAACAGCTGTAAAAAAGCAGATACTAAAGGGTCATTTTCGGAAAGTTTGCTGTCTGCGATAGAGTACGGAATATAGTGTTCGCCTTGACTGAATACCGCCTGAATATACGGTGCATATTTATCAATGTCTGCAACCATAACTACCACATCTTTAGGTGTCAAATCCTGAGCTTGGTTAAATAGATGTAACAAATAATCTTGTAGAGCTTGAACCTCTCGTATTGGACTATAACAAGAATGAAAAGTTAAAGAGCGGTCATTTTCTGCCAAATTTAAAAACTTGTGCTTCGAAGGAACCAAATCTAAAATGCGTGCCTGTACTTGCGACAACAATATTTTTTCCGAAAGTTCGACATAAGCATTGATTTCATTAGCCTCCAGTTCAGTGAGTAAATACAAATAATCCCGTCCTAATTTTCCCCATGAGGAAAGCAAAGGATTGCCAACCTGTAACTTTTCATCATAAATTTGTTCAAATCCATTTTGTTCAAAAGTATGTATTTGCGCATCGGATAACCAAGCCTGTGTATTTTGTGGTTGTTGGAAATCTTGCCAACTTATACGCTCTCGCACTTTCAAACGTTGCCAATGGCTCTGATCAATTATATCTCCCCAATATTCACGACAAGCATTATTAAAAAATAAATGCACATCGCAATGCTGGCTTAATGCACTTAAAGTATCTAAATGCACCTTCGGTAAAGCTGAAATACCAAATACAAAAATTCTCGTAGGCAAATTTTTAGGTTTTTCGCCGGCAATATGTTTTAAGAAAAGTAAATGTAGATGTGCACGATGTAAAACATTCTTTTGTGTTTCTTTTTGCACAGAGCATACTAAAGCTCTCCATAAAATACCTTGCCAAACAATATGTTGCTCAACTTGAGAAAAACATGATTCTGAGACAAATAAATTTTTTTGGTAATACTGAATTTGCTGAATAATTTCTACGCCTTTATTCTGCTCCCAACTTATAATCCATTCCGGTCGATAAACTAAATATTGGTCAAATAACTCTGCTATTTTGCTGGCTAATTGGTAGTATCGCTGCTGACTTGATTGATAACTTTGCTGTAAATATTGACGCAATATGTAAAATTCCGGTTGATCTATATAATGCGGAATAATTTCCATTAATCGCCAAGTCATATTTTCTTTACTAAATTGAGAAGAAGCTGTGACTTGCGGTAAATTATCAACATATAATTGCCAAATAAAACTTGCAGGCATAGGAAAAGACAAATTTGCCGATATACCTTTTTTCTCTGCAATCTGCCACTGTATCCACTGTGCCATACCGCCACTTTGTACTAAAATAACTTCTTTTTGGAAAGGATCTGATAATGGCTGTTGATCCATTAAATGTAACAAAATATCTTTTTGCGTTTCCAATTGATTGGAATAATACAAAGTAAACACAAATGTTCCTTATTCTTCTAATAACTTCATTTAGCATAGCTTTTCAAAATAATTAATCAAGCAATAAATTTACTTGTTGATTTGCATAAGAAACTCGTACATTCTTACCTTCACAATTGATCTTAAACTTATAACCATTTTGCTCGATATTATGCGGACAATGAAAATGCGGTTCTAGAAATAAGCGTTGATGTTGATTTTCAGCGATTTGCAAAGCTTGATAACGTAGATAAATATTTACCGCACTTTTTCTTTGATAACTAACCCATTGATTAACAAATAAAAATAATGTAGAAAATATCATCATTGTGACTAATAACGTGATCAAGCTGGTACCCCGTTGAGGAAATTTATAATGGTTGAAAATCATACCAACTATTCTCCGCAAACTGCCAATAACTATATGATCGGATAAGATCGATGATTGTTTTTGAGCGATACACAATTTTAACTGCTGGTTCAATACTTAATTTCCCGCCGGTAATAACCGTTCCACTAATTTTACCTTTTCCTATTAACTTCAAATCCCCTTCAGCAATAACAACTGCATTAATATTACCTTGTATCTCCAATTCAGCTGATTTTTCCTCAACCCAATAGAGGTAATTTACTTTATCTCTCGGCAAAATAGCAGGCGGTGAATGTAATTTATGTTGAAATAAGTCCAGTAACTCAAGATTTATATACTGACTTAGCCCTGCCTCATAAGTAGCTTTTTTCGGCCTTTTTTTAAACAAATATTTTCTTTCACACCATACAAATTGAGAAGTGCGGTCAATTTTTCGTCGACTTTCAAATTCGATCTTCAAACTTTTCAAATTATTATTCAGAGGCTGGTTTTCACAAAGTTTTTCTTTTTGAGAAATACTTTGTCTCTGTAATATAAGACTTTGTTCTAAATATATTTTCCGTTGAGAAACAATGGATGAATGCAACGAAATCAAATCACCATCAAAAAAAAGTAAAATTAATAATACTGAGCTTAACAGCATTAATAGGGTGAGCGTTACAACTCCTTTTTGTATATTCATTTTTATCTCTTTTGATTAAGCAAAGGAATAATGGCTGAAGTCTCATATTCGACTTGTTTATTTCGCTTTAGATGCCCTTTTAGATAAACTTCCAATCCATTGTAATCAGCAATCCAATGAAATTTTAATGCAGTTATGGCTATGTCATTTTCATCTAATAAATCGACCCACCCTCCGCTATTACATGCAGGTTGTTGTAAATAGCTTTGGCATTGTTTTTGATTACAATTCGCGCTAATTGAATTTTTATAAGTTAATCTTGTCTCTATCATTTGTTTATTTAAGCGATAACCAAATAACTCTCGCTCAATTTCACGAGCTGTATTTTGTTTATTCCTTACACAAACATTATTACGATATGTCGTACCTACACAGCCGGTAGCATCAAGATCATAAATAAAAAGAACGCAACTATTCGAAGGTTCATTATCAGCTTGAGCGACTACAATACTCTTTCCGCTTTTATCTTGTTCAAATAAATCGAAATTACTCCGAACCAATTTATCACTAATAGCCCTAAATCCACTACGGCGAATATCCTTACCCAAAAGTTGGATAGTTCGTTGCAATTCTGATTGTAAATAGAGATGCAAAAGTATCTGTTTATTTTGTTGCTGACTATAACTATAAAATGCACTAACACTCATTAATAACATCATTGATAAGCTCAACGCTATCATTACACTTAATAAAGTTTGTCCACGATAAATAATCAATGTTCCCCCTTACTAATGATCATTCACGCAAGCACTTAACGATTGGTAACCTTTAAGTTTTAAAGATCCTACATTAAAAAACGAAAATACTGTTCTTTGCTGATCAGATTGCAATACAAAACAAGTCGTCGTACTTGTATTCCTTGTACCGTTTAATCTAGTCATTTCTCTAGGATAATAAACTTTGCTGATTAACATGGTTTTATCTGCAAAATAAGGATAATAAAATTTCATCGGAATATTTCTATTACAGCTGCGAGGATTTAAACAATCACATATATCTGTGTTTTTTGGTTGTGCAACCAGACACCAACGCTTACTCACTAAATCACGATTAGCAATTAAAAACCAAATATCATTAGAATTTTCAACTCGAGCTTGTAACTCCCTTATGAAAATATAGAGTTTATTTTGCTCTTTTTCTAAAATCATTTTTGTATTTGCTGTTTGCCACATGGGAAAAGAAAATGTTACTGTCATACTGATAATCAGTAAAACAATCAATATTTCTAATAGAGTAAACCCCTTTAATGCTTTCATTTTTTTCCTATTTTTGACCGCACTTTAACTCATCTGGAAAAATGGGTAAAAATAATTAAAAAAAATTACGATACAGATCGCAAAAATAGAATTTAGTAAAAAGAAAAGTGACTAATTTTAAGTATATGTCCTCTTAAGAGAAACAAACAGAAAAGACACGATAAATAAGAATAACCAATATTTTTATGAATGAATCTTTAAACATGACTGGTGGGTCGTGAAGGATTCGAACCTTCGACCAACGGATTAAAAGTCCGCTGCTCTACCGACTGAGCTAACGACCCATAAATTGGGATATTACAAATAAAATGGTGGGTCGTGAAGGATTCGAACCTTCGACCAACGGATTAAAAGTCCGCTGCTCTACCGACTGAGCTAACGACCCATAAATTGGGATATTACAAATAAAATGGTGGGTCGTGAAGGATTCGAACCTTCGACCAACGGATTAAAAGTCCGCTGCTCTACCGACTGAGCTAACGACCCTCATTGTTTGTAACGAGCGGATATATTACTGTTTTTATTTTAATAATCAATAAAATTTTTTTATTTTTTGTTTATTTGAACGAATAGTCGGCAGAAAAGGGGCATTTAAAACAAATATACCCACTTAAATTCAAAATTTACCGAAAAAATGCAATAAAAAACCGGGCATCATACCCGGCTTAAGAAATTAGTATGCTAATACAGCACGACGGTTCTTAGAATATGCAGCTTCATTATGACCTAACTCTGCCGGTTTCTCTTCACCATAAGAAAGGGTTGAAAGTTGACTAGCTTGAACACCCTTATTTAATAAAAAGTTTTTTACTGCATCAGCACGACGTAAACCTAATGCCATGTTATACTCCGGAGTACCACGTTCATCAGCATGACCTTCAACAAGAACTTTAGAAGCTGGTGTTGACTTTAAGTATGCTGAGTGTGCATCTAAGATTTGAGCGTATTCGCCCTGCACATCATAACTATCAAATTCAAAATACACTGTATTATAACGTTGTTGTAAGTCAGTTACAGAATAACCGCCAAACATTTGAGCATTTGTTTTAGATGAGTTATCAGATGAGCTACAAGCTGCCAATACTGCCACTGAACCCGCTACTACTAATAATTTTGCAAAGTTTTTCATTAACCTCTCCTAGTTTTTATTTAAATATGGTGACCAAGCTGGAAATTTAATCTGACCGTCACTACTTGGTAGACGTGCTTTAAAACGACCGTCAGCGGAAACCAATTGTAGCACCTTTCCTAGACCTTGTGTAGAACTATAAATAATCATAATTCCATTGGGTGAAATACTTGGGCTTTCATCTAAGAAAGTAGAGCTTAACATTTCCGTCACACCTGTCGCCAAATCTTTTTTAACAATATTATCGGCATAAATCATCACTAATATACTACCATCTGCAGAGATTTTTCCACTATACCCCCGACCAGCAGAAACTAATGATATACCATTACCAAATACATCCATCTGATAAATTTGAGGTCCGCCGTCTCTGTCCGAAGTAAAAATTATAGATTGCCCATCCGGTGACCAAGAAGGTTCCGTGTTGTTGCCTGCACCGCTAGTTAACTGAGAGATAGTCCCGCTTCCTAAATTCATGACATAAATATTTAATACGCCATCTTTTGATGAAGCAAATGCCAATTTTGAACCATCAGGAGAAAATGCCGGAGCTCCATTATGCCCAGGGAATGCAGCAATAACCCGACGAGCTCCAGACTGTAAATCATGTACAATTAATTGAGATTTACGATTTTCAAAAGATACATAAGCCAATTTACTACCATCAGGCGACCAAGCGGGAGACATCAATGGTTGCGAACTACTATAAACAATAAATTGATTATGTCCATCATAATCTGCAACACGAACTTGATAAGGTTTTGAGCCACCGTTCTTTTGTACAACGTATGCAATTTTAGTTCTAAATGCACCACGAATTGCAGTCAGCTTTTCAAAAACTTCATCACTGATGGTATGAGCACCTAAACGAATAGCATTTTTCGGTACAGCGTACTGGTTTTGACTTAGTACCTCTCCCGCATTTCCTGAAGCACCGATAGTGTCTACTAATTGATATGCGATACTATATCCTTTTTCATTTGGTGTAACTTGTCCAACAACTACTGCATCAATGCCTAAAGAAGACCAAACATCGGAAATTACCTCACTTGCTGATGTCGGTTTTTGAGGCATTTTACTGACTGCAATAGGATTAAATTTACCACTATTGCGTAAATCTGCAGAAATGATATCAGCTACATCTATCGGCATAGAGTCACTACCATTCCATTTAAATGGAATTATCGCAATAGGCCGAGCACTATCAACCCCTTCATCAATGACAATTCTTACCTCACTTTCAGCTTGTACGGTTTGTATGAACAAACTAAAAAGTACTATGAATAATGTAGTTAAATATGCAGAAAATTTCATATAAATTTTACCTTTTAGTTTCTTTAATTATTTCAATCTAAATTCGAGTGGGAATTTCTTATATTTTCTATAAATCTCATCAGTTGGTGCCTCCGGTACCTTTTTCGTTCTAGATACCGCTGATAACCCCGCAGTACAAATATCATCTGAGCCAGATAATTTTCTAAAGTTAGTGATCGTTCCATCTCTTGCTAATTCAACCTCAATAACACAAACTTTATTAGCAAACCTAGGTTCTTTTAGAAAGCGACGCTGAATTTCTCTCTTAATTTGAGCGGCATATTGCTCTCCAGTTCTTCCGCCTTTGCCGTTTTCAAAACCAGTCCCCACTCCTTGAGAACCTTTCATCGTCATATTTCCACCATTTTTGCTACTTCCTGCAATATCACCTCCATTGAAAAAATCATCTAACGCCGCTTGTTCCGCTTTGCGTTGAGCTAATTCCGCTTTTGCTTTAGCTGCTTTTTCCGCTTTTATTTTTGCTTCCTTAAGTGCCTTTTGTTTGGCTAATCTATCCGCTTTCTCTTTTGCTAACTTCTCTGCTCTCTCTTTCGCTAACTTCTCTGCTTTTTGTTTTTCCTCAGCGTCTCTAACCTTTTTCTCTTCTTCAATTTTTTTTGCCAATGCCTGTAAACGCATTTCTTCAGCCTCTGCTTTCAACTTTGCAACAGTCTCTTTCTTGGCATTATCTTCTTCCAATTGCTTTGCTAAACGCTCTTGCTGAATTTTTTCTTCTTTTATTTTTTGCTCTGCAAGTCTTTTCTGTACATCTTCATCTTCTCTTATTTTTTCTTCAAATACATCAACATTCTCCATTAACTCGTCTTCTTGCGTTGCTTCAACAAAGGTTTCTTGTTTATCCGGATTGCTTTTTTTCTTTTCCTGTAAACGTCCCCACTCTTTTGCAATAGTTCCCGTATCAACCATAACAGCAGACATTACTTCACCATCACCTTCTCCACCTCCCATGATTTCAACATTATTATAGTTAGATCCTAATACCAGCAAACTTAATAACAAAATATGCAGAAAAATTGATAGCAGAATGGCACCAAGCTCATTTTTTTGTCGATGATTACACACTGTGTTACCTACTTATATTTAAAGAGGATTAGTCATCAATCCAACAGATTTTATTCCCGCAACATGAAGTAAATTCAAAGCTTTGATTACCTCCTCATACGGAACATCTTTAGCCCCTCCAACCAAAAATAACGTATTATTATCTTTGTCAAATTCTTGCTTAGAAAGTTGAGTTACTAATTCTTCTGTTATCCCCTCAGTTCGCTCTCCACCAATGGAAAGTGCATACTGTCCAATACCTGAAACCTCCAAAATAACAGGCGTTTTATCTTCTTTAGATACATTTTGGCTTTCTACAGCTTCGGGAAGTTCAACTTGAACACTCTGACTAATAATCGGTGCTGTTGCCATAAAAATGAGCAATAAAACCAATAAGACATCCAAAAAAGGAATAATATTAATTTCTGACTTAATATCTCGACGTTTTCGACGATAAGACATAGATAGCCTCTAAACTTATGAAAAAAGAACCGCACTTTATCCGTCAGTACGGAGAATTTTGATACATTTAATGATTTTTACCAAATGCTTGACGATGTAAAATTGTCGTAAATTCATCAATGAAGTTAGCATAATTTTGCTCTAATTTATTCACACGTAGACTTAAACGATTGTAAGCCATTACAGCTGGAATAGCAGCAAATAAACCAATAGCCGTTGCAATTAAAGCCTCAGCAATCCCCGGGGCAACCATCTGTAATGTTGCTTGTTTGGCACCACTTAATGCCATAAAAGCATGCATAATTCCCCATACTGTACCAAATAAGCCGATATATGGACTAATAGACGCAACAGTTGCCAAAAACGGAACTCGTGTTTCCAAATCTTCCACTTCACGATTCATTGCTAAATTCATTGCTCTAGAACTGCCTTGAATAATGGCTTCAGGGGCATCCGGATTAGCTTGTTTCAGACGATTAAACTCCTTAAATCCAACATAAAAAATTCGCTCACTGCTGTTTAGACCATTACGACGATTAGAAAGTCCATCATATAATTTATACAAATCTTCTCCAGACCAAAAACGTTCTTCAAAAAGTGTACTGTCCTTTAATGCTCGAGTTAAAATGCGACTACGTTGGATAATAATCGCCCACGATATAATCGAAAAAGATATTAATATGACAATGACAATTTGTACAACAATACTAGCCTTTAAAAATAATTCTAAAAAATCTAATTCAGCGGTCATGACATAACTCCGAAAATGTTATCATTTAGTTTAATTTCTGCTTTTATTTCTTGAGGTATAGCCACAGGTCTCATTTTCACAAGATCCACTGACGCAACTTTCACCACAGCTTGTGAAATGATCTCATCATCTCGTTTCAATATTTGTGAAAAAACTATACTTGCTCCCTTGATAGCTACAACATAAGTTTCCACAATTAATAGGTCATCTAATTTTGCAGGAACGCAGTAGTCAATCCGTATTGACTTCACAACAAAAGCAACTTTTCGCTCATTTAATAGATTTTGCTGAGAAAAATTCAACGTTCGCAAGTATTCTGTTCTCGCCCGTTCAAAAAAATGGAGATAACGGGCATGATAAACAACACCTCCGGCATCGGTATCTTCGTAATACACACGAACAGGCAATTTAAAAACAGGCATATTACTCTCCCTCACAAAGTCTTTTATTTTCTCATTTCTATATGAAAAATGAACCAAGTATTCTAGATTCAGTCAAATATATTAGCAAGAATAAATACAATGAAAAGAAAAATATTTTTTTAGACTATACATCGCACCTTAAAATAAACCCTGTGCTTAGTTAAAAAATACTTTTACTTTTGATCATGAAAAATTTACACAAAAGAAAAAATAAAAGGGCTCTTTAGAAGCCCTTATTTTTCAGTCAATAAAGAAAAATCCTTATTCGTCAAGTTTACCCGTTTTCTCAAGACTGATAGTAATGATTGCACTTAGCATAACAGCGAACAAAACACCCACTACCCATAACACATAAAACATAATCTTATCTCCTTACTAGTATAATGAGTTTTTGTTTTCTTCAATGAAGTCAGCATCTAAGCGACCAAACATCTTCGCATAAGCCCAAATGGTGTAGCTCAGTAAAATAACAACAAAGAACAGTGCAAAACCAAGCATTAGTGTTAATGTTAATTCACTTGATGTTGAATCCCACATTAATAAACTCATATTCGGATGAGAAATAGAAGGCATCACAAATGGGAACATGGCAACACCGCAGGTTAATATAATTCCTGCCATCGTGATAGACGAGAAGAAAAATGCAAATCCTGAACGGTTGGCTTTTGATGCCAAAATATTTAACAACGCACCACCCACTGCTAATGCTGGAAGAATAAACAACACAGGTGCATCAAAATAATTCTTAAACCAAGCTCCCACTTCAACTGCAACTGTTTTAACAGTTGGGTCAGATGGTGCATTATGATCAAGGACACTTGTTACAATAAAGCCTTCTTTGAAATATAACCAAACACCAGCCAAAATAAACGTCAACAATGTAACAAAAGCACCTACTTGTGTTATTACACGAGCACGCTCACGCAGTTCTGATGTTGTTTTCATTTGTAACCAAGCAGCACCTTGTGTGGTTAACATAGAAAAACTGATTAAACCACAAAGAATCGCAAAAGGATTTAATAATTCAAAGAAAGAACCTGTATAAGTTACTTGCATCAAATCATTAAATTCAAATGGAACACCTTGCAATAAATTACCGAATGCAACACCGAATACCAATGATGGGACAAAACCACCAGCAAATAATCCCCAATCCCAAAATTTACGCCAAGTTGGATTATCAATTTTAGCACGATACTCTAGCCCGACAGGACGGAAAAATAGTGCGGCTAAAACTAAAATCATCGCAACATAAAAGCCGGAGAAAGAGGCTGCATAAACTATCGGCCAAGCAGCAAACATTGCACCGCCTGCAGTCAATAACCAAACTTGGTTTCCATCCCAATGTGGTGCGATAGAATTGATCATTATACGTTTCTCAACTTCTTTTTTGCCTGCGAAAGGTAATAAGCTAAGAACTCCCATATCAAATCCGTCTGTTACTGCAAATCCAATAAGCAGTACCCCGACTAAAATCCACCAAATAAAACGTAGAAATTCATAATCAATCATGGTTAGACTCCTGCTTATTTAGATAATTGTTCAAAATAATAACGACCGGTTTTTAACGAACTCGGACCCAAGCGACCATATTTAAACATCAAATACATTTCTACTACTAGGAAGATTGTATAGAGGGCACAAATCAGTCCAATAGATAACCAAAGATCAGCTGTTGTTAAATTCGACGCAGCCACACCAACCGGTAGTACATCATAAATAGCCCAAGGTTGACGTCCATATTCAGCTAAGAACCAACCACTTTCCATAGCAATCCATGGAAGTGGAAGCCCCCATAATAAAGCTTTTAATAAAAGTGGACTACGCCCTACTGTTTTACGCATATTTTGTACGAATGCAGCAATCATCAGAACTAGAATTAAACCACCGGCAAGCATCATTATACGGAATGACCAGAACGTTGGTCCTACATTTGGGATAGTATCAGCAGCTGCTTGCTTAACTTGCTCATCAGTTGCATCTACGACCGCATCAGTATAACGCTTGAGTAATAGACCAAATCCTAAGTCATCTTTAACTGCGTTAAATTGTGCTTTAGTTTCTTCATTAACCTGACCGTTGGCCTTTTTCTCAGCCTTCAATTGTTGTAGTAAACCATAGGCAACCATACCGTTACGAACTCGTTGCTCATTAAGAGCTTGTAGATCAACTAGTCCTGTAAATTGTTTGTCTAATGAGCGAGTAACAATAATCCCCGCAGCATAAGGAATTTGTAAAGCAAAATCATTTTTTTGCTCTGCCTGATTAGGTACAACAATCATATTCCAAGACGCAGGAGCCGGTTGAGTATGCCATTCACCTTCCATAGCAGCTAATTTTACAGGTTGGGTTTGACCAATTTCGTAACCAGATTCATCACCCATGATCAATACTGAAACAGTTGCAATGATACCGAAAACTGATGCAATAGAGAAAGAGCGTTTTGCGAATCCGACATCACGTCTTTTTAGGAGGTAATATGAACTAATAGCTAAAACAAAACATGCACTAGTCACATAACCCGCAGACAATGTATGCAAGAATTTACTTTGTGCAACAGGGTTTAACCAAAGATCCATAAAACTGGTCATTTCCATACGCATTGTTTCAAAATTAAACTCAGACGCTACCGGATTTTGCATCCAGCCATTGGCAACTAAAATCCACATGGCCGAAAAGTTAGAACCAAATGCTACACAATATGTAGTTAATAAATGTTTAGCTTTTGATAAACGATCCCATCCAAAGAAAAACAAACCAACAAATGTTGATTCTAAGAAAAATGCAAGTAATGCTTCAATAGCGAGCGGTGCCCCAAAAATATCACCAACATAATGAGAATAGTATGACCAGTTAGTACCAAATTGGAATTCCATTGTAATCCCAGTTGTCACGCCTAAGGCAAAATTAATACCAAACAATTTACCCCAGAATTTGGTCATATCTTTATACACTTCTTTGCCTGTTGCAACATATAAAGTTTCCATAATCACAAGGATAAATGACAAACCCAATGTTAGCGGTACAAACAAAAAGTGATACAACGCAGTTAACGCGAACTGCAATCTAGAGAGTTCAACAACGTCCAACATCTCCAACTCCTTGTGCAATGCTACAAGTTTTTCACAATGATTACTATGTAACCACCCCTCAAATACTCAAGTTGAAACCTCAAGTAGATTTACTGAACTATCCTCATAAACATTTATTTAAATGAACATACAACATAAAATTTACATAAGTTTCACAGTTCACCATTAAATGTCATGTGGATAACCCAAAAACGGTATTAATTTTACTACTAAAAGTAAGAATAAAAAACAATAAAAGTGTTATAAAGATCACATTTTTAGATCTAAATCAAATAACATTTCTTTAACACTTTCTTATATATTGATATACATCAAACATTATAGAATATTCACAATTTTTAACATTTATTCCAAATAGTAAAAATTTACAAAAAAATATGAAGCAATAAATAACTAGACATGTCAGTCTTTTTTTGATAGTTTCCGAAGGTTTTCTGAAAAAATTTCAAGAGGTTATCAATGAATATAATGCTAAAACCAAGATCAGTAATGATTATTTTAGCTAGCGTATTTGCAACTATAACAACAACTCATGTCCAAGCAAACACTCTGCCTGAGCAGTGCCAAAAATTATTTAAAGAAACAGAAAATCTAATTGCTGAGGCAGAAAAACAGCCGGGAACACATGTTCAACTGGCAAAAATAAAAAGTAAATTAAAACAAAGTAAGCAACAAATTCTCGCCATGGAGCATGATATACAAATCAAAAGTTGTGATATCGGATTGGCAAAACTTCATACGAAATAGCAATTGGTGATTACCGATATTGATCTGTTCCTTAAATCTTAAATAGATAACTCATAAACGATAAATTAAGGCACAGATCACTTTTCGGTATTTGTTATTGTGTATTT
Organism: Histophilus somni; assembly: GCF_014202395.1. Lineage (GTDB taxonomy): Bacteria > Pseudomonadota > Gammaproteobacteria > Enterobacterales > Pasteurellaceae > Histophilus > Histophilus somni. The sequence continues at coordinate 137,296 of NZ_JACHGQ010000005.1, forward strand.
ACACTCGCTCCGTTTCTAAACGCTCAAATACAAGCACCTTACGCTCCAATCTGCGTAATAATAAAGTAGCAATACCTGTAATAATGAGATAGATTACGCCTGCGATACCATAAATTGTCAGTGCATCATATTCAGTACCATAAAGTTGTCTTGCATACCCCATAATATCCAAAATAGTGATAATTGAAGCAAGCGATGTGCCTTTAAAGACAAGAATTATTTCATTGCTATATGAAGGTAATGCTCTTTTTAATGCGTAAGGAACAAGAATTTTCAAAGTTTGCCAACGGCTCAAACCTAGTGCAACACAGCTTTCCCATTGTCCTTTAGAAATCGCTTTTACCGCACCATAAAAAAGCTGAGTTGAATACGCTGTACTATTTAAAGCTAATGTAAGTATTGCACAAAACCACGCACTTGATAATAAAGGCCATAAAAAACTATTTACAATCCAAGAAAATTGTCCCGGTCCTGCATAGATTAAGAAAAATTGCACCAGTAATGGTGTACCGGTAAAAATTGTGAGAAAAAGATTAATTGGAAGACTTAACCATTTTTTTTCCATAGAAAGAGCAAAAGTTAATGTCAAAGCAAGAAAAAATGCTACCAGCAAGGCAACTATAGTAAGAATTAAGCTTGTTGGAATTCCTTGTGCAATTGTTAAAAAATAATCTTTAATCATTTTTCATCCTTTAATTTGTAGCACGTTCAAAGCGTGTGACTCGCCGCTCAAGTTTACGAATAATAAATTGACTAAATAGCGTAATCAACAAATAAAGCAATGCTGCAAATCCATACCAAGTAAAAGGTTGGTGAGTATTGGTATTGATTAATTCAGCTTGACGCATTAGGTCATGCACACCGATTAACGACACAAGTGCGGTATCTTTTAATAACACTAACCATTGATTACTCAATCCCGGTAAAGCGTGTCGCCAAACTTGCGGCATAATAAGAAAAATAAACGTATAACTACGACTCAAACCTAATGCCGCACCGGATTCCCACTGTCCTAAAGGTATAGCCTGAATTGCTCCACGCAAAGATTGAGAAGCATAAGAAGCAAAAATAATAGACAGTGCAACCACGCCACAACCAAAGGCACCAAACTCTACATATTCTCCGATTACCCATTCCAGTATTTCAGGTACGCCAAAATAAATTAGGAAAACCACAAGAATTTCAGGTAACCCTCGTAATAATGTCACAATAGTGGCTGTCGGTTTACGAATACATGCCCATTTGTGTGTTTCTAATACTACAAAGAAAATAGATAATGCCAATCCGAGTAATAAAGAACAAACCGCCAACCCTAAGGTCATCAGGGTTGCGGTATACATTAAAGGTAAATAATCAATAAACATAAAATTATTTAGTCATCCATTTATCATAAATTTTTTGATATTCGCCGTTTGCTTTGATTGCCGAAATACCTTTATTTAATTGCTCAACAAGTGCGGTATTCTTTTTATTTACCGCAATTCCCAAGCCGTTATTGAAATAACGTTTATCCGTTACACGCTCGCCCACAAACTGCAATTCCGGATTTTTATCAAACATATCTCTTAATACATCCGTATCACCAAAAATGAGATCAATACGACCATTTTTTAAATCCAAAATTGCATCTTGTAAGCTGGCATAAGATTTAGATTGATATTGCTTCGCTTCTTTATTCGCATATTGCTGATACGTTGTACCGTTTTGTACACCAACCACTTTTGCCGTCGTTAAATCCGCTTTCCCTTTTAATGCAATAAAACTGGCTGAACTTTCATAATAAGAATCGGTAAATGCTACTTGTTTTGCACGGGCTTCCGTAATATCAATCGCTGAAATTGCCGCATCAAACCCACCGCGACCTTTAATTAAACTTGGAATTAACGCATCAAACACTTGGGCTTTGAAGCTACAATTAGCTTGAATTTCTTTACAAATTGCATTAGCAATATCAACGTCAAAACCAATAATTTCACCTTTTTCATTAGTTAATTCAAATGGTGGATAACTTGGTTCCATAGCAAAAGTAATATCTTGTGCATTTGCACCAATCGTAGCAGCTGCCAACATTGTTGCTAAAAGTAATTTTTTCATAATAAGCTCCTTAAATATTAGTGTGAGTGAGATAAATATTGTTTAAATTGCTCTGTTGAGGGTTGTTCAAAACAGCTGGAATCCCCCATTTCAACGATGCGACCTTGTTCCATATAGACAACTTTGGTTGCAACCTTTTTTGCCACCGCAACTTCATGCGTTACGATAACTTGTGTAATGCCCATTTCCTGTAACTCTTGAATGATTGATACAATCTGAGCTGTAATTTCAGGATCTAATGCCGCTGTCGGTTCATCAAATAATAAAACTTGCGGCTTCATCATTAATGCACGAGCAATAGCAACACGCTGTTGCTGTCCTCCTGATAAGTGCAGTGGAAATCTTTCAGCGAATTCTTCCAAGCGTAATCGTTTTAATAATTCAATAGCTTGTTCTTTGGCTTTTTCTTTCGCTATCCCTAAAACTTTAATCGGTGCCTCAATAAGATTTTCCATTACAGTCAAATGAGGCCATAAATTGTATTGTTGAAATACCATACCTACATCTTGACGCAATTGACGCATTTGCTTTGGGTTGGCAATATCTTGCGAGAGATCGAATTTATTATTGGCAATACTCAATTCTCCAGATGTTGGAACTTCAAGTAGGTTTAACGTTCTAATCAAGGTGCTTTTCCCTGCACCACTTGGTCCCAATAAAACAACGGTATCACCATCTTCAGCTGTGAGATTAATATCAAACAGTGCCTGTGATGCACCATAAAAAAAATTTAAATTTTTAACACTAATTGTCATTTGAATAAAAGATCTCGTTTTGGTTATTAATTGATTTACGCAAACATTATCACCGTTTGAATAAATATGCAATATTTTTGCAAAAAAATTCTTTTTATAGTGCAATTAATATGAAACGGTGAGACAACCCACCGTAATTAATGGTTTAAGGAGAGTTTGTAGACGTAGAAGAGCAAAATCCGGCAGGAAATAGATCAGCCTTATTATTGCAATTTGCACTCCAAGTAACGCCGGTTGAAGCATCGCCTGTTGGTGTTAAGGTATAAGTAATATCTTTAAGATTTCCATTCCCTGTAACAGTAATGGCTCCACCTTGCACGCTAACTGATTTTACTTTACCTTTTGGTGTATTGATTGCCGCTTGAATTCCATTTGTTCCAGCATTACAATTTGTCGGTGCATCATTGTTATACACGCATAGCTCAACTTCTGCACGATAAGGAGCAGAAGCTTGTAACAACTCTGTAATCGCAGCTTTTTTTGTATAATTTTGGTATGACGGAATTGCAATGGTTGCAAGAATTGCCACAATAGCAATAACGATCATCAGTTCTATGAGAGTAAATCCTTTTTTAGCTGATGAAAAAATATAGGTTATTTTCATAATGTTTCCTTTTTTAAATAAAATGACAATGCCGAATGGCAAGTGAAAGTTTGTAGAAATTGAAAAAAACCGACAAATAGACCGCACTTTTTCTGCGAGCCGACTCGCAAAAATAATAATTTATGAACAATAAACAAAAAAATATCTGCACAGGTTGGTTTTCAGAGGCTAGAAAATTACCCTCTCCACATTTTGATCAACGTCCGGAAAATAGTGATATTTCCCTTTTAGTTATTCATTACATCAGCTTACCGCCAGAGCAATTCGGTGGTTCGTATATTGATGATTTTTTTCTAGGTAACCTTGATCCTCTCGCACACCCTTATTTTGCCACTATTGCAAACATTCGAGTGTCAGCACACTGTTTGATTACTCGTGATGGTGCTATTACACAATATGTCAATTTCAATGATAGGGCTTGGCACGCCGGATTATCCTCATTTGAAGGGAGAGAAAAATGCAATGATTTTTCTATTGGCATTGAATTGGAAGGAAGTAATCTTCAACCGTTTACAGAAGAACAATATCAATCTTTAGAACGTCTGACTTTAGACATTATGCATTCATATCCTTTAATAACCAAACAACGTATTGTCGGACATTGCCACATATCTCCGAATAGAAAAATAGACCCTGGTCAATATTTTGATTGGCAAAGATATTTCAATAAATTAGAGGAAGAGACATCTTAGTTACTGATGCAGAAACACTGATAAAAAAACAATTTTTCTCTATTTACTTTTTTACGAAAAAAAATGTAGGAAAAATAACCGCTCATCACTAAAAACAAGTAGATATTTTATGGTGATATATCTGTAGAAGATCAGCATTGCTCAGACAGCTTACTACAAAAACTGAGAGTTTCCTACTTAGAATATGAATATCAACATTCAATTTAAATAAAAAAGGAAACCCTCATATTTTATTCTGTAGCTAAGGTTTATAAATAATTTCTACACCTTCCTCATCGTCTTCCGACCAATCGCCCCAATCATCCTCTTCTTGGTCATCTTCTGTAAAGACCTGTTCGGACAATTGTTCTTGATGATAGTCATCCCATTTAAATTTCACTTCTTGAGCATCTATCTTTTCTTGTTCTTGACGTGGATTTTCTTCAATAAAATCCATAATATCGCGGCATAAAACGTCTACATTTTTACCTGTTGCGGCTGAAATCAAGTAATAATCATCTTCCCCACCCAAACGTTGCATAATATTCTTTGCACGTGCGGTTGCTTCTTCATCTGAAAGTGTATCAATTTTATTGAAAACTAACCAACGAGGTTTATTCGCTAATTTTTCACTATATTGAAATAATTCACCTTCAATGATTGCAATATTATCCGCTGGATCACTCTCATCAATTGGTGCAATATCAACCAAATGAATTAAGACATGACAACGCTCCAAATGTTTTAAAAATCGTACTCCCAACCCAGCACCTTCAGAAGCTCCCTCAATTAATCCGGGAATATCTGCAATCACAAAGCTACGGCTAGTATCAACACGAGTAACGCCTAAACTAGGAACTAATGTAGTAAAAGGATAATCTGCAACTTTCGGTTTAGCTGCGGAAACAGCTCGAATAAATGTTGATTTTCCTGCATTGGGCAATCCCAACATACCAACATCGGCTAAAAGCATTAATTCCAATTGCAAATCTCGCTTTTCACCCGGTGTTCCATTGGTTTTCTGTCTTGGTGCTCTGTTCACTGAAGATTTGAAACGTGCATTCCCCAGTCCATGATAACCACCTTTTGCAACTAACATTTTGGTACCATGTTTAGTTAAATCACCCAACACTTCTTTGGTATCGTTATCGATTGCTCTTGTTCCGACCGGTACCCTTAATGTAATGTCTTTGCCTCTACGTCCTGTACAATCAGAACTACGCCCATTCTCTCCACGCTCTGCTGCAAAGCGTTTTTCAAATCGGTAATCAATCAATGTATTTAAATTCTCGTCGGCAATTAGATATACATCGCCACCATCACCGCCATCACCGCCATCAGGACCACCTTTCGGAATAAATTTCTCTCGCCGAAAACTTACACAGCCGTTACCGCCATCACCAGCTTCGATACGAATCAGTGCCTCATCAATAAATTTCATTTTTTTTCTCCTAAATTTTATTCTTGATAAATTTATAACCAATAGCTGAGGTCATTGCACCAAAGACAACAATGAACGCACCAATATAGCTGAGCGTATTTAATTCAGGGGCTGAAAAATACTGTGGGTATATTAAATTTAATAAGTGAGCAAATAAAATAGTGAACAAAGGTACCAAGGTAATGACAACACTTACTTTGGCAACATCCCAATGGTTTAATGCCTCAGCATAGGCACCATAACCTATTAGTGTATTCAGACAACAATAAATAAAACAAATTAGCGTAAAAGTATTTAGATTTTGCAATTGCTCAATCTCAACAAAAGGAGTAAAAACAAATGCACACCCTGTATAAATCATCAATAAAATCTGTTGAGAGTTAAAACGGCGTAAAAGTAATTTTTGTGCGAGTCCGTAAGTTACCCAAATCAAGGATGCCGACATACTTAAAAATACGCCTATAGAATAGATATTAATATCAAATAATTGGTCCGCTCGCTCATTGAAAAATAAGATAAGTCCAATAATTAGAATAACTAAACCAATTTTTTGATGTAATCCTAACCTTTCTTTAAAGATCACAACTCCACAGAACATCATTGCAAAGGAAGAAAAATGCACAAAAATTTGAGTAACAGAAGGCTCAATAAATTTTAATGAGGAATTAAACAGACTAAAGTTTCCGGATAGCCCTATAACACCTAATATAACCAGTCCAAAAAAGTAACGATTGAGATCTGATAATTTAGGTAATCTGTTCGCTAATTTAAGTAAAATAGCTAATGCAACAGTAGCAACCATAAACCTGAACCAAACGATAGTTTGCATACTCATAGCATTCATAACTTGTTGTAATGCAATAGGTAAAGATCCCCAAGCTATCGCAGTAGTCAATGCAAATATAAACCCGAGTAATGGTTTCTGTTTCATATTCGCCCTCCTATATAAATACAAAACTCGTGCAATAATAGCACCGCACTGGTAACTGTGCTAATAAAGTATTAATTTTCTAAAAACAAAAAACCCCACAAAAACATTGTGGGGCATCACTCTGTATCAATAAAATTATTCGGCTACAACAGAAACGTATTTACGACTTTTCTCGCCTTTAACTTCAAATTTTACTTTACCATCAGCAGTAGCGAACAAAGTATGATCTTTACCCATACCTACATTTGAACCCGCATGGAATTTAGTACCACGCTGACGAACAATAATACTACCTGCTAATACTGATTCGCCACCGAAACGTTTCACACCAAGACGTTTAGCTTCAGAATCACGACCGTTACGAGTTGAACCACCAGCTTTTTTAGTTGCCATATTCTATAACTCCTGTGAAATTATGCTTGAATCCCAGTGATTTTCACTTCTGTGAACCACTGACGATGACCTTGTTGTTTACGACTGTGTTTACGACGACGGAATTTAACGATTTTAACTTTTTCGCCACGTCCCTGCGACACAACTTCAGCCACTACCTTAGCACCTGTCACTACTGGTGTACCGATCTTAATATCTTCGCCGTTAACGATCATCAATACTGAATCGAACTCAACAGTAGAGCCCGTTGCTAATTCAAGTTTTTCTAAACGAACAACATGACCTTCGCTTACACGGTGCTGTTTACCGCCACTTTGAAAAACTGCGTACATAAATACTCCGCTAGATAATAGTGCTTATAATGTTATTTTCATTTAGCACATCAAAATTCATATAAATAGGTTGCGAATTCTACGAAAAAAACGGCTTCTTCGCAAGCCTTTCTTTTTAAGAAAATAAAAAAATCTTATTTTATAGAGTTTAATTTCAGAAAGCTCAGAAAATCAGGTACAATCAACCGCACTTTTAGCTTAATTTATGATAGTTTCAGCATGATAGAAAAAATGAACCCAATGAATATCCATGCAATCCAATCTCTTATTAAAACAGATATGGATAAAGTGAATGCCACAATTCTAGCACAACTTAATTCGGATGTTGCTTTGATTAATCAGCTCGGTTATTACATTGTTCAAAGTGGTGGAAAACGTATCCGCCCTATGATTGCTTTGTTGGCAGCCAGAGCACTAAATTATCAAGGTGATGAGCCTATTACTTGTGCTGCATTTGTTGAATTTATTCATACGGCGACATTGTTACATGATGATGTCGTTGATGAGTCCGATATGCGTCGTGGAAATCCGACAGCCAATGCGGAATTCGGCAATGCGGCAAGTGTATTGGTAGGTGATTTTATTTATACACGTGCATTCCAATTGATGACTAAACTCAATTCATTACGTATTTTACAAATTATGTCCGATGCAACAAATATCATTGCAGAAGGTGAAGTACAACAATTAATGAATGTCAATGATCCGGAGACAAGTGAAGATAATTATATGAAAGTGATTTATAGTAAAACCGCTCGCTTGTTTGAGGTCGCTACACAATGTGCCGCCATAACAGCTCAAAGTAATGCAGAACAAGAAATTGCTTTACAACACTATGGACGATACTTAGGAACAGCATTTCAACTAGTTGATGATGTGTTAGATTACAGTGCAAATGCGGCGACTTTGGGTAAAAATATCGGTGATGACTTAGCTGAAGGGAAACCTACTCTTCCTTTATTACATGCAATGCGTAATGGTACACCACAACAATCTGCATTAATTCGTGAAGCAATCGAACAGGGCGGAAAACGGGATTTTTTGGAGGATGTACTTGCCATTATGACAGAACAAAAATCTTTGGATTATGCCATGAGTAAAGCAAAAGAAGAGGCTCAAAAAGCTGTTGATTCAATTTCCTGTTTACCAGAAAACCAATATAAGCAAGCATTAATTTCTTTGGCTTATTTATCCGTTGAGAGGCACTATTAATGATTAGACATTGAGTATTGTAGTAAAAATACTTATCAGATTTGAATGAAAAACCTTTTAGACTTGAGTGGGAAATTAAACATTTATTCCCCTAAATTTAATCGTTATCAAACAAGCCTTATGAAAATAGATATGCACAGAACCAAACTTGAACAAAAGCAACCGCACTTTGATGCACAAAAGCGTCGTAAGAAAGAATGTAAAAATTCGAATACACCTTTCGTACGCCCCAAATTAGAATTACCACATGGACATAATAAACTGTTATTACATTCTTGTTGTGCACCTTGCTCCGGAGAAGTCATGGAAGCTATTCATGCTTCAGGCATTGATTTTACAATTTACTTTTATAATCCCAATATTCATCCGTTAAAAGAATATTTAATTCGTAAAGAAGAAAATATTCGCTTCGCCGAGAAATGGGGAATTCCTTTCATTGATGCAGATTATGATCGTCAAAATTGGTTTGATCGTGCAAAAGGAATGGAAGATGAACCGGAACGGGGTATTCGTTGTACAATGTGCTTTGATATGCGTTTTGAAAAAGCCGCACAGTATGCCCATGAAAATGGTTTCCCTGTTTTTACCAGTTGCTTAGGAATTTCTCGTTGGAAAGATATGAACCAAATTAATGGTTGTGGACATCGTGCAGCGGAAAAATATGATGATGTGGTTTATTGGGATTACAATTGGCGTAAAGGCGGAGGGTCGCAACGAATGATTGAAATCAGTAAACGAGAACGTTTTTACCAACAAGAATACTGCGGTTGCGTCTATTCTTTACGAGATACAAACAAATGGCGTGAAGCAAATGGTCGTCAGAAAATTGAGATTGGTAAATTATATTATTCTGCTGATAAGTAAAATCTAACCGTAACGTATCAAAATGGGCGAGAATATCGCCCCTTTCAATCACTACATTTTTCGCCACATGGTTCCGTTTGAACCGTCTTCTAAAATAACGCCCATTGCCGTCAATTCATTTCTCGCAGCATCAGCTCTCGCCCAATCTTTTGCCTGACGAGCATCGTTACGTTGCTTGATCAATTCTTCTATTTTAGCAATTTCAGCATCATCCGAGCCTGCTTGTAGAAAATCTTCCGGATCTTGTTCCAATAAACCTAGAATACCGGCTAATTCTCTCAAACGAGCCGCCAAGCCATCGGCAAGCAGTTTATCTTCATTTTTTAATCGATTAATTTCACGAGCCATTTCAAATAAAACAGAAATAGCATTCGGCGTATTAAAATCATCGTTCATAGCTTCAGTAAACTGAGCAATGAAATTTTCCCCTCCGAAAGCAACCGCACTTTTATCTGTGCCACGCAAAGCAGTGTATAGCCGCTCCAATGCACCATGTGCCAAATCCAAATTTTCTTCACTATAATTCAATTGGCTACGATAATGGGCTGTCAACAAGAAATAACGGACACTTTCCGCATCATAATGGTTTAACACATCACGAATAGTAAAAAAGTTGCCCAACGATTTAGACATTTTCTCTTTGTCCACCATGATCATACCTGAATGTATCCAGTAATTTACATACCGGTTTCCATGTGCACAACAAGATTGTGCGATTTCATTTTCATGATGAGGAAACATTAAGTCAGATCCACCGCCATGAATATCAAAATGCTCACCTAAGTGTTTACAATTCATTGCGGAACATTCTATATGCCAACCGGGGCGACCGGCTCCCCATGGCGAATTCCAGCTGGGTTCGTTTTCTTTCGACATCTTCCATAACACGAAATCCATTGGATTTTTCTTAATTTCAGAAATTTCAACCCTTGCTCCCGCTTGCAATTGTGTTAAATCTTGACGAGATAATTTGCCATACTCTTTGAAACTTTCCACGTCAAACATAACATCACCATTATCCGCCACATAAGCATGACCACGTGCAATTAATTTTTCAACCAGTGCAATAATTTCTGCAATATGGTGTGTTGCTCTAGGCTCAAAATCCGGACGTAATACATTCAACGCATCAAAATCCTTATACATTTCAACAACCATACGATCTACCAATTGCTCGCAAGTTTCTTTATTTTCTAAAGCACGGCGAATAATTTTGTCATCAACATCAGTAATATTACGCACATAAGTCAATTCATAACCCAAATAACGTAAATAACGTGCGATAACATCAAAACAAACAAAAGTGCGTCCATGTCCAATATGACACAAATCATATACAGTTACACCACAGACATACATTCCTACTTTATTTTCTGAAATAGGTTTAAACACTTCTTTTTCTCGTGTTAGGGTATTAAAAATTTTTAACATTTGTTTGTTCTCTATAATTAAATGAAATCGTTAATCTACCAGAACGCTGAATCCGCTCAGTGATGATTTTATAGCACTTATTGCAACTTTATGAAATAATAAGCATCATTATAACAACACAAAATCAAAGGATCTAAAATGATTACATTACACACAAATTTTGGTGATATTAAATTAGCATTAAATTTTGAAAAAGCACCAATTACAGCGGAAAACTTTCTAACATATTGCAAAGAGGGTTTCTATAATAACACAATTTTCCACCGTGTTATTGATGGATTTATGATCCAAGGTGGTGGTATGGAAAGTGGCTTGCGTGAAAAAAATACTAAAGCACCAATTAAAAACGAAGCAAGTAATGGACTTAGCAATAAACGTGGCACAATTGCCATGGCAAGAACATCGGATCCTCATTCGGCGACAGCTCAATTTTTCATCAATGTAGCAGACAACACATTCCTTGATTATCGAGCAAAAGAAATGTTTGGTAAAACCGTTGTGCAAGAATGGGGCTATGCTGTATTTGGTGAAGTCGTTGAAGGAATGGATATTGTCGATAAAATTAAAGGTGTCAAAACAGGAAACAAAAGTTTCCATCAAGATGTGCCTGTTGAAGATGTAATTATTACTTCTGTTACCATTGAATAATATTTTTGATAGTGGCCCGACAAATATTGTCGGTACATTTTCATCCAAAAGTGCGGTGTTACATTCAAGCATATTACAATTTTTACCCATCTTGTAGATAACGATTTCCTTGATCATTCAACAAAAAGTCGATCAAGGATTTCGTCGTAATGTAGCCAATATTGTTCCCAAGTTGCTATCATCAAATCATTATGCGTTTTTTCGATACTCATATACACCTAGATTATGTACAGCAAGTTACTCAGGAAAACTTAGCTCAACTCATACATAATGCTCACCGAATTGGGGTAGAGAAAATGCTGATTGTTGCAGTATTGCAGCAAGATTTTGAAAATATTGTAAACATGACCGCACTTTACCCGACTCAGCTGTATTATGGATTAGGCTTACATCCTTTATATATTGAACAGCATAGTAAAAATGATTTAGATATTTTGTCCCAAGCGTTAGAACAAGGTTCTGCTGCTTGTACAGCAATTGCTGAAATAGGTTTGGAACGAGGAAAATCTGATCTGATTAGCGAGAGATTATGGAAAAAGCAATGTGAATTTCTAGAAGTTCAACTCAGTTTTGCACAACGCTTTAATTTGCCTGTCAGCTTGCACAGTCGCCAATCTCACGACCACTTATTCACTTTTCTGAAACGAATAAAAGTAAATAAGTGCGGTGTAATTCATGGTTTTGCCGGAAGTTATGATCAAGCAAAGCGTTTTGTGGATTTAGGCTATAAAATCGGTGTTGGCGGCACAATCACCTATGAACGTGCCAATAAAACCAGAAATACTATTGCAAAATTACCTTTAGACAGTTTATTACTGGAAACGGATAGTCCCGATATGCCCATTTGTGGTTTTCAAGGTCAACCCAATCGTTCAGAGCGAATTATTCATGTTTTCCATGAATTATGTCAATTAAGAAAAGAACCGGCAGAACTTATCGCATCTACAATCTGGAAAAATAGCTGTAACCTGTTCGCAAAATAATATTTTTCTATCCTTGCGTCAATTTTTTGCGTATCAATGCACCTAGACTTCTAAATAATACTAATAAACTGATTAACAAATACAACGGCTTAGTTCCTAATATTGCATAGGGAGTCATGCCTTCCGTTGCAACGATTTTATGTCTCAGTGTCGTTTCAGTAAATTGCGGAGCTTGTGCAACTATTTTACCTTGTGCATCAATAAAGGCTGTAATACCAGTATTAGTTGCACGAATAACAGGTCTTCCCAGTTCAATCGCCCTCATTCTTGCCATTTGCAAGTGTTGCCAAGGGCCTATACTATCGCCAAACCAAGCATCATTTGAGATAGTTAAAATAAAATCACTTTGCTTAGTTAAATTTTGTTGTAGTTGAGAACCAAAAATAATTTCATAGCAAATTGCCGGAGTAAAATGGCGATTTTTCGCTAAAAATGGTTTTTGGACAAAGTCTCCTGACGCAAAACTTGACATAGGCAAGTTAAAAACTGAACCTAACGGGCGTAATATTTTGTCTAAAGGGACATATTCTCCAAAAGGAACTAAATGGTGTTTTGCATAACGGTTTTTTGTGTTTAGATGATAAGGTTCATCAGCGTTACCGAGATTTACGATAGAATTTAATAATTTATCCTCACTTTCCTCTTGATAAATCGTTCCAATTACAACCTCAACGCCTTTTTCTTGAGCAAGTTGCTGTAAGGTTTGCAAATAAGGTTGAATGTGATTTTCCAAGGCCGGCAAGGCAGCTTCCGGCAATATAATTAAATCTGAGTCATCTAAACTCCGGTTAATTAAGCGTTGGTAAATAGTGAGTGTTTGATAAAAATAATCAGGATCCCATTTTAGTTGCTGTTCAATATTTCCTTGCACTAAAGTAACATTTAGGGATTTTTGTGGATTTTCTTGTGTAAATTTAAGTAACGCAGTGGATGCACTTAGCCCTAACATCACAACAAGCAATACACTATGTGTAATAATAATTGCCCATTGTTTCTTTGATTGTATGAGCTGAGAAATAAGACTAAAAATGACCGCACTTATCCACATCACGAAAAAAGTCAGCCCTTCTACACCGAACAAAGCGGCTAAGTTCGCAAATGGGCTGTCAAGTTGAGTATAGCCAAATTGTAGCCAAGGAAAACCAGTAAATACCCAACTGCGTAAGGATTCAGTCAATGTCCAAATTGCAGGAAATATCGCTAAACTTTGTACCCTAAAACGTTGTACTAAATAAGTAAACAACACAGGATAAAGTGCCAAATATCCTGCCAGTAAAATGACCAGTAAATAACTCACAATTAACGGTGTTCCGCCAAATTGATAAATACTGACATTGAGCCAATTAACGCCAATCCCAAAGAAACTTAAACCCCATAAAAAACTGGCTAGAAGTGCGGTCTTTTTTTGCGATTTTTTAGCAACCCAAATCAACCCAGCTAATGAAAGATAGGCGATTGCCCAAAGATCAAAAGGGGAAAAGGCTAATACGCCCACTCCCCCAGTTAAAATAGCAATGAAATAAACAAGGTAATTTTTCATTCTTCTTTATTCTGTTTTTTACTGTCTATAAGTTGTTCATCAGGCACAGTAACTCGTACTTGAATAATGCGACGACTATCTGCCGAAGTAACTTTAAAATTCAAATTATCCAGTACAACTTCTTCACCACGTTTCGGTAAATAGCCGAATGCTTGCATAATCAAACCTCCGATAGTATCCACTTCTTCATCGGCAAAATTGGTCTTAAATTGCTCATTAAAATCATCAATATCCGTCAAAGCTCGTACTACATAAGTATGACGAGATAACTGACGAATATCCGCCACATCTTCCTCATCAAATTCATCTTCAATATCCCCCACTATTTGTTCCAAAATATCTTCTATGGTAACTAAACCTGAAATCGCACCGAATTCATCAACAACTAGTGCCATATGAAAACGTTCAGCACGAAAATCTTTTAACATTCGATCCACACGCTTACTTTCCGGTACAATAACGGCAGGTCGTAATAAACTTTGTAATTCGAATTGCTCCGCATTAGACCGAAAAAATTTAAGTAAATCTTTTGCATGTAAAATACCGGCAATATTATCTCTCTCATCACTGATAACTGGGAAACGAGAATGTGCACTTGCAATAATAACATCAAGACACGCTTCAAGATCCTGATCATTTTCGATAAAAATAATCTGTGAACGTGGGATCATAATATCTCGAACTCTTAATTCTGAGATTTCGATAACACCTTCAATCATTTCACGTGTATTTTGATCAATGAGCTCATTTTGTTCAGAATCTCGGATAACGTCTACTAATTCTTGACGATTTTTCAATTCACCCTGAAAAAAGCGTCCAAATAAAGAGTGAAAGAAATTTTTCTTACTTTCATTTTCTGTGATTGTATTAATCTGTTCGTCGTTACTCATAAACTGTAATATTGTTTCCGTCTTATTGACCCATGAAAATTATCATATTTTGTAACGAATAACTAGGAAAAATCAGGAAAAGTATGACATAACAAAAATATAAGCGAGAAATAGAAAAAAATAAGGGAGTTTTTTTGAATACTCCCCCTTAATTTCAATAGAGTTTGCTTAAAAATCTAACGGATAAATTGATATTCCGTTTTATGAGAATATTTTTCACCCACCTTTGTTATTCCACCATATTTCCACCATTCCGGATGATTCGGTGTATCAGGCAAACATTGAGTTTCCAAAGCAATACCAGCATAATCAGCATACTGCCCGTTTTGGCGAGTTGGCGTAGCTGATAGAAAATTGCCCGTATAAATCTGTAAAGCCGGCTGAGAAGTCAACACTTGCATTCTCAAAGAACGATCAAGTGCGGTCAAAATAGCACAAGGTTTTTCAATGTCCGGATTAAGCAAGAAAGAATGGTCGTAACCTTTTACCAATTTTTGTTCTTCTTGTAAAAAATCTAAACCGATTGGTTTTTCCTCACGAAAATCAAAACTAGTTCCCTCAACCGCTTTTAACTTAGCATTAGGAATACCCGCACTGTCCACCGGCAAAAAATAATCGCTATTAAGTTGTAAAGAATGCCCTCGAATATCACAACCGAAAGTAGCATCATTCAAGTTAAAATAAGCATGGTTAGTCAAATTAATTGGGCAATCTTGATCACAAATTGCCTCATATTCAATTCTCACGTTGTTGGTTTCACTTAAAGAATAAGTAACAAAAGCATGTAAATTACCGGGAAATCCCTGATCTCCATCAGGGCTAAAATGAGAAAAAGTGATGGAATTTACACCGCACTTTTCTAAATACCAACGCTCATTATGAAACCCTTTTCCACCATGAAGTTGATGCTGATGTTGATTAGCGTTAAGTAAATAGCGTTTACCATTCAACTCAAATCGGCTATTTGCAATACGATTTGCATAACGCCCAATACTCGCTCCTAAATAAACCTGTTGTATCGGATAATCATTAATCTGACACCCAAGCAAAACTTCTCGTACTTCTTTTCCTACCGGTACTTGACAAGAAATCCAAGTTGCCCCCCAATCCATCACTTGCACTTTCATGCCTTTTGTATTAGTTAACGTAAAAATACGAAAAGGTTGTCCATCCGGTGCCATTCCTTGCTTGTGTTCCTTCTCAAAACAATCAATTAGCATATCGTCACTCCTTTAGAAGCTGTACAAACATAAAAATCTTCTTTCAACCCTGTTTGTTTTTCATAGTTGTCTGCAATAATTTGACGTACTGCCTCCACTTTGTCTTGCGGTGCAATAGCGACGATACAACCGCCAAAACCTCCGCCGGTCATGCGTGCTCCACCATTTTTGCCGATAACGACCTGTGCCAACTCCACTAAATAATCAATTTCAGGCACAGTAATTTCAAAATCATCTCGCATGGAATCATGAGATTGATACATTAATTCCCCTAATTTTTGAAAATCTCCCTGTTGTAAGGCCTGAACTGATTGTAAAACCCGCTCATTTTCCGTCACAACATGTTTGGCACGTTTCGCTATTTCAGGATCAAGAGCGGTTAATTCTGCTTCCTTTTGTTTGAACAACTCCACAGATACATCACGTAAGGCTTTCACGCCAAAAAATTGGGCTGCCATTTCACATTGTCGACGGCGTATATTATATTCGCCATTTACTAAATCATGTTTCACATGAGAATTCACAATCATCACAACAATATTTTCAGGAACAGGTATGGCAACAATATCTAAAGATCGACAGTCAATCATGAGAAAATGATCTTTTTGACCCAATGCAGAAATTAATTGATCCATATTTCCACAATTTGCACCTACAAATTTATTCTCTGCCTGCTGACCTATTAATGCAATTTCTATATTTGTTAAAGATAAATCCGCTAGTTGCTGACAAAATTTACCTACAGCAATTTCTAAAGATGCAGAAGAACTTAATCCGGCTGAAAGTGGGATATTTCCACAAATAACTAGATCCGCACCTTGTTGAAAATTCGGACAATGTAGTTGAATAAATTTCACTACCCCCCGAACATAGCCCGTCCATTTCGTGCCCATTTTAGGTTCAATAGGTCGACTTAAATCGAATTCATCATATTCTTGTAAATCTGCCGCATATACACAAAATAAATGATCATCTCGTTTTGCTCCGCTGATCGCCGTTCCATAATTAATTGCACAAGGCATCACAAATCCATCATTATAATCCGTGTGTTCACCAATAATATTTACTCGTCCGGGGGCATAGACATTCAGTTCAGAAGTGCGGTTAAATTTTTCACTAAATAATTGTTTCGCTCGTTGCTTTAGATTTTGTTGAGTCATATTATCACTCCGTCAAATTTATTTATTTTTATAATGAATATCACCTAATTCACGCAATCTTGCCGCTGCCTGTTCAGCGGTTAAATCTCGCTGGCTTTCCCCTAACATTTCATAGCCGACCATAAATTTACGCACTGTTGCCGAACGTAACAGAGGTGGATAAAAATGTGCATGAAGTTGCCAATGTTCATTCTTTTCACCATTAAAAGGTGCAAAATGGAACCCCATAGAATAAGGAAAAGAAGTTTCAAACAAATTATCATATTTGGTTGTGATCATTTTTAATGCCAAGGCAAGATCCTTTGCCTGCGTCTCATTCAGATCAGTTAATCGCTTCACGTGAATTTTGGGTAGTAACAATATTTCAAATGGCCAAACCGCCCAATAAGGCACAACTGCAACCCAATATTCCGTTTCAATTACTACTCTTTCCTGCAAATCTCGTTCACGTTTTTGGTAATCCATTAACAAAACCGAACCTTGTTTATTGAAGTAATTTCGTTGTGCCTTGTCTGTCCGAGCAACTTCATTAGGCAAAAAACTATTTGCCCAAATTTGTCCATGTGGATGCGGATTAGAGCAGCCCATAACCGCACCTTTATTCTCAAAAATTTGTACCCATTGATATTTTTTACCAAGCTCCTCCAGCTGTTCTTGCCAAACTTTTACCACTGCAAAAATTTCCTCTACCGTTAATAACGGCAACGTCTTACTATGATCCGGAGAAAAACAAACTACCCTGCTTTCGCCACGTGCTAGACTGGATTGAAATAAAGGGTCATCCGTTTTTAGTGGTTCAGGAGTATCTTCCAATAAAGCGGAAAAATCATTTTTAAACACAAAAGGTTTCGTATAATTCGGATTTTGCTCACCGGTAATACGCTTATTCCCCGGACAAAGATAACAAGCGGAATCGTAACAAGGTTTATTTTCATCAGCTATTTTTTCCTGTTGTCCCTGCCAAGGTCGCTTAGCTCGATGCGGAGAGACTAAAACCCATTGTTCCGTCAAAGGATTATAACGACGATGCGGATGTTCTGTCGCAACAAATTCGGTCATTTCACTCACTTTTATACCCTCAAAACTTGATATTTATCGCAAAAATGTAAACGATTACAAATAATTTTCAGCTATGCTATCACATCGCTATTTTGTTTAACTGTGATCCATATCACAATTATTAAATTATAAATATTGAGATAAATAATAATTTTGTGAAGTCGCTTTTATTTTAGTTTAACAACCGTTTCCAAACATAATTTATTTGGTTATGATAAGTGGCAATTCATGCAAATTTTAAACCGTATGGGTGAATAAGATGATTACAATTCATGACGTAGCTAGACAAGCGGGAGTTTCTGTTGCGACAGTTTCTCGGGTACTCAATAATCATCCTTCTGCCAGTAAAAAAGCACGCCTAGCGGTTCAAAGTGCGGTCGAAAAATTAAATTATCATCCAAATGCCAATGCTCAAGCTCTTGCCTTACAACATACAGATACTATCGGCGTTGTTGTTACTGATGTAACCGATCCTTTCTTTGCAATTTTAGTTAAAGCCGTAGATAACGTTGCGGAAGAACATGAAAAAAGTATCTTAATCGGCATTGGCTATCACAATGCGGAAAAAGAAAGAAATGCAATAGACACCTTATTGTGCAAACGATGCAGTTGCTTAGTTGTTCATTCAAAAGCTTTAAGTGATCAAGAGCTTGCTCAATATTTAGAACGTATTTCCGGTATGGTAATCATCAACCGTGTCATTCAAGGTTATGAAACTCGTTGTGTAAGTTTAGACAATAATAAAGGTACCTTTCTGGCTACAGAAATGCTGATCAAATTTGGGCATCAGCATATTGGTTATATTGGCTCAAATCATCAAATTACAGATGAAAATGATCGTTTTAATGGCTATTTGAAAGCATTAGAACATCATAAACTTCACGCTGTTGAACATGCAATTGCACGTAGCACACCTGATTTTGAAGGAGGTGAAAATGCGATGATTAATTTATTGAGTTATAACTCAAATTTAACCGCAGTTATTGCGTATAACGACAGTATGGCTGCTGGTGCTATTTCCGTATTGAACGAAAATAATATACAAGTTCCTAAACAATTCTCTATTATTGGATTTGATGATATGCCCATTTCACGCTATTTAATTCCTAAGTTGACTACTGTACGCTATCCTATTGATTTAATGGCAACTTATGCGGCAAAACTCGCACTAAGTCTAGTAGACAATCAAATTGATGAACCTGTTCATATCCAATTTAATCCAACTTTAGTTCGACGCTTTTCAGTTGAACGTCCTTAATTTTCCTATTTTATGAAATCGTTTTCATAAATTTCTATAAATGTGAAACAGATCACAGTCTTGTCACACATTTTCGGCTATCCTTGTCGTGGCTTGCCAAACCATAGGCTAAGTATCGATAAGAATATCTATTTTCCAGTCCAATCAAGGAGCATTTTATGAAAAAAACAATATTAAGTGCGGTAACTTTAGCTGTAGGTTTTAGTGCAATCTCAGCACAATCAGCTGATCGTATCGGTGTAACCATTTACAAATACGACGATAATTTTATGGCGTTAATGCGTCAAGAAATCGATAAAGAAGCAAAAGCTGTAGGTGGATTAGAGTTGTTAATGAATGATTCACAAAATGCACAATCTGTTCAAAATGATCAGGTTGATGTATTAATTTCCAAGGGCATTAAAACATTAGCAATAAACCTTGTTGACCCTGCCGCTGCACCAACTGTCATTAAAAAAGCAAAATCGGAGGATATTCCAGTTATCTTCTTCAATAAAGATCCCGGAGCAAAAGCAATTGGAAGCTATAACCACGCTTACTATGTCGGTACGGATCCTAAAGAATCCGGACTCATTCAAGGTAATTTAATTGCGAAACATTGGAAAGCAAATCCAGCCTATGACTTAAATAAAGATGGAAAAATTCAATATGTGTTATTGAAAGGTGAACCAGGTCATCCTGATGCTGAAGCCCGTACAAAATATGTAATTGAAGCACTGAATGCTCAAGGTATTCAATCAGAACAATTATTTATTGATACCGGTATGTGGGATGCTGCAATGGCAAAAGATAAAGTAGATGCTTGGTTATCCAGTTCCAAGGCAAATGAAATTGAAGTCATTATTTCTAATAATGACGGTATGGCTATGGGTGCATTGGAAGCTACTAAAGCTCATGGGAAAAAACTGCCGATTTTCGGTGTCGATGCCTTGCCGGAAGTATTACAGTTAATTAAAAAAGGTGAAATGGCAGGTACTGTACTAAATGATGGTGTTAACCAAGGTAAAGCTGTGGTTCAACTTGCAAAAAATTTAGCACAAAATAAACCTGCAACAGAAGGAACAAAATGGAAATTAGAAAAACGTGTTGTTCGTATTCCTTATGTCGGCATCGATAAAGACAACTTAAATGAATTCTTAAAATAATTGTTATAATCATTAGGGGAGATCTATGCTCCCCTTTTCTATGAGGTTGGATATGACAGTAACTCTGCATAAAAGTGGCGAAATACTGCTTACAATGATAAATGTCAGTAAATCCTTTCCCGGCGTAAAAGCACTTGATAAAGCGAATTTAACAATTCGATCTCACTCAGTCCATGCGTTAATGGGAGAAAATGGAGCTGGTAAATCAACACTGTTGAAATGCTTATTCGGTATTTATGCTAAAGATGAAGGCGATATTCTTTTTTTAAACAAGCCAATTAATTTCAAAACCTCAAAAGAGGCGTTGGAAAACGGTATATCCATGGTTCACCAAGAATTAAATTTGGTGCGTCAACGTAATGTGATGGATAACCTATGGCTAGGACGTTATCCATTGAAAGGCATTTTTGTTGATCACGGAAAAATGTATCGAGATACAAAAGCTATTTTTGATGAGTTAGGTATTGATATTGATCCCAAAGAGAAAGTAGCGAATTTATCTGTATCACAAATGCAGATGGTTGAAATTGCAAAAGCCTTTTCCTACAATGCCAAAATTGTGATTATGGATGAACCAACCTCCTCACTTTCAGAAAAAGAAGTTGAACATTTATTCAAAATCATTGCAAAACTAAAAAAACGTGGCTGTGGAATCGTTTATATTTCACACAAAATGGATGAAATTTTCAAAATTTGTGATGAAATCACAATTTTGCGTGACGGTAAATGGATTAATACTGTTGAAGTACAAAAAACTACCATGGATGAAATAGTTTCCATGATGGTGGGAAGAGAACTAACTCAACGCTTCCCCCCTAAAACAAATCAACCCAAAGAAGTTATTCTCGAAGTCAAAAATCTGACAGCATTAAATCAACCCTCCATTCAAGATGTTTCTTTTGAATTGCGTAAAGGTGAAATTCTTGGTATTGCTGGACTTGTTGGTGCCAAACGTACGGATATTGTAGAAACCATTTTCGGTATTCGTGAGCGTAAAAGTGGAACAATTAAATTGTATAACAAAGAAATGAAAAATCGCACCGCACTTGAGGCGATTAATAATGGATTTGCTCTCGTTACCGAAGAACGTCGCTCAACAGGTATTTATGCAAATCTGAGCATAGAATTTAACTCTCTCATTTCTAATATGAAATCCTATTTAGGTCATTTTGGTTTATTAAAGTCCATTAAAATGAAAAGTGATACCCAATGGGTTATTGATGCAATGAATGTCAAAACCCCTTCACATCAAACCCATATTGGCTCACTTTCTGGAGGAAATCAGCAAAAAGTAATTATTGGGCGTTGGTTGCTCACACAACCTGAAATTTTGATGCTTGATGAACCGACTCGAGGCATTGATATTGGTGCAAAATACGAGATTTATCAGCTAATCATGGAATTGGCAAAAAAAGATAAAGGGATCATTCTAATTTCCTCAGAAATGCCGGAATTATTGGGAGTGACAGACCGTATTTTAGTTATGAGTAACGGAAAAGTTACTGAAATTGTTGAAACAGCAAAAACATCGCAAGAAGAAATTTTACAACTTGCGGCAAAATATCTTTAAAGGAAGGAAATGAATTATGTCTGCTTTAAAACAAAACAAATCGCTAGATTTCCTTAAACAAAACGCAATTTATTTTGTGTTATTGATCTTACTCGGAATTATTATTATGCAAGACTCAAGTTTCTTAAGTTTAAGAAACTTTAGTAATATTTTAACGCAATCCTCCGTTCGCTTAATTATTGCCTTAGGCGTTGCAGGTTTATTAGTTACACAAGGAACAGACTTGTCAGCGGGTCGTCAAGTCGGTCTAGCTGCAGTTATTTCGGCAACTCTGTTACAAGCAATGGATAATATAAATAGAGTTTTCCCTGAACTTGGTGAAATTCCTATTCCTGTTGTAATCATAGTAGTCTGTATGATTGGGGCAATAATTGGATTGGTAAATGGGGTTGTAATTGCGTTCTTAAATGTCACACCTTTCATCGCCACGATGGGAACGATGATTATCGTTTACGGTATTAACTCTCTCTATTATGATGCTGTCGGTTCTTCACCTATTGCAGGGTTCAACGAAAGTTTCTCTACATTTGCTCAAGGCTTTTTCCGTATAGGTTCTTTCAAGCTTTCCTATATTACAATCTATGCAGCTTTGGCTTCTTTTTTTGTATGGGTACTATGGAATAAAACACGTTTCGGTAAAAACATTTTCGCTATCGGTGGTAATCCGGAAGCAGCAAAAGTATCGGGTGTTAACGTTACTCGTAACCTTGTCGTCATTTACATGATTGCAGGTATATTCTACGCTTTCGGGGGGATGTTAGAAGCGGGACGTATCGGTTCTGCCACCAACAATCTAGGTTTTATGTATGAACTTGATGCCATTGCAGCTTGCGTTGTAGGCGGTGTATCTTTTGCAGGCGGTGTTGGTACTGTACTAGGCGTAGTAACCGGTGTATTAATTTTTACTGTCATCAACTATGGTTTAACCTATATTGGTGTAAATCCATATTGGCAATATATTATCAAAGGTTCAATTATTATCTTTGCCGTTGCAATTGATTCCTTGAAATATGCGAAGAAAAAATAGTTTTTATCAGACAGTGCCGTAAAACCACGTCCTTTAGGGCGTAGATATAAGGCACAAATATGATATACTTCTTACTGCTAACAGAGGTCGCTTTAGACTCTCAATGACGGCATAATCAGGGCAGGACGTGCCCGTAGCGTCTGTGAAGTGAATCGCATTGGCGGTCAGCAGCAGAAACCCTCCGAGAGTAGCCATTGCTTGCAATGGGAGCTGGTAGGAATCTCCTTGCTTTAGCTAGGGGAGGACGTCAATAAGGACTTTTAAATAAAAAGAGTTGCTAATAACTTCAGAAAGATATTATTAGCAACCATTTTTCATTACACCTTTTAATAGCAACGCCTTTAATTAGGCAACATATTCATAATGAACTACTCCGCTACTTTTAATTCTGAATAAATATAATGGCGATAAGACTCTAATAATTGTTGATCAGTACAGTCCTGTAACTTACCTCCACTTAATTTTCTCATTTTAATATTTGTTTGCATAAATTCATCGACAGGCAATCCCGCTATTTCTAAAATAGCTCCTGCTATAAATGCTAAATCTAAAAAATCGTGCTTTTCAAAATCCGTTTCTAAATTACTGCGAACCGCAAATTGCGTGATATATTCCGGATAAGGATAATTAAAACTGTAACTTGGTACAGCTTCTTTTATTGAAATTTGATGATCGCCAAAATAACCTAAAATATAAGGCTTATTTCTCCGTTGCATATAAAGATTAAAATCTTCCATAACTTGATTCAAATTTACAATCCGTTGAATATAATCATTTAATTCCCCGATCCCTCGCTCCGTTGCACAATCCATTTGAATTTGAAAAATATTACCGCAGTTGTAATAAGGACCATGTTCACGCATTGTTAATACATAAACAAATAAGGGTTTTTGTAAATCTTTTAGTTGAGGCACATCTTTTTTATCAAGAATTTTCTGAACATACTGACTCATTTCATCACTACCGATTGTCCATAGATTTTTACCCATGGGAGCCGGATAGCCTAAATCTTGCGGTTGTAACATTAAATCAAAACCAAAATGATCATAAGCAGATTTCGCATTATAGTTTCCTTTCGTAAAAGGCGACAAAGCAACACAATAATATCCTTGTGCTTTTAAATTTTTAACAAAACTGTATTTTAGATGAGGAACGACAGAATAAAATACTGCATTTGCCATTGCACCGAAATCTGTTGAGGGCAATCCTGATAAAAATGCAAATTCTGATTTCCAAGTTGCACCACCTAAGGTATGTACTCGCAGATGAGAATTACATTTTGTATCATCTTGATTTTCATACATTGTGATAGGTGGAATATTGTGCTGTTTAAAAAGAAAACTATGCGGATTTAACGTTGATTCTTGTAACCAAACTACAATATCTGCTTTTTGCTCCGAATTTGATTGTTTATGGCTTTCAATTGATTCTGCTTTTTCAAGAAAATATTGACTACCTCCAGAAAATACCGGCGATTTATAAAAGATTCCTCGACAGGACATAGGTAAATTAAGAAATACATCTCTTCCATCATCAGGTAAAGAATCTAACCATTGCTTGATAGCTTGCTTATTCTTTGTACAGTGACAAATTGAAACAATTAAAATAATAGAAATTAAGCCTGATATTATCTGCCAATAAAAAGGAAGAGCGGGGGTATTTTGCCAACCGAATATACCATAAGCCAACAAAACCAATAGCCCCATAATAGCAAAAAAAGCCTGACGATAATGCAACAAGGTTTCCCAATTTCGCCAATCTATGACTAAAAAGAAATCTGAAATCAAAAGCGGTTGCTTATAAAAATGGATTTTAATTCGATGAAACAACACAAAAACAATGAATAATGTAGAAGAAAAATTAACCGCTCTTTGCCATTGCCCTGTAATAGTAAACATAATGCCAATAAATAACAAAAATTGACTTATTGCAAAAAAATATGTCCAACGATAATGGGAGTTAATAATAAAAATTATTGAAGCAAGGCTAAACAAAATGAGCAAGGCATATTGCACCATAACATATTCCTAAATGTAAAAAAATAACTGCACTTTATTTTAGCAAAGTGCAGTTATATTCTATACCAGTTTTTCTCTTGTTATAACGCTTTCAAAATATCTTCTACTCGCTCTTTTGCATCACCAAAAAGCATTTGGGTATTTTCTTTAAAGAACAACGGATTTTGTACACCAGCATATCCTACCGCCATAGAGCGTTTGAATACGACAACATTAGCCGCTTTCCAAACTTCCAGAACAGGCATGCCTGCAATTGGACTATTCGGATCATCCATGGCGGCAGGGTTCACTGTATCATTTGCACCAATGACTAATACGACATCGGTATCCGCAAAATCTTCATTGATTTCATCCATTTCAAGTACAACATCATAAGGCACTTTCGCTTCTGCAAGCAATACGTTCATATGCCCTGGCAATCTTCCGGCTACAGGGTGAATACCAAAGCGAACATTCACACCACGTTCACGCAATTTTGCTGTAATTTCCGCAACCGGATATTGTGCTTGAGCCACTGCCATACCATATCCCGGTGTAATAATAACAGAACTTGCATTTTTCAACATTTCCGCCACTTCTTCGGCTGTTGTTTCACGATGTTCACCTTGTTCTGCCTCTGATGAAGCAACTACATCATTACCGAATCCACCGGCAATGACACTGATAAAAGAGCGGTTCATTGCTTTACACATAATGTATGACAAAATTGCCCCTGATGAACCTACTAATGCACCGGTAACGATGAGCAAATCATTATTTAACATGAAGCCTGCCGCCGCAGCCGCCCAACCTGAATAAGAGTTCAACATGGATACGACAACCGGCATATCTGCACCGCCTATTGAAGCAACAAGATGCCAACCAAATGCAAGTGCAATCGCTGTCATTAGTAATACAGGGAAGATATTATCAGGTGAATTTAAAAATGCGACCATCAACAACGCAGAAATAATCAATGCCGCCAAATTCAATTTATGGCGATGAGGCAACATTAACGCTTTAGAATTAATAATACCGCGTAATTTACCGAATGCGACAATAGAACCGGTAAATGTTACCGCACCAATGAAGATACCTAAAAAGACCTCAACATTGTGAATAGTTGCCAATACAGATTGTTCCGCAACAAAGTCCGCTTTTTGTTGTGCTAATAATGCTTGAGCAGCGTCCGTGACATATTCAACACCTTCCGGTACCAAAAATTGTGCGGTTTCATGCAAACCGAAACTATTAAAACCGACCAATACAGCCGCCAAACCAACAAAACTATGTAAAATTGCAACCAATTCCGGCATTTCGGTCATTTCAACCTTCATTGCACGTTGAATACCAATGACGGCTCCGACTGCCATTGCAATAATAATCCAGAATAATCCTTGTGAATATGGTCCAAAAATGGTAGCAACAAGAGCAATTGCCATACCAACAATGCCATACCAACAACCGGCTTTAGCAGTTTCATGTTTAGAAAGACCTGCTAAACTCATAATGAACAGTAATGCTGCAACAATATAGGCAGCCTGTACTAAACCTTCAGACATTGCATCCTCTCCTTAACCTTTTCTAAACATGGCAAGCATACGTTGAGTCACTTTAAAGCCACCAAAAATATTAATTGCCGCAACCAAAATAGCAATGAACGCCAACAAACTGATAAAGAAATTTCCTTGTGCAATTTGCAATAATGCCCCCACAATGATAATTCCCGAGATTGCATTAGTAACTGCCATTAATGGTGTATGTAACGCATGACTTACATTCCATACAACGTAATATCCGACTACACAAGCCAATACGAACACAGTAAAGTGCGATAAAAATGCAGCCGGCATAACAGAACCAAGCCATAAGAAGACCGCTCCTGCCAATGCCATTGCCCCATATTTCACTTTAGGGTTCGTCGGCGTTTTTTCTTTTTTATCCGCAACAGGTGCGGTTGTTTTTTGTTGCGGTTGTGCAGAAACTTGAATCGGCGGAGCCGGCCAAGTAATCTCGCCATCACGAATTACGGTTACACCACGCAATACCACATCTTCGAAGTCAATATGGATATTGCCATCTTTTTCTTTGCATAAAAGTTTTAATAAATTAACCAAGTTTGTGCCGTAAAGTTGAGAGGATTGCGTCGGTAAGCGACTTGGAAAATCTGTATATCCAATGACTTTCACCTGATTTTCAGTTACCACAATTTCACCGGCTTTCGTATAATCACAATTTCCGCCTGTCAGTGCAGCAAGATCCACAATCACACTACCCGGTTTCATGGAATCCACCATTTCTTTAGTAATCAAGCGTGGTGCCGGTTTACCCGGAATCGCTGCTGTGGTAATAATAATATCCACTTCTTTTGCTTGTTCCGCATAAAGTGCCATCGCTCGACGATTAAATTCTTCTGACATGACTTTTGCGTAACCGTCACCGCTACCGCCCTCTTCTTGGAAATCTATTTCAAGGAAGTCCGCTCCCATTGATTTCACTTGTTCTTTTACTTCCGGACGGGAATCAAATGCACGAACAATCGCACCTAAACTATTAGCTGCACCGATTGCTGCAAGCCCTGCAACCCCTGCACCAATAACAAGTACTTTCGCAGGAGGTACTTTACCTGCAGCTGTAATTTGCCCTGTGAAAAAGCTACCAAATTCATGTGCAGCTTCAATAACAGCACGATACCCGGAAATATTTGCCATTGAACTTAACGCATCTAAGGCTTGAGCACGAGAAATGCGAGGCACAGCATCCATTGCTAACACATTAATTTTCTTAGCAGAAAGTTTTGCCATTAGCTCTGAATTTTGAGCAGGCCAAATAAAGCTAATAAGCGTTGCACCTTCTTTAATTTGTGCAATTTCAGCATCTGTCGGTGCATTTACTTTAAAAATAATATCCGCATTCCAAATATCTTGTGCCGAACCAATTTTTGCGCCTGCATTTACAAACGCCTGATCTTCAAAACTCGCATTAAAACCGGCATTGTTCTCAACAATCACTTCAAAACCAAGTTTCAAAATTTGTTGAACCGTTTTTGGCGTTGCCGCCACACGACTTTCATTATCAAGCAGTTCTCTAGGTACACCAATTAACATAATGTTTCCTTCAAATTGATTGATTAAAAAAATTGGGAGATAATATCGCCCATCCTTTAAGATGACAAAAAGTCAAGCGGAGTAAATGTACCACTAATTCGCTAAAAATAAAGCTATTTTCTTAAAAATTTCAACTATCGCTTCAATCAAAATTTTTTTCAGATAAAGCTGGTAAAATTACTAAAACTGTTGGATAACAAGGATTTTTATGCAATTACCGAATTTACAATCAGCAACATTACTTCGCCGTTATAAACGCTTTTTGGCAGATGTAGAATTAAACAACGGTGAAATTTTAACGCTTCATTGTGCCAATACCGGTGCAATGACAGGATGTGGTGAAAAAGGCGATACAGTCTGGTTTTCTACTTCTGACAGCAAAACGAGAAAATATCCGCACTCTTGGGAATTAACCCAACTCAAAAACGGTCAAACGGTATGTATCAATACTCACCGTTCCAATCAATTAACGTTGGAAGCTTTGCAAAATAAAATCATCACAGAATTAGCTGAATATGATGAGATTTTGCCTGAAGTAAAATATGGTGTAGAAAATAGTCGCATTGATTTTTTACTCAAAGGTAAAAACTTACCTGATTGTTATGTCGAAGTAAAATCCGTTACGTTTGTCAAAAATCATCTCGGTTTGTTCCCTGATGCCGTCACAACAAGAGGACAAAAACACTTGCGTGAGCTTATAGCAATGAAAAAGCGGGGACATAGAGCGGTCGTTTTTTTCGCCGGTCTTCACGACGGTTTTAATCGCTTCACTGTTGCAAAATCTATTGATCCTGATTATGCCGAATTACTGCAGCAAGCAGTTAAAGAAGGTGTTGAAGTTTATAGCTATGCTGTAAAATTTGATTTTTCTCATCAAAAACCGACCGCACTTTATCTAACAAATTTAGTGAATTACCTAGAATAATTAAAGACAAGAAAAAAATTGATAATAATTTTTATTTATTTATTGACAAGCTATTTGAGAACAATTATCATCTATATCACTCAAACAATAATAGATAATCACTCCAACATTTCAGCGTTTCTTCCCCCACAAAAGAAACGCTTTTTTTTATAAAACAGAATACGCTTCCACTCTTAGCATTCTCATCTCGAAAAACGGCTTACCTCTAATAAATCTATTTTTCGATGAAAGCCGTATTCTGTGAAAATACTTCTAAGAATAATCCTAACGGAGGTTGTGTTGACGAAATTTTTTGATAATGTTGATTGTATTTTTGATAATGCCCATTCCTATCAATATGATATTGCGAATCATCCGGTGTAATGATCACATTCCACCGGTAATTACCGGCAAGAACCCAACTACGATTATCATCCAAATCAAATAAATCCTGCCCCTGAGAAAAATCGCTAATTGGATTTTTTACTTTAAAAATATGTTTCATTAAGGCTGGGACCAAATCGGTATGACTACTCAATTTATTCACTTTACCGATAGGTAAATTTTCCCATCTTATAATCATTGGAACTTGAATTACTTCTCTTGCAAAATAATTAGTTGGTCTTTTTTTATCAGAAAAATCAAAACTATAACCATATTCGGAAGTCACTATCACAATGGTATGAGTAAAATCTATCGACTTAAATGCCGAACCAATCTCATCATCAATTTCAGATAACTTTTGATAATATTGTTCAATAGTCAAATTGCTGTTCAGTGAATAATTTAGATAGGCAAAAAATAATTTTTGCTGTTGTTGTCGAGTATTAACAAACTCAATAAAACGCTGGGTAAATGCGTTGCTGTCATTTCTTATTTTCTCATTCGCAAAAATACTTTTCTTCAATAACGCACTTCGGGATAAATTCTGACCGAATAACCCAATTTCATACCGCACTTTTCCTTGTTTCAATTGCTCAATTAATACAGGTGTTGTTTTATTGCTAAGTAAGCTGTCCGCATAATTAGCATTCAATCCATAAAACAATCCTGTCAAACCTTGATTAAGAGAGTTTCCTGAACTGTAATGATGAGTAAATTCAGTTGAATTCTCAGAAAATGCAAATAAATTAGGCATTATATCCTGTCGAACTGCATCATGGCGTAATCCACTAATAGTGATAAGGACAATATTCGTCTTTGGCAACTCATCGGAAAAAGTCAATTTCTGCTTTGGATAATTCACTTTTAACGCATCAAGACGACCTTGCTCATTTAAGGTTTTTTCATATTCAGACTTATTTAAGAAACCATGTTTTTCGAGAAATGAACGTGCTGTCATTGGATAAGATAGAGGGAAATTCGATTTTTGCATGGTAATCGGGCGATAAATATACGCATCTGCCCAAGCATAAAGAATATGTGTAGCAATAAAGCTAACAACAAATACAAGAGCAACACCTTTAATCCATTTTTGTCTCTCTAAACTGCGTAATTTATACCATGCCCAACGTGAGAAAAGCATTTGAACAAATAAAATCAATGGCATAGGTGCAAAAAATATTTGCCACTTATAAGATAACTTACCATCATCAGGATTAACCAACAAATTCCAAACGAGGGTTGAAAGATGTAAATTAAAACGAGAAAACACCTCTGTATCAACCAACAGTAAGGTTGCACCTATCGTTGTTAAAATAACGCTTATACCACGAAAAGTGCGTTCATTTTTTATAATAAAACTGAGAGGAAAGAGAGCGAGCAAATAGAGAGCAAAAACAATGAAGCTGAAATGCCCCAATAAACTAATAAAAAAATATATTTTACCGAATAAAGTATGCGGCCAATCAATAATAAAGGCATAACGACTACCAATAACAATTGCCCACAAAATATTAAAAAAAGCAAACCAATGTCCCCACGTAATCTTACGAGATAATTCATCACGATATTGCTTGCTTGTTTTAATTCCAAACATATTATTTACTATTTTTTACTGAATTCATTAAAGCATCGGAAAATACTTTTGCCAACACAATACGTTGTTGCGACCCAACACTACTGTTTAACAAATGGGTTACCATATTGCCCAATACGACTAAAGAAAGATCTACCGGAGCTTGATGCTTTTCCAGTACAGCGATCATATCATTCAATATTGCCTCAACTTGTTTATCTTGAAATTTTGAAATTTTTGCCATTTAATTTTGTACGCTAAATATAAATAGAAACGAATAATTTGGACACATACTAGCATATTTTCCTTAAAGTGCGGTTATAATATTAAGAATTTTTATCATAAACAGGATTTGAACAAAATGAGCATTATAGTTAATCAAATTGTTTTGCATCAATTGGTTAAAACATCACAAGATGAAAATACCGTTCAACTAAAAACGCACTTACGTGATGAATTATTACCAATTACAGCGGAAACAGAACAAATGATGTTGCAATTACATCAAGAGTATCAAAATAAAACAAAAGCCTATGGAGTATTCCAAGAAACCTCAAATTTTGCTCAAATACTCAACCGCACATTGGAAAACGATATTGATTTCTTGGCATTTAGTCATCAATCAGCAGAATTATTACGTCAAGAGTTGGGAAAATACAGTTTTGCCAATGATGGCACGTTAATTTTGTGTCAATACAATTTTCTCGCAACAGATTATTTATTCATCGCATTATTAGATAGCCGTTATAGTATGTTGGTTGATGAAAATCTGGAAATAAAACAAACGCATTATCTTGATATTACTCAATTTGATATTGCTTGCCGAATTAATTTAACCGAATTGCATTTAGATGCAAAATCAACTCGTTATCTGACTTTTATTAAAGGTCGAGTTGGACGCAAAATTGCTGACTTTTTTATGGATTTTTTAGGTGCAGAAGAGGGATTAAATCCTCAAGCACAAAATCAATGTTTATTACAAGCAGTTAGTGACTACTGCCAACAGGCGGATTTGACAAAAGAACAAACTCAAGCGGTCAAAAAACAAGTATTCGATTATTGTAAAGGACAAATAAATGTAGGCGAAGAAATCGTTGTCAGGGAACTTTCTGCCAATATACCCACTCTAAATGAACAGTCTTTTGTTGATTTCGCTGTCAGCCAAAATTATGGCTTAGAAGAAAATATTCCTCCCGTACGTACTGCATTAAAATCGCTGACTAAATTTTCCGGCTCAGGAAAAGGTATCACATTAAGTTTTGATGCCGAGTTATTAAACAGCCGTATATTTTGGGATGAAGCAACGGATAGTTTAACCATTACAGGACTACCGCCGAATTTACGCGATCAACTACAACGCCAAACAAAAGAATAAGTTGGCAATTTTACGAATTTTAGTTATTATCCACGACGTTATTACGAGTTAAGGTAAACAAAATATGCGATTAAAATTTATTATTCCTGCTATGATTTTAGGATTAAGCGTTACCGCTTGTTCCAGTGTTCAAAAAATCGTTTATCGTATTGATGTTCCACAAGGAAACTATTTAGAATCTACCGCTGTAGAACAAGTGAAAGTGGGCATGAATGCACAACAAGTTCAGTACTTACTTGGTACGCCAATGCTAATAGATCCATTTAGCAATCAAACTTGGTACTACGTATTTTTACAACAAAAATCTTATAATGCACCTGAGCAACATACTTTTATTGTGAATTTTGATCGACGCGGTATTGTCACCGACGTTAATTTAGATAAACCGCTACCTGATGTTGAAAAAGAATATATCAATAATACAATCATTCAAGGTCCGGAAGCAAAACGCACAAGCTGGTGGAAATTTTGGAGATAAATAATAGACCGCACTTGCGGTCTTTTTTCTATGCGGACTTAGGCAAAAAACAGGAACAAATAGATTGACGCAATACTATCTCAGGTTTTAACGTCAACGTGCGGTAACTTTCGGTAGGATTTTTTATTCGTTGCAACAATGTATCTACTGCCAAGTGTGCGAATTCATCTTTAGGTTGATGAACGGTGCTGAGTGGAGGAGAAAGATATTGTGCTAAATGAATATTATCGTAACCAATAATGGAAATATCTTCAGGCACAGATAACCCATGACGCCAAACAGCTTGATAAGCACCCACTGCAATGGTATCACTACAAGCAAACACCGCACTTGGACGCTGTTTCAATTGTAACAACTGTTCCATTCCCTTAATTCCGCCTTCAAAGTTAAAATGACTTTCAATAATCCATTTATCACGAATAGGAATGTTGTATTCTTGCAACGCTTGCTTATAGCCTTTCAAACGATTACGAGCAAGAGGCTTTTTCAGATTTCCCGTAATAATCGCAATATCATGATGTTGATGCTCAATAAGAGTCCGTGTCGCCAAATATCCGCCCAGCTCGGAATCCTCAAAAATTTTATCCGCACTTAGCTCTGTCGGCCACCAATCCATGATGACAGTAGGAACAGTTAAATTTAAAGGACTGGTTTCAAAGGCACTATCCGTACACATCAAGAGCAATCCATCGACCTGCTTGCGTATCAAATTTTGCAGATTTTCTTGCAAACAAATACTGTCATCATTGGTATTGCATAAGATCAAATGATAATGATGTTGGCGACAATAACGTTCAACACTCGCCACAACCTCAGCAAAAAAAGGATTATCACTCGTAGTTACCAGCATGCCGATTGTTTTAGTTTCTTTGACTTTCAAACTGCGAGCCAATGCTGAGGGCGTATAATTCAGTTGCTCCACTACCGCCATGACTTTCTGCCGAATTTCTTCACTGACAAAACGTGAATTATTAATCACATGAGAAACAGTGGACGTTGATACCTGTGCAATTCGAGCAATATCTTTCATTGTAGCCATCTTCAACGCCCTTACATTAATTAATGTTGTGCCAAAAAGTCTAATGTTTCTCGACGAGTTGGAATGGAAGGTTGTGCCCCTTGACGCGTCACACTAATCGCTGCCGCCGCATGTGCAAAACGAATAGCTTCGTCAAGAGATTTATTTTCTAAAAGTGCGGTCAAAAATGCCCCATTAAACGTATCACCGGCTGCAGTTGTATCTACAGCATTTACTCTGAATCCAGCTATAACCTTATTTTGCCCCAGTTCTTGTGTCGAAGATTTCCGACTCACATAAACACCTTTTGAACCTAACGTAATCAACACAGTAGCAACACCTTTTTGATGCAAAACACTCGCTGCTTTCGCCGCACTTTGCTCGTCGGTTACCTTCACACCGGTTAAAATTTCCGTTTCTGTTTCATTCGGCGTAATCATATCTAATAAACTGAGCAATTCATCAGGTAATTGGCTCGCAGGAGCAGGATTTAATACGACTGTCGCACCATATTTCTTAGCTAATTTAGCTGCTTCCAAAATTGCGTTCAACGGTGTTTCCAATTGCATGAGTAAATAATCCGCCCGCTCAATTTCTGTCGCAAATTTATCTACAATCTCAGGCGTTAAATATGCATTTGCACCGGCAGAAATGACAATACTGTTTTCTCCGCTATCAGCCACTTGAATCATTGCAATTCCGGTCATTTCATTAGGTATTTCAGTAATCGTTGCAACATTAATACCATCTTGTGCAAATGCTTTTTTCATCGCTTGCCCAATATCGTCATCACCGATACAACCAATAAAATTCACTTTTGCACCTTGGCTAAAATCCGCTAATCTTGCTGCTGCCACAGCTTGATTTGCACCTTTTCCGCCATAAGCAATATGATATTGTTTACCACTTAGTGTTTCGCCCGGTTTGGCAAAGTGCGGTACAGAAATAACATGATCTGCATTAATACTACCAAGAACAGTAAGAGTTTTACTCATCATTTATCCTTATCAGAAAATAAACAAAATCGCCCTTATTGTTTATATCAAGAAATGAGGACAATAAATATGTCCTCACTTTATTATTTAACAATGACTTTTAAGTCAACAGGAATTTTCTCTGCGACGGTTTCACCTTTCAATACCTTATCAGCAGTTTCAACGCCTAAACTACCGATAAGTTCCGGTTGTTGTGCAATAGTTGCACCTAATTTACCGCTTTTAACTGCTTTAACACCATCATCAGTGCCATCAAAACCGACTACCAGTACTTTTTTATTAGCCGCATTAATAGCACGTAACGCTCCCAATGCCATTTCATCATTTTGTGCAAATACAGCTTGAACTGCGGATTTACTTGCTAATAAATTTTCCATAACGTTTAAGCCTTTAGTACGATCGAAATCAGCCGGCTGACTGGCTAATACGTCAAATTTGTGTTCTGCAATAGCTTGTTTGAAACCCTCGCCACGCTCACGTGCTGCAGATGTACCGGCAATACCTTCAAGTTGAATAACTTTGGCATTTGTCCCCAATTTCTGTGCAATAAAGTCACCTGCCATTTTACCGCCGGCTACGTTATCTGAAGCGATATGGCTCACTACCTTACCTTTTGCCGCTCCACGATCTAGGGTAATGACAGGAACATTACGATGATTGGCAATAGCAACCGCATTTGAAACCGCTTCGCTGTCTGTCGGGTTGATCAATAATACTTTTGCACCACGAACCATTAAATCTTCAACATTAGCCAGTTCTTTCGCAGGATCATTTTGCGAATCTAACACGACTAATTTATAACCTAATTCATCCGCTTTTTTCTGTGCACCGTCTTTAAGTGACACAAAGAATGGGTTATCTAAAGTTGACACCGCTAATGCAATTGTCTCTTTTGCCATTGCTACACCACTAAAAGCAAGACTTAACATGACAGCTGATGCAATAGTTGTTAATTTTTTCATTTTAAAATCTCCTATAAAGATATTGAGTTTATGCTTTTTTGTTACCTAAATAGTTATCCGCAAGCACCGCAATTAAGATAACCAACGCTTTTGCTATCATTTGATAGTAAGATGAAACATCTAATAAATTCAGTGCATTATTTAAAAAACCGATAATCAATGCACCGATTAATGTACCCATAACACGACCTTTACCGCCCATTAAACTGGTTCCGCCGACAACGACGGCTGCAATCGCGTCTAATTCATAAGACACACCGGCTGTCGGTTGTGCTGAAGATAAACGTGCAGTGACGATCAATCCGGCAAGTGCGGATAAAAAGCCGCTCACTGCAAACACAAATATTTTAATTCTATTAACATTTATGCCTGATAGCTGCGTTGCATTTTCATTACCGCCTAAAGCATAAATATAGCGTCCGATTTTACAGTGTTTTAAAACATACCAAGCAACCGCAAATACAATTACCATTAACCAAATCGGCAAAGGAATACCCAATAAATAACCTGTACCTAAGTAAGCAAAGCTGTCTGCCGTTTCAGAAAATCCCGTACTAATCGGACGACCTTCAGTATAAACCATAGTCACACCACGTAATAAAGTCATGGTAACTAATGTGGCAATAAATGCCTGTACTTTGCCTTTTGCAACGATAAAACCGCTTACGCTACCCAAAAAAGTCCCCAATAATAGCGTTAACGGAATAACCATAAAAATGGATAACTCCATGCTAACTAATGAAGCGGCAACCGCACCGGTCAACGCAAGAATAGAACCGACGGATAAATCAATCCCTGCAATCAAAATTACAAAAGTCATACCTACTGCAATAATCGCATTTATCGACGTTTGACGTAAGATATTAAGAATATTATCAATACTGAAAAAGTCAGGATTAATCATTGATACAATAGCAATAAGTATCAACAAAGCAATAACTGAACGTTGCTCTAATAACATTTTTCCCAATTTAAATGATGATTTCATACAATTCCCTTAATTATGTTTCCCGAGTGCTGCGGCAAGTAATTTTCCTTGTGTTGCCTCTTCACGACTAAATTCAGCACTAATACGACCTTCGTGCATAACTAAAATCCGATCACTCATCCCAAGTACTTCCGGCATTTCAGATGAAACCAAAATAATACTTAATCCCTCTTGTTTAAATTTATTAATCAATTGATAGATTTCTTTTTTCGCACCAACATCAACGCCTCTGGTCGGTTCATCTAAAATAAGTACATCAGGACGAGTCATTAGCCCTTTAGCAATTGCCACTTTTTGCTGGTTGCCGCCAGAAAGCAAGCCTATTTGCTGTTCACGGTTTGGGGTTTTAATATTGAACAACTCAATAAAATCATCTACCACCATTTTTTCTGCTTGATGATTAATTTTTCCGGCTTTTGACAAATGATCCAAGGCGGTCAAAGACATATTTTCTTTTACAGACATACCCAAAATTAGTCCGTCGCCTTTACGATCTTCAGAAATATATACAATACCGTTTCTTAAACCGTCTTGAGGAGAATTATTAGAAATGACTTTATTATTTAACCGCACTTCACCTTTTTCTTTAGGCAAAGCACCATATAGCACTTTCATCAATTCAGTTCTACCAGCACCCATTAAGCCTGACACACCTAAAATCTCACCACTATATAGTTTAAAGCTCACATCACATATTCCGCTACCGAAAAGCTGATTTACTTCCAAACGAACAGAACCACGATCTTGTTCAACATGCGGATATTGCTCCTCTAAACAGCGACCAACCATCATCTCGATTAAACGATCTTCCGTGAGATCTCGCACCGCACTTTCACCAATAAACTGTCCATCACGTAATACTGTTACATCATCGCAAATTTCAAAAATTTCTTTGATCCGATGAGAAATATATACAATGCCACAATGTTGTTCTTTTAATTCACGAATAACGTTAAAAAGCGTTTCCGTTTCCGTATCTGTCAAGGCATCTGTCGGTTCATCCATAATGATCACTTTTGATTTAAAGCTCAACGCTTTTGCTATCTCAACCATTTGTTGTTCACCAATAGACAATTCCGAACAAAGCTGATCACTGCGAAATGACACACCCAAATGTGCTAATAATTTATCAGCCTCTCTGTACATTTTCTTCCAATCAATTGCTCCCCAAGAGGTTGTAAATTCACGCCCCAAAAAAATATTTTCAGCAACGGTTAAATTTGCAACTAAATTCAGTTCTTGGTGAATAATACTAATTCCTGCCGTTTCAGAATCCTTAGGTCCTTTAAAATTGACAACATCTCCTAAATATTCAATAGAACCGCTATCTTTGCTATAAATTCCGGTTAAAACCTTCATTAACGTTGATTTACCTGCACCATTTTCTCCCATAAGTGCCATTGCTCGTCCCGCATAAACAGATAAACAAGCATTACTAAGTGCTTTAACACCCGGAAAAGATTTATCTACACCGGTAATTTTGAGCAAGGTTTCCACTTGCATAAATACCTCTCTTCAACTGATTAAAACGGCACACCTGAATACAAAATAATATTGGCATACGGCGAGAATTCCCCTGTACGTACAGCAGCTTTACTCTCAGAACTTAATACTTTAAATTCTTCATGTTCCACATATTCAACGGCAATGCAGTTGCCTTGTTGTTCTGATAATTTTCTTAACGAATCTAAAAGTGCGTCATGAATTTGCGGATTTTTTTCTCTAATTTCTTTCGCCACAACAGCATGCTCCACAAACATCTCACTTATAACCACATCAACAGTTTGTAAAAAGGCGGGAACGCCTGCCTCCAACGCTAAATCAATACGTTCAACTTGATTTGAAATAGGCAATCCGGCATCACAAATAACCAAACTGTCTGTATGGCCTAACGTTGCAATATAATGTGATAAGCTCGCATTTAATAATTTTGTTTTCTTCATATTAATTTTCTCCCATTTTTCTGAAATTATTCAGAGAAAACATTGATAATTATCATCGAAACGTTTCGATTAAACAAAAAGTAGTTTAATGGAAAATTTCATAAAAAGAAAAAAGAAAACTGTAAAAATGTGAAGTGGATCAAAAAATTTATTTGAAGATCAAACATGCTGAATGTGAATCACTTCCGCCACTGTAACATCATCATGTTTAATTCTCCAACGAACATTAAATTCATACAGTGCCATACCATAAATTTTATGCAAATTTTTTCCTTTCTGATAGGCAGGTCTGGGATCTTGCTGAATAACTTCTCGAATAAAACGCTTCAAGTGCGGTCGTTTTTTTTCCAGTTTTTCCAGTGTTGCCTGCACCTCAGGACTAAATTCCACTCGCAATTCCTGCTTTGGCTTTTCTTGGGCAAATCCCGATCTTGCATTAGGTTCATTATCCGCATAGGCAATATAAGGTTTAATATCAAAAATTGGTGTGCCGTCAACCAAATCTACCGAGCCGAGATGTAACAAAACCTTTCCGTTTTTATATTCAATTTCACGAAGTTCTACTTTAGATAAACCCAAAGGATTTGGGCGATGTGTCGATCTAGAAGCAAAAACACCAATACGCTCATTACCTCCTAAACGGGGAGGTCGTACTGTAGGTTGCCATTTACCTGTCGGCACGTTGTCAAATTGAAAAATTAACCACAAATGAGAAAACTGCTCCAGTCCACGTACAGCCTCCGGACAATTAAACGGCGGAAGCAACTCCACAATACCTGTCCCGTCTTGAACTAAATTCGCTTGCCGAGGGACGGAAAATTTTTCTTTATACGGCGTATGAATGATTGCAATCGGCGTAAGATGAAGTAAAAATTTAGACATATTTTCCTTA
The DNA here is from genome assembly GCF_014202395.1 of Histophilus somni. GTDB lineage: Bacteria > Pseudomonadota > Gammaproteobacteria > Enterobacterales > Pasteurellaceae > Histophilus > Histophilus somni. The sequence continues at coordinate 177,140 of NZ_JACHGQ010000005.1, forward strand.
AAACAGTTAAAAACTCATTAATAAAACAGTAGAATAACGCAAATTTACACGCTTGGTGAAAATTTCATTTTCTGTATCAATTATAATGTGGATATTATGGCAAATAATAGTGTCAAAATGTGGTTTGAAACAGCTAGACCCAAAACTTTACCTTTGGCTGCCGCCTCAATTATGACTGGCTCGGCATTGGCTTATTGGTCACAACAGTTCAGTTGGACAACAACTTTACTTTGTTTATTAACGACCTTGCTATTGCAAATTTTATCCAACTTTGCCAATGATTATGGAGATCATCAAAAAGGTTCCGATACACAAGAACGTATCGGACCGTTGCGTGCTATTCAACAAGGTGCTATTAACGCAAAACAATTAAAACAGGGACTTATTCTTGTTGTATTCTTGAGTTTGATTTCCGGCAGTTTACTGATTGTGAATGCTTATCAAACAATTGTTGATCTTGTTGCCTTTGCACTTTTGGGTTTACTCGCCATTCTTGCCGCAATTACTTATACCGTAGGTACAAAACCTTATGGTTATTTAGGTTTAGGCGATGTTTCGGTACTTATATTTTTCGGTCTGCTCGGTGTTGGCGGTACTTATTATCTGCAAACCCATCAGCTAAATTGGTTTATTTTTCTCCCTGCTACCGCAACAGGCTTATTAGCTACTGCGGTATTAAATATCAATAATTTACGTGATATTGAACAAGATAGAAAAGCGAGTAAAAATACCCTTGCAGTACGTTTAGGTGCTGAAAATGCACGTATTTATCATTGCATTATTCTATTGCTCAGTGCATTAAGTTATATTATTTTTGCCTTATACACATTTACACATTGGTCAAATTTTATCTTTATTCTTTCTTTTCCACTGCTGATCAAGCATGCACATTTTGTGTATCGCAATAAAAATCCGTTACATTTACGCCCAATGCTTGCACAAATGTCCTTACTTGCCTTGTTCACGAATCTATTATTCAGTTTGAGCTTGCTTGTAAACTAATATTGGTTATACTTAACAACTGTCCGAAATATAGAAGGAAAACCCTATGTATATTGATACTGCTGAACTTTGTGATATTTACCTCGATCAAATTGATGTTGTTGAGCCTATTTTTTCCAGTTTTGGCGGCAAAAGCACGTTCTTTGGGAAAATCACCACAATCAAATGCTTTGAAAACAATGGATTAATCAGTGAAATTCTCGAAGAAAATGGCGAGGGTCGAGTGCTATTAATTGATGGTGGCGGTGCGGTTCGCCGTGCATTAATTGATGCAAACTTAGCACAATTAGCGGCAGATAACGGCTGGGAAGGGATTATCGTATACGGAGCAATTCGTCAATTACAACAATTAGAAAACATAAATATCGGCATTCAAGCACTTGCACCTATCCCTGTCGGTTCAGATGAACAAAGCATAGGAGAAACGGACGTTCCGGTAAATTTTGGTGGCGTAACCTTCTTTCCTGATGACTATGTTTATGCAGATCTTACCGGCATTATTCTTTCTCAAGAGCCTTTAGATTTAGAAGAGTTTGATAGCTTATAATCACCATTCAGCACTAATTCCTACAAAAGTGCGGTTCAAAAGACCGCACTTTTTATTTTTTAGACATACCTCACAAAAAAAACAAAAGGTCGTTGCATTTTTTTTACCATTTGGTAACTTTCACTCAAATTCCCACCCCAAAATAGGGATAGTTCAATATTTTATCTAAGCAGGATAACCTTATGAGCAAAACAGTTTCTAAATCAATTTTTAACCAAAATGCGTTAATATTCATTCTTGATGTTATCGTTTTTTTTGTTCTACTTTATGTTTTACCCTTTGATGAAAAAGCAAATAAAGGACTGGCTTTATTAGTCTTTATTGCTGTGTTATGGCTAACTGAAGCACTGCATGTAACAGTAACAGCCTTATTGGTGCCGTTTATAGCAATTGCATTAGGCTTAGTCACAACAAAAACCGCTTTAGCTTCTTATTCAGCACCAACTATTTTCCTTTTCTTTGGAGGATTTGCCCTCGCTACCGCACTGCATATTCAAAAATTGGATAGAATGATCGCCAATAAAATAATGATGCTGGCAAAAGGAAATCTCTTTATTGGCGTCATTTATCTTTTCTCAATTACCGCATTTCTTTCTATGTGGATGAGTAATACTGCAACAGCTTCGATGATGTTGCCGTTAGCTATGGGTATTCTTAGCCAATTAGATAGAACGAAAGAACATAACACTTATGTATTCGTCTTATTAGGTATTGCCTACAGTGCGAGTATCGGCGGTATGGGAACTGTCATTGGTAGTCCGCCCAACGCAATTGTTGCTTCTCAATTGAAATTATCTTTCTCCGATTGGCTCTATTTCGGTTTACCTATCATGCTTATTCTTATGCCAATCATGATCGGTACTCTTTACATTATCTTTAAACCGAATCTCAAGGCGAGTTTCAAACAAAACTTTGAGAAAGTTGAGATGAATAATCAACGGATCATTACATTACTTATTTTCGTAACTATTGCATTTTGCTGGATATTTAGTGCCAAACTCAACCCAATGCTGTCATCTTTATTAGGGTTGGAAAAAAATATTGCCAGTTTTGACAGTGTCATCGCATTACTTGCCGCTATTGCCGTTTGCGTCAGCGGCGTAATTTCTTGGAAACAGTTACAAGATAATACGGATTGGGGCGTATTAATGCTTTTCGGTGGTGGTTTAACATTAAGTGCGGTATTACAAGACTCAGGTGCGAGCAAAGTTTTGGCTGACGGCATAGTCTTCATGATCGAAGGTGGGAACTTCTATCTTATCGGTTTATTAGTTGCCGCCTTTATCATTTTCTTAACTGAATTTACCTCAAACAGTGCAAGTGCGGCGTTATTAGTTCCTATCTTCATTTCTATTGCACGGTCACTTGGCATGCCTGAATTAGGTTTAGCATTGATCATTGGTTTAGGTGCCTCTTGTGCCTTCATGTTACCGGTTGCAACTCCGCCGAATGCAATTGTCTTTGGTACAGGCGAAATTAAACAAAAAGAAATGGTTCGTGCAGGTGTTGTCTTAAATATTATTTGCGTACTGTTTATCGGTACATTTGCCTATTTATTCTGGCTACATTGACCTTTTCGATATAACAAAATGAGCTTTTTTAAGTCCTAATTCACTTATCAAAGCTCATTTTTATTGAACTTCATAGTCTCGGTGTTTTTCTTCTAGCTTTTATGGCAGCTTACGCCCTTTGTGCATAATATAGGATTATTTCAAGTGCCATAACGAAATATCGCTTGATTTTCCTTTACTCGATCCTGCTTCCTGCGGATTTTTCAGCTTGAGCTTTAGGCGTTAAATTCTGATCATTTTTCATCGCTCCATAAAACAAAACCGCCATTGTAGGCGGTTTATGTTATACTATTCTACGGTTGGTCGGGTGTTGTAGTTAACCCGACTGGTACTCGGGTTAGCTATATCCTCCCAAATCTTACCGATCTAAGGAGGTGATTATGCGTGAAATTATTTAGATTGTTTTTAATCCTGGTAATTGTTCTGTTGCTAACTGCTGATACCCCTATCGCAAGATAGCAACCCAACCAAGGGGCGGACTTCGGTTCGTCCCTTTCTTGTATTGTATGCCTTATCATTCAAATTTTCAAGCCTACCGCCCTACGCTGTCGCTACGGTTGCTCAACCCTTGCGAACGTTGAAAGCAAGTTTCAACGACCGCAAGCGTTACGACTTTGTTTTTTTGTATAAGTTGTAGATCATTTGTTTTTGTTTCATCGTGAAAGTATCAAATTTATAGGTGTTTCCAGCAAGTTTGGCACAACTGTTGAGAAAGTTTATTTCCCACAAGGTTAATTTATTGCGGTGCTCATTGCTTAGTAATACTTCAATCCGCTTTAATGCCTTTTCGGTTGGTGTCATAGGCTCATTCCCTTATTTCGCTGTATTGTTGCTGTATCAAGGCGTTTTCGGCTCGTAAGCTCTCTAATTCTCTCGATAAAAACACCCATTCTGCATAACATATTCCCGAAAGTTATTTGTAATATTTAACATTTCTTTTACAATGCCAAGCACTCTTTTTTACCGCAACCCAATTTTTACTGAAAGGAGCTTTTATGTTGAAAAAAATAACATTTTTATTCACTGCTGTTTTGACAATAGCCGCCAACACACAAGCCTCAGCTCAAGCGAGTTTATTAGATCGCATTAACAACAAAGGAACGATTACTGTCGGTACAGAAGGAACTTACGCACCTTTCACTTACCATGACTCAACCGGAAAATTGACGGGATATGATGTTGAAGTTACTCGTGCAGTAGCTAAAAAATTAGGTGTAACCGTTGAATTTAAAGAAACACAATGGGATGCGATGCTTGCCGGTTTAAAAGCAGGACGTTTTGATTTGGTAGCAAACCAAGTCGCATTAACAACACCTGAACGTCAAGCCACTTTTGACAAATCTGAACCTTATAGTTGGTCCGGAGCAATGTTAGTAGCACGAGATAATGAAACTCGCATTAAACAAGTTGAAGATGTAAAAGGCTTAAAAGCAGCACAAACACTTAGCTCAAACTATGGTGAATTGGCACAAAAATACCAAGCTAAGATTGTTCCTATTGACGGCATGGCACAAGGCTTATTACTCATACAACAAAAACGAGCAGATATGACGTTTAACGATGCACTAGCCTTATTGGATTATTTGAAAAAATACCCAAATTCAGGTTTAAAACCGGTATGGGAATCTGAAGATAAAGTGGGGGCGGGTCTTATTGTCAATAAAAATAATGATGAAGCACTAGCAAAAATCAGTGCAGCTATCGAAGAATTACGCAACGATGGCACATTAAAACAATTAGGTGAACAATTCTTTGGTAGAGATATCAGTGTTAAATAATTTCCTTGCCTCATTGCCTTTTATGACTGAGGCAAGAGCAGAATTAGTCATAAATGGATTTTTTCCCATGGTCAAAGCGGCGGTATTAGTTTCAATACCGCTTGCTATCGTATCATTTATATTGGGAATGGTTATTGCGATTGCTGTTGCGTTAATTCGAGTGAGTCCGAGCCATAGCATTATCCATCGCCTCTTTTTATTTATAACAAAAATTTATATTTCAATTATTCGTGGGACACCAATGCTGGTGCAAATATCCATCGTTTTTTATGGATTACCTGCACTGGGGATTTTTATTGATCCTATTCCTGCCGCAATTATCGGTTTCTCATTAAATGTCGGTGCTTATGCTTCTGAAACGGTACGAGCGGCGATACAATCCGTCCCTAAAGGACAATGGGAAGCCGGTTACACAATCGGCATGACTTATATGCAAACTTTCCGCCGAATTATTGTACCGCAAGCATTTCGTGTTGCCGTTCCGCCTCTGAGTAATACATTTATCAGTTTATTCAAAGACACTTCATTAGCTTCGGTAGTAACAGTAACGGAAATGTTCCGAGTGGCACAACAAGTAGCAAATATGTCTTACGATTTCCTACCCGTTTATATTGAGGCAGCCCTGATTTATTGGTGTTTCTGTTTTGTCTTGTTCTTATGGCAAGCTCGCATAGAAAAAAAACTTGCTCGTTATGTTACTCGCTAACAAAGGATAAATGATGATTAAAATTCGTAATATTCATAAAACATTCGACAATAATCCTGTATTACGTGGAATTGATTTAGATATAGAAAAAGGTCAAGTTGTTGTCATCTTAGGACCATCAGGTTCAGGTAAAACGACTTTTTTACGTTGTTTAAATGCCCTTGAATTACCGGAACAAGGCACAATCGAATTTCACAAAGAAAATCCGCTGTATATTGATTTTACGGATAAACACATTCGCAAAAACATTTTACCGCTACGCAAAAAATCAGGCATGGTATTCCAACAATATAATTTATTTCCACATAAAACCGCATTAGAAAATATCATGGAAGGACCCGTTCAAGTACAACAACGCAAGCCTGATGAAGTACGCCAAGAAGCGGAAACGTTATTATGTAAAGTAGGGCTAATAGACAAAGCTAATCTCTATCCACACCAACTTTCCGGCGGACAACAACAGCGAGTTGGTATTGCACGGGCTTTAGCTATTCGACCTGAATTAATGCTGTTTGATGAACCTACCTCAGCACTGGATCCTGAATTAGTTCAAGATGTGTTAAACACGATGAAAGAGCTTGCTAACGAAGGTTGGACAATGGTCGTAGTCACGCATGAAATCAAATTTGCTTTAGATGTGGCAGATGTAGTGGTCGTTATGGATAAAGGCATTATTGTGGAACAAGGATCGCCAAAAACGTTATTTGAAAACCCACAACATGAACGCACTAAAGCCTTCTTACATCAAATCAGATTTAACTAAAAAATCCTTTTGTTTTTCATAATATTTAGGTTACAATAGTCGGCTCGATATATTATTTGTACATTACATATCACAGGAATAAAATGAGCCTACAGCCTACAGCCTACAGCCTACAGCCTACAGCCTACAGCCTACAGCCTACAGCCTACAGCCTACAGCCTACAGCCTACAGCCTACAGCC